>JACRFZ010000010.1 GCA_016212515.1 Candidatus Melainabacteria bacterium
AGATAACGGCCTGGGTATTCCGGCGGAGAGCTTGCCCAAGATTTTTGAGCGGTTTTACCGGGTTGATAGTTCTCGGTCTCGCAACCTGGGTGGCTGCGGGCTGGGCTTGAGTATCGTTAAAGCTACCCTCGACAGGCACAAGGGCGAAATCACAGTGCTGTCCAATTTGGGACAGGGCAGCACATTTACAGTGCGATTGCCGCTTGCTTCCGGTTAGGCTTCAGTCTTTCTTGTTGAAGGAATCTATTATCTCGCCGTCTATCTGAGAGTTTCTTTTGGTGAGGCTGCGGTAACGATCTTGCCAGAGGCGAGCTTCTTTTTGATTTTGCGCAAGTCCAGGGGCGCCGCTTGCATAGAGTGAGGCCAGCAGGCGGCAGGCATGCGGATCTGTCTCGGCTGCGTACTTCAGGAATGGAACAGCGGCGGCGGCGTCTTTTTTGCAGCCGATGCCGTTAACGAGATAGTGCCCGACTTTGAAGTTGTTTTTGGCATCGCCTTGTTTTGCAGCCATCATGCGGTATTTGAAGGAGAGGGCCTGGCGTTCCGGCGAGGGCTTGCCTCTTGAATAGAGTGTTGCCAATTTACGTTGTGCATCCAGATAGCCGCCGTCTGCGGCAAACTTTAGCCACTTAAGCGACTCCGTGGAAGTTAAGGGCTTGGAGCCGTCGTCCTTGGCCCGTTGAGGTTGCTTGTAGTCGAGAATGCCCGCCAGTCTACAGGCTGCTTCCGGATCGCCTGCTCTGGCGGCCAACCGGTACAGGTTCTCAGCTTCGTCAAGATCGTACTTACCGCTCAGCCCCTCTTCCAGAATGGCGCCCAGGCGGGTGGCGGCCCCGACGTCGCCGGCCTGGTAAGCTTGTTTGTAGAGGCGCTCGGCTTCCTGGTAGTTTTTCAAGTGGAGGCAGCGATCGGCGCTTACCCTCAACTTTGAAGCGGTTTTGTTAAGACCACTGCCCCCGGGCGGCGCCGAATGGTGAGTCTTTGACGACTCTTGCGCCGCTGTCTGGAGGGCCGATGCGCTGCTAACAAGCAGGCAGCAGCAGGGCAGCAAAAGTACTTGCCTGCTTCGGTTGAGCTTCTTGCCTGGTCTTTGAGATTTCAATAAGATCATCTGGAGACGGGTATCTGCGCTGCCGACCTTGTCTTCAATCATCTCATAGATTCGAAATTGCCATCGACTTGGTTTACAATGGGAGCAAGATTGAAGGAGCGTTAAATGAAAAAACAGACCCTGGCCGAAGAAGGCACTGCCGCCGCCAACTCACAAGTAGACGCACTGGAGCGCATAGCCCGTGCCCTTGAACTTGTGGTCGAGAAGCTTTCCGGCCTGGAAAACAAAATTGAAGATCTGACATACGAGATTCAGTCTCACGGCTCAGTTATCGGCGATAGTCTGGCTCATATGGTCAATGAGGGCGGAGAAAGTCTGCCGTTTCATATGGAAGCCGACTTTGAAGGTGGTTGCGGCTCGGGCGGATGCGGGAGCGGTGGCTGCGGCGGCAGCGGCAGTAATTGATGCTGTGTTTTCCAGGCGCCACTTCTATTTCGCCGCGCTACTAGCCGCTTCCCACTGCTTGCCCGCAAGTGGGCAAGGTCCGAATTCTCTCAGTGTGACTCTGAACAGTGGTGAAACTCTGGTTCTGCCGCGTAGTCGCACCAACTCACTCTTTGCCGTCGGTCTCAAGTGCGTGAAAGAGGGTAGCTATCAAAAAGCCCTGCAGTGCTTCGAGGCTGCTATTGCCGCCGACAAGCGCAATGCCTACGCCTATTATTACAGTGCCCTCTGTCTGGCTAAGCTGGGTGATAGAGCCCGCAGTCTCTCCTATCTGCAGCTTACGGCCCGTAATTTCGCCGGCAGTGATGCCGGTAGAGCTGCCGCCCGTACCCTCAAAGAAATAGGCACTCAAGATGCAAACTATTCAGCTCTTTCCAGTTGGAGTGGTCGTGGTAACCTGCCTAAGGAGACCTGGATTCCCTTCACTGTAGAGGGCAGCTCCATGGTCGTGGATGGTATCGTCAATGGTGTGCCGGTGAAGATGATTTTCGATACCGGTGCCGAAGCCTGCATCTTCAGTTTGAAGAACTTGAAACAGTTCGGTTTGCCCCTGCCCCAGGGAAAGCCTTCCACCCTGGTAGTCGGTGTTGGAAAGGATGAGCCCATACCGGCCTGGATTGTGCGGGTCAACTTGAAAGTCGGGCGCATTGAAAAGAACGACTTCCCGGTGATGGTGGCTGACATGCCTGTGCGTCACCCTCTTTTAGGGCAGCAGTTCTTTAATGATTTTGCCTACAGCGTCGACAATACGGCCGCTACCATTGCCTTCAAAAGCCGCACTGCCGGACACTCTGACGGCAAGAAGCCGGTGCAGCCGGCCATGACCGTCAACAACTCGGGAAAGTATGTCTATTCCGTGCCTTTTCGCAAGGACGGGCAGGCGCTTTTGGTTACTTGTGACGTGAATGGAAGAAAGACCGAAATGGTTTTTGATACCGGTGCGGAATTGACTCTCTTCAGTGAGAAGCGGGCTGAGGCTCTGGCTCTGGAGGTGGATCGTCGGCGTCAGGTGGCCATCGGCGGGGTGGCCGGGGCCACCAGTGCCAGTGTTGCCGTGGTGCGGCGCCTCAAACTAGGACCGGTGGAGAGAATCGACATGCCGGTGCTGGTCACAGGCAAAGTCTCAACCCGTGATGCCGACGGCGGTGAGAAGGGTATAGCCCTGCTTGGCCAGGATTTCTTTTCCGGCTGGCATTACAAAATAGACGAGCGCCTGGGCACGATCAGCTTCATTCGCTGAAG
Organism: Candidatus Melainabacteria bacterium; assembly: GCA_016212515.1. GTDB lineage: Bacteria > Cyanobacteriota > Vampirovibrionia > Obscuribacterales > Obscuribacteraceae > Obscuribacter. The sequence continues at coordinate 2,798 of JACRFZ010000010.1, forward strand.
CTAGCTTCTTCAGTCTTCCAGCACAAAGTCGCGGCGCCCTTGCACAATGGTGCTCTGGAAAAATTGCATGGCGTGTTTGTACTCTTCTTCGTTGCCGAACATGTGACCGCCGCCTTTGATGGTAATCAGACGGCTTGGCACTCCGGCCTTTTTGAGCTTTTCATAGAGTTCCTGGCTCTGGGCATAGGGCACCACATCGTCGATATCGCCGTGCACGATGAGAAAGGGTGGATCGTCCTTGCTGATATAGGTAACCGGGCTTGCTTCTCTGGCCAGCTCGGGTTTCTTCGTCTCCCGTCCGCCGAGAAGTTTTGCTACCGGACCGTTTTCATCTTCGTAATCGATTTTTGTGCGTGAGCCCGATTGTTCGTTGACCGTCATTAAATCACTCAGTCCGCACCAATTCAGGACTGCCTGTACTTGCTCCTCTGGCTTCTCCCGGCTGCCGCTGGTTCCCAGCAGGGAAGCCAGATGTCCGCCGGCGGAAACCCCCCAGACGCCGATGCGGCTGGGGTCTATGCCCCACTTGTCGGCGTTTTTGCGCAGGTAGCTGATGGCTTGCCGACAGTCTTCTATTTGTGCCGGAAAAATGGCTTCATTGGTCAATCTGTAATTGATGCTGGCCAGTGCGAAGCCATGCTGGGCCATCGGCAATCCCGGGCAGTCGGTTTTGTCGCCCTGTAACCAGGCGCCGCCGTGAATGAAGACCACCAGCGGCAAAAGCTTGTTGGGTTTGGTGCCGGTGGGCAGGTAGAGGTCAAGGGTCTGAGCAGGATTGCTGCTGCCGGCGTAGCTCAGATCTTTGACTACCCTCACCGCTCCCGGACCGGTGTCATCGTGCCCTTTTGTGACGAAGGGTATGGCGGCGATCAAGCAGACCGTGAAGATTATGAGGAGGGTCTTGACGTTCATTGGTATGTGTCAGTCACGGTAGTTTTCCAGCTCCACGTAAAGCTCTTTCATTGACTGGTGGCGGTCTTGCGGATGCTTCTTGAGCGCTTTCATAATGGTCCGCTGCAACTTGAAGGGTATCGGCAGACCTGGGCAGATTTCTGCGAATTCTTTGGGTTTGTCGGTAATGTGCCTGCTCATGGTATCGGCGGAAGTGGTGCCCAGTATAGGTAGTTTGCCTGAAATGGTGTGGTACATGAGCACGCCCATACAATAAATGTCGGAGCGAGCGTCGAGGCGGTCGCCCATAACCTGTTCGGGGCTCATGTAAGCCGGAGTACCCAGCACTTGACCGTCCATGGTCAGTTTTTTCGAGTTGTTGCGGGGCTCGTTCACGTATTTGGCAATGCCGAAATCCACCAGTTTGACGAATTCCGGATTCCAGCTTGTCTTTAGCAGTACAACGTTTTCAGGTTTTATGTCGCGGTGCAAAATGCCTTTAGAGTGGGCATGCTCAAGGGCGCTGCACATTTGCAGAAAAATGTGCACGCCGCGCTCCACAGGCAGTCGCTGGTGACGAGTGAGAATCTCTTTGAGATTGACCCCTTCTATGAAATCCATGACCAGATAGGGGGTTTTCTGGGCGGAAAAGCCAAAGTCGTAGACTGTCACTATGTTTGGATGGCTCATGGAACTTGCCGCCTGGGCTTCTCTTTGAAACCTTAAAAAGTTGGTTTCGTCCTTGGTCGCGTCCACTTCGCCGAAGAGGACCTTAACGGCCACGGTCTTCTCCATTACCAGGTGGCGGGCTTTATAGACCACGCCGAGGGCACCCCTGCCTACTTCCGACAAGATCTCGTAGCGGTCGTCAAGTATGACTCCGATTAGTGAGTCTTTGGCCACCAATAATTCCTTAAGAACCGGTGAGTGATAGGCTTTTCGGGAGCGCACCGGCACTTGGAACCGAGCCGGGCTTCTCTCGAGGGAGCCAAGGTTAGATTTTAACCTGTTCGGAAGAGTGGGGGTACCGATATTAAATTGGTCTTTTTATGTACTATTTTGGGTCCGGCTTCTGCTTGGCTTCCGGGGGGCCGCGATGATACCACTGGCAGTTGCGACGCCGCCGCTAGCGCTATAAGCTGGACTACAGCGAGCGCAGGCGTGTTCTAATCTGCTAGGCTTAAGGAGGCGTCACTGGAGGACCTAGTCTGGTTAAGTCTGGGAAAATAGAGCTCGGAACGGACGGAAGGGAGTATTTTAATCTTTATGGCACAACCTGATAGAGATAAGTCGGGTCCGCCGGTGTTGGCGCCGGGCAAGACCACGGTATTTGAGAAAGCAATTGATACTAATGTGGCCCTGGCTGTTTGTTACCTGCCTCTGGGCATAGTCAGCCTGGCCGCCTGCGTGCTGGTCTTCATGTCCAAGTCTGACAATAACCGCCTGGCTCGTTACCATGCCGTGCAAGCTGCTCTCATTGCCGTGCTTGTTCTTGTTGTTACCGGTGTGGTGGGCGTTGTCGGCGCCATTCCCTTTATTGGAATCTTAGCCGGGCTTTTGCAGATTGTAATCGCCATGGGCTACTTTATCTTCAGTGCCAAAATGGCATATGAAGCCTTCCGCGGTAAAGATGTTAAGCTGCCTTTGATCGGTAGTTTCGCCGAGGAGTTCAGTAAGTAGTGCCACTGTTGGTGGTTCTATTGTGTGAGCGAAGACTTTTTCAGCGTTAGAGAGGGAGGCGTTTTTGAATGGATAGCGTGGCGAAGCTTTTCGACAACAAGAAAGTCAAAGTTCTGGCCGGCGACATACACCAGGGTGACTGGGAATTCAATGGTGGCGTGCTCTGGGGCGGTTTTGATCAGATCAATATCGGGGCGGATCTGGTCAAAATTGAGGTCAAGAACGAAGAGTCTGCCAAGAACATTGCCCAGACGCTGGGTTGGGCTATAGCCGGCAACATCGTACTGGGCCCGCTGGGACTTCTGGCCGGAGCGGCCATGGGCGGCAATCGTAAAAATGTCTGTGCTATGTGCGAGCTTAAGGATGGACGTAAGTTTCTGGCCGTAATGGATTCCAAAATTTTTCAACAGATGCTGGCACTGACCATGAGCGTCTGATGACGGTAGTGCCGCATTTGGTGCGGAGAACGGTTCTGCGCTCGCACGCTAGTTGAGAAGTGTTTAATGGCCCGTCGCGCTTTGTTGCAAAGTAAATGTTTATAGCTTTACTTTAAGGGTTTTGGGAAGGGTGCATAGCTTGCCCGTGTTGCCCAGATTTGAGCCTTTTCCTCTCTGGGTAAAGCCTATCTTAGCGGTTAATATAGCTGGAATTACTTGAAAGTCTCCTAGAATTACAGCATCAGCAAGCAAAAAGTGGGAGTCAATTCTGAATACCTCAATTCCGCCCCTGGCATACAACGGTAAACCGGCACTGGCCAAAATTAGCGCCGTCGGTACAGCCCTTCCTTCCAGAACTCTCACCAACTTCGATCTGGAGAAAATGGTCGATACTTCCGACCAGTGGATCACTGAACGCACCGGCATTAAGAATCGTTATCTGGTGGGGCCCGATGAGACATGCTCGGACCTGGGTGCCAGAGCCGCTCTGGATGCCTGTAAGAAAGCGGGAGTGGATCCGGCCGATATTGAGCTGATTGTCTTTGCCACAATTACTCCTGACATGATGTTACCGGCCACTGCCTGTCTGGTGCAGCACAAGATCGGTGCCACCCGTGCCTGGGGCTTCGACCTCTCCATCGCTTGTTCCGGCTTTCTTTATGCCTTGCAGGTCGGTGTGCAGTTTATTCTGAGCGGCTGCCACAAGAACGTGCTGGTTATTGGTATGGATGTGATGTCCTCTATCGTGGACTACCAGGACCGTCAAACTTGCATCATCTTTGGTGACGGAGGCGGTGCCGTGCTTTTGCAGCCGAGCGAGAGCACCGATGACGGCTGTTTTGTGGATTACCTTCATGAGGTGGATGGCTCCGGCGGCGATTTCCTCTGTATGCCCGGCGGCGGTAGCGCCCATCCTGCTTCAAAAGATACGGTGGAAGCCCGCCAACACTTCGTCAAACAGGACGGTCCGGTGGTCTTCCGTTTTGCCACCAAGCGCATGCCGGATCTTTGCGTGCGCTTGCTCGAACGTAACGGCCTGACTGGTAAGGATGTAGATGTATTCGTGCCTCACCAGGCTAACTTGCGCATTATCAAGTCGGCGGTTGAGAGGCTGGGAATGCCCATGGAAAAAGTCATTGTTAATATCGAAGAGTACGGCAATACTACGGCTGGAACCTTGCCACTAGCTCTTTCCACTGCTCTCAATTCCGGTCGCCTCAAGAAGGGTGATCTGGTTCTCTTTGCTGCCATGGGGGCTGGACTTTCTGCCGGTGCGGCTTTGATGCGCTGGGGCTACTGAGCCGGGCGGCAAAGTCAGGAAGCAGGCTCGCTGAAACGTCTCAAGCTACCGCCGCGGTAGAGGCGGTTGCCCAGTATTTTGATCAAGTCTTCTCCGTCGAAGGGTTTGCGCACATAGTCAACCAGTTCGCGATTGTTAATGGAGAGACCCGGATTCTCCGCGCCGCTCAGGACTACCACAGGGGTAGCGCCGTCTTCTTGTCTCCCGTGCAGCCAGTTAATGAAGTCGACGCCGTTGCCGTCAGGCAGATGAATATCGGCGAAAATTAGATCGTAGCGGTGGTTTCTGGTCAACTCTTTTGCTTCCGCCACGGAGGCCGCACGCATGGTCTGAAAGCCTTTGCGCGTAAGAAATGCTTTTAAAAGCATGGCGATGGAATCGCTGTCCTCCAGGATAAGTAGCTTGGCCGGCTCCTGACTGTCTTGTTTGGCGGCTTGACTGAGGTCGCTCATGGATGTGTGGGGAAGTGCTGCCGGTTTACGCGGCACTTGTGGCAGGGTGAACCAGAAGGTGGCTCCCTGTCCTGGTCTGCTCTCAACACCTATGGTTCCTGTCATGTTTTCAACCAGGGCTTTGGAGATGGCTAAGCCTAGCCCGGAACCGGTATTGCTCTCGTTCTCCAGGCAAGACAGTTGCTGGAAGAGTCCGAATAGCTCCGACTTTTCTTCGTCTTTGATGCCCGGTCCGTCATCATCGACCATGAACCGCAGCATGCCGGTCTGCTCCTGGCACTGGGTTAGTCTGATGCGCACGGTGCCGTCTTTGGGCGAAAACTTGATGGCGTTGGAAATCAGGTTGGTCAGTACTTGCACCAGTCTGTCGCTGTCGGCCTGACATTCATGTGCGTCATCGGTCTCCAGGGCAATTTTGACGGATCGTTCTTCTGCATAGGCTTTCAATGTGTCGATGGTATGCAGGGTCAGGTCGACGGCATTGACTCTCACCGGCTTGAGGTCGAGTTTCTTTGCTTCCAATTTGCGAATGTCTAATATGTCGTTGATGAGCCTGATTAGTCGATCGCAGTTATCTTTGGCAATAGTTGTGTACTCAAGGGTCTCTTCGGAAATATCGCCGGTCATCCCGCCCTCTATCAGTCCCAGGGCGGCGCGAATCGAAGTGAGAGGGGTGCGTAGTTCATGTGAGACTGTGGAATAGAATTCCGATACACGGCGCTCCACTTCTTTCTTCTCTGTAATATCGTGGGCGATACCACAGAGCCGCACCGTTCGGCCGCTCTCGTCTTTAACGGGAAAGACTCGCGACCAGAGCCACCTTTCTGCTTCGCTGCTTCCCTCGGGCGGATGGGTTCTGAATTCCAGTTCCTTGCCTGAGTCTGGTATGTCTGAGAGAGTGAGTAATTCCTTTACGGCTTCTTGATCTTCCGGCACTATTTGTTCGAGGAAGACCGCGGCATTTTGATACAAAGCCTGGCAACTGCGGTGGAATACCTCTTCGAAGGCCGGTGAAGCATAAATGAAACGGTTGTTGCGTTTGTCAATGATCCAGAACACTTCTTTGATGTTTTCGGCAAGTTGCCGGAACATGGTTTCGCTGTCCAGAAGTTTTCTTTCGTAGTCGTTTCTGGCCTTCTCAGCTGCTTTCAGTTCATCGATGTCCCGGTGGGAGCCGGCCATCCGTACCGGTTTACCCTGGCTGTTCCAGACGGCCTGGCCTTTTGCTGATATCCATTTGTAGGCACCGCTTTTGGTGAGCATACGAAACTCTACATCGAAAGGTAGTTTTCGTTCGATGTGTTTCTGCACTTCTTCCATTACCCGGGGATAGTCCTCCGGATGACAGAGTTTGCGAAAGACCTCAAAATGGTTTCCCAGTTCGCTTTCCTCAAAGCCCAGTTGCTCTTTGTAGCGGGGCGAATAGAAGACTTCGTTTGTACTCAGATCCCAGTCCCAGATACCGTCGTTGGATGCCGTTATGGCCACATAGTAGCGTTCCTGGGCCTTTAAATAAGCTTCGTTGGTTTCGATGCGGTCGACGAATTGTCCGATTTGCAGACCGACCGAACTAAGTATCGGCAGGAGTTCCTCTTCCACCGGTCCTTTGTCCTTGCTGAAAAGGGCTATCAGTCCCCAATTTTGTTTGCCGGTGGCAATTGGTATCACGACTGTTTCTCGATAGAGCCGGCTGATGCGTGAGTCCTGTTCGCTAAAGACAACGGCCGATCGGTTCAGCGTCAGTTTTTCGCATTTGCCGGAAAACCAGGAAGTAGAAGGAAAACCGGCTCCGATGACCAATGGAATAGAAACGGAACGGGTGAGCAGGTAGTCGTGGGTTTCCCTATCGCTATTCAAGGCCATAACCACACGTTTTAGCCGGTTGCTTTTCTCGTCTGCTTTCCAGACCAGGCCGATGTCGTAGTCGAGCCAGCCGGTAAGTTTCTGTGTGACCTGTAAGAGTCCTTCGTAAATGCTGTCTGCACCAACCAGAAGCATTGTCGTCTCAAATTGCATCTCTCGCAAAAGCTCTTCCCGTCTCTTTTGAGTTATATCTCTGGCAATGACTCTGATATAGGTGAGCTTGTTGTTTTGAAAATGACTGTTGGCAGTGATCAGCAGATCTTTCGCCTTGCCTTCGGCGTCGCGAGTTTTGATCATTTTCTCCTGGCAGTCTGTGCAACCTTCGGAAAGTATTGCCGCAAGTAGGGTTTCATCTCCATAGACGGCGGCAAGACTACGACCCAGATAGTCGGCTTTGTTGTATCCCAGAAGATTTAGTTCGGCTTTATTCACGTGTAGGACAGTGCCGCTAGCATCAACAATGCACATGGCTAGAGGGGCATTTTCGAAAAAGTCCAGGAATATGTCGCCGAAGTCCGGTGGAACACCCGCATATTCCGCTTCTGCCGATTCAGGTTGAGAGGGGTTGAGTCGTTCTTTGTCCGAATGGAGGTGATTTTTGCTTACATCATCCATGCCGCTGTTTCCCGATAGGCCTGGAACTAGAAGGTTATCTGCCCACATTTATGTAACTTATAGGCCTTTTGCCTCTTATTAAGTTCTACCCTGATCTCCTTGGTGTAATTCCCATTGCCAGTACACCTTAACATTTACTAGTATGCCAATATCAGGATCCCCGCTACCTACAGCCAAGATTTGAGGCTTGCATAGGAAGATTTATATTGGTGGAAGAACGTCCGGACAAAGCTTATACCGATAAGGCAGACCAGAATCTCCGGTCCCAGGTGCTTTATTCGAGGCTGTTTGGAGCCGGCAGCGGGGATAGTGGTGCGACCACGGAGAGCGGGGCAACCAATGCCGCCCTCAGCGATGAAGCCCTCTTTCAGGTGTTGGGCAAGCGGACCCACAGTAAGGCGGAGGAACCGGCGCCCCAGCCCATGCTGAAAGCGCAGACCGTCAACGCGGAGGCCCCTGCATCCGAGCAAGGAGCGCCGCCTCAGTCGGCTCTCGCTCATGGAGCCGAGGTCTTTCGCTATAACCTGATTCAAGCGCCCCTGACAGGCTTGACTCAACTTGCCGACAATACCCTGGGCACCAGGTGGGAGTCGCAAACGCGGTTTTATCAGGCTCCTACCCCGGCTGCTTATGGAAGCGCTGCCTGGGTGGCAGAAGTTGCCGGAGGAGTAGCAGCCGGTGCGGTTCCCTTTTTGCTCTTGCACAAGGCCATTGGTCCGGGAGCCGTGGCCAAAGTTGAGGTAATGGGTAATTATTCGGCTGCCAAAACCCTGCCTGTGATAGGAAAATCGGCCCTGGTAGGTGCCGGTTGGGGCGGTGTTTTGACGCCCGTACAGGAAGGTGAGAATTTCTGGCCAACCAGGTTGAATAATTCTCTTTCCAACGCAGCGGCCTTCGCCACCCTGACCGCCGGTACCGTGGCCCTGAAGCGGTCCGGTTCCACATTTTTGCGCAATGACATGGTAGCCGGCACCGCCAGCGGTGCGGTGGGCGGCTTTGTGGCCGCCGATTCCAGGTCCCTTTTGTCGACAGGACAGCTAGCTTCCGGCACTGAGAGACTCCATTCCATGAGCACATTTGCCCTGGGTGGCTTGATGCTGGGCGGTGCCACCACTGCCTACCAGAACTTCCGCCCCGCCAGCGGTATTGCCGGTGTGCGAACCCCTGAGGATATGCGCGCTCTGGCCGACCGAACCATCAGACCCGGGCACCCGGAGCGATATGCCTTTGAACCGGAGCAGAAAATTCCGGCTAAGGCCGATGCTCTCATGGCCGAGTCGAAGGTTCATTCCGAGTGGCACAACCGGGCCAGCGTAGCGGTGCGCCAGGAAATAGACAGCAGCAACATGCCTGTGGATGCTAAGAAGCTTGTGGTTTCGGGCTTTCAAGAAATGTCTTATGGACTGGAAGCCTTACATTCACGGCCGCAGCAAAAACCAATAATGGTTGTGTACGGCTCGGCGCGCTTCAAGGAGAACGACTTCCGCTATCAGCGAGCCCGCTACATAGGTGGAAGGGCCGTGGAGGAAGGTTTTGATGTAATGACAGGCGGCGGACCCGGCACAATGGAAGGCGCTAATCGCGGCGCCTATGAAGCCGGTGGGAACTCCATCGGTGTGGTGCTCAAATTACCCCATGAGAAGCGAGGTAACGGCTATCAAACCATGACCTTGAAGCATCGCAATTTCTTCACCCGCATGGAAATGTTGAAGCAGGGCGATGTTTTTATAGTGGAAGACGGCGGCATCGGCACGGCGGCCGAGGCCCTTGATACCCTCACTCACATTCAGACCGGCAAGTTGAAGGAGGTACCCATTTACTTTGTCGGCAAGGATAACTACAAGAAAATGGACTCATGGTTAGCCCAGATGGAACGCAACGGCACCATCTCCCCTAATGACAGACATCTGTACCGAATCGTTGATAATCCGGATGATATCTTCCTTGATTTAGAGCGTCGGCGAAGCCAGTCGGGGACCTAGATACTATATACCTAGACTTTTTTGATGGCCGGTGGCAGCCAGTCGCCGTTCAGTGCTTCCGGTTTGGGCGCATAAAGTCTCATGGTCAGACCGAGCACGCCGGCGGCCGGTGCCGGTAGCCAGTTTGCTTCTTTATCCTTGCCCGGGTTTGCATTCTGCACATAAATATCCAGGGAGCCGTCGCTGTTCTTAACCAGGGGCATCCAGGAACTGATGGCAAAGCGATTGAGGCTGTTGGCGCACTGGAAGCCGTCTTTATCGTAGAGGGTGAGGGACCAGAAGGCGTTTACCGGCGGCAGCTCTTCTTTCTTGAAGTGCAGCACGTAGTTGTTCTGTGCCTCAATGGGCTGGCCCTGGCTGTCGGCATAGTTAAGAGGATAAATGGCGTCTTCCGGTTGGTTGGCGCCGAGTCCAACCATGGCGACTATGGCTCGTTTCATATAGTTGTTGCCGTACACACCCATGCTTTCGGTGTTCATCAGCCAGCCGTTGGCGGGGACGCCCATGCGGGTGGTTTTTTCTACCATGGTTTTGAGAGCGTCGGTTGTCGCTTTGGCCACGGCCTTTTGAATCGGCTCCGGCAGAGACTCCAGGCTGAAGCTCTTACCTGGTACAAGTCCGAGGCGAGCCATTCTGGCCAGGATTGACCAGTCGGAAGGGTGCGGCGCATGTAACTTGAGTAGTTCGGCGGCCTGGCTGAAGTAAACGGAGGCGGGCATCTCGTTTACTGTTTCCAGGGGCGGTTTTTTCATGTCGATACTGTCGTCGATTTTGGCTACTATCTCCGGCGCCTTTTTGCCCCAGGCAGATAGGGGCGTCACATTGAGCCCGTCTTGAATAGCATGAACGGCGCTGTAATCGGCGGGACCGTCGGTCTTAATGCGGCCGATTACCCAGACAAAGGGGGTAGGTGCCTCGATGACTGTAAGGCCTTTGGGTACATCGCCCTGGAAGCCCTTGGTGGTGATCAAATAGGACTGCGCCTCGGTGCCGCTGGTGCGCCAGCCTGGAGCGGCGAAGACATCGCTCCACATGTCCAGCATGGGCAGCAGATAGTAGCGTCCCTTTGTGTCTGGCGCTGAAATAATTTGAGGCTCTTGGCTCAGATCGAGCCAGACCACGGAATAAAGAGTGTCGAAATTCGGTCTGACTACGGCCCGGAAGTCTGCCTCCGGGTAGGCTCTCATATGAGAGAACAGATTGGCCGGCCCAAAGCCTGGTCTAGCTCCCACAGGCAGGTTGGTGCATTGCTTGCGGGTGGCTTCCATGGACATCATCGGATAGAAGTAAAAATATGACTCCAGCGCTATGGCATATGCTTCTGCCTCGGTAAGTATCGTTGTCGGGTTGCTAAGTGTAGAAGGAACGCTCATGATTACTCTCCCGCTGGATATGCTCTAGACATCGAAAAAGGTTAGCACATCGAGTGGCTGCGAAGGTATGCCGATATCAATTTCTCGGTCTATTTTCAGGCGGGTGGTTGAGCCTTCGCGCTTGGGCAAGATGACTCCTTCCCGAGTTCTTTCCAGGGACTGCATTTGCAAACTGCCTAAAACCAAGCGTGCATATAGTATCCGTGAGTGCCCCAGAAGCGGCAATAGCGAGACGCACAAAGTACAATATCTAATTGCTCCAATGGTTTTTGCTTATTTTCCGCGGCCCAATCAATTTTAGCTACATCAATACCTTCCGCATTGGCAAAAGCTAGCGCCTTTTTCTCAAGAGCTTCGCCATAAAGACAAAGTTCCGCTGCTGTCATCATTTCAAAGGCTTTATCCAACAATTCTCTTCCAATAATCGCAACACAGTCCTTGAGTAGATTGGCTCTGAAACTCGTTATGTCAACATCTTCATACAAACCAGCATTTGAAAATTTCGGAAGCCCGTCACAAGGCTCTGCGAGATCTAAGACGAATGCTCCCCGCTTGTCAAGAAGCCACGCTTCAAAGGGCTCGTCGAAACTTCCTTCCTGGTAAATCTGTTTCATGTACTCATCTGCAGCAATATCTTTGCCGACTACTGGAATACTTAAAACGTCGAACTTATAGCTCGAAATGAGGTCAAGTTGATCATTGAGTCTATCTAACTCTGCGCCAGAACTTACTTTGATTTGTGATAGGAGCTCATCGAATTTACTTTCTTCACCCGGTAATGCCCGTGCCCCTGGAATCCAATCAAGTCCCATTAAACGTACTCCATCACTTGTCTATTCGATTGAATGACGATAAATCATAGTTTGTTGTGTAATTGGATTCAAGGTGGAATAGTCTTGCGCCAATATTCTGATTCCGAGGTCTCTAGTCCAGATCCTTGCTCGTTCTGGTTTTGAGGTTCCAGAATCGAGAGACCATCTGCTCTGCTGTCTTTGCGACATACCAGATTCCCTCCGGAGGGTCTCTTGCCTTACACTAGGATTATGCTGTTATGTGGCCGAGAAGTTTGTGCCACAGCTGTGGCACAATTCCGAAACTGTCGCTCCACCGCCGGTAGGCGCTCCGCGATTGAAGGTTTCAGGGATGATTGGATGCCAGAGGTGAACTACTGAGACGTCAGCCCCCAGTAATTAATAAGACGCTGCGGAGGTGTAAAAAGTTCATGGAGATTGAAAGTCATTTGTTGCTCGGTGCCTACACGGCATCTGCAAAAGTACGAACGTCACTTGCCTGAAGTGTGTTGGTGACGGCGACTTTCGAGACTTGACCAGTGTTGATTCCTGTGTAGGTACACGCCTGTCTACACAACTTTGAAGACTTGTATCAATCGGACAGTGTGAGGGTTCCTGTACGAAACATAAGTGCTCGGATACACTGACTGCCATTTGCCGGCAATTGGGAAGACCTGTTTGTTTGTCAGATCCTCGTGTATCATTTTCCCCGGCAGGAGAACAGAGTTTTGGCAATATACCTTGCACCAATTTCAAACGGCCTGGGAGATTTAATTGTCTCCATCCCGATTTTGCAATCGCTTATAAAGACTGGCGAACCTACCTACCTTGTAATGCGTTCGCCGGCGCAATACGGACTGTCCGACAGGATTCCCGGCCTGGCTGGCAGCATCAAGGAAAGCGAGTTCAATCCTGACGCTTTGAGTCAAGATGATCGCTTCTACAACTTCAGAGCTCATCCGCTGCAGTCAGACTATATCTGGGGTTCAGCGGAGTTTGAAGCAAAGTATCCAGGGTTCCGAATCAACGACATACTGGCTGGCATCTGCCGAGATTGGGGCATTGAGGCTGATTTCGAGCGATTGATTCAGATGCCGTTCAAGTTTAGGGAGGACTTTGCCGACCGAATTGTTTTCGTTCCCGGGTCATCCGGGATTTTCAAGTGCTGGTCGGCAACCAATTGGATAAGCCTTTATGAGCTTCTGAAAGCAGCCGGACGTCAGGTGATAGTGGTTGGACAACCGGAACGATCTTCACAAGTTCGAGATGTGATTGCTCACGGAGTGCCACATGTAGAAACAAAGCAGATAGGTGATGCGGTTGACGCCGTGAGCAGCGCTTCTTGTGTAGTGTCGGTCGATACGGGATTGATGCACATCGCTGTCCATCAGAACACTCCAACAGTAGCTCTGTTCCGCTATAACACCATGTTCATGAGGTCCTACAAACACAAACGTTCGCTGGTCGCACCCCTTTGCGATTCCGCTTGTATAGAACGCGAACTCAAGGGGGCTCCGAATGAGAAGCTGCGCTACACGGAGTGGGCGCTCTGGGATTCCCTGACCTGCGCTCTTGATGACGGCAGTCAGCCTTGTGCGCGGATGAGCGAGATTACTGCAAATATGGTTTATGATGCGGTTATGGAGCTTTTAGCTGAGCGCGGTTGAGCCGATTCCTTGAAGGTATTTTCTGGCTTCTCTGCAACTTCTCTAATACGCAGCAGTAACTGGGTCTGTGGCGATACGACAAAGCGTAGCCTCAGTCAACCTTAGGCCGCTTGAGAGAAAAGCTGTCACGAGTGGTTGTATAGAGGTTGCCGCCCAGTCTTCCCACCAGGTCGAGGGCCTCGCTTTCCAGGCGCCCGTCTTTGAATACGGCGTCATCTATATGCATGCACTTAATCTCGCCCATGACCAGATTGCCCGCTCCCGGAGATTGTCCGAATTCTATGAGCTGGTAAAGACTACATTCCATGCTGATAGGGCTTTCCGCCACGCGCGGCGGTTGCACCATATGCGATGGCGCGGCCGTCACCCCGGCTTTCTCGAATTCGTTTATATGACTTTCAAACTCGCCGCTGGTCAGATTCATCTTTTCCGCCAGGGCGTAGGTGACTACATTGACTACAAACTGGCCGGTCTCTTGAATGTTCTTGAGTGTATCCTTCTTGACTGTGACCTTTTTACCGTCTTGCACAACCAGTTTGAACCCGGGTGAGAAGACGAGAATGGCCGGATCGCTTGAGACCACGTTGAAAAACGAAAATGGCGCCAGGTTCAGCACACCATCTTTACTGATGGTTGATACCCAGGCAATTGGGCGCGGCATGACGCTTGATGTCAGCAGGCGGTAGCGGGTTTCTATGGGAGTGTTTTGAATTTCAATCAGCACGTTGGACAGTATACTGGATGGGTTGTCCCTGGAGCTAAGACGTGCTGCTCAGATTATTCTCCGTCTTTATATTGTTTGCCTTCCTGTACGGACCTCCCTTTCCGGCTGCTGCCCATGGATTAACCGAAGGTTCCGGTACTCAGCTTTCTTTGCGAAGACGGGTAGATGCGGCTGTCGAACTAGCGCTGAAGGAAGAGCGAATAGTGGGCACGGTTGTGCTGGTGCAGAAAGACGGCCGGTTGGTCTACAGCCGCGCCGCCGGTTTCTTGGATAGGGAAAACCACATTCCCATGCGCAAGGACGCCATCTTTCGCCTGGCTTCCATGACCAAGCCGGTAGTTTCAGCCGCGGCCCTGGCTCTTGTAGATCAGGGCAAACTGAAGCTTGACGATGCCGTCACTAAGTATCTCAATTTTCGCCCGCGCCTGGCAGACAGTAGAGAGCCGGTTATTACCATTAGGCATCTGATGACCCATACTGCCGGACTGGATTACGGTTTCATGCAGGATGAGGACGGACCGTATCACCGGGCCCGGGTCAGTGATGGGCTGGACATGCCTGGTTTGAGTCTTGAGGAGAATCTTTCCCGAATTGCTTCCGTGCCGCTTTTGTATGAGCCCGGTAGTGACTGGCAATACAGTGTCGCTACCGATGTGCTGGGAGCAGTTCTGGAAAAATGTGCCGCTAAACCGTTGCCTGAACTGGTTGAGAGCCTGGTGACCCGGCCTTTAGCCATGAAGGACAGTTCCTTCTTTTTGCCTGCCGGCAAGCGTCTTCGTCTGGCTGTGCCATACGCCGACGGCAAGCCTCCTGTGCGTATGCCTGATGATGAGCCGACATTGGTGCGTTTCCCCGGCAAGGGCTATTTGCATTTCCTGCCCGCCAGACTTTTTGACAGAGCCGGTTTTGCCTCCGGCGGAGGCGGTATGATCGGCACGGCTGCCGATTATCTGCGCTTTTTGAATAGTATCGCTAATGGTGGCGCACCCGTTTTGGGAAAAGAGAGTGGAGCAGCCATGCTGAGCAGCCAGACAGGCTCTTTAAAATTGAAGGGGCAGCCGCCCGGTTGGGGCTTCGGCTACGGCTATGCGGTACTGGTCGACAAAGATGCGGCTCATACTGCTCATGAGAATGGCACCTTCAAGTGGGGCGGGGCCTATGGGCATGCCTATTTTGTCGACCGAAAACAGAAACTAATAATCCTAATTATGACCAATACCGCCGTAGAAGGAACCCTGGGCGCCTTTCCCAGGCAGGTAAGGGATGCGGTCTATGAAGTGGAAGTGGAGCCCTAAAAAGCCTTGAATTGGGCGCAGCCGGTGGAATTTCCTTGCATTTGACAAGCTTTATCAGGGCTTCGCCACTTATGGCTGTCGGCAGTGCGAAAATATAGGGGTGGTTTTCATGGGCATGACCTGGCAAGCTTGGGCGAATAAATAATGAGTAATCGGCACAAAGGGTTTTTAATTTCCGGTTTGGCGCTTTCTTTTGTAAGTGCGGCGGTCACCTCCTTTTGCTTTGGTCCCGGCTGCCTGCCGGTGTCGGCCCAGTCTATGGCCGCGGGCGGAGCTGATGTCAATCGCCCCATTCGTGATAAGTGGGCGCTGGTGGTAGGTATCAGCGAGTTTGCCAATCCGCAGCTTAATCTCAAGTATTCGGCCAAGGACGCCCGCGACTTCGCCGATTATCTTGTGAAGGAAGCCGGCTTTGCTCCCGACCACGTGAAAGTATTGCTCAACAAGGATGCCACTGAAAGGCGTATCCTTTCTGAATTGGGCGATCGCTGGTTGCCCCGGGTTGCTAACCCGGATGACCTGGTGGTGCTGTTTGTTTCCACCCATGGCAGTGGCGCCGAACTGGATGTGGGCGGACAGAATTATCTGGTAGCCTACGATACCGATGTGCAAGACCTGTATACAACCGGCGTGCCTATGCGCCGCCTGGCCGAGGACATCAAAAATCGGGTGCACTGCGAGCGGGTAGTTATCTTTCTGGATGCCTGCCATAGCGGCGGTGCCAAGTCGGAGGCGAAGGGGCTGGTTCGCACCGGTGTGGATGCCTCTGAACTGGCGGTGGGTTCGGGACAGCTTGTGATTGCATCCAGCGCTGAAGATCAGGTTTCCTGGGAGAGCAAAAATGGCGCCAACGGCGTTTTTACTTCCGCTCTCTTAGAGTCGTTGCGGAAGAAAGGGCAGTCGACGACAATCGGCGAGATGTTCAAAGATTTGAAAGACAAGGTGCAGGATCAGGTCTTGCGGGAGAGGGGTCGTCTGCAGACGCCTGTGATGGAAAGTAAGTGGCAGGGAAATGATCTGTGTATTGCCGCCACTCCGGTTTCACGCCGACCCGGTCTTACCCTTGAGCCGCCCGTCCTCAAGACAAGTACGCAGTCGTCCCCGGCACCGGTATCTGCACCGGCACCGGTGGCACCACCTGTCGCTCCTGTGGCGGTGACAGCAGTTCCGCCAACCGCCGTGATTAAGCCAGGCATTTTGATTGTGCCCGGGGTTTCAGTCGGGCGTACCAAAATCGGCATGAGTAAACAGGAAGTGGAAGCCCTGCTTGGCAGACCCGGACAGGAAAACGTGGATATGTTTACCTACCGGACTTCGGACCGGCGTTACTTCCTTTCCCTGCGTTTCAGTGGTGATAAGGTATCCGAGATTGCCTTTTCTTCACCAGCTTTTTCTACTGCTTCCGGGCTCAGTCTGGAAAGCATAAAGCATCGTCCGGATGAACTTGCTGAGTCCGGGCGTTCCGGATCCTATCAAATCAAGGTCGGTAAAGGTGGCGGTCTTTCCTTTATCTGTAAGGAAGGAGGTCCCGCTCAGTTTGCCATAGTGCACCAGGGACCGCCCACCGATCCGCAACGGTGGTTGGCTGATTTGAATACTCACAGCGGTTCAGCTACGGCGACTGCGGTATCGGATACGGTGAGAAAGACGAGCCCTGGTTCTGCCAGTACCGATAATCCCAATCTGCTTCGACCAGGACATTCACTGGCCAAGGTTAACCTGGGTATGAGTCGAGAGCAAGTATTGCTGCTACTTGGTCGTCCTAGTGATGCTAAAGGCTCTGTCATGTCCTATTGGACCGGCGACCGCTTGCATTTTATTGCCTTTCACTTCGGCGGACCGCAGGGAAATTCGCTCACTGATATACTCTTCACTTCGCCGTCTTTCGTCACTGCCGGCGGTATCAATGTCGCTAACTTCGAGACTGCTAATGCCGGGCAATTTGGTCCGGCTCATGTGGCTCACGGCAGGCCGGCGCCTATCTACACTTTGAAGGAAGGCGGTTTGTCATTCTTCAAGCCGACCTCCTTCCCCCGCGCCATTGGCTGGTTGCATGCCACTGACTCGGCTGCTGATGATCTGGCCTTCATGGACGAAGTGAGGGCCGATCTTATGCCCGGCAAGCCGCGCCTGCAAAAAGATAATGCCGCCCTTGGCCCGAGGGGCAGGCGTCGTCTCAATAGCCTCATGCAGATGTCTGATCTGGTAAACAGCCGCCCTTATTGATGTTTGTTGGTTTTTCGTTTGGGCGAAAATTCCGGCGGTAGATATTCGCACCTTGCTCCGTGGGCTTGCAGCCATCCGACTATACCGGAGGTGATGTCTTCCTTGAACCTGGGTGCTTCGAAGATAAGATGCTCGGCACCGCCGATTACAACCAGCGTTTTTTGCTTGGTGGCCAGGGCGTCAAATAATGCATAGGTGCTGCTCTTCTTCACCAATCTGTCTTCATCGCCCTGAAACACAATGACCGGGGTGTGGGTTATTTTCTTTGCGTAGAATGTATTTTCATTCATGAATTTCTGGAAGGCGAGCAATTCTTTGGGAGTCAGCTCCAGTCTTGAAGAAGGGTCTTGTTTCCATTTTTGGCGTTCGCTCGATCTGCTGGTAGATTGTTCTACAACTTTTTTGCCGATGGCAAAGGGGCGGTTGGGGTCGCTGACATAGTGCAGGGCGACGGTAAGTGCCGTGGTGCCGGCTTTGTAGCGCTTGGAAGCTGGCACGGCGCAGACCACTCCGTCGGTCAACTCTGGAAATTTTGCCGCAAAACGCAGGGCGATGGCGCCGCCCATGGACTCTCCCAGCATAAAAAGAGGTTGGTCCTGGAAGTCGCCTTTAATTTCACTCACCACATCTTTCAAGTCATTTACGCAGGCATCGAGATCTAGTTTCTCCTGCCCCTGACTACTGAGGTAACTGCCGAATCCTCTCACGTCGAAGGCGATGACGATGAAGCCTTCTTTAATCATTTGTTTGGCAAAGGAATCAAAAGATCTGTGGTGTAAGCCAAGACCGTGTACGCAGATTATGATGCCGGCCGGCTCCCGATGGGGGTTGATCCAGACCCAGCCCGGTGCTTCTGTTTGCACCGTGAGACTGTTTGGTAAACCCAGATCGCCGTCGCAAAAGTTCACTTGGGCGTTTTTCTTGTCTTCCATCAGGTCCGTCGGCATTTCTTTTTTGTTGGTGGTGCCGAAGACCAGGCGCCAGATTCGCTTGCGTATGACTTCTTTGCCTGTTTCAGTTTCTTTGGCGATGGCGCTCTTTATGCCGTATTCAGACATAATGCGGTCCATATTGCACTTTCTGAAAAGGTAGATGGCGTGGCGGAAATGCTCCTGACTATCTTTTGTCTTGCCTAACTTAGCCAGATTTTCCGATTCGTTTAGAAGACTCCAGCCGTAATTGATATTGCCGCCGCCGAAAATTTCTCTGGTAAGTGCGGACTGCTCGTGCAAATATGGCTCGGCTGCTGCATAGTTCTTAACACTACTGAGGCAGGCGGCTTTACCGCGCAGGCAGGCCAGGTTGAGGGCGCGCTCTTTGTCTGTAAGTTGTCCGTCCTTTGCTTTCTTGGCGTTTAAAAGAGCAAGAGCTTTTTCGTATTCCAGTCCGGCTTCATCATAGCGGCTGAGTAAATACAGACTGTCAGCCAGCCAGTAATGAAGCAAGTCCGAGCGACTTTCTCCGCTTTGCTTCTTGTCGCGCTCGAGGCAATCTTTTAAGAGCTTGGCGGCTTCTGCATATTTCTTTTCACAGAGAAAGGCCCCGGCATCTTTCAATTCTTTTTCAATACTTGAGTCTGCTTGCGCCTGGCCGGCACACTCACTGCTTGTCTGCCCTTGCTCCTGGGCCCGCACCATGGATGGTTGCAGGCTCATAAGTGCAAGAAGACAAAGACCTGTGAGTTTGGATATTTTCAAGTTCTTGTTTATCTCATAGTATTTCTGCATATTGTAATTAAGGTATTGCTGGCGGTGCAACCGGTAAAGCTATGATAAAAAGCCCACGCTATTCGCATGGGCTTTTTATAACTCCTGGCACCGGGCTATCTTCCCAGGCAGTCTCCCGCCAAGTATTGTCGCTGCTGACCGTCTTTACCTTCGTGTTCGGGATGGGAACGGGTGTGTTCCGGTCGCACGGGCACCAAGAAGCTTTTAGGGCATATTGGTGATGTATCACCAATACCCTGAAGTCTGCATATTGAGGTTTTGTATTTCACTTTATTAGTTGGTTAAGCCCTCGACCGATTAGTAACGCTCAGCTACGTGCTTGCCTTGCGGGGCACTTCTACCTGCGTCCTATCAACCCGGTGGTCTTCCGGGGGTCTTACTGGATTAACTCCATGGGATTTCTCATCTTGAGGTGGGCTTCGTACTTATATGCTTTCAGCACTTATCCGCTCCGAGCACAGCTACGCTGCGTTTACCGCTGGCGCGATAACAGCCATACTGGCGGCTCGTTCGTCCTGGTCCTCTCGTACTAGGGACGACTCCTCTCAAAAATCCTACGGGCATGCCGGATATGGACCGAACTGTCTCACGACGTTCTGAACCCAGCTCACGTACCGCTTTAATGGGCGAACAGCCCAACCCTTGGAACGTACTACCGCTCCAGGATGCGATGAGCCGACATCGAGGTGCCAAACCTCGCCGTCGATGTGGACTCTTGGGCGAGATCAGCCTGTTATCCCTATGGTAACTTTTGTCCGATGAGCAACGACCCTTCCATGCGGAGTCGTGGGATCACTAAGCCCGACTTTCGTCCCTGATCGAGATGTCTCTCTCTCAGTCAAGCTCCCTTCTACCTTTACGCTCGATGGCTGATTTCCGACCAGCCTGAGGGAACCATTGGGCGCCTCCGTTACTGTTTAGGAGGCGACCGCCCCAGTCAAACTGCCCAACTGAAACTGTCCCCGACCCGGATAACGGAATCAGGTTAGTATGCTAGCTACATCAGAGTGGTATCTCAACGTTGACTCCATCAGAACCAAAATCCTGACTTCAAAGTCTCCCACCTATCCTGCGCAGATATAGCCCGCAGACAATTTCAGCCTACAGTAAAGCTCAATAGGGTCTTTCTGTCCTGGCACGCCTAGTCCGTATCTTCACAGACAATCCTATTTCGCCGAGTCTCTCTCCGAGACAGCGCTCAAATCGTTACTCCATTCGTGCGGGTCGGAACTTACCCGACAAGGAATTTCGCTACCTTAGGACCGTTATAGTTACGGCCGCCGTTCACCGGGGCTTTGTTTCTCAGCTTCGCTTGCGCTAACCGATCCACTTAACCTTCCGGCACTGGGCAGGAGTCAGCCCCTATACATCACCTTACGGTTTAGCAGAGACCTGTGTTTTTGATAAACAGTCGCTTGAGCCTCGTCGCTGCGACCATCTCAGGCTTCAGACGCGAAGTCTTACACCCTAATATGGCACCTCTTCTTCCGAAGTTACGAGGTTATTTTGCCGAGTTCCTTAGAGAGAGTTATCTCGCGCACCTTAGTATTCTCTACCTGACTACCTGTGTCGGTTTCGGGTACGAGTACCATGTAACCTGGCTTTCGCCGCTTTTCTCGGCAGCGTGGCATCTACACAATTTGCTCCGTAGAGCATTCCCTACTCGGCCTTACGTTAAAACGCCCGGGCGGATTTGCCTACCCAGACTAGCTACGCCTTTGGAGGGACAACCAATCAGTCCCCTGTGTATAGCCTCCTGCGTCCCGACTTAGCTCCTAGCGGTTACAAGGTAGCACGGGAATATTAACCCGTTGTGCATCGATTACGCCTCTCGGCCTCATCTTAGCTCCCGGCTAACCCCACGTGGACGAACCTTGCGTGGGAACCCTTAGTCTTTCGGTGCATTGGATTCTCACCAATGTTTTCGCTACTTAAGCCGACAGTCTCACTTCTGCTTCGTCCATGCGTCCTTCCGGTCGCACTTCGTCCTACAACAGAACGCTCCCCTACCGATCGGATTACTCCGATCCTACGATTTCGGTATCATGCTTAGCCCCATACGTTTTCGGCGCAGAGTCGCTTGACTAGTGAGCTATTACGCTTTCTTTGAATGGTGGCTGCTTCTAAGCCAACATCCTAGTTGTCTATGCAACTCCACCTCCTTAATCACTTAGCATGAATTTTGGGACCTTAGTCGGTAGTCTGGGCTGTTTCCCTCTTGAGTACGGAACTTATCTCTCGCACTCTCACTGCCAGATAATGACGCTACAGGTATTCGGAGTTTAACTCGATTTGGTACGGATTTTCTCCGCCCGCACCGAACTAGTGCTCTACCCCCTGTAGGATAAATCTGACGCGGTGCCTCAACGCCTTTCGGGGAGAACCAGCTAGCTCCTGATTCGATTGGCATTTCACCCCTAAACACAGCTCATCCACCGATTTTTCAACATCGGTTGGTTCGGACCTCTACGCATTGTTACACGCGCTTCATCCTGGCCATGCCTAGATCATCAGGGTTCGGGTCTACCACACGTAATTATCAACGCCCTTATCAGACTCGGTTTCCCTATGGCTTCGCATATTAACTGCTTAACCAACTACGTACGGTAACTCGCCGGCTCATTCTTCAACAGGCACACTGTCACACTATAAATAGTGCTCCAATTGCTTGTAAGCACACGGTTTCATGTTCTATTTCACTCCCTCTCTCGGGTTCTTTTCACCTTTCCCTCGCGGTACTTGTTCACTATCGGTCGTCAGTCAGTATTTAGCCTTACCAGATGGTCCTGGCAGATTCGTACAAGGTTTCTCGTGCCCCGTACTACTTGGGATACTCCCGGGGTTCAGAGACTTTCGCTTACCGGACTGTCACCGTCTATGGTGGCTCTTTCCAGAGCTCTTCGGCTAATCTCATCCCATCCCTTATGGAGTCCCGCGACCCCGCTACGACTTGCGTCGTAACGGTTTAGGCTCCTCCCCGTTCACTCGCCGCTACTGAGGGAATCACTGTTTTGTTTTATTTTCTTCCCGGTACTAAGATGTTTCAGTTCCCGGACTTACCTCGCTATACCCTATGTATTCAGATATGCGTCGCTGAGCTTCACTCAGCGGGGTTGCCCCATTCGGAGACCTACGGATCGTAGCCCATAACGGCTCCCCGTAGCATTTCGCAGTTTATTGCGTCCTTCTTCGGCTGCTGACGCCAAGGTATCCACCGTGCGCTCTTAGTAGCTTAACCAACGTTTAGAAGATCTTTTGATATCGGCTGATATCTCATTGTTTTTGGCGTGCGTCTTCTAAACTGTGCTGCAAATGTCTTTCGACATCCACAACTACTTGGTGGAATACGGACCTCAATATGCAGATTTCAGGGTACTGAACCGGTTTTTAGAGCCTCTCGGCTGGCTCGTGGGCGTAAGCCCAAGTCTTTTGGCAAGCACTCACTTTCGTTTGTCTTGCTTTCGGAGTCATCTAATGTATCACATGTCTCCGATATTTGAAGGGGGAATTTCTTATTTGTAATTCACTCTTCTTTTATATCTGCTCGGGTTGCTTTCGGCTCAATATCTCTATTGAGAAGAAGGTTTAGCAGACCCTCGTTTAGATTTTGGAGGCTAGCGGATTCGAACCGCTGACCTTCTCGGTGCAAACGAGACGCTCTACCAACTGAGCCAAGCCCCCGGGCTTTCCGTTCGGCGTTACTTCGTCGAGTCACTCAAGGTTAGTTGAGGAACTCAGAAGTTCGGCTGAACTTCGCGGGCATCTCTCTGCCGCGCTCACTTCAATCATACTATCAAGTTTTGATTTGAAGTGTTTGCTTTGTTGCAGAAAGCTTTACTTACTGGGCCATCCTGGACTCGAACCAGGGACCTCACCCTTATCAGGGGTGCGCTCTAGCCACCTGAGCTAATAGCCCGCAGCTGATTTAATTTACCACCGCGGGCTTCCGATGTATCCGTGCTCGCCTACTTGTTTTAAGCTTCTTCACAAAAATGGCTAGAATGCCCGTTCTACCGTGACAGTTGCTCTTTACCAAATCGTTGCAGGGGGCAATTATCAGGCACTGCAGGCTCTTTTATGAGGAGGAGGTAATTTGCCTGGTGCTTCTGACTCTACATATATGTATTGCCCAGTTGAGCTTCCTCGATTTTCTCAATGTTCTGTCTATGTCGGTCAGTAGTGGGGTTTAGAGCTTTTGAAGGGAGCGTCCATAGAAGAATTATTCAAGAGCGCGCTAAGGGCGGGAATATTGCAGATAGAGCAGGCAGATGGTGAATTCTGGAAGCATGATGAGGTTGCCGCCGAAGTGAATGAGTCCTCAGAGGGCGCATATGCAAATTGGTATGAGCCCGGCGACCTGGTCGGTGGAGACTACCTGCTTGGAGTTTTGATCGGCAAGGGCGGCATGGGCGCTGTGTATGAGGCGGAGCATCGGCTCATGGGCGGTCCCAAGTACGCTCTCAAGATTCTCTACCCGCACCTTTTGACAGAAGAGAACTGGCAGCGTTTCGGGAGGGAGGTGCGCGTCTTGAGCCGCCTGGAGCACGCCAATATAGTCAAGGTGTACAACATGGCCGTCGATAGCCGTGGTTGTCCCTTCTATGTAATGGAGTTATTGCGGGGGAAGACACTATCCGAATTGACCGAAGGAGGGCGGCGACTTTCAATGAAAGAGGCCCTGCCGGTCTTTATTAAGGTGGCTGAGGCTCTAGAGTTTGCTCACAAAAACGGCGTGGTGCACCGTGATTTGAAGCCCTCCAATATCGTGCTCCTGGAAGGTTCGTCTGTTGAAAGTCCGCTGGTAAAGGTTCTCGATTTTGGCATTGCTCGTGTTTTGGATACTTCCACTGTTTCTAAGGACGCGCAGGAACTGACGACAGCCGGTCAGGTTTTTGGTACGCCGTATTTTCTCAGCCCCGAGCAGGCCAGAGGCGAGCCGGCCGGAACCGCCAGTGATATCTACAGCCTCGGTTGCTCTCTCTTTGCTGTGTTGACCGGGCGTCCTCCGTTTCAAGGCAATTCAGCTTTCGAGACCATCGGTTTGCATATGGGGGCAAATGCTCCCAGTCTGAAGGAAGCCTCCGGCGGTCTGGATTTTCCGCTTTCGCTGGAGCAGATTCTTGTCAGGCTCTTGCAGAAGTTACCGGCCAATCGCTACAGCTCTATGGCACAGGTAGCACGAGATCTTGAGCGTTGCTTGCAGGGCTTGCCTGTGTACGCCGGTGGTATCAAGTCTAGCGGTTTTGGTGCTCAAGCCGCAGCTACCGTGCCAGAGGAAGCTCTCGATAATGAGGGGGTGAGCCGTTCGGAGCCGGTGGGCAATAGTGCTTCCCCAGTCGGCGCTGCCAACACCGGCCGGCAGGCAACGTCTCGCTTTGTTCTGGTTCTTGGGGCTGCGCTGGCGGCTATATTGATACAGGTAATTGTCGGCAGCCTTATCTTGATACCAAAACTGGGCCCCACTCCTGTTTCCAAAGAACCTCTGCTAAAGACCGCCCCAACTTCTACGTCGAAGCCCACGGATAAAAGCACTGTTAGTTCCGTAAAGCCGGAAGAAAGAGTTTTGGGCAATCTTGATCTTGACAGTGTTATCAGCCCGGAGACGCCGAAGCAAATGGTGGACCTTCTGGAGGACATTAGTTCCAGTTCCTGGCCGGGCGATAGGGTGAGCGGAGCGCTTAAGCGATTCAGGCAGGAAGAAGACAGCAAGGTTCTCAGTCACTTCTCTTCCTTTAACCTGCCCTACCGCGACGGCCTGGTGCGTTTTCATTTCCCGGATATTAGTATTGGAGATATTCGTTTCGCCGATGGTGCAAGGCAGAAAGCTCGTGGAATCATGCAGGGTCCGGGCGGTTCCAAGCCGTATCTTTACTTCAATGGTTTTCGGTCGCCATGGTTGCTTAAGAAACTGCGCCCCGATTCCGTGAATCTGGAACTTACCATTCAGATTGAGTCAGAACTCAAGGAATGCGCGGCTGCTCTCAAGGGATGGAAACGGTTGAGTACTCTCAAGCTTTCTAACCTGGAATTGACCGATGGATTGTCGGCCATAGACGGTTTGCCCCCTGCCGATTACTTGCGGTTTTGCAGTTGTGTGCTCAGGCGAAGCCGGTTTGACGACCTTGATTATTTGAGGACCGTTGAGACATTCTCGGTTGAGAAGGTGGAGGATGCTGCAAAGACCGGACCTGGTGCCGGTTCGGTTAAGGCCCTCTTGCGCTCATTGCGGACCTGTCCGGGTCTCAAGACTTTGGCGCTAGTACAATTGCGAGCCGAGTATCTGGATGCGGATAGCATTTGTGCGCTCAAGCAACTGGAGACCCTGGATCTGGAGAGAACTCTTGTTTCAGCGAAGGACTTCAAGCGCTTCTGTCATATGGAAGGGTTGAAGAGGCTTTATTTGCGCGATAACTTTTACTCTTCCCAGGAAGTGGCTGAGGCTCTAGCCGGCTCGAAGTTGAAGGGTTTGACCATTACCCGCCCCAGCTTCTCTGCCGCTCAAGCTGAGTGGTTGCGTCGCCTTCATCCGAATGTATCTGTCGAGTCTAAAGAATGGTTACCTGGTGCTTCGCGGCAATTCAAGAGACAGCTTGAGTTTGAGATGTCCGAGCCGCTCAATTTCTTTAACGAAACAGCTTACGACAAGATTGATCTGACTGATAGACCGTAGCCGGGATGACGCCATGCTAGATGAACCCAACTGAACTCGTGATTTGTTCTTGACTGAATTTGTGAGTGCTTTAGAGAATGGACAACAGCAACGATTCTGAGACTACAAAGCAGGTGCCGGGGCTGCACATGCGGGAACTTGACGGACTCGGATACTTTGAGTCAGGGTATGTGGTGGACGGTATCTATCAGATAATTGATGTCATAGGCAGTGGTGGAGCCGGCATCGTATATAGAGCCGAGCATATTATGCTCAACCAGCAACACGCGCTCAAAGTGCTCTTGCCGGCAGCGCATACTGCCGAGAACTGGAGGCGCTTCGAACAGGAAGCGCGGGCTCTGGCCAAGCTGGATCATGCCAGCATCGTCAAGGTATTCAATATGGGTTTCGATAGCAATCGCTACCCGTACTTTTCCATGGAGCTGGTGGATGGTGTCAGCCTCAGTGATTATTTGCAGCAGCACGGAAAGCTTGCTCCTGAGGCTGCTATCGAAGTGTTCTTGCAACTGACAGACGCGCTCCGGCAAGCTCATAAGCTAGGTATCGTGCATCGAGATATTAAGCCTGGCAATATAATGCTGCTTGAGAAAGGTAAGGGTGAAGGAGCACGGCAGGCTGGTTTTGCGGTGAAGCTTCTGGATTTTGGTATTGCCAGGTTGGTAGATGATCGCAGAGCGCAGGAGCAAACCGCTGCCGGCGTAGTCTTTGGCACACCGCTCTATATGAGTCCGGAACAGGGGCGCGGCGAGTCTGTAGACAGTCGCAGCGATCTTTATTCTTTGGGCTGCGCCTTTTTTGAAACCCTCACAGGCCGTCCACCATTTCACGGCGGCAGTATTCTGGAGACCATTGACCTTCATCAAAGAGGTCAGCTTCCCTCCCTGGGCAGTGCTGGTCTTGTCAGTGATCTGACCGATGAGCTGGATATTTGCATGCAGCGCCTATTGGCCAAGGAGCCGCAGCGGCGATATCAGTCAGCCGAGCAGTTTGCCCATGATTTGTTGCGAATCAAGGACGGCAAGAGTGTTTCGCCCTCTATTCTTGGTTCTTTCGACAAGTCCTTGTCTTTTTTGGTCACCGGCAGTGGTGATGTGCACGGAATGAGAGTTAGACTGATAACGCTGGCTGTTGTTCTGGTTACGGCTCTGGGTTTGATTGCAAACTTGATTTCTTCAGCATCCAAAACAGGTGAGCCTATCAGAGCAGAAACCAATTTGACTAATCCATTGAATTTAAAACAGTCGGAGAACTTGAACCAATCGGAGAATTTGAACCAATCGGAGAACTTGAAACAGTCGGAGAACTTGAACCAATCGGAGAATTTGAAACAGTCGGAGAACTCGCACCAACCTGCCATACCCTCCAGAAAGGGGAGATACTATAAGGGGATAGTCTCCGAGGGCGGGCGAAAGTATTACCATTTTCTCTTTCCCGATAATGACGCTTATGTCGGCAAGTTGGCCGTATTTGGCGGCGGGGCTGCTAAATTTCCAATCGGTGAGGTGAAACTGCCTGCTGAAGGCTCACTGCTTGTATGGCTGAGTAATGGTGGAGAAGATGGCCTGGAGGATGCCCGCTGCTATACCGGTAGTCCCATTCACGGGCTGACGGTTTCAGATGTAGATGTGGCGCGTTTGGTGGAGATCATCAGACCCTGGAAGGAGCTTACTTATTTGCGAATCCGCACCGCCGGATTAACCGCTGCGGATGTCGATGCGCTCTCCACTATGACACGTTTAGAGGGCTTCAGTCTGGAAAATCTTGAACGTCGGAAGGGCGATGTGGATGTAGCTGCTCTGGCTAAATCGAGCTTGCTTGGTCGTTTGAATGTATTGGAGTTGTCACAATTGCAATCGGTGCAACCTCTGCTGCCGTCCCTGCGTAAGAGCAGGACCATCGAGCGTCTGCATATTGTCGGCTGTCAACTTTCTGAAAGCGATCTGAAAGAGATTTTGAAATTACCAGGTCTGAAGTATCTTGATATTGACCAGCGAAAAATGCCTGCCGCTCAGACTTTGAAGGCTTTGCAGGGAACCAACCTGAAGAGCCTGAGACTGATTGTCGGCGGCTGGACAAAAGCAGACGAGGCCGCTCTCAAGAGTATAAACAGCGGTTATGTTTATCGCCCCTGGAAGGAGCGCAATGATAGCTCATCTTACCTGAACTAGGAGCAGGGTGAAAAGCTAGCGGTTTAGCCCGGTCCTAGGTTGTATACGTCACTGATGAGAGACTCTTCATTAAAAAAATGGAGATAAGGGGATTCGAACCCCTGGCCTCACGGGTGCGATCCGTGCGCTCTACCAACTGAGCTATATCCCCTCAGGATTCGTATATCTTATTCCAGACTACGCATTCTTAGGATAGACCGCGCTCTACAAATTCTCAAATTCTCATAATTCATGGCTTAGCACCTCTGCGCACCAGAGAATTTCTCTAGTTCCTCCCGCGAGGTGTTTCATTCGGTCGGCGTTTCTTTCGACAGGCTTGTCAAGCTAAAAGGGGAGCCAAATGATAAGGAAATTTGACCCGGCTGAGGGCTGGCAGTAGTATAAGAACCTCTAATTATTGACAGGTGTCTTTCATGAACGTGTCTTCCAAGATTACACAGAAACTAGCTGCCTTGTTTATCTTGACCATGGCGGTCACACTTTCCAACGAGTTTGCTGATGGCGGCTTCGTTCGCGCTCAGTCCGGTTCCAGTGCCGTGAAAGCGTCCCAGGGCGATAATGCTGTCAAGATGTCGGCTCAGGTGGGCCAGCCTGCGCCTGATTTCAGTCTGGTGGATGCGCTGGGTAAGCCGGTTTCACTGGCCAAGCTGAAAGGTAAGATCGTAGTTTTGGAATGGTTCAATCATGGCTGCCCCTTCGTTAAGAAGCACTATGACGGCGGTAACATGCAGGCCTTGCAGAAGACTTACACCGGCAAGGGTGTGGTCTGGCTATCCATTTGTTCTTCCGCTGCCGGCAAGCAAGGTTTTGCCACCGGTGAAGAGCACTTGAAGACCATGGCTGATAAAAAGGCCAACCCTTCCCATATCCTTATTGATGCCGACGGAAAGGTCGGTCATCTTTATGGTGCCAAGACCACCCCGCACATGTATGTAATCGATAAGAGCGGAAAACTGGTCTATGCCGGAGCTATCGATGATAAGCGCAGCACCGACTCGGAAGACGTGAAAACTTCCAAGAACTATGTGAAAGTTGCTCTCGATCAATTGCTCAAGGGTAAAATGCCTGATGTCGCTACAACCGATGCTTATGGTTGTTCGATCAAGTATCAGTAGTCGCTAGCCTCAGGTTCAGGCGGAATTTATGGCGGGGGCAGGTCCTCTAGATTCTTCGGATTCGT
Organism: Candidatus Melainabacteria bacterium; assembly: GCA_016212515.1. Classification (GTDB taxonomy): domain Bacteria; phylum Cyanobacteriota; class Vampirovibrionia; order Obscuribacterales; family Obscuribacteraceae; genus Obscuribacter. The sequence goes on from JACRFZ010000010.1 coordinate 31,839, forward strand.
TGGACTCTTCGGACACTTCCGATGCTCCGTTCGCCTCGGATACTTCGGACACTTCCGATGCTCCGCATGCTTCAGACTCGAAAAGCTTAGCCGATGCGCCGGTCTCCTCGGGAGTTTCGGCATCTTCGGATGTTTCCCTGAATCCCCAAATGATCGATACCGGAACTACCAAAGCCGGCGTTTCGACCCTGCCCCTGTCTTGTTATTGGCTTTCGCCCCTTTATCTTCTGCAGGTGCTCTACTGGGGTTGGCTCTTAGCACTCTGGCTTTTGGCTGACCCGGATAGTTGCTTCCTGGTTGGCTCCGGTCGTCTCATACTGGAGCGGGGGTTCACCGCCCTTGGTGGCGATTCCTTCTCCTGGACCTTAGCTCAGTATCCCCCCGGCGACTTTGTTTTGTATCAATGGCTGGCTTCCGTCATATTTGCGCAGACTATGGCGCTTGCCGGATCAATCGGGTTGATTGTCTTTGGTAGTTGTCTTGCCCTTTTTTCCTTCGTCTTCCTTCCGCAGTTGGTCGTTTTAGTTAGCGGGCGGACTTACACTTTCCTTGGCATTACATTGGCTGCCGTTGCGGCCTTCAATGCAGCGGTGTTTCACCTCTATTTGCGCCCAGAACTCTTTTCCTTTCTTCTTATGTCGATTTTGCTTGCTGCATTTTCTCTCTCAGTGGCGCCGCAAACCAGACTTCCGGCTGGAGTCGACGGTCTGGCAAGCGGCCGGATGAGAACGCTTATATTTCTCGGCACTATGCTTTTCTTTTCGCTCTGGGCTAATCTGCACACTGGTTTCGTGCTTGGGCTGTTCCTTCTCCTTCTTAATCTTTTTGCCCACTGTCTGGTTAAGATCAGGCGAACCGACGGCACCAGCGGGCGGCAACCTCTTCTACCCTTTCTGTCGCTTTTGGGTGCTCTATTAGGCTGCTGTCTGACCCCTTATGGCATCAAACTCTTTGCATATTTGCCCCATTTGTTTTTCTCGAAGGTAAATGCCCGAGTTGTGGAGTTGACGCCGCTCAGTCTGCCTGAATTGTTTACTTCCGACTATTTGCCCTTTACCGGACTTTCCCTGATTTCTTTGAGCATTACCATCTGGTACTTGCTTCGAGCCAGGATAAGAGGGCAACTGCTCGGCTGTCCTGCTTTCTATACCGCTTCGGTCTTCAGCCTCACCCTTGTGGGCGCCGGGCTCAGGCATCGGCGCCTGGTGGTCTTTGCCGGGTTGATTCTTGTTTATTATTTGCTTTTGCTTGTTCTTAAGGGAAGTGAGAGTTCTGAGGCTCGACTACCCTTTCGCTGGCACAAAGCGGCTATCTGCTTTTTTGCCCTGCCCTTGCTGGCCATGGTGGGCGGTGCTTCTCTTTCGGCTCGGACCTTTGCAGTTTCTCTGCCGGCACAGACAGTTGGCTTCTTTCCACCCTTTGCCGCAATTGACTTTATTGCCGCTCAGAGACCGGCCGGGCGTTTGCTCAATGATGCTCAGTACGGTGATGTGATGATTGAGCGCCTCGGCCCCAGGGCGCAGGTCTTTATTGATACCAGATTTGATGTTTATGGCGACCAGTTGGTGCTTGACTATGACAAAATGGCCAATGGGCAGGATAACTGGCAAGAACTTCTGAAAAAATACAAAATCGACTGGGTTTTCTTCTTTGAGCAGTACCGGATTGTCAGGCTGCTTAGAGAACTTGGATGGCAGGAAGTTTTTTGTAAGGACGGTGCTGTCATCCTCAAAAGACCGGAGTAGACTTAGGTGAGCCGCACGTGGAAAACGGCAAGTCTGCCGGAGACAGAAAAGGAATAGGGTTTTGAAAAGTTCCTCGCTTCATGAGCCATGTCGTAGCGGCAAGCCTCGCACCGGGCGCTCCTTTATCCTTGCTGCGTTTTTTATATACGCGCTCTACCTGGCTGTGATATTTGCACCCAAACTAATGGAAGGGGTGGTACTGGCCTTCGAAGACGGTAAGGTGCAAAACTATCCGGCCTTCGCTGCGGCGGGCCGCTTCTGGACTCCATATTTGTTTTGTGGTTTTCCTGTGCTGGCCGATCCTCAGGTCGCGACGTTTTATCCGCTAATGCAAATAAGTCGTCTGCTTCCTGGTGGTTTCAATATATATGTCCTCGGTGCCCATCTGCTGGCCATGACTGGTGCCGCCTTGCTCTCCTACCGACTCTGTCGTTCTAAGTTCGGTGCTCTTGTCTCTGGTGTCGTATATGGTGGTAGCGGCTTTTTCCTCTCAGAGCTGAATCATGTGCAGATTTTGCATACAGCCGCCTGGTTGCCGTACTTACTTTTGATGATTGACAGACTTAAGCAGCACCTGAGACCGACCCGCCCTCTTTTGCTCTGCAGCGGTGTAGCGCAACCTTACAAACCATCCGCCCTCGGTCTAGAGCTTTTGGCGCTTGCCTTGCTTGTATCGCTGGTTATATTTGCCGGACATCCGCAGACGGCTTTCTATGGTCTCTTACTCTCTTTAGCATACATATTTGTAGATAACGGGCTGATTAACAGAGTCAAGTTCCTTTCCGTGAACCTGCCCTTACTTCTATGTTTAGCTCTGGGAGTGCTTGTCGCTTCCGTGCAAATTTTGCCTTCTTATGAACTGGCTAAGTTCAGTGCTCGCCCGTTTTTCAATTACAGCGATTTTCTGGTCGGGCAGTTGGGCTGGTCGGATTTGCTGGGCTTTGTCTTTCCCTATATTCTCGGGGGGCAGTACGGCACGATTCAAGGGCTGGCGCCAATCAATCAGGGGCCTCCCCTGGGCTATTTCTTCTTTGGCTTTGCTCCCTTGCTGCTGGCCCTGGGCGTTTTAATTCGGCGCTTTCGAGAGCCTCAGATAAGGTTTTTTGCCATAGCCGGCTTCCTGGCTTTTCTTCTAGTGCTGGGCTCAGCTACTCCGCTGGCTTATCTGGTTTATCAACTGCCTGTATTTGGGTCCTTTCGCGGACTATATCGATTGCTGTTGGTGCCGGTTTTGAGCGTCGCTATCTTGACCGGCTTTGCTATCAGTCGTATCGAATTCCTGGCTGCCCGTCCTGGTAGTGGTGGACGAGCTTTATCGTTTGAGCAACTCTGGCGCGGCCGAGGGCTAAGAAAGCATCTTTGTTTGATGACTTACCTTACGCTCTCCGGGCTGAGTTTAAACTTTTTCCTCGGAACCATGCCGCTGTTTTTGTATCTGCAGGCTCCGCTTAAGCGGTTTCGAAAAATTTTGCTGTTTTTCTCGATCTGTATCTGTCTGATTGTGTACGGGCTTCATGCTGATTGGCACAACAACTGTCACAAGGCTTCCGAATTCGAGGCGCCGCCGGAAGTTGTCGGTTTGCGCGAGGAACTGGCCCGGGAGCATGTACGAATCTTTAGTATCAAGGGGCTGGAAGGCGGTAGCCATGAACTCCCTCCTAATATCTGTCGTCTCTGGGGGATAGCCAATGCTTCCGGCTATGCTCCCCTGGTACCGTGGACCTATGCTCGTTTGATGGGTATTGCCGAAGGGGGCTTCCTTAAGCCGCCATGGGCCTTGCGCGCTGAGAACAGAGCTTTTGACATCGCCTCTGTGAAGTACGTTCTGGCGCCTGAAGTGGAGGTTCCGCCCCAGTTCGTCGACTCTGAGAATCGCGATAACTGGACGCTGAAAAAGGTAGAATCCGGTGTCATTTACTTTGAGAATCGTCGTGTCATGCCCCGCTTCAGGCTAGTTGACGAGGGGATCCGCTTGGAGATGAGAGAAGCCTTGCGCTCCTGCCGCACATCGCTTTTGCCGGGTGGCAGGGTCTTTCACCCGGAGCGAAGCGTCATCATCACCACTGGTGAACCTTCGCTCCCGCTCGAGAAGAATACGCGCATTACCGGGCGCTCTATAATTGCTGAATTGCTCGCGCCTTATCAACCGGCTGCCGGTACTGTCCAACTACTTTTCGAGTCTGAAAGCAGCATTGATTTGCAGGTGCAAGCGATTCGACCCTCTTACCTGGTCATAGCAGATCAGTACTACCCTGGTTGGCAGGCAACAATCGATGGTATTCCTGTTGCGATTCAACGCGCGAATTGTGCGTTTCGGGCAATTGCCATGCCCACTGGAAACCATCGGGTATCAATGAAATTTAGATCCCAGTCTGTCAGGCAGGGCATGTATTTGAGCCTGGCTGGGCTTTTCTTGCTCTGTGCATTCGCCTGGTTCTATTCCAGAAAAACTTCGAAATTGCCCTAAACGCTGATGGAGAATTCGAGAAAATTATATGAATTTCTCGAATGTGTTAAACAAGAAAAACTTCAGGAATTCGGTTTGGTTTGGTTCGAGAAAAACTTCGAAATTACTTTGATATCCCACTCTGGCGCAGTGGCTTTATGAAAATCGTCAGTTCTTCGTTATTGGATTTATCACTGTCTACCTTCAGCCAGGTCAGGTCCTGAATTACAAAGTCGCTATGCGATATGTCATGGTTGCCGGAGTGTGCAGCAATGGCAATTGTTCTCATGCCTGCTGCCTGACCCGCCCTTATCCCTGCCGGTGAATCTTCCAGAACAATGCAGTCATCCGGCTTGATGCCAAGTTCTCTCGCTGCCTTGAGATAGCCTTCAGGATGCGGTTTTCCATTAATTACATCATCGGCTGTGATGAAAACTCTTGGAATCGGGAGTTGAACGTGCGTGAGGCGGTGGCTGGCCAGTCTAGTTGAACCGGAAGTTATTACTGCAAATTGGTGGGCTGCCAATGCTGCCACTACCTGGTGAGCACCGAGCACCGGCACCAGTCCCTGTGTACAAGTCGCTTCTAGCTCCTCGATAAAGGCCACTTCTTCTTCCGTATTCAGGTGGGGGGTAATGTCCCTTACTGTTTCAATGGTTCGTCGTCCGTGACAGACTCGCATTACTGCATCGAGATCCAGTCCGCGGTCTTCCGCCCATACTTGCCAGGAATAGTCGACACAAAGTTGAGAATCGACCAGTGTGCCGTCCAGGTCACTGAGTATGGCCCGGCATGTGAGGGTAAGACCTGTTTCCGGTATCTGTTGTTTTCCTTGTTTGCAAAGCATTTTGACGACCTCTCTAACCCAGTGTGTCCAGCACTTCATGCAGACGCATGTGGATGCCGGTCAAAATCGGTGCATCGTTTTGGGTGTAAGTATTTGCCGTAGTTTCCCGCAACTCCTGCATCAGTTCCATGAAGTTCTGCGGATTCTCGCACTGGCAGATAACTATGAAATCTTGCTCGCTAAGACCAAATGAACTTGCTGTGTTTAGCTTTAGGGTATGACCCCACCCATTTTCTTGTACCACGTCAAGCAGACAATTCCTGTTCTCGAAAGTGCTGAGCGAATTGCGATGGTGCAATTCGTCCCAGCGATCCGTGCGGTCTGACTGTGTTGTAGTCTTGCCTCCATTCCTCTGTGA
>JACRFZ010000009.1 GCA_016212515.1 Candidatus Melainabacteria bacterium
AATTAACCATTCACCCTACCTCATTGCCGGACACCTTTGCCGGTTGCTTTGCTTCTTGCGAGGCGCTGAATTTTTCAACTTCAATTTGAGGTCTCATTCACATCGAAAAAGATTAGGAGGCGCTATGGAAAGAGCGCAAACAGGTACGCCTGCTCCTGCAATAAAGCCACTTTTGCTGCGGCGCATGAGAAGCGAGCACGTAGAAGCGGTAGCTGAAATCGAAGCCCGTAGTTATCCCGATGCCTGGCCGCTGGAAAGTTTCAGCGAGTGGCTCGAACTGCCTGCCTGCGGCGCCAACGTACTTGTGGAACCAAGCCAGAGTGACGGAAAGAAAGACACTGTGGCGGGCTTCATTTTGTACGAGGTCGTGCGCAAACGCATGCACATTGCCAATGTCGCGGTCAGTCCCGACTTCAGGCGCCGTGGCGTGGCAAGCGATTTGATTCTGCACGTCATGAAATTGGGGCGCAAGCTTCATAAAGTGCGTGCCACACTGGAAGTCCGTAAGAGCAATGCCTCGGCTATCAGCTTGTACAAGCACCTTGGCTTTGTGAAGAAGCGCACCATCAAGGCTTACTACGAGGATGGTGAAGACGGACTGTTCATGGAGGCGACGCTGTGAGTTAACGGTTCAGGTTTGGTCCTTGCTTGAAGCTTGAAACCTTTGAGTGGGGCGCGAAACTCGAACTTTTTCTACAAGAGAGTCCTTCAGGTAAATCTGTGAAAACAGGCTTCCTGAAGGGCTCTTTTGCTTTTTTTGCCGCAAATACTATAAAGCGTAATAGGCACTTAAGGGAAAGGCTTAACTCAGACGGCTTAATGCAGAAGGCCTAACGCTCAATGCTCTATGCTCTATGCGGAGGGCGGAAGGCTCAATGCTTTATGCGGAGGGCTCAATGCTCTATGCGGAGGGCTCAGCGCTGTGCACCCGACGTTCACTTCGGACGAATTCTCACCCAGGGTAAATGTTTTGGCAAATTGAGGCGAAGGCGAAAAACGCAATAATTTCGCTCACAGTTGCACAAAGTGCAAAATTGAAGCGAAAAACGCAATAATTTCGCCTTCGCCTGTTTTCTTCCACGGATAGGAGGTAAGCCGGGCTAATTGGAGCCGCCGCTTTCTCTGGCTGACGGAGCCCTGGCTGCATCCGGTCGCCGCTGCATCTGGTCGCCGCTGCATCTGGTCGCCGCTGCATCTGGTCGCCGCTGCATCTGGTCGCCGCTGCATCTGGTCGCCGCTGGGTCCAGCCGCCGTTGCGTCCGGCTGTCAGGTAATGCCTCTAGCCGGCCGATGCGTTGCGGTGTCGGTAGGTAATCCGTCCGCGCTTCAAATCATAGGGGCTCAGCTCGATGGTAACTCGATCGCCGGGTAATATCTTGATGAAGTTCTTGCGTACTTTGCCGGAGAGGTGTGCCATGACCTTATGCCCGTTCTCCAGTTCAACTGTGAAAAGGCATGAGGGCAATGTCTCCAGCACCTTGCCGTCGAGTACGATCCCCTCTGCTTTCTTGTTATTATTTTGGTCCATGGAAACTTCGCTTTTTTGATATTTAGTGCTTGTTGCTTAATTGCGTAAGTATGCAACTATGCAATAGTATAGCGCATCTGCTCTGCAAAATCTGCTGATCTCCCTATCTTCGGTTGGAATCGCAATGAATGTTGAGATATGCCGAATTTACAGCTTTTTCAGCGTTTTCTGAATGTCGGCCAGTTGGGAGTTGAATATTTCCCTGGCTACGTCGAGAAGCTTGAATATCTTTGGATCGCTGCACGAATAGTAGATGTTGATTCCTTGTTTCCTTGCCGTTACCAGGTTTTTCGCTTTCAGTACGGCTAACTGCTGAGATACATTGGGAAGCTCTACTTCCAGGCGGTCTCTAATTTCTGATACGGTTAATTCATCATTGCGCAACTCGTCGAGAATTCTGATGCGCAGGGGATTGCTTAAAGCCTTGAAGAATTCTGCTTTGAACTGAGTCAGTTTGGCGATCTGTTGCTTTTGAGTCTGGGACACTTTGATTTCTTCCGGCGTGGCAACGTTTATCTCTGAGAGTATCTTTAATCTCTGAGAGCATCCTGCTTGAACTTTCTGGTAGTTTTTCAATCAGTTGCAGAACTCTGCAAGTTTTACACAGACTTGATTGACTGTCCAGATTGGAGGTAACTAAACCGGATCCTGAGGCATCCCGATATGGTGGACTTTGCAATGTCAGCCTTTGCAATGTCAGCCGTTGCAGGCAGCCGATGCAATATCGGCCCGATGAGGGTAGCCGTTGCAGGCAGCCGATGCAATATCGGCCCGATGAGGGTAGCCGTTGCAGGCAGTCGATGCAATATCGGCCCGATGAGGGTAGCCGTTGCAAAATCAGTCCGATGCGGGCAGCCTGCGTAAGTATTCCGCTGCTTCTGTCGCTCCGTGTTCCAGCGCCAGCTTGAGCCAGTGCGCTGCTTCTTGATTTTGACCTTGCTTTTGATAGTAACAGCCCAACTCCAGCTCGGCATTTTCATTTTCCAATTCCGCCGCAGCTTTCAGTAAAAGCAGAGCTTCCTGCACATCCTGCTTAACACCCAGCCCGTCCATCAACAGACGGGCCAGGGCCAACATGGCCGAGCTGTTTTTGTTATGGGCGGCTTTCTTAAACCAGTGAGCTGCCGTCTTATTGCAGCGAGACACTCCCAGCCCCATTTGATAGTGATAGCCGAGCCAGTACATGGCCGTGCTTACATCTTGTTCGGCGGCTTCTCTGAACAGATTGACGGCTCTTTTATGGTCTTGCGGCAAGCCGTTGATGCCGTCGGCGTACCATTGCCCGAGTGCTAAAGTCGCCCATTCATAGCCGTTGAAGTGTGATTCCTTCATCCATTTCAAAGCCAGGGCCATATCTTGGGTGGTGCCCAGACCCTGTTCGTAGAGCACGGCCAGCTCGTATTGGGCCGTGGCCACGCCCTGCTCGCTGGCTAATTTGAACCAGTAAAAGGCGCTCTCCGCATCAATCTCCGTGCCCATGCCTTGAATATAGCAAAGCCCAGCCTGGTACTGCGCCTCGGCGTTTCCCTGCTGCCCTGCCCGTTCGAACCATTTCAAGGCCAGCTTCTCGTTCTTTTCCACTTCATCTCCGACGATATAGAACAGCGCCAGTAGATACTGCGCACTTTCGTCTTCCAACTCGGCAGAACGGGTGTACCATTCGATGGCTTTGTCGACACTGGGTTCCACCCCCAGGCCCTGATGGTAAAGGCTGCCCAGGGCGGCCATGGCGCCTCGATGGCCCTGTTCGGCTGCCTTCGCATACCAATAGGCTGCTTTCTCCGGGTCGGCTGCGATGCCTTCGCCGTTCTTGAATAAATCTCCCAGCATGGCCTGGGCGTCTGCCAGTCCCTGTGTGGCGGCTTTCAAGCACCATTCGAAAGCCAACTCCAGATTCTTTTCTACTACCACGCCGTCGTCGTAGGTATAAGCCAGGTCCAGTTGAGCCGGCGCAAAGCCTTGCTCCGCCAGTTTGAGATTGTGCAGAAAGCGCTCATCTTCGGGCGTGTCCTCTTGTACCGGTTCCGATTGTCCGAAGTATTTTTCCACTTCGGCTTCGCTTTTGCCCAGAAGAGCCAGGCATTGCTCGAGGTGCTGGCGGAAGGCGGTCATATTGATGTAGCGATCATCCGGGTGTTTAGCCAGGGCTTTCAGCACCACGTCTTGAATGGCTCTTTCACTGGCTTTACCGGCGAATTCCGGTGGGTATTCGTTGACGTGTTTGAAGATGACGTTGAGAAAATTCTCGCCCTCAAAGGGTGAGCGACCGGTCAGGCATTCATAGAGCACGCAGCCCAGAGAATAAATATCCGAGCGGTGATCTACTTTTTGTCCCATGCATTGTTCCGGGCTCATGTAGAGCGGCGAACCGAAGACCTCGCCGGTCTGGGTGAGGCGCAAGCTCACCTGTCCCGGCTGCGTGAAGACTTTGGCAATGCCGAAATCCACCAGCACCGCTTTCTTCTCGCCGCCTTCCTCAACAACCATAATATTGCTTGGTTTAAGGTCGCGGTGTACAACATGGCGATGGTGAGCGTGGGCCAGGGCATCACATAGCTCGATGACAAATTTGAGGGAAAGTTCTAGGGGAAGCGGTGCTTTGTCGATGAGGCTATTCAAGGGGGCGCCGTCCAGATACTCCATAACCATGAAGGGCAGCCCTTCTTCGCTCATACCGTATTCGTAAACCTTGACTATATTCGGGTGTTCGAGGCTGCTCGCTGCTTTTGCTTCGATCATGAAACGATTGCGTAAAGGCTCACTGGCGGCAGCGTCAGCCACTAACAGTTTGAGAGCGACGCGGGCTCTTGATGGGTCTGTGGCCTGTTTGTCGGTGGCTCGATAAATGATACCCATGCCGCCCCGGCCAAGCTCGCAGTCGATTTGATAGCGCCCCATCAGAGTATGTCCCACCGGCGATAGGAAGAGGGTTGTCTCTAGCTGGTTGCCGTCATGGGGACACACCAGGGTTTCAATGGGAAAGGTGTTGTGGCAGTCCTGGCATTTCTTATGAAGGAAATTCGACATAGCTCCCCTGACCTTGGCTGGGATGGCCAATATACCCGGCTGGATGGAAACTACTCCGGTTTCAGTCTTCCAGCTTCAGGTAGTCTTGCAGGCTACTACCCTGCGATTTATTGTCCCGGTTGGGCGCCTGTAAGCCGCCCGGTTGCAAATCCTCGATTTCTACGGCGCGCATATCAAGGCTGAATCTAGTACTCTGGCAGCAGTGGGGATTGGTTCCATGTAAATGGGCGGCGGCAAAGGCAATTGCCTCCCCTTCCTTGAGGCTGAAGGCGGCTGGATTTTTCAGGGCTGCTTCATCGAGAGCCTGGGGATAGAGCGCCTTTTTGCCCTCTGCATGATTACTCTGTGATTTGCCGAAACCTACGTCTTTTTTCCAGATATCGTAGTTGAATAAATGGGAGTCATTTGCCACCGGCTCATGAAAGTATTGCGGATAGAAGCGAAAACTGTCTTGCGGTCCCACATCGTGCAGTGCCAGCCAAATATTGATCTGACTTTGAGGATTGGCATAAAACGTATCCCGGTGAGTGCTGAACAGAGGCAAAAGTCCAGCCTCAGCCAGAGTGCTGCGGGAGACCGGCTGGTAGGCGCCTTCTTCTTCTTCTTCTTCTTCTTCTTCTTCTGGCGCTAGTGGTTCCGGCAGGAGGCTCTGCCAGGGCGGTACAACCCTCAGCCTGGGCGGATCAAAGCGGATGCCGGGGCGGCTGTTGAAAGTACTGCAGAGGATTTCCAGAAGCAGGTTTCTCAGTTCCTGGTCCTGGAGAATGACTTGCTTGGCTTCGCTGACGCAGCGCAAGAACTCCGGTCTCTTCAGCCTTTTATGGGCTTGTCTGGGCTCCGCGCCAAAGACTTCGGTAATGTGCTGCCAGGCGCGCTCCAACACGAGGCGGCTTGTGCCGGAGACCGGCATGTGAATGATCTGCCCTTCCTCAAGAACGCGGCGGCGTGCCTTGAGCGGAGTGCAGCCTGCTTCCAGCCTGCTCAGTTGCAAATTGCTTATCTTGTGGCTGTCTGAAATGGTCATGAGCGGCTGCTTCTTGCACTTGTGTATGATGGTGAGCGGGGCGTGAACTTTTGACTTTTATTTTCTCAAGATTCAAGGGGAAGAGGCTATCATAAACCCTGTCGTTCCCGGCCGGTTGAACAGTATGAAAGTAAACAGTAAAGATCAAGTGGGAGCCATCATCGATAGGCTCAAGTTACTGCCTCATCCGGAAGGCGGCTACTACCGCGAGACCTATAAGTGTGACCGGCAAATTTCAGTTTCAGACGGTCGGGAACGGGCCGTGGGCACGGCTATTTACTACCTCCTGACTGAGTCTACTTTTTCTGAGATGCACCGCTTGCGCTTCGATGAAATCTTCCATTTTTACATGGGCGATGCCGTTGAAATGCTGCAGTTGCACGAAGGACAAAGCAAAATACATTTACTAGGCACCGATCTCTCTAATGGTCAGGTGCCGCAACTGCTTGTACCCGCCGGTGTCTGGCAGGGTTCAAGGCTTGTGCCGGGGGGGCAGTTTGCTCTGCTCGGCACCACCATGACGCCTGGTTTCGATTTTGCCGATTATGAGCAAGGACGTCGCTCGGAGCTGATTTCGGCTTATCCAGAGCAGCGCAGTCTGATTGAATATCTGACCAGAGTTTGAGTTGCCGTTTTCGCCAAAGGAAGGTCTAATTTCTATGTCAACTGCCCTGGTTAAGTATGTTCAGTCTGAACTTGCGGACCTTGCCGATGCCGTGAAGGCTGAGGAAATGGCTGCTTATATGCGCACCGATATGCCTTTCTACGGGGTGCAGAAGCCCGACCGCGTGCCCCTCATACGCGAGATGAAGAAGCGCTTCCCGCCTGTCTCTCTCAGTGACTATCAAAGTAATGTTCTGGCGCTCTGGCAGCTTGAGCACAGGGAAGAGAAATATCTGGCTATCAACTATGCCGATTCCTTTAAACAGTATATGATACCGCAAGCGGTGCCACTCTTTGAGCGCCTGGTACGGGAAGGACAGTGGTGGGACTTCGTCGATCCAATTGCCTCCTGGCTGGTGGGAAGAACCCTGCTTAGTCATGAAGAGAGCCTGCGTCCGGTCATTGAAACGTATGTGGAAGATGAGGATTTCTGGATTCGCCGCACGGCATTACTGGCTCATCTGGGTCACAAGACGATGACAAACAGTGAGGCACTTTTCCGTTACTGTACAACTCTTGCCGGTGAGAAAGAATTCTTCATTCGTAAGGCCATCGGCTGGGCTTTGAGGGAATACAGCAAGAGCGAACCGGAAAAAGTGAGCCGCTATCTCAAGAAAAATGCCGATAAGCTCTCACCTCTGAGCTACAAGGAAGGCGCTAAACATCTGGTCAAAATGGGCCTGCTCAAACTCTAAGGGCAGTCGCCCGGTAAAGCGTTCTATTCAGGATCTTGCACCACAGTGGTACATGCCTTATGCTTGTCAAGCGGAGGGCGCGAGATATGAGAAGTTTGCGGTCGAGAATTATCAAATCGATTCCGATTATCTGGTTAGTGTTGAGTTTTACAGTCTGGTTCTTCTGGGGTCTTCCTGAAGCAGTTGAGCAAGACCGCATGCAACAAGCCAATCCAGAAAAGTGCATGTTCTTTGGAGCCAGCGTAAAACACAATTTGGTCAACAATGTCTATGCCGGAATATTTGGAGTAGAGACTGAGATTTTTGATGCTGCCTATCTGTATTGGACCCTAAAATGTCATTGGTAAACAGACTGGCTTCCAGCCCTCGTGAACATTCTGGATTGTGCTGTCTTTGCTAAACAGCTATGACCCGAATTTTCCGAAG
>JACRFZ010000012.1 GCA_016212515.1 Candidatus Melainabacteria bacterium
CCTCTTTCTGAATGCGCAAAAACTCGTGACCGTCCGTCCGACGAGCCACCAGCACCTTGAGGGCCATGCGCTTGTCGAGGTTTTCCTGCACCACCTCGAAAACACTGCCCATACCGCCACCGCCAATGCAGCCCCGGATGCGATAAGTGCCCACAAACAAACTACCGGGCATTAACTCGACGCTACCCGATTGGCTCACTGGGTCTACTAGAGGATTAGCCTGATTCATTAACAAGACTGGTAAGGGGCGAGGAAGAAAATGATAGGTACTAAGATCAAAATAGTATCTTCGAGATATAAATTTCTCGTAAATTCCACCGGGCTTCACCCCCAGGAGTGAAACTTTTTTTGCTTCGGCAGAGTATCACTATGATGCTACACAACAAGGAAAGGTCAAATGAAAAGAAGTCCCGCCACACTGACTGACCCAATAATTAATCCAAGCCAGGCCTTTCTCAAAGATCCCTACCCCACTCTCGCCAAAATGCAGGCGGAGTCACCGGTGCTCTGGAGCGAAAAAGGAAATTACTGGCTGGTGAGCCGCTACCAGGAAGTAAACGAAGTACTGCGCGACTTGCAGTTCGAAAAGGGCTTCGATCGCTGGAAAACTACAAACCCATTGATCAAACTGGTGCCACAACTGGCTAAACAACTCAAATTTCGCGGCAAATCCATGCTCAATTCCAACCCGCCCGACCACACCCGCCTGCGCAGCCTGGTGAACAAAGCTTTTACACCGGCCATGGTCAACGAAATGCGCAGGCACATCGAAGACATTGCCGAGGGTCTTCTACTCAAATACAAGGCTCGGGGCGAGATGGACCTGATTGCCGACTACGCCTTCGTCTTGCCCGTCACCGTCATTGCTGAGATGCTGGGCATTCCACCGGAAGACCGGGAGCATTTTAAAGGCTGGTCCCATACCCTGACCGAGGCGCTGGAACCCAGCACCGCTCCCCGGAAACTCCTGGCCGCGGCTGCCGCCAATAATGCCCTCCTGGACTACCTCAAACCCCTGATCGAAAGCCGCCGCAAAGCTCCCAGGCAAGACCTGATCAGCGCTCTAGTGCAGGCAGAAGAGGAAGGCAACAAACTATCGGAAGACGAGCTACTGGCCAACCTGGTACTACTACTGGTGGCGGGTCATGAAACCACCGTCAACCTAATAGGCAACAGCATCCTGGCTCTGCTACGGCATCCGCAACAGTTCGACCTGCTCAAATGCCAACCTGAACTGCTGGAAGGTGCCGTGGATGAATTCCTGCGCTATGACAGCCCCGTGCAACTGATTCGCAGAAGCGCCAGCCAGACCATGGAACTGGCCGGACAAACCATCGCTGCCGACGACACCGTCCTGCTCCTGGTAGGAGCCGCCAATCACGATCCCCTGCAATTTGAAAACCCGCATCAGCTAGATATCACACGCAAAAATATCAAGCACCTCTCTTTCGGAGCTGGCATTCACCATTGCCTCGGTTCCAGCTTAGCGAGAGCGGAAGGCAAAATTGCCCTGGCCGCTTTAATGAAACACATGCCCGCGCTCGCTCTGAAAAGCGATGATCTGGAATACAGGGTGCCTTTTGCCTTGCGCGGAGTCAAGACCATGCCCGTCACTTTCTAGCGACTGCCTGCCGCGTTCCGGTTCCCAGATTAATTGCGCTTGCCGAATGCAAAAGCCGCCCTTACACTTGAGATCCGCCACCTCTTCCTTTCTCCTTTTCTCCTTTTCTACATGGACAGACCAAGTACAGGCAATGACCAGTCGGTTGAGGCAAAGCCCTCTACCAATCCGGCTGCGGAAGAGTCCGCTGCGCTGCTGTCCCTCAAGAGCAGCGGCGCGGAGAAGGTAAAGCCGTCTTCTCCCGAATTTCTCACCCTCACCGATCCCTTCACGAACCGTCTCTCGGTAAGCGAGACGGATGCACCGGCTTCGCCCCGACGCTGGACCATGGCCATAGATCTAACGGCCTCCGGCAATGTGGAATTCCAGGGCGAAAGACGCCCCACCGGCGCCGACAATAAGCTGCAACAAATTCTCGACCTGGCGGAAAGAACCAGAGACAAGCCGGTCACCCTCTATGTGCAGGCCGCGCTGCCCCTACCTGAAACCGTAAGAGCGGACGGCTCGGTCATGACCAATCGCAACGATCAACAGGTAGCAACCTACCGCCTGGAAGACGGACAGGTCAAACTGGTGGACCAGGGGCCCAGTCAGGGCTTCCAACAGAATCTGGAAAACCTTCTGCAGCGAGCCTCCCTGCGAGCCGGTCAGGGCAACCTCGGCCTCTTGATTCAATCCCATGGTTTTGCCGCCGATGGTCTGGGGGGTGATACCGGCGAAGCCAGCCTGGATGAGCTGGAACAAACCATCCGCAATGGTTTGAAAGCCTCCGGCAGAGAAGCCCTCGACATTCTCAACTTCGACTCTTGCTCCATGGGCAATCTCAATGTAGCCCAGGCCATGCAGGGCGAAGCCAGACACGTGGTGGCCTCCGCCGAGGTAGAACGTTCTCTGAACGACGCCGACGGTCAAAATGTCCGCACCACACTCGGTGCCATCCTCGACCAGCCGGACTTGAGCGCACAAGACTTTGCCAACCGCTCCATTGCGCTGGCCCGCCAGGGACACAACGACGACACCGGCAATCTCAACCCCGAAGCTTCCGGCACCGAGACTCTCGCCCACCTGGACCTCTCAAAATACCCACAAATGGAAGCAACCCTCGACAACCTGGGAGAGAAACTGATGACGGCCGCATCGCAGCCGCAAAATCGGCAGGCCCTGGTGCAAATCATCGATGGCGTCAACCCCTTCGCCAGCGAGGGTGCTCGTATCAGCGGCGCCTTCGAACCCTCAAGGCGCGATCTCGGTCTCTTCCTCAATGCCCTCGAGCAGGGCCTGAAAGAAAACAAAATTACCGATCCTGACGGCAGTCTCAAGCAGGCCCTGGAAGCAAGCCGCAGCGCCCTCAAGAGCCTGGTGCGCGACTATCATGGCGAAAACTACAAAGGTTACAACGAAATGGCCGGTGTTTCCGTATTTCTTCCCGGCAGCGACATACTCAGTCTGGATGCTCACATTGCCGCCAATTCACCACTGACGGACATGCTGACAAGCAGCACGCCGGGTCGCAAGTTCGCCCGCTTCGACAACCGGGAAAATCTAGCGGAGAGTTTGAACCGCTCGCTGGAAGATATGGAAAATCTTGGCGACACAAAACCCCTCGCTCAAGCCGTGGATAAAGTGTCCTCGGCCAGGAATGAAACAGAATTCGACCAGTCCCTGAGACAACTGCAGGATTTACTACGAGAGACTCAAGCCGGGCCTCTAGGTAGGGCATTTATGGAAGCCCAAAGACAAGAAATGCAGGAGCGTCGCAGCCGCCTTTTTGAACAACAACTGAATCGCCTGCCGCCCCACCGGCAAAACTTCTTGAACACAATGAGAAGCTGAGGCTGAAAAATTCACTTCCCCGTCCTGGCAACCTCGTCTCATTCGACATTACGACCCGGGTCGCCAATAAGCTAAAATAGCCTTCCATCGCCGGGGGATGCCATGAAGAGAAACCAACTGATATCTACAATTTTGGGCGCCGTCTCAATCACGTGCCTGAACCTGACGGCCTGCAGCGAACCAAAGCAACCCTCAGGTTTCATTGATAAAGCAGGCGGCATGGTACTGAACCTGGACAAACTCAGTCCCAGGCCCACCGTTATAGGAAACTTTAGCGAAGGGCTGGCCGTAGTAAAGACCGAAAAAGGCTGGGGCTGCCTGAGCAAGACCGGTGAATTGGTCTTCGACCAACCCTTCAAATATTTGTCTCCTTTTGCCGAAGGGGTGGCCGCCTACTGCACCACCGACGGTGCCAGCCGCGAACGCTGGGGCTACATATATAAGAGCGGCAGTACGGCCGTAAGACCGGCCTTCGCAGCCGCCCAGAAATTTAGCGGTGACCTGGCAGCGGTGAAACTGCCCGACGAACATGAAGATCCGAAGAAGGCCGGACGCTGGTGCTATATCGACAAAGGCGGTCAACAAGTCATTCAAGATACTTTTGAAGCGGCCGAACCCTTTCACGACGGGCTGGCCGTCGTAAAAGTGAACGGTAAGATGGGCGCCATAAACACAGCCGGCAACCTGATTGTGCCGGCCAAATACGACGTAGTCTATTCGGCCAGCAACGGCAATATAGTAGCGGCCAGAGGCACCGGTCTCTCCGGTGAAAATCCAGATCAGGTGCTGGACTACATGGACGCCAAAGGCAAGGTGCAATTTCAAAAAACCATTCACGGCGTCACTCTCAAAAATCTAAGACCGAAGCTCTGGGTCAAGTTCGATCCCAAAGAGACCGCCGAAGCTGCAGTAGAGAGCGGTTGGCACAGACCGCTCAGCTCCTTCGTTTCTCCCGGCTTCAGCGAAAACAAATCGATCGGCCAGGTAGATGCCAAATTCGCCATCAACCAGCAATTCGACGCCCGCGCCTTCGCCGGATTTTACGACTATATCTATCCCGTTACCGGTGGCTACTTCGTCGCCTATGAAGACGCTAACGGCGGCAAAATGGACTATCGCGGCGGGGTACCGGAAGAAGCAGCCGGCATCTGGAACTCCAAGACCTTCCGCTTCTTTGATGCCGCGCCCTTTTCCGACGGTCTTGGACTGGTGCAGGAAAGCAAGGACGGCCGCTATGGTTTCGTCGATAAGAGCGCCCAGTTTGCCCTCAAACCCACTTACAAATATGCCCGCTCTTTCAGAGACAGCCTGGCCCTGGTAGGGGACGCCCCTATTCAAACACCGGAAGAATACAGACAAGCGGAGTTGGTGAAATTTTCCAACGGTGCTTCTAAAGGTCCCGATGAATCCACCCTGACGGAATCTCTTTCCGGCATTCGCTAATTTCAAACAGCAAAAGAGAGAGCGCGGTGAGCACGATGAGACCCGAAGGTGAAGTGGAAGATGAAGAATTGACCTTGCACTTTGTTCCCATGCTGGGCTCAGTCCTGGCCCTGGAAGAAGGCTCGGTTAAGAGAAAACTGACGGAAGCTGAAATCATTGCCGTAAGAGACCGGTCAACCTGTATCAGAATGGCTAAAGAGCATGTAGAAAAGCTTGAACGAGAGCGCGGTCTGGCGGACATCGATGCCGAGAACGTTGCCGCCGAATGGAACCGCCGCCGCATTGAATTCAGCGAGTCTTACTGGCCCACCCTGGTTCTCTATGTACCAACCTCGGGTCCCGGCACCAGAGCCTGCAGAGAAATTCTGGAAAATGCGCAAAAAGACAGTGAATACGAGGGTCTGGAATTTGAAGCCAAAGACCATGACAAGGGTCTGGCGCGCCATCTCATCGAACAGATGAGCTTGCTACCGCCCAAAGCCGAAAAGTCGGAACTGAGCGACCTGGCCAGGCACCTGCAATACTTCGTGGTGCGCAGCAAACCTTTCAAGAGCGACCAGGCCATGCAAGTAGCTTCTTGCTATCTGCGCCTGATCGGCCAATTGCTGGCGGCCGGGGCCCTCACCGTCTCGGTGGAAAGCTCCAACTTAACGCACTCCAAAGGTGCCTGGCAGGATCTCCTGGAACGCTTTCAGGAAACACCCCTGGTCGCTCTTCTCTTCGGCTTCGTGCAGATGCCGGCCGTGTACAAAAATGAGTATTTCTCAGTGGGCATGCACAGCCTGGGCAGGCCCGACTTCGTCATTACCAAAGAGACCCTCAGGGGTCTTGAATATCCTGAGGACAAACTCGATCAGGCCGCCGGCGAACTCTTCCAGGTTTTGGCTTACTACCTCCTCGATGAATGCCCACTCTCGCAGTTCCGCTCCGGCAATTCCTTTAGCTTGAGCGCCGACAGCCCTCAACTGAAAGTAACCATCGAACCGGCATCCTTCTTCAAAGAATCGGACATCCGCTCCAATCCCTTTGGAGTATGGCGCCTCAGTGCCAATTCTTGAAGGAGACAAGAGCATGAACAGCTTTCAGCCGTCTCCCTACCCTGATCCTGCTATTGAAGTTTTAGACAGCCGTTTCAACAAATACCGCATCGGCAATGCTTCCGTAGAACGACTGGCCACGGGCTGCCGCTGGAGTGAAGGGCCTGTATATTTTCCGGCCATGGGCTGCCTGCTCTGGTGGGATATTCCCAACAATCGCATCCTGCGCTATACGGAAGACTCTGCCGGCGGACATTTGAGCATCTTTCGCCAACCATCCAACTACGCCAACGGCAATACGAAAGACAGAGCCGGCCGGCTCTATACTTGCGAGCACGGCAGCCGCCGCGTCACCCGCACCGAATATGATGGCACAATCACAGTCCCGGCCGATAACTTTTCAGGCAAACCACTCAACGCTCCCAATGATTTAATTGTAGATAGCCAGGGCCATATCTGGTTCACCGCTCCAGGCTACGGCATCATCAACGACTACGAAGGCTTCCAGGCCGAGGATCAACTGAAGGATCGAAGAAGATGGCGCTGAGAAGTCTGGAAGAACTGATTAACCGGCAAGAACCCGGCTGGGCTCTCGTACAAGAATGGATGGCCGAAGCTAAAAACCATGTGGAAGTCTTGCCGGCCGATGATCAGGCCAGGCAGAAGGCCCTTTTGCAAATTCAAGTAACGACCAGATCTCCCATGGGTGCCATAGTTTACGAAAGCGGCGGACTGCTGGTCGATCACGGCTGGCTGAGGATACTGGGCTCCGGACACCCCCGCTTGCCGCGCAGCCTGCCTGACTGGACCAGGGAAGCCACCGGCATGGAGCCGGGGGAAGCTCCCTACTTGCTCATCGCCGACGATGCCCTGGGAGGTCTCTTCGCCTTAGACTCAGGCTATCTGGGTGACCACGGCAAAGTCTTCTTCCTGGCACCTGATACCATGAACTGGGAAAACACCGAACTGGGCTATAGCGACTTCATCCACGGGCTTTGCTTCCAGACCGATCTGGACAAGTTCTACAATAATCACCGCTGGCCGGGCTGGCAGGAGGACATCAAAAACCTCGGGGGAGCTCAGGCCATGTCGGTAATGCCGCCACTCTGTCTAAAATCAGGTCTGCAATCGGAAGCAACACTCTTTCAAAACCGCAGCCGCAAGCCCATTCCAATGCTGGAATCATATCGGTTCTTTCTGGATATGAACAAACAGCTAAGCGGGCTCAAGGACGGCGCCGTGATCAGGTTCGATATCGGTCAGTAAACCTCAGGTGCAAGCCATGAAAAATTCCCGCCTATTTTCTATCCTGGCCACTACGGTGCTATTGCTTCAGACATGGTCCGGGGCGCAAAGCAAGCCGGAGACGACCGAGAAAGCAAAAAACGGTGCACAAAAGGTGGAGCAAACTACTAGCCCGAGGAGGCCGCCGAAAGTGACAAACCTGCCCCAGGCCTGGCAAACCCTCAAAACAGCCGAACAACTCAGCAGCGCCACCGTCGGGGAAGCAGCCGCACCATCGAGGGAATACAAGGCCTTCCTGGCAGCAGCTCCCTTTGCCAGCAGCCATCGCGTTGAGATAGACAACCTGATAATCGACGGCAGCCCGGCGGGAAAACTCTATGGCGCCAGTCTTCTTTACGCCGTAGATCACAAGGCCGGTCTCGCCGCCCTCAAGAAGCTGGCCGATTCGCAGGAAAAAGTCACCTACAGAAGCGGCTGTGAAGTGATGAACGAGACCGTGGGAGCCATTGCCCGCAGTCTTTTGAAAACAGGAAGATTTATGGATTGGACCCTGGGAGCAAAGTAGTAAGCTTCAGTCTAGCCAGAAGCCCGCCCATATAGCTCAGTCAAGATGCTAGAGTTTCTTTCGCTCCCTGCCAGGCATGTGCACAGTGCTATTCAACGCCATTACCGCTCTCTATGTGGCCATTCTCGTACTGGTTCCCTCCGTGGCATCCAAATTCATTGCCCTTGGTCCGGTCAACATCTCCGGCGCCACCCTCTTTTTCCCCGTCACCTATATATTCAACGACATTCTCACCGAGGTCTACGGCTACTCACGTTCCCGCCAAATTATCTGGCTTGGTTTTGCCGCCCAGATCTTGACGGCTTTCGCCTACTGGCTGGTGGGCATTATGCCGGCCGCCCCCTTCTGGCACAACCAGACCGCCTACGACACCATCCTCGGTATCGCCCCTCGCATCACACTGGCCAGTTTAATGGCTTATATCATGGGAGAGTTCGTCAATAGCGTCATACTCTCCCGCCTCAAATTCGCCCAGGGCGGACAGTCGGGAATACCCCAGGCAAGCCGCTTTGTCCTCTCCACTATCGCCGGTGAAGCCGTAGATTCCATTGTCTTCCTGGGCATTGCCTTTTACGGCACCATGGCCTTCAAAGATCTTGTCGAAACGGCTCTCACCATCTACGTGGCAAAAGTTCTCTATGAAATAGTGGCTCTCCCTGTCAGCATGCGCCTGGCTCAATACCTGAAGCGAGTGGAACATGTAGATCAAATCGACAATCCCAGCACCACCAACTACAGCCCCTTCAATCTACATTGAAGTCTGTGAAAAACTAAAACTTAACTTTGCGCATGATGAGCGCCGACTGGTCTTCAAATACTACGGTCCAATCGGAAAGCTGCTTGAGAGCCCGGGCAAGGGGCGCTTGCGGCTTGATCATCACCCAGTCGATGCCGTACTGACCCAGTTTTTCCTTCCAGCCGCTCTCGCATTCATTTATGGAACGGTAATCCAGAACAAGCTTGTCGCCGTACATATCGAAGCGCGTATCGATGAAAACCTTAGGCTGCCCGGGGCTGCGCCAGATAAGCACATCGCCTATCTGAGGATCGTTAAAGAGGCGTCCCTGTAAACTGCTCTTCTCTCTTTCCAGAACCAACATAGCTTGCTCGGAAGGGGCCTGAAAAGCCACCGAAGAAGCCGGCAACTCCGGCTTCACCACCCTTCCGGCAATGAGGGCCACACCGGCCAGGGCGCAGAAGCAGACTATGGCCAGTTCACCCGAACCACCAGTCTTCCACAAGTCCAGGGTGTGGTGGTTGAAATTCCACCAGAAGCCCCGGTGATGATTCTCAGATTGCAAAGGCATCAATTGCTTTTGGTCTTGCTCGGCGCTTTCAGCGGTAGCGGTAGCAACGGCAGCAGCAGCAGGCAGTTTGCCGGCGCCTCTCAGTAAATTAGCCAGCCCCAGCAAAGCAGCGATTTCAGCCACCAGCATCAGTGCCACAAAGGGAATCAAGCGGCTGGTCTTAACGGCATTGTAAGTTCCGATGGTACCGATCAAAAAAGAAATGATCAGTTCGCAAAGCAAAAGCCCGGCTGTGGCAGTCAGCTCCACCGAGGCAGCTTCCTTGCGAAGCCGCAGATAGAGGCGCAAGCCCACTACAAAACTGACCGCATTGAAAGCCACCAGTAACAGGAAGGGATAGTAAATAGGCTTGGCAAAATCGAGAGGAGCCAGTTCAATAATGAATTTATTGGTGGCTGAGAAGAACAAAGACGGAATATATAGCCAGAGACCGACGCCGAAAGGGTTGACTAGACTGGCAAGCAACATACCCAGCATGCTGATGGCGAAAGTAACGAGCATACTGCGCACCGGCGACTTGCCGAAGACAAGGGACAGGGTAGTGCCGATCAAGCAAGCCAGAAGCACGCTAAAGGCCGTAGTAAAACCGGTGTGCATGTTAGACCACAGCACCACTAGCGGTGCGGCCACCAGCACCATGGGGAAGAGCTTTTTCTCGCCCGCCAGGGAGGAAGCTCTCACCGAATGCACCAGTTGCAAAAAGACAGAAAGGAACACAAAGGAAAACACTTGCGGTCTCACCAGAGTGTGGAAGCTGGCACTCAACATGCCCAGAATGACAGCCATGAGAGCCAGCAAGAAGGGCGCTTCTCTCCTCACGGCCACGCTCAAAGGCAGCGAAAGAAAAGCGGTGACCATACAAGTTGCCGTCAACATAAGCAAAGGCAAAAGCCCGCCCGGTACCGTCACCAGGTAAAAGATAAGCTCCGAGAGCCACTGATAGGGCACGAATTTCTGCCCGCTCAGCGCCTGGGAAAATGGCGCAAAAGTATAAGAGAAGGGGTCGGTGGAGGGAAGGGCACCGGTTTGAAAAATCTGGCGCCCCATGGCCATTAGCCAGCAGGTATCAGGGTCATGCAAAGCGGTTCCGGCCACCCAGGCTCCGGCCAGGAAGGCGATGAACAGAATCAGCCCCAGGGTGATGCGCGAGCAAATATGCCCCAACAGTTCGGAGCCGGAGATTACTACCTGCTGCTTGTTTGGATCCCTGGGCGGCGGCGCAAAATCAAAGCCCTCCGAGCGGGCGAATTCCATCCAGTCATGGCCACCTTCCTTTCCCTCGGACTGCGCTTCATTCTTGTCTTTATTGTCTTCAGCGCCCATGCCGGGAGCTATTCCCACTCAATAGTGGCCGGCGGTTTGGATGTAATGTCATAAACCACCCGGTTGATGCCCGGCACTTCGTTCACTACCCGGGAAGAAATCGTAGCCAGTAAGTCATAGGGCAAGCGCGCCCAGTCGGCAGTCATACCATCTTCAGAGGTTACGGCCCTCAAGACAATCTGGTTTTGATAAGTGCGCTGATCGCCCATCACACCCACAGACTTGGTCGGCAGCAAGACAGCAAAGACCTGCCAGATCTGCCGGTAGAGCCCGGCCGCTTTAATCTCTTCTCGAATAATCCAATCGGCTTCGCGCAGGGTCTTGAGCCTGGGCTCGGTCACTTCACCAAGCACCCGGATGGCCAGACCGGGACCGGGAAAAGGATGTCTCTCCACAATTCCTTCCGGCACTCCCAGTTCTTTCCCGACCAGACGCACTTCGTCTTTAAAGAGCTTGGCAAAGGGCTCCACCAGTTCGAATTTGAGATCCTCAGGCAATCCACCCACATTGTGATGGCTCTTAATTTTGACCGCCACTGGCTTACCGGTTTTAGGATCCACCTTGGTGCCGGCCGACTCCACTACGTCCGGATAGAGAGTACCCTGGGCGAGAAAATCGAAAGGTCCGAGCCGTTTGGATTCGCTCTCAAAAACACGAATAAATTCCGCCCCGATGGTCTTGCGCTTCTGCTCGGGATCTTCCACTCCGGCCAGCTTGGATATGAATCTCTCAGCGGCGTCAATAGCATGCACATGAATGTGGAAGTCTCGCTCGAAAGTTTCCACCAGCCACTGCGCTTCGTTCTTACGCATAAAGCCCTGGTCGATGAACATGCAAGTGAGCTGATCGCCGATGGCTTTGTGCAAGAGGAAGGCCAGGGTGGAACTATCCACACCGCCTGACAGAGCCAGCAAGACGCGGCGGTCTCCCACCCGCTCCTTGACCGACTTACACGCTTCTTCCACAAAGCGGCTCATGGTCCAGTTCTGGGGACATCCACAAATATTGAGGGCGAAGTTGGCGATAATTTGTTTGCCGCCCACGGTGTGTACCACCTCAGGGTGGAACTGCACGCCGTAATACTTGCGCTCTTCATCGGCGATGGCTGCCACCGGGGTGTCGGCGGTGCAACCCACTACGGAAAAGCCTTCCGGCAAGTCCACCACACTATCGCCGTGACTCATCCAGCTCTCGATGGCCGGGTCAAGACCCTCGAAGAGTTTGCCATGATGCACGACGGTGAGCAGGGCCCGGCCGTACTCACGCACACTGGCCGGCTCCACTTTGCCGCCCAGGTCGTGGGACATGAGCTGCATACCGTAGCAAACTCCCAGAACCGGCAGACCCATTTTCCAGATTTCCGGGTCGAGTTTGGGAGCATGCTCTTCATAACAACTATTAGGACCGCCGGAAAGAATGATTCCCCTGGGGTTCATGCGCTTCAGCTCGGCAGCGGTGACGCTGTGGGGTAAAAGTTCGGAATAGACGGAGTGCTCGCGCACCCGGCGCGCAATCAACTGAGAATACTGAGAACCGAAGTCCAGGATTGCTATAGCGTCTTTGAGAGCATTCTCCTCATACCTGACCTTCTCGCCCTTGACTTGACTGGTTGTCATATCGCCCCCCTCAGTGTTGCCCATCCGGCTTTGGCAGACTATTATCTTTCAGTGCGGCGCCCAGCGGTGAAGTTTAAGAGGCCATCTTTACTTGTCTTTTGATTTTAACGAAGAAAATAAAGAGACCCTGGCCCTCTTTCCCGAGCTGGCCAAGATGCTTTCCGACTTGCCCAATTACCAGGTCATCAATGAGACTCTGCTGCGGGGCGGCCAACCCACCAGGGACGGCTTCACCAGGTTGCGGGGCGAAGGCGTGAAAACCGTGGTCAATCTCAGGGAAGAGACCGGTCAAATTCTGGAAGAAGAAAAGCTGGTGCAGATTCTCGGCTTGAATTACGAGAGCATCCCCCTCAACCCCTTCCACCGACCAGGGCACGAAAGTGTGCTTCGTTTTCTGGAGATCGTCCTGGAGCCTGAAAATCAGCCCGTCTTCGTGCACTGCCTGCACGGTCAAGACCGCACCGGCATGATGGTCGGTATCTACCGCATGGTGGTGGACGGCTTCGATTTCAAGACCAGCTTCAATGAGATGCTTGCCCTTGGCTTCCACCAGGAATTCACTTACCTGACGGAAACGGCCAGAAGCTACGAAGGCAAAAACCACCGGGACCTCCTGCAAAAGTAAATTAAAGGCTTCCATGAAGGCACTGGTTAAAAACCGAAACTCCGTGCAGGTGGTCAATACCGCTGCTCCGAAAATAACAAGAGAAGATGACGTTCTCTTGCAGGTAGCCATGGCCGGGCTTTGCCGCACCGATATCTATGCCGCCACAGGCAAACTGAAGGTGAAAGACCCCCTGGTCTTAGGTCATGAGCTGGCCGGCGTGGTAACAGCAGTTGGCCCCTCGGTGGAAGGCATCAAGCCCGGCATGCGCGTCACCATAGACCCGGTGCTGCGCTGCCGCCAGTGTCACCGCTGCAAACACGATCTCAGTTGCACAAACTCCGGCTTCGTCGGTCTTGATGCCGATGGCGGATTTGCCGAGCAAGCCGTTGTTCCTGCTTATGCCGTCCTGCCTCTCGATGACAGCCTTTCTTTTCTGCATGCTGCCTACTGCGAACCGGTTGCCGCTTCCCTGGCCGTCTTGAAGTCCGGCATAGCACCCGGCCAACATGGAGCGATCATCGGCAAGAATAGATTTTCCGAATTGCTGCAACTTATTCTCGATGCCTACGGCTTTCCTACCCTACCGGTATTCGACCTCAACGACACAGACCACAAAGCCGAACTGGCCGCCCTCGAATCGCAGCTTGATTATGTAATCGAAACTTATGCCTCCTCCGCCGTTCTTGCCGCCATGAGCAAAGTCATCAAACCGGGCGGCACCATGGTCCTCAAAAGTCGCCAGTATGAACCGCTGCAATTCCGCCTTATCGACTTTCTCAAGAAGGAACCGGTGATGCACGTGGTCAACTACGGCGACTTCCCCGAAGCGCTGTCATTACTCGTTTCCGGTCGAATCAAGATAGACAACCTGATTGACGATATTTATGCGCTATCGAATTTTGAGAAAGTTTTTGAACGGGCGAAGGATAGCGAAGCCAAAAAGCCATTCTTCGATCCAAGCCTTTAGACAAGCCGTCTGCCAACCCTAGCGACCCGCTCACGCACCAGATACAGTGGCAAGTAGACGGTCAATATCCTGAATCATCTGATCATTTTCAGAAAAGAGTTTGCCGCAAATCTCCCGAGCCTTCTGCAAATTCAAAAGCGCCGCCGCAAAGTCGTTATTACTGATTTGACTCTCGGCTAGATAAACCAGGCAGGTAGCCAGCACCGGATGCACGGGCTCATACTGGCTGGAGAGTTGACGCAGGGCGTCTTCCATCACTTCCAGATTATTCTCGCCGCCCTTGAGCAAGACAGCCCGGGCCGATACAATCCGGCCCCTATGGTAATCGGGACCCCGGTAGCGCGTGGTGGTCTCATATAACTTCAGAGAAGACTGCGCCAGGGCCGAGGCCTGGCTCAAGTCACCGCTCTTGAGCGCAGACTCGGCCATAGCCAGTTCTATCTCCGGCAGGAAGAGGGTCAAAATGCGGCTATTTTCGGGCTTTCGCATCAGCACCCGGGCTTTCTCCATGGTGGATACAGCTCCGGCATCACCCTTCACGAGGAGCAGACGACCCAAGTAATACCAGTAGAAGGCCAGATCAATATCGCTGCGGGCCGCATCGATGCGGATAATCAAATCAGTCAGATCGCCTCTGTCATCGCTGCCTCCATCAATTATGGTCTTCAGCCGCCGCAGATTGCTCTCCGCTTCCTCCACTTTATGAAGAGCGACTAGACCGGAAATCAAACTGACAATGATCGTCACGGCAGCCGGAGAATTAGCCCTGCCGTCCCCGTCAAGCCCCGCGAGGGAGCGCCGCAAAATCTGAAAGCCCTCATCATAGCGACCGACCTCTATGTATAGCGAAGCCAGAGACGTATCGGTGTAAGGGTCCTGGGAGCCGTCCACACCTCGACTGAGGAACTCCGCCACTCTGGTTGCCTTGAGCATGTCGCCCCGACGAATAAAAATCAGCTGCACCTGGGCCAACTGCAAGCGCATGTCCATGTCCACATTACTGGGTGTACGACCGCTCAAAATTTCGTCCAGGACCTGACGAACGCCACTGAAAGCGAGGCGATCAGCCTCGGCGTACAACCCCCGCTCCTGACAGACCATGGTGTAATAAGACTGCCAGATGGGCTTCACCGGCACCAGAGCAAGAAGAAGTATGGTACAAGCCACAAAAGAGCCGCAGAAGGCAAATAATGGATTAGCGTGGAAGAGCCCTGCCGACACTAGAGTGAGCACTGTGGCTGCTATCACTCCCAGCAAACCGTGTACCAGGAGAATTAATCTAGCGGCGCGAAAAGTAGCCCGACACTTCACGTCAAATAACTTTCCGCCGTCAGTAACGAGCGTGTCCTTGGCTGGGGCAGTTGCTTCACCAGGCATAAATCACTTCCTTCTTGAGGTCTACGGATACCCCGGACGCCCAGCATGCAACTTGAGAATCGGCGAAGGCAAATTGTACGCTAACCACTAATGTGCCCCAATCCTTCCACATTTACCGCCGCTTCAAGATTTACAATCAGGCACGTTTTCGGGTAGGCAGCACATAGAGCCCCGGTACTGCCTGTAAAATGCAGAAAAACACTTAGTTGCCCCTGTTCACGATTTGTTTAACAGTCAGTGGCAAAATCAAGACTGTGCCAGCCCGTCTTAATTGCAATCGCTTAACTGAACCTTAAACTGCCCTCTCTAAAATGCCCCTGAGCCCCCTGTGCGTTCCCTTCCTCTTACTGCAAGGACAAAGTACAAAACATTGCCTGAAGATGAAACCGACCAAATAGCCAAGGCCGCTTCCATCGAACATGGTTTGCGGCAGCTAGCCCCTCAACAAATTCCTGAGGGGCTGGTTGTCACAGGCATCACCACCGACCCCGCCCTCTGCCGGCCGGGCTTCGTCTACGTGGCCGATCAAAGTGAAACCGTAGACTCCAGCAGGCTGGGCGTCAGACTGGACGGACGCGAGTACATCGGCCGTGCCATCGAAAATGGAGCGGCAGTGGTGCTCACCACCCCCGATGTGCAACCACTCAGCGGCGCCCAGTTCATCTTGCGGGAAAATCCGCTCGCCCTGCTTGGTCCCCTCGCCTCTAGGTTCTACAGCAAGGATGTGCCGCCGCCCCAGTGCATCGCCCTGGTCACCGGCACAAACGGCAAAACCTCCACCGTCAATTTCTGCCGCATGCTCTGGACCAGGCGAGGCAAGAACGCTTGCAGCATCGGCAATCTCGGCGGCGTTTTGAGCGACGGCAGTCTGGTCTGGGCCAGAGACCCGGTGCTCTCCGTACCGGAGACCGTCACATTACATAAGATTTTTCAAGAACTGGCCCTCAAGGGGGTGCAACACGTGGCCATGGAAGCCACCAGTCATGCACTTTTCGACCACCGGCTCGATGGTACAAAAGCAACCATCGGCGCTTTCACCAACCTGACCAGAGACCACTTAGACTTCCACGGCACCATGGAAGAGTATTTCCGAGTCAAAATGACCCTCTTCCAAAACGTGCTGCCAGAAGGCTGCTTTGCCGTCTTAAATGCCGACGCCCCCTGGTACGAAGAGGCCAGAGCCATCTGCCTGCAGCGCCGACACCAAGTTTTGAGCTTCGGCGAAAAGGGCGACAAAATAAAAATACTGGCTGCTGAAACCACAAACCAGGGTCAAGCAATCAAGCTTCTCATCGACGGCAAGACCTATCCATCTAACATTAAACTCTTCGGTCGCTTCCAGTTGGAAAACGTGCTTTGCAGTCTGGCCATCGCTCTCGCTTCCGGTCTGAGCACTGAAGAGTGCATCGAAGCTCTACCCTTCCTCGAACCGGTGGAAGGCCGTCTTAACCAGGTTGCCACCACTCCCGAGGGCGGCAGGGTGATTGTGGACTACGCCCATACACCCGATGGTCTGGAAGCGGCCCTCAAAGCCTGCCGCAGTTTTACCAGGGGCAAGCTCTGGGTGGTTTTCGGCGCCAACGGCGAAAGAGATCCCGGCAAACGTATAGAGATGGGCCGGGCGGCAGCCGCTCTCGCCGACGAAATAATCATCACCGACGGACAGATCCGAAGAGAAGACCCGGCCAAGATTCGCGCAGCCGTCAAAGCCGGTGCCCCCCATGCCAGGGAAATAACGCCCCGGGTCAAAGCCATACAATTTGCCTGTGAAAACTTGGGCAGCGGTGACACCGTGCTCATTGCCGGCTTCGGGCATGAGAAATTCCAAGTTATCGGCGAAACCGTCATCCCATACAGCGACGCCGAGACTGCCGTAAAAATTGTCGGTGCCCTTGCCCAGTCCTGCTCAAGATAAAGTATCCACTCTCCCTGCGAGGTTTCTCCATGTCAGGCTCCAGAAATCCCAATCTAGGCATAATCACTCTTGAAACCGGAAAAGAGTGCCGGAGCTGGCAGCAAAACCTGGGCCAGACCAAAATGAAGCTCACCGGAGAGAGAGATGCCGACTGGTGGACGGGCCTTTCCCCGCAAGAGTGCCCGGGCTTCCACCCGGCCAGTGGCACCCTCAAAAGCTTGCCCATTTTCAACTTCGAAAATTCAGACCGGGAAGCTGTGCTCTCATATTTTGATAACGGCTGGACTCTCTCCGAGCTTTTATTCAGCGCCCTGAACGGCGAGGAAGGGTTTTATCGCCCGCCGTATCACGAACTCAGGCATCCGCTCGTCTTCTATTACGTGCATCCGGCCGCTCTCTACGTTAACAAATTAAGGGTAGCCGGGCTGATTGAAACCGGTATCAACTCTTATTTTGAAAGCCTTTTCGAAACAGGCGTCGATGAAATGAGCTGGGACGACATGGCCAAGAATACCATCGCCTGGCCCTCCATAGACGAAGCACACCACTATCGGAAACAAGTCTACGAGCTAATTAGAAACCTGATTTTGAGTCATCCCGATTTGGAAACGCCAGGGTCCACAACCATGGAACATCCACTCTGGGCGCTGTTCATGGGCTTTGAGCATGAGCGCATCCACCTGGAGACATCCTCGGTCTTAATGCGCGAACTGCCCCTGCATCTGCTGCAAAAACCGCAAGCCTGGCCGGAAAAGGCACCAATCGCCCGCCTAGAGAACACCGCATTCCCGCCCAAGGTTGGTCGCCATTATCCGCAAAATGCCCTGGTGGAAATAGCCAGAAGCCAACTCAGCTTCGGCAAAAGCAATCACTGGCCGACCTTTGGCTGGGATAACGAATACGGCCGGCGCCAGGTAGACTTGCCCGCCTTCGCCGCCACCAGTCGCTTAATTTCCAACGGCGAGTTCTGGCAGTTTGTAGCCGAAGGCGGTTATCTGAACAGCGAATACTGGAGCGAAACCGGCTCTCGCTGGCGCCAGTTCCGAAACATAAAATGCCCCACGTTCTGGGTACCGGATGGACCGGCCGGTATTCACCAGTACAAGCTGCGCACCTGCTTCGAGATAATACCCATGCAGTGGAACTGGCCCGCCGTGGTCAACTACCACGAAGCCCAGGCCTTCTGCCGCTGGAAATCGGAAAAAGAGGGCAAAACCTACAACCTGCCCAGCGAAGCAGAGCACCAGGCCATGCGCGCAGCAGTGCTCAACACCGCAGCCGAAAGCAATAATTTACTGCGCTTCGGCTCGGAATGCGCCACCGATACCTTCCCAAGCCCGCTCAAAGAAGGCACGGCCGCAATCTATGACCTGTTCGGCAATCTCTGGCAATGGCTCGAGGATCATTTCCATCCCCTACCGGGCGCTAAGGTACACCGGTTCTACGACGACTTCAGCACACCTTGCTACGACGGTCAGCACCAGATGATCATGGGCGGCTCCTTCATAAGTACCGGCGACGAAGCCGACATCTATGCCCGCTTTCATTTCCGTCCGCACTTCTTCCAGCATGCGGGCTTCCGCCTGGTAGTCAGACCCGAGGGCAGCGACGGAGCCGTGGTGCTCCTGAAAGAAAGCGCCGCCGATGCCAATCCCTACGAAGCGCAGGCTACCCTCAACGAGTACATGAACTTGCATTATGGAAAAGTTGAAGATCAAATGCCCTGGGCCATGGGTCCGAAAGAAGCAGCCTGCTTTCCCCAACGTTGCGCCGAACTGGTGGACCGCTTCTGCCGGGAAAGTTCGGTGACCAGGAAGCGAGCCCTCGATATCGGCTGCGCCGTGGGCGGCGCCAGCTTCCACCTGGCCAGAACCTTCGAAAGCGTAGTGGGCATTGATTTGAGTAAGAGCTTCATCGAAGCCGCTCGCACCTTACAGAGCGAGCACAAGCTCGCCTATGATCTGAAGTTGGAAGGCGACTTGAAAGAGCGCCGCCTGGCCGAGGTAGATCCGGAGTTGTCCGGCAGAGTCACATTCAGGCAAGCCGATGCCTGTGCCTTACCGGCCGACCTTCTGGATTTCGATGCCGTACTGCTGGCCAATCTACTTTGCCGCCTGCCCAGCCCGGCCGCCTGCCTGGGGCGCCTTGACGGCCACCGCGGTCTGGTCAAGCCGGGCGGCATTGTAGTGGTGGTTTCTCCTTATACCTGGATGGAGCGCTTCACACCCAGAGAGGTCTGGTTGGGCGGCTACCAGGATGCAGAAGGTCGTGAACATTATTCAGAGGAAGGGCTGAAAGCGGCACTGGGCAAACATTTCGACCTGCTGGACAAGCAGGACATGCCCCTCCTCATCAGAGAACATGAGCGCAAGTATCAGTACATAGTGGCTCAGGCCATGGTTTTCCGCCGCC
Source organism: Candidatus Melainabacteria bacterium (assembly GCA_016212515.1). Lineage (GTDB taxonomy): Bacteria > Cyanobacteriota > Vampirovibrionia > Obscuribacterales > Obscuribacteraceae > Obscuribacter. The sequence goes on from JACRFZ010000012.1 coordinate 19,269, forward strand.
ACCTCTAAATCACCGCCGTCACCAGGGGAATTGCTTTCTTTAACTGGAAGAGATACAGGGTTAACCACCTGTATCTTTTGACAGCGCCGGGGGAATATATCCGAAAAGACCCGGGTTTATCATGAGTTCCGACCAAAGCAAAACCACACTGACAATTGCCTATTCCGACAGGTTCTCCACCCTCATGCTCTGGTGGAAGGCAATTTTTCTGGTGCCCATCTGGGGGCTCCTACTCTTACCCTTTCTGGGCTCCCTGGTTTCCCTGGGCGGCTCCATGGCCCTTTCCACCACCTACTTTGTGGTGCTCTTTCTCTGCCTGCGCTACTTCATCGAAGACACCCTCAAACGTCGGCTGAAAATTCAAGGCAGCAAAATCACCCACGGCTTTAAGCAGGCCGATTTGAAAGACCTGCTTTCTGTGGGCACCGACTATAGCGATGAAGAGGTGGTGCCTAAAAAAATCATACTCACCTTTAAGAGCGGCAAGAGTTTCAATCTGAAAATAAGCCGCATCGACTTTACCGACTACCAAAAACTGCTTAAACACCTCAGTAAGAACTATCCCCAGGTGCAAATCGACCCGGTCTTGCACCTTCTTGTGTCGAACAAAGAAAAGGCTAGAAAAATTCTTGTGGATGACGGCGATCGCTTCATCATCGAATACAATTCCCAGAACCTGCTCAAAAATCTCTGGCGCACTTTCCTTGATACAGCCGCCCCCTGGCTCAGATTCGGGCCTATTCTGGCCGCCGTTGTCACCTCCCCGTGTTGGCTCGGCGCCATCGGCGGCGCCCTCACCATGGCTATAAACTGGGGTGATACCAGAAGCGAATTCTACAAGGCCTCCAACGAACTAAACTCCATCGCCTCCAGCCAGGTCTCTCACATCTTCAGCTCGGTTGGTGATGCCGGCATGTCCATGCTCAACTTCTTCTCCCATCCGGTCATCGCCACTATATCCCTCCTTGCTATCATCTTCATGGTCCTCCAGGCCCTGAGAATTTCACTGCGGCCTAATGCCCTGGTCATTACAAAAGATGGTTTAAAACTAACCACCAGCCTGGCAGGAAACACCCTCTTTTCAGAAACCCTGCACTGGAGCGATGTGGAACGGGCCGCCCTGGCCACCGCCGACAATGGCACCGGTCGCATCAACTTCACCAAGAAAGACGGCAA
>JACRFZ010000011.1 GCA_016212515.1 Candidatus Melainabacteria bacterium
GGACCGCGGGTGGGCTTCCTCAAGTTCGAAGCGGCCCTCACCGACCCCAGCGGACGCAAGTTGCCCGGCATCGTCTTCGCCCGCGGCGGCTCCGTGGCAGTGGCGGCGGTGCTCATCTGCGAGGGCAAGGCCTACACCGTCCTGACGGTGCAGCCGCGCTTCGCCACCGGCGTTTTCGAGTTCAAGGAAACCTGCGCCGGCATGCTGGACGGCTCCGGCAACTTCGCCGGCGTGGCCGCCAAGGAACTGAAGGAGGAACTCGACATCGAGGTTGCCGAAGACGAGCTGACGGACCTGAGCAGCCTGGCCGGCTTCCCCGGCGGCATCTACATGTCCCCGGGCGGCTGCGACGAAACCATCCGCTTCTTCGCCTTCACCCGCCAGGTGACCCGCGAAGAGATGGACGCCATGAACGGCCGCTGCACCGGTGCTCTCGACGAAAACGAGCAGATCACGCTCCAGATCGTGCCCCTGGAAGGCCTGCTCAACTACCCCGACGCCAAGACCCTGTTGGCCTATTCGCTGTTCCAGCGCTTCAAGGACAAGGTCCCCGGCGCGGAAGCCATCAAGAGCTAGAACTTACCTCTAGCCCTGACGAGAGGAGCGACCACCAAGTGGGGTCGCTCCTTTTGGCTGCCCACCCGGGCAGTAACGTCCCGAAGTTCCCTTTACGTTCCAAGTACCCCAGAGGTAGAAACATGAGCCAAACAAATAACGAGAACCGCAAAGTACTGCCAGTGGCTGTACCGCTCTTTCGCGACCTCTTCGTCATCACCGATCCCGGTCGCGACCAGGACGACGAAGACGTACTGACCATGCTCAACCGCATGATCCGCCTGGAGATCCTGCAGGTCATGGGCGTGGTAGCCAACCTGGCCCCCTCAGCCATGCGCGCCCGCCTGGCCAAGGGCACCCTCAAGCAGCTGGGCCAATCCACCCTTCCCGTAGGCATCGGCTCCTCCTGCGGACAAACCGATGACGATGGTCTCGACTATCAGTTCGCCGTCAGCTACCTGGCCGAACATGACAATGTCGTGGACGGCAAGGAGCTTATCTACAACACCCTCAAGCAGGCCCGCCCCAAGTCCATCGTGCTTCTGCTCATCTCCGGGCTGACCGATGCGGCGGCGGTGCTACGTGAACACCACTACCTCTTCAAAATGGCAGTGCGCCGGGTGGTGATCATGGGTGAAGTGGAAGCCGACGGCGATCGCCCTAAGCTCGATGCGGAAGGACGCATGATCCCGGAAATGACGGCCACCAATCACAAGTTCGACAAGGAGGCGACGGCATTTCTCTACAAGCAGTTGCAGGACATGGAAATTCCCATCACCGTGGTCTCACGCCATGCTGCCGCCGCCGCCAAGGTACCGCGTTCCATCTACGACGAAATGGCCGCCACCGGTCACCCCGTCGGACTGCGTCTTCTGGCCGCGCAGAAAAAGGCCATCGAAGAGCTCTGGCAAAGAGCCTGCGCCGCCCCCGATGACCCCAAGCGCCTGGGCCTGGACGCCAGCCGCGACCGCAACTGGTTCCTCAACGCCTTCTGCGCCGGTCAGGGACAAGACCGCAAGCCGGAAGACAGCATCTGGGACTTGATCCAGACCTTCATGCTCTATGACCCCTGCACCCTGGTAGCCTGCCTGCCGGATCTGCGCGAGCACTACTATTCCTCCTGCGTGGTAGAAGTGCACGGCGTCGAGCACATGGTCATCGGCGTCAATCCCAAGGTGCACAATGTGCGTGCACCGCAAGAGCTAGCCACTTTCATGAAGGAGATGATGGTGGAAAGCCTCAGACAGAGCCTGCAGGCTGCCGAAGAGGAAGCAGCGGCGGCACGAAAAGTGGCGTAAGGCACTGAGCCTTCTGCAGGAAAGTCCTGGGCAGCAGCGGTCTCTCAACCGCTGCTGCCTTTGCCCCGACTCAAGTAGTCGGTTTTGTTTGAATTCAATCCCGGAGTTTCGATGAACACAACCATGCCCACAGTCACACTGCCCGCAGTGCCCACAGCCTGTTCCTACCGCGACGAGATCTCGGTTCTGCACCTGATCCTGCCCAACGGCAACCTGCGCCACTTCAAGGGCAGTTCCATCTCGGGCGGCTTCTTCAGCCGCATCATCGCCAGCCGCAAAGGCATCGTCAAATTGCTGGCAACTGTACTGCCTGAGCCCCTGCCCGAAAACCACTACGGCAGCAGTTATGGCAGCCTCAAGGACCGCGGTCTCTTCATTCTGCCGGTGGACTTCAAGGAGACCGACTGGTTGGTGGCCGTAGAAGAACAAATGGGCGGCTGCGATCCGGGCTGGGCTTATCACTTGCTCTTTGGCAAGCTACCTGCCGGCGCCGCCAATGTCAACGAGCTTTTCGTTCAGCTCGCCAATGCGGAGAGTCTGATGAAAGCTTCTGGAGGCACGATGCCCTTCGAGCAATTCCAGCTCTGGCCTGTGGCTCCTGCCACCGCCTGAGACACCATCAACTGAGTCCGCTCTAGCCTGATCCAGGCTAGACACAACAGGAGGGAAGGGCGCTTCACGGCCTTCCCTCTGGCTCTTTCTTTCAAAATTCCGCTTTCACTATTGCATATAATATCATTGCAGACAGAAAAAGGAAACCAGGTAAGAAGCAGCTCTGAGAGCCACTCCTTACCTGTCTCGGCAATTTTATTTCGGCGCTGCTTGAGAGGTCGCCAGCCAGGCCTGGTGATCAGCTTCGGTCACCATGCGGTAGCACTTCAGGTCAAAGAAGCGCGCCGGCATAATCGGGTCCAGCACCGTGGTGCCAAGACCGAGTAGACCCGTGCCGAAGTAGCGATCGAGGGTGATGCCCATGCGCCAGAGCAGTTCCTGCACTGAGCCTACACAGGTATAACGCCCCATCTTAGTGCGCCCCAGCACAAGCCCGAACCAGTCATAGCCTGTGACCGGAAACACCTTACTCCAGGCCCGTCGAACAAACTCCGGAAGATGCAGGAAAGCCAGCAGTCTCTCTTGCCTGGCCCGCTCTCGCACCACCCACTCTTTGTTCTGACGCAGCATGCCCCTGGCCACCATGAACGACATCTTGCATTGCTCTGCCGTCCAGGGCACAGTCGGCGCCAGGGCCACCGTGATGCCGCGGCGAGCTCGGCGAGTCAGCACTTCCTCCAGAGGATTGAGTACCACACCATATTTCATGTAGGTGCTGAATGCCCATTTCTTGCCCTCTGCATCCGGTATGACGATCTCGCCGTGGCCGACGGCTTCGCCGATGTACTCCGGTATACCGGTCATGAGCAAGATGGAGCCCGGCGGCAACATGGCAGCGGGCGGATTGACCATGATGCCCCGGGGCAGAACCCCATAACCCCTGGCAAAGAAGTTTTTCCGCTCCTGCCGGTAGCGCAGATAGACATAGACCCAGGCGCAAAAACCTGCCAGGGCAAAAGCCCTGACGGCCATGTCGCCGGTGCCGAAAAATGCCGCTATGTTGAGAACAAAGCCCAAGCAGATCGGCGCCAGCATCTGCAGGCGAGACAACGCCGTAGCATAACTTCTCATCAGATGCCCCATCTGGGCAAAGGATAGAACCAGCCACAAGCCGCTCAACACCAGGCAGCCAACGGAAAACTCAAACCCGAAGCCATGGTAGTACCATCTCCAGGTGAGGAAGATCATAAACAAGTTGGCGATTGCCTTCGCCGTTTTCCAGAAACGAAACATAGTCAGCTCCTCGCTTTTGCGCGGTCGAAGATATTGATACTGGCGGCCGTCAGGGCTTCCACCTGCGCTTCGAAATCAGGAATATCCGGGTTGAGATTCACCCGGGGAGGACCATCCGCCATAAGCGCTGGCAACTCCGCATTGCGCACCAGATGCAGTGCCGGATCGCCGCGCAAGTCTTCGGTGTTGGGGAAGTCCAGCCAACCGGTGCGAAGGCCGGCAGCACCGTGGCCAAGGCGCACCACGTCCACGCAGGAACGTCGCATCACCTCCAGATAGGCCACATTGCAGGTCCAGCGATCGGGCGCTCTTCTGCCGGTATAACGGCCGAGCCAGTCATAACCGGTGACCGGAAACTTCTTGTCCAGGTAGTTTTTCAACCAGCCTGGCAAGCGCTCACGCTGTCGTGTCAAACGTTCCCGATATTGCAGGTTCTGTTCCCGCATGGCGCGCACCACATACTCCATCAGCTCGATTTGCTCCTTATTGAGGGGCGGACGGCGCTGCAGCAGGTAGTTCGGATACTTGGGATCGGGCTTGAGAATGCGTTCCACCTCGTTCAAGAAGGCGCCTTCCTCAAACCAGGAAGAGAAGAGCATCAGCTTGCCCTGCCAGGGTATGACGCATTCCGTATGGGCCACACCCTGACGCAATAGCCGGGCCATGGCGCCGCCGGTACCGATGGCGTCACCCGGTCTGACAATGGCTGCCGGAATCTTGATGCAGGTATCGACCGGCACCGGACCAGCCCCCTGCTTTTCATAACGCTTCCTGTTCTCCACAAAGCGCCAGGCAAAGAAAGACCAGGCGGCGAGGCTGAAAACAGCAAGTGAGAAAATCAGAGCACCACCGCCGGAGCCAATCTGCAAAACCAGCGCCGCCAGGGAAAGTGGGAAACCGAAAAGCATGGCTTCCCGCGCCAGAAGACGCGAGAAGATATTGCCGTAACTTCTCAGTATGTGATTGAAAAGGCCATAGACCACCACCAGAAAGATGCCGCTCAGAAGCAGCAACCGCCCGGCTGTGTCCAGTCCGTAAACGGTGTGACCGAGCATGAAATACGTTGCCAGGCCGTAGAACAAACAGTGCGACAGAAATGTGAATGCTTTCCGCACCGGTCTCATGAACACCTCCTGAAGTTGATCAGAGGGCGCCGACTTCCCTCAGGACCCAGATCCAGAGGGGATAGCGGCGCTCCAGTTTGGCTTTATAGTCACTGAAGTCGGCCGCCCCGGCGGCAAAACCATTACCGGCGGGCTTGCCGATCTGGTGGATGGCCTGCCTGGCAGCCTGGACACGAGCAAGGCTCTCAGGCGGCAATTGCAGAAGTTTCAGTTCCGCCCCCGCCGGCAAAAGTCCGAACACAGCCAGCTCCTGCGCAACTTTGCTGACTGGCAAGGTCTGCAAGTCTTGCTCGATGCGTTCCAGACTTTTCAGTCCGCGTGAGATCTCGTCCTGCTCCTTGAGCACCGCATCCACCTCACCGGTGTCGACCAGACCGTCGCCGCCTCTGTCCACCATTTCAAACTCCTCCTGAGCAAAGGCGCGCACCTTGTCCACCTGCAGGTAAGAGTCGGCCACGCCCATGCCCAGAATGCAGCCGAACATGCCGAGCACCATGGTGGAAAAGAGCAGGCATATGGTCAAACACTTGATGGTGCGAGCCAGGCCCTTCCGACCCAACACGTTGAAAGCGATAGGCAGTGCGGCACAGACCAGAAGAGTGATGCCGGCGGCGGGCCAGAACGTATTGGCATCCCGGCTTTCGCTGGCCAGGAAGATGCCGAAGAAAAGCAGAAAGGACAGGGCGAAGCCTGTCAGCATGTAGTTTTCAGCCCAGCGGTCATAAGACTTGACCTCCGGTTTGTTGTTGTTTTCAGCCATAGAATTCCTCTTTGGGTGAAGTTGAGAAAAGCTCCAAGCGGCATCAGCCGACGGAGCATGCAGAGAGTATTCAGCTTGACCGCTCAGCCCCGGACGACTGTTCGTCTGAAAAATCCTGGCAAAATTGGTAGAAATATCGGATTGAGTCTAAAAGTTTTGAGCTGAGGGTCTGAAGAAGTAGAAACCAATAACTAACAAACTCAGATACTTCAAATTGTTAAAACCTGAAGTTACACACCCCTTGATAGTCCGTAACAATATTCAAACTACAGAACTGGCCCAAGCTCAGCTAAATGACACGACGCTAAGATGGCATACCATTAATGCCCGAGCAGTGCCGAATGGCTAGCCTAGCGCCGCGAGGTTTGAAAAACCTGAGCTACTTTCCACCCGCCATAAAACAACCACAGACGCCCGGCAGTGCCACCTCCGGCGACACCACTACCGGCCCGAGGCAATTTTTCAGTTTTGAACTGTTACGAACGTGGCATATTGCCACGTAATACCGTTGATTTGAGCTGCGCGGCAATGCAAGACGACGATCTGAGTTTCGAACAAAACTACGCCAGACTTGAGGCCGGCCTGAAGCCCGGTTTCATCAAGACGGACAAAACTTCCGGCAAGAACAATTTACAGGGCAGGGGCTTTCTGCACGAAGACGCCCATGATCTAGCCTGGCTGAGCGGCACAGTCCTGTGTAATCCACTGGTGCTTGCCCTCCTGTCCACGATTCTTATAGGGCTTGGAATCAGCCTTTTCACCTCTAACAATGACAAGTCCGCACTGATGACTGCCCTTGCCCATTTTGCAACCAGACCCGCAGAGGGGCTGGCTATAGCCGGCTGCTTCCTGGCTTCCATTCTTTTATTGACCCTCTTTCTCACTGTATTCAGCCGTTGCGTGCGCGGCTCCATGCGCTGATCTTTAAGCTTGATTACGCAAGCAGTGGGACAATTCCCCCGAGATTGACTTCTTATTAACTGAGGCTCAAAACACTGACGGGCTCCATCATTGCGCCCCCGTCTCCAGCAACCGTTCAGAAGCGGCCCAATTGACAAGCACAACCGACCTTATAGTGGAACGGCGCCCAAACTCCAGACGTGCCGGAGTAGGAAGCGCTTCTGAGGACTGGAACAGTGGCAGAAACAATGAAATTTACTCATGCAGATTACCCTGCAAATCCTAATACTGATGGAAGCGACGAGACCTCCAGCCGTTTATACGAAGATGCCATGCAGGAGCGCATCAAACCAACCGCCTCTGCCAAATTAGACTCTACGGAAAACTCCTCCAAAGACCTCTTAGATCGACTTGATCGCATTGCAATTGTAGGGGAAGGCACCAACCTCTGGCGCATCGCCAGGAATTGCCTGATCGATGAAGCCGTTGAAAATTCAACCTACGAAGAGCCCACAGGCCATCAAATCAAAGCCAAACTGCGCGAGATTGTGGCCCTCAATAAAGATAGATATCCAAGCATCGCCCAGCCCGGTCATCCCATCTACGAGGGTCAGATCCTCAAGGTAAAACCGGAGCCCACGGCTCAGGAACTGGAAGAGAAAAGAGCGAGAGAAAAAGCAGAGCAATGCGAGCGCGAACCATGGCAAGAGGCACCGGCAGGCACTGCCCTTCATGCTGAAGACTGTCAAAAGGTAAAAGCCGGCAATGGAGCGAAAGTAATCGCCCATGCCGGTTCGCAAGTACATGCCCTGTACGGCTCCTTTGTACTGGCCATGCCCAATTCCAAAATCCACGCCTTCCATGGTTCGCGCGTCGCCAACTACGGCGGTGATGTCGAAGCCGCAGAGGGAGCCCATGTACTTGATATGGGCACGATTCAAGCCAACGGCAACTAACAGCTTTCCCAGGAGATGCCAAAACTAGAAGACCACACCTTCTTCGCAAGGTGTGGTCTTTTAGTTTGCGCAGTCGGAGCACTTCTATAAATAGTCCCAAACACAATTGTTGCCGAAACATAAATCTGACGAAAACCTAAACACAGCCAGTTGAGCGCCTTTCGCGAGAGACAGTGTCTATTAGGCCAGAGCAGTTCCGCCTCAGCACACAAAGAGAAACACAAAGCGGGCGCTGCCTCAAACGAGAAGAAGCAGGCGGCCAGGCACTTTCCAGCGACCATCATTGTTTTGCACCGGCTTCACAGGCCTTCAACATAATTGTCACGCCCCCTTCCGCTTCGCTAGAAACAAGTCACTACTTCGTTTTTTCACTTTCATCAGGAATCACCTCAAAACCTTCACAGACAGACCCCACAGCCACTGAGGCAATTATCACAAGACAGCAAAGCTGTTCTTGGATGAGACGTGAAAACAAACAAGTAGCAACCGCAACAATTACCGGGAGACTTTATGACAAAATACCTGACCTCAATCCTGCTTTCACTCAGCCTTGCCACCTTCGCAAACTGCGCTAGCGCATACGGCAACGGCTATGGTTACACCGAACCAAATGGCGGCGTACCAGCACCAAGCGGGCAGACCAACCAGAGTGCAAATACAAATGTTCAACAGGCAAACATCACGCCTACCATTGCACCTAATCTTGGTCAGGAACAGCAACAAGGACAAGGGCAAAATCAGTATCAGCAGAACCTGGCCAATGGCGGGGCTCTCAATCTGGATTCCCATGACAGAGTCAACAACAAAAGTTACACCGTCTTCGGACCGGCTGCCAACGCTATTAGGAGTAGCGATTGCGCCGGTACCGCCGACGGTTTCTCCCTTTACACCTACCTTGGTGGCATTGGCTATTCCCACGCACCGGAAAGTATGCCCTGCAGAATGCAGCAGCAAATTCAACTGACCTGCGGCGTAGCCAATACATTAGTTCAAACCGGTGCCGTGCTTGCCCAGAACAATCAGCTCAACCAGACCGGTTACCGCATCCTTAACCGAGCCATAGAAGCACTTGATCAGTGCATCATTCAGCTTAAAGGTAGCCCTCTGGCGGTGGAACTGGCTCAGAACTACGGCAAGAATTACGGCTCCACGCCCCTCCCCGGGAACACTTTACCAGCGAGGACGGAAGAATAAGGATCACTTGATGCCAATTACCAATTAGCAGGAATAATTCAGCAGTGCAAAAAATGCAGCTGAATTAGCTGAAAAGGACGCACTGCAGTTCTTTCTTTTGCAAAGACAGGAGAGTCGACTTGCAAAATAGACCCAAACCCAAAACAAACCAAAAGGACACCTAATGAAAATAACTCACAAAATCGCCGTCATACTAACCGCCGTTGCTTCCATGAGCTTCACTGCCGCTGCTATCGCCGGCGGTAACGTAGCTGAACAATGGCAGAATTCGGAACAGTTCTCCGGTCACTTCCCCGGTCTGAACACGAGCGATCAGGCGCAATGGAGTCAGCAAAAAGGCTGGCACAATGACGCCACCCAGGGTCAATGGAGCAAGCAGTTCGGCGGCATCAACGACGCCAATCAAGCACAGTGGAACCAACAAACCGGTAGATTCAACGACGCCAGTCAGGGTCAGTGGAACAAGCAGCGCGGCTGGGTAAACGACGCCGATCAAGCGCAGTGGAACCAGCAAACCGGCAAGTTCAACGACGCCAGCCAGGGTCAGTTCAACAAGCAGTTCGGCGGTTTCAACGACGCCACCCAGGGGCAGTGGAACCAGCAACACGGCTGGGTAAACGACGCCAATCAGGAGCAGTGGAACCAGCAAACCGGTAAGTTCAACGACGCCAGCCAGGGTCAGTTCAACAAGCAGTTCGGCGGTTTCAACGACGCCAGCCAAGCTCAGTGGAATCAACAAAATGGACGGTTCAACAGCGCCGATCAGACCCAGCAGAACTTCCAACGTGGCTGGCACAACACCTATGAAGGCAGCCAGTTTTCCACTCAAACCGGCACCGTGAACGACAGCACTCAGTTCCAACAAAGCATTCAAGTAAGTCCGTAAGACCGAACGAAGCTACCCTAGTGCACTAACCCGGAGCCTGAACGCGAAGTCCTGCAACGGAAGCGCTTCCTCAGGCTCCCACCTTAGTCAGGGACAAGACTAACAACATCGACCCGGCAGAATTCTGTCGGGTCGAGCCTTTTTCAACTTTAATTCGAATACAGGACTAAAGTATGTCTACACCGAAAAACTCCCTCTGGGAAAACTTCCTCACTGTCATCTTCTTCATTCCCGTTACCGCTTACCAGCTATTGAGAGAAAGCGGGGAATGGCTCTGGAAACGCATCCGCCGCGCTAACGGTTGGGAACGCTCCCTGGTTGTGGGCGTCGTCGGACTGCCCATAAGCGGTGCAAGCGCCTGGCAGGTAGCCAACCTTCTTGCCTTCCACTACGGTCTCGGAGGTCTCAGTTGGTTCTTCTGCTTTATCGTCAGCGCGGTATTGATCTGGTCGCATGCCTGGTCATCACTCTACTATTTCGGACTGAGGCATGTCTGGAATCTCTGCGAAAAAGCCTTCAAACAGTGGGACCGTTTCTGTCGCAACGGCTTGCACCCTATGTTGCGAGCCTTAACCGACTGGACAAGACAGGCGCCGGGAGCCAATAAGCTCTGGCTAGCCGTGGAAAATGAAGACGGGCGAAGCGGCACAGCAGTGCGCGTACTGGAAGTAATTGCAGGTGTTTCCATATTCGGCGGCGCCGCCTACACAGGCTATCTGACTTATGGAGCAGTAACGGCTACGGCTCTGGTTGATTCCGGCACCCTCATGATGATTCTGGGTTTGACGGCAGCCGCCACAGTCTTCGGCTCAATCATGATGTGTTTAATCAGTCTGGCGGAGGGTAAAGCACCGGCAATCGTTGCCGCTTACAGTGCCCTTCTTGCAGGCGCCACCGCTTACGCGGCCACGCAGTTTCCCCTGGTCAGCCAAACTCCAATAAGCAATTCCGCAGGCATCGCACTGGGCGTCTTTGATTTCTTTGTCAACGTCACCTATGTACTGCCGCTGGCCATAAGCCTGATGCAGTCCGGCACCATCAAACGCCTGGTGGAGCACTGGTTCGACCTGATCAAAGACTCCTACGCGGAAGAAGAGAACAAAGACTTCCAACGTTTCTACCAGCATGCACTTAACCTGACATTGGCTCCGGTTCTTGGCTTTACCATCTACATAATGGCCACAGCCAGTGCCTTGCCGGTCTGGTCAGCCGCCCTGCTTGCCGCCGCAACTGCTATTTACAGCTATTGCGAAGCTTTCCGCAAACGTCTGAACTCCTACCGCTGCAATCTGGAAATGGGCACGATCATCGTCTTTCTAACCGGCGCTGCCGCCTTCACCTTTATGCCTGCTGCCAACGGGGCCCTAAGCGTCGCCTGGGCAATCGGCTCCATGGTCTTCACTTACCTGTTCGCCTATCCGGCTTTCTACCTGACCACACGGATGATTGCCACTCGCGTCAACGTAGGCACCGTCAACTGCGGCACCCTGGGCTTGAGCCTGGAAAAACTGCACGGCAGTCTTTCGGCCTCAGTAACTGCCATGTTTGAAGCGTTGCGCACCAAAAGACGGGAAGCTTTCGACGACAACTCCAACTTCTCGGCGCTTTTCGGTCACGTGCTTAACCTGGTTATCGTAGCCACCGCCGTATACTCGGGCACTCCCGTAGCCATGGACTATTTGACCAGCTCCTTCTGGTTAAACGCAGCTATCGCCTTCTTCGTAGCCACTAACGGTTTCGTGCTGTTGGGCAAACTCTTCTCAAGCTATAGCGCCCACACCTGGGCCGTTGTTCTGGGACTGAGTTCTGCTGCCTTCACAGGCTACTACTCTTATCAGGTGAGCGACAGCGTAGTCACGGCCGTAGTTCTAGCTGCAGCAGTGGCAGACATCGCCGCCTATGTGGTAGCACCGCTCTCCTACCTGACCGTGCGCAATGTCACCGCCGGAGTCACTCCCGGTCTGGCTAAGTTTGCCAGAGAAAGCTTCGACGCCATCTGGTCGATCTACGTCAGAATCTGGGCAGCAATCGGCACACGCTTTGCCATTGTGATGACCATACTGGCGCCAATCTTCGCAAGCATCATCAACGCCTGCCGAGCAGTGAGCGCCACGGTAAGCAGAATTTTCGGACACTAAAACGAGCATCTATATAACCGCCAGCGAGGGAGACCCATTGAAGGCTCAAATAAATCTAGACGCAGACGATGTGATCGAACTGATCAAAACCGTCTTGCTGAGAAAAGATTGCCGGGTAACGGCTGAACCAATCTTAAGGGGTATCAATTCCAGAAACATGCGCATCACCGTTTCGTTCATTCAAAACGGTGCCCTGAGCACGACAACTCTGAGTAAAGATGAGCTCAAGAACATGATAGCCGAAGACTTCCGTCTACGAGGCTATTCTGTGATGCGCCCCTTTGTCGACCTGCTTCACGGCAATAGACAGAGCTTTCCACCAGGCATGGTTGGTGCATTCTGCGCCATCGTCAACATCAACCTGCCTTACCAACTCAACTAATCCGAAGTAAATTCAGGAGAAATAGTATTATGCAAAACACAACCGTAGCCCTACCTGTAAATGCTGTCGACGGCGACTGGAATACCCTCAAAAACTGGGGTCTGACTCAAGTCGGCGAGCCCAATTCGCTTACCGTTATGACCGAGTTGCCGGCTGGTTGGAAGCTCAGCGAAAGAAACAGCGTTGAAGCCAAAAGTGCTCCCACTGGTCAGCAACTGCAGTATGACCTGATCGATGAATACGGTCGCAAGCGCGCCGATGTTGTGATCATCACGGCACCACGCAAGAAAGCTTTCATCAGCCTCTGCCGCCGTTATGTGATCGCACCCACTCCGGAGTCCGACACTACCAACGTTGGCTTCCGAGTTCTCGATGGCGGCAGCGAAGTCTTCCGTACTGCCCAGGTTGCTTGCAGCACCACCGAAAATGACAAACGCAATCAGATTCGAGCGGTAGCAAGCCAGTGGCTGTCCGAACATTATCCCGACTACCATAACACCGCCGCCTACTGGAACTGATTGACGGCGAACCGCAGCACTGATCTTGCCCGCAGGCAAGACTAGTCTGTCACCAGGAGCGACACCCAGGAGAGGTCCGGTGTCGCTCCTTCCTAACGCAAAAGAGTAACCTCCATGAACCAAAACAAACAGAACGGCAATCCCTATCCACTTCTTCCACTCATCATGATTTCACTTAGCTTGCTAACCATCGTTAGCGTCGGTCTATTCTCCCAGGCACCAGGTCAAGCCTCCATTCCACCGGCATGCCAGGCTGCGGTAACAATTACGCCGCAGTTGGACAATGTCTATGTCATTGAAGCCTCAGGTATGCTGGAAGCACCGGCAATAGTCGACATTGGCGGCGAAGCACCGGGTCTGACTCTAGTGAGCGGCAACGATGCGTTCGCACTCAGTTTCACCGAAAAGCCCGCTCTCGCTTCCACGGCTAATCAACTGGTCGGAAAATGCGTAAAAGTTAGCGGCGTCCTGAAAGAAGCGGGAGGCGTCGAAAGACCGCCCAGAAAAGTGATAGATGTCACTAGCCTGACCAGTATCTAAGCTGAGCGAGCTTGCACCAGCTAGAGCGAGGTACATGAGCGGCAATTTAGAAGAGGCGTTTAGGCTGTTCTTAACCTTTGAAGCTCTTGAGAAACCACACCTGCCGGGGCCGGAGAACTGCTAAACGCCGCCCCATCAACTCTGGAACCAACTTTACCGAAGCTAAGCAAGACACCACCCTCAGGTTCTTTTTTAACTTTTTGGCCCTTTTCGACAGACACTTTGGCTTTTTCTTAATGGCAATAGCTTTCAACAACTTCCTAGATTGAAAAAGTTCCATCCATATTGCTTGAAAGTCAAAGCCCACCCTTCGAAAAACCGACCATACGCCACTAGCGCTACTAATTCATCTCCACTCAGCCCCGCTTCAGCGGCGGCAGTCTTTGATTGTCTAACTCTTCTGGGAGTTTACTATGAACCCAAAACAAACCAAGCTGATTATCGGCGTGGACTACTTCCGCAACATCGACCGTGTGCCGAATCTGTCCTTTGCCCGAGCGCTCATGCAATACCTCGATGTGGAACTCATCCATGTCCGCGCCACCGCACCAGGGGCAGACCTCACTCACCTGGCTGAAGAACAAGCCACACGCATCCGCCAGGACGTGTCGCGTCTCACGCAGATACCGGAAGACTGCGTGGTAATCGTGCCGGACTTCCCGCCCGGTGCCCTCATCATCGACAACTATCCGGACCGCAATCGCCAGAACCTGATCTGGCTGGCTCCCATGGATGAGCGGGGACTGACCACACGGCTCCGGGGCGCCGCCGCCGAAGCTTCCATCATGGTGCCTTTCGGCAACGGCAATTCCTGCCTGAAGGCGCTGCGACTGGCTGCTCCCATCGCCAGAGGCAGCGGCGCCGCACTGCTCTTCTACCACACCACCTGGAAAATTCCCGGTCTCACCTCACTCAAAGCGGATGACCACATGTGCCGCGAAGCCATCGCCATTCGCAAACAACTGGAAGAGGAAGCGACTTCACTCTCCCTGCCCTTCCAGACATTGATTGAAACCGCCGAGGACGTAGCCGACGGCATCGTGCAAGCAGCCGTCTTGCAGCGCAGCCGGCTGATCGTCATGCCCCGCAGCCAGACTGTGGAAGTCGGCGACTACTGTTTGCGCGTCTTCGACAAGTCGCCAGTGCCGGTTATCACCATCGGCAAAGAGGTGTCATCATGAAAGGTCAAAGCGAATCCCAGGCCGGAGCAGAAACCACACAGGGGCTCTGGCGTGAGCGCCTCTACAACCCCTACACGGTCATGTGGCTGGTGGTCTTGATGTATACCATCAAGGTGGCCACCAAACTCACAGCCGGCTACCTGACCAACTCACCGGTCTTCATCTCCGACGGCTATCACAACCTCTCCGACATCCTCCAGGCTTTCGCCGTCATGGTGGTTGTCTACATGGCTCGCCGTCCGCCCAATACCGACTACCCCCTGGGTAAGAGCAATATCGAATTCTTCTCATCGCTGGTGATCGGGCTGAGTTTACTGGTCCTGGGCGCGCAATTCGCTCTGCAATCGCTGGTAGGTCTGCTCTACTACTTGCCGCAAACCGACCAGGCCGTGCGCGCCTATATCACCTTCTTGCCCGACCACAAACCTCTGCTCACCGACGCCTCCAGTTATCCCTGGCTGATAGGCATCATGGCCGGCAGCGGACTGCTCTCCTGGTTGGTCTCTCGTTACCAGATTACGGTCGGACGTTCCACCGGCCATACATCCCTGGTAGCCGACGGAGAGGAAACAGCTTCCGATGGGCGCATCGAGTTGATTGCCATGTTGGGGGTGGTCGGTCAGTTTCTCTTCGGAGCGCCCTGGCTCGAGTATCCCCTCGCCTTGCTGGTGGCCACCCTGGTCATCCACACCGGTAAGGAACTGTTCATGCAAGCCTTCCGCGCCCTCTTGCAGCACGCCCTGCCCCAGGAAGTAGAAGAAGAAATCAGGGACATCACCCTGGATGTGGCCGGAGTCAGCGATTTACTGGCGCTAAAAACCTTCCAGGTCGGACAGGTAGCCGTTTGTTTGCTCACCCTGCGTACCAAACTGGGCGCTGAAAAGGTGGGTTTCGTGCGCCTCGGCGTCGAGCAGCGACTGACGGACTATCTCAAGGAAGCCGGCTACATAAGCTCGAAAATTCACCTCAAGTTCAAAGGTGAGGCTGTGCGTCGCTATCGCATTGCTTATGCCATGGCGCAAGCGGATACTGGCATGGTGGTAGCGCCAGATCTGCAAGCAGCCAGCCATCTGGCTATCTGCGACGTGGAAGACGGCCACATCACCAGAGCCAGAATGGAAGTGAAACCAGCGCAGCCGGAGCCGTTCTTACAAGAAAAGCTGGTGGACCGGCTCTTTGTCTTTTCAGCCGGCCAGCAAGCGCCTGCCCTGAAGCAACTTATCGCCGTCAAACCCGGCGAAAAGGCAATCGAGATTGTTCAATCTACGGTCTTGATGCCTGATCTGCTCGGTCTCTGAAGGTCGCACCACAATCGACCAAAAGCGTTCCCATCAACCCAAGCAAGAGGAAAACTCAATGAGCATACCGTTTGAATACGACCCAACCGAATATGGTTCCCTGGAAGAAGCAGCTCAAAGCCGCGCCGCCATGGAGCAGGAATTCGGCAAACCTTCCAAACCCCATGCCAATACGGAGTTTGGTCGCCGCGTCAATCAACTGCACTTCCAGCAAGAAGCAGCCATGAACGACGAGTTCGGCTGGCACGGCACCACTCGTGAGGGACTGGCCAAGAGGTGGGGACTGGACTGACGGCAAGGCACCGCCTACAGTATCACTCTTCCCTCTCTAACTAAAACCGGAGCGTCTAATTCCGCCGCCTCCGCTACCAGACGACCGCCTGACGCTTACCATCAAGGGGAATGAGAAGCCCGCAAGAGCCTCTCATTCCCCCTTCTAAAAAACTTTGCCGAATTGTATTATTTCATTTAGTAGTCAAGCGGAAACAAAAGGCGTCCCACTCTAGCCTTCTTGCATTTCTTCTTCCAGTCGTTCGTATTCGGCCGAACCAATAACCCAGAGAAAAGATTGAATGTCATGGTAGTCTCTCGGCTCCAGGTCTCGAATAGCCTCAAAGGTCAAATCGGCAAAGTGTAATAAGCTATCGTAAGTTGTAAAACAGGGTCGGGAGGAATAGTCGAGATCGTACTTCAGCTCAAGGGCTGCCGCTTTCATGGCTGTCGGCTTAAGAATGATGTGCTTGCTCGGCTGGGCGATAAAAGGAAAGAATGTTGCCACCGGCCACGATAGCACTCGCGATTTTTTACGCGGCAAGTCGCCCAGGGCTACAAGCCACTGAATGAAACGACCGGACAATGGTCCACGCTCATACAGCAGCCCGTAGAGCCCTTCCGCAAAAGTTCTGGCGCCGCCGGGAGCCTTGACGCCATCACGCAAAGCCATCTTCTCGAAGGAGAAAATGAAATTGGTGCGCGCCTCTACCTGCAGGGCCCTCATGGCAATTTCATCGTATAGACCTTTATTCATCAAGGTTTTGAACTTGTCGCAGGCAAGGTGCTCCTGAAATAGTTTGTGCGCCTCCCATTTATAGGTGCGCTCCCAATCGATGTACTGCTGGTCTTGAAAGGAATTGGGAAAGAAGCGCAGGAAACGCTTCTTGTGCCGGCTAAGGGCCTTTTGATCGAGCTTTACAGTTGGTTTCACAGCTTCCTCTGGCAAAATAATCATGCAAGAAATCAGCATTATATCTTGCCCGTCCCTCGAATTACCGTTCACGAACAGAAAGCCTTCCCCTCAGTCTTCACGGTTAGGTTAGAGCAGAGCAATAGTCGAGCCAAGACCGCTCCGGCCCGACTACTGCACCTTCCAATTCCCAGTTAGAGAGGATAATCCAGACGCTGAATTAGAGCCTGATTTCCACGGTCTTTAGGAGTGAGCTTAATATCAATGACATAACCGCAAAGAGCGGCTATGACAGCCAGATTTCGCCAGTAAAGGCGAGCGCGGCCACGCCCCAGCCAATCGATCATAGACCGACATTTGCTTGATATCACAGCCTCCGCACCGGGGCTCGAGCTTGCCTGCACCGCCAGTAAAAACTCCTGCAACTGTGCTCTGGAAAAGCCTCTAACAGCCTTAAAACTTCGCACGGTCGCCTGTGAACGCCGGCACAAAACCAAAACCTCCAGCTCCATATTCAACCGCTCAGCCAGCCTGGTGAGTTCTCTCAAACTCGGCAAACGGCGCCCATAAAAGATACGGTCAAAGCACTTCCGGCCCAGCAATTGCGGTCCATCCAGGTTAATGTGCAAAAGCCCCACCTTGCCATAGGTGGTCTCTATCAAAAGGCCTACGAGCCTCTCCTCAACGGACTGCAGACGCTCTTCAGCCTGCCTGATTAGACCTGTCAATTTAGAATTCTCAGGATTGTATGACATAAAAACTTCCCCACAAAAAAATAGGGAGCAGGCAAAGCCCGCTCCCCATCGGTATTAAGTCTGTATTGCTAAATCACGCAGCTCAAGGGGCGGCCCAATGCCGACGAACTATTTCGTCCAACAAATCCGCGCCAGCCACTATTTCGACTTTCTTCTCAACCTCGAGCAGCAAAGATTGCCTTGTACAGACAATTGCCAACCTAGCTGCGCCAGGCAGCGAAATCCAGAAAATCCAAAAAACTTCCGGGGGAGATTTCCCAAAAACCCCAAGATTAACTACCTGAATCAGCTTGCAAAACCCGAGTGGTGGCAGGCCGATTGTGGGATTCAGTCCGGGACGATCTAGCCGAGGCCAACCTAAAGAATTTCGCAAGACTGAGGCCGTAGCAGCATTTTCACGATGAGTACAAGCGCACAAAGCGGCTCTATACACGACCGGCACAGCCATTTAGGCACTTCTATAACAAATACCAAGCCTTAGTTCTATGTAATAAGCACTCTTGAGAGCTCTTGATAGGCCCCATTTAGAAATAGTCAGCTTAAGAAGTCCCATTTTCTTTCAACTTGAACAAAGAGGCCGTCTTCTACCAATAACAACAAAACCTGTCATCAAAGTCATCCTGCACCCGGGGCATGTTTTGTGCCTCGTTTCTTTCACAGCAACAACCTCGTTCAATCATCAACCTACAAGGTGCAAAAATGAATTTCTCTCAAGTTAAAAGCCATATTCTGCGGGGCGCCGGACTGTTCTTTCCGTTTGCAGCCATTCTCTGGGGCTTCAACCTGGCTCTCAAGATAGCCGACGGCTGGTTCGGAAGCCTGATCACTTTCATCTGGCAAGAATTCTGGCCCAACACCGTCTCTCCGGCCCACAGCCCTATCTTCAGCCTGGTCTTCCTGCTGGTCATGCTTTACACCATAAGCGTGGTGGTCTCCTGGAAGTTGGGAAGCTACATCTTCAACTGGGTGGAAGGCCGCATCTACAGCATCAAAGGCATTGGAGCCATTTACAGCTCCCTGCGCAAAGGCATCGACATGGTGAGCAAGTCCGGCGCCCAGGAAAGCTTCAAACGTGTGGTTTGGGTACCCTTCACCAGAGGAGGCGGCGTCACCATCGCCTTCGTCACCAAAGAAATAATCAACCGTAGCAACGGAAAACGCTATGTAGTGGTGATGATCCCCACTCCGCCCAACCCAATCAGCGGATTGATGGTGGCCTACCCCGAAGACAGAATTGCCGACTGCGACATGTCCATAGACGAAGCCTTGCAGATGTGCATGTCACTGGGCATTGCCGCACCCGAATCTGTCAACCTGACACCGGCTGCTGAAGCAATGGCAGCCTTTGTTTCGCAAGCGGCAGCAGAACACGAAGCCGTGGTTCTGACAGCGAGACAAGACTGAATTTCAACCACTACCGAGAGCCGATATGCACATAGATCCAGCACAAATCATCCTCCTGATTATCGTCTTCTACGTTGTCCTGCAGGTGATCCGCAGAACCACGCGAATGGTGGCAAACTTTGTCATCTTCGTACTGGTCCTGGCAGTGCTCATGCCCTATGAAACTCGCGGTCTCCTGAGCGGACTGACGCGCTTATTCATGGAGATAGTGCACCGCCTGGCCTACGTGCTTGGCTGGAGTTGAAGACAATCGCCAGTAAGTCAACTGAAAGCCTGGCCCTGCCGGTTGCCTGCCGAACTTCCGCGGCAAGCACGACATTCAGGCTTACGAAACCAAACCAAACAACCAGACTGGAAATACATGACAGACAAGAGCACTAAACAGATCCAAGAAGCCATCGACGGCAAATTCGACACGCTCAAAACCCTGCTCGGCAAGGTGGAAGCCTCGAACGATGTTATCGCCGCTTACGATGCCGGCTACTATGCAGGCATTTTTCGGGACGTACTACCTATCGACGAAATCGCAAGAAACTTCAATCGCATTGCCAGGAACCTGGACGAAGGCAATGCCTTGAGCCGAGAGAGAGCGCGAGAGGTGAGTCGCCGGTATCTACAAGTGGTAGATTGCCGGGGTCCGGTTGCGGAAATCGTGCTGGAGCTTCTGGACTTAACTGCGGAAGACTCAACGGACTAAACGTCCTACAACCAACCGGCGCCCGGGACCTTCTTTGGTCCTGGGTGCCGCTCCCGGTCATCTCCGGCAAGAGCTCTGACCTTTCAACCAACCAACTCTGTGCGGTGCAGTCTTACTGCCCGCACAGTTCCTTTCGTCCAACACAACTGGAGTAATCCCATGACGGCATTTATCATAACTTTCACTATTGGCGCAGTCGTTTTCCTGATCATGTTTCTGGCCTTTCGTCGCTCCTCAAACCGCAAGGGCACAGGTAGTACTTCTTCAAGGTCAAGCTCAAGCGGTTATTCAGGTAGCCGCCTGCAAAATGTAAAGGACAACAACCGCCGCGATTCCGGCAGTTCTGACGACGCGTCGATAGGTTTGTGGCCGTTCCTCGGCTCAAGCGGCGACGGCAACACCCACAAGAACTCGGTCACCGACCACGGTACTAGCACTACCGACACCAGCCACAGTAGCGGTCATAGCAGTTGCAGCGGCGGCAGCTCTTGCAGCGGCGGCAGTTCTTGCGGCGGCGGCAGCTCTTGCGGCGGCGGAGGCGGTTGCGGCAGCTAAGAAACATTTGCCTGGACGGCAATAAAGAACGACCGGGACCATGAGTTATCCTTATGAGCCCGGTCACTCTATCCAACAACAAACACGGACAAGACTATGATTCCTAAATTACTAATGGCATTAGCTCTGGCCGGCCTTATCTTTTTCCTGGTCGGCCGCAAGCAAAAAGTGCAAGCAGCGCAGGAAAACCGACCACGCCTAACGAACGGCGGCAAAGAGAAAGCCACCCCGAAAACTCTTGCAGTGGTGAGAACCAGCCCGCAAGCCAGAATGCAGGAAAGCATACTGAGCTTCCAGGCCTCCCAGCCGCAAGGAAGCAGGCAGGCAGAAGTACCAACCATCACAGTGCTGACCGAAACCAGACAGAGCATTGTCGGCTTCGGGGGCGCCTTTACCGATGCCGCATGCTTTATGTTCAATGAAATGCCGAGAGAAAAAAGAGAGGCGCTCTTTCAAGATCTATTCGGCCACTGTGGCTTGAATCTCAATTTCTGCCGCACTTGTATTGGGGCCAGCGACTACGCCACCCATGTTTACAGCTACGATGAAGGAGAGCCGGATCCCGAGCTTAAGCGCTTTTCCATCGAGCACGATCGAAAATACATCCTACCCATAATTCGAGAAGCCCTGGCGGTGAACCCGGACATCTTCCTCTATGGTTCAGCCTGGAGCCCGCCTGGTTGGATGAAATCCAACGGCTCTATGCTGGGCGGTGCCATGCGCAGACATAGCCTGGAGCCTTATTCCCGCTACCTGCTCAAGTTCGTGCAAGCCTATGGTGAGGAAGGTGTAAAAATCAAAGCCGTAACCGTGCAAAACGAAGTGGACACCGACCAGGACGGCAACATGCCGGCTTGCATCTGGGCTCAGGAACTGGAAGTAGACTTTGTGAGAGGCTTCCTTGGTCCACTCTTCCAGAAAGAAGGCATTGACACCAAGATCTGGATCATCGACCACAACTACAATCTCTGGGGACGCGCCCTGGGTTCCCTGGATACACCGGGCATGCTCAAATACACGGACGGCATAGCCTGGCATGGCTATGTGGGCGACGCTTCCAAAGTAAGCACAGTACACGACAGCTATCCTGACGTGAGCATGTTCTGGACGGAAGGCGGGCCGGACTACACCAGTGCCGACTACGGAACAGACTGGTGCAAATGGTCGCGCACCTTCTCCAACATCCTCTCCAACTGGTGCCGCGGTATCACCGTCTGGAATCTCGCCCTAAACGAAGTAGGCAAGCCCAATATCGGACCTTTTCCTTGCGGCGGGCTGGTAACTATCAACTCTCAAACCAAAGAAGTAAGCCTGAGCGGACAGTACTTCGCTCTCGCTCATTACTCCAAGTATGTGAAGCCGGGAGCGAGGGTACTGAGCACCAGTCAATCAAGCCAGGAAAGCTCACTCTCTCGCGTCGCCTTCCTTAATCCCGATGGCGGCAAAGTGCTGGTAGTCACCAATAGTGGTGCAGCCACGGCAGTCGACCTGGTGGAAGGCGGCAAGCAAGTTCGCCTTGATTTACCGGCAGACTCCGTCACAACACTGCGCTGGTAGCAAACACTTGTAGGCAAGTCCCAGGGAAGGGACAGCCGAACAAGCGTCTCAATTCGATCAAGCGAAAGCGGCCTGTTTTGAGTGCTTTCGCCGCCATAACTCCGCCACAGCGAGCCGCCTTCCATGCGCCATTTTGCGATTTCATCTAGGCCGAAAAGCTGGTGGCTGCAAGGCTCAAAGTGGTATCACAGACGATTCCAGATAGAGTTTAAAAAAAGTTCCTATTGACATCACCCCATAGAGAGCCGAATAATGAGGTGGTTCTAAGCAAAGCCTGTGTGCGTTTCCCCTCAATCCCTTAAGACGCACCCGGCCAAAACAAAACGGCAGCCAGCCAGCTACCGTTGGATTCAACTGTCCCTTTCAAGCACCTGAACAACCACAAACCAAGGTGCTCACGCCAAAAGCTCATGCCTGCGACAAAGCCGGTCGGCCAGTCGCGAGCAGGTGCTTGCTCTTACGAAAATGCCCCGCAGCTTTCAATAGCCAGGAGGAGTGAATATATGAACATACAGGCGAATCTTTTGTCCGGTACTTCGTCATTTGCCGCAGGAGAGACTTGCTCGCAAGCTTATTGCGTACCGACCGTCGGTCAAATGCCGCCGGTGATTTCCGCAACTGCAAGCAGAGCCAATGCCGGCGACAGCCTTTTGCTTCTCGACATGGACAATACTCTTGTTGACACAAGAGCCTGGTTTGCCGACTTCATCCTCAGTGCCACAAACGGCATTGCCGAAGCACTCAAGGAAGATCACCGCATCATCAACCAACTCTTCGCGGAAGTGGCCGGCGCTACTACCTTGCACGAATACGGCTATATTATCGAAGCAATTGCCTCCAGGTTAAAGAAGCATCGCTCCGTCACCCATAGAAAAATCGAACGGGCCTCTGAAAGGTTCTGGCATGAGTTCAGCCAGGAGCACAAGAAAATTAGAACCTACGATCATGTGCATAGCACTCTCAAAGAAATTCGCACCAAATTCCAGGGTCTGAAAATCGTGGTTCTCACAGACTCACCGGAATGGGTAACCCTGGAGAGACTGCATTTGACCGGACTCTTGCCCTTAGTGGACGGCATTGTCGCCATTCGCACCGAGGTTCCCAAACTACGCAATCGCGGCTATCAGCGGGGACTGAGACTGAGACAGGAAGAGATGCGCCGACTGCAGGAAAAGATTGACCGCAGACACCTGCAACTGCATATGGCCATTCCAGCCAGCTACGCCAAACCAAGTTCAGCCGGCATCGAACTGGCCGCCAAAAGACTGGCCGTCGGTTCTCAGATCATCATCGTTGGTGACAAAGACCACAAGGAGGGTCTGGCGGCAAGAGCCTGGCACCTGAGTCAAAACGCCCAGGAAAGACCGTCGGCCAATATCAGAATCAATTACGTCCGCGCTCAATACGGCAATTACGATCTCGATCATCCACGTTACCTTGACCTGGCCAGCCATATTCCCTCACTGAAGGTGGGCTTCGCCGAACCGGTTGCAGGAGTCGAACCCGTGAAGAGTCTGGACAGCTTCGCCCACATGATTCAAACCCTGGAGGAGATCTTCTCCGAGCAAAGCGAGCAACAAGCCGCCTGATTCAAAACTAAGTACAAGACAAATTAGCTCGGTGAGACACAGTGCTCATCGAGCTAATTCGTTTTAGGACGAATTACTTGCTCCGGCTAAACCCAACCCAATCAACGCCGGCGAGACTGAGCGCTTATCATCTGCACTCACATAAACCGGAGCAAGCAACACCGGTCTCGCCCCACCCACCAACCATCAAACGGAGAAACCTATGTTTAAAGTCTCCATTTACGGCGCCGGCTTCGTCGGTGCCGCCGCTGCACAGAATCTAGCCTTGAGCCAGATTGCCAACGTAGTTCTAATCGACATCGACGGCGGCGTAGCAGCCGGGAAGTCCCTCGACCTGTTGCAGACCGGACCTGTATTGAACCACAGCGCCAGCCTGATCGGCGGTGCTGACTACGAAGCCACAAGAGATTCTCACATCGTCGTCATCACTGCCGGTATTGCCCGCAAGCCAGGCATGACGCGCGAAGATCTACTCAGGATCAATTCCACCATCGTCTCCAGCGTTGCCAGAGAAGCCTACAAGCTCTCACCCAACGCCATTTTCATAGTCGTGACCAACCCGCTCGACGTCATGACCAGTCTTGTTCAGATGGAAACCGGGCTTCCCTCTAACCAAGTCATCGGCATGGCCGGTGTGCTGGACAGCGCCCGCCTGGAATCCTTCATCGCAGAGTATCTGCAAGTCAGCCCCCTGGACGTAAGAGCCATGGTGCTGGGAGGACACGGGGACCTGATGGTGCCCTTACCCAGACATGCCTCAGTCAAAGGCGTGCCTGTATCCGAGCTGATTCCGGCAGAAGAACTGAACAAAATGATGCAACGCACCGTCAACGGCGGCGCTGAAATTGTCGCTCTGCTGAAAACCGGCAGCGCCTACTTTGCGCCAGGAGCCTCAGTGGCAGCCATGGTCAAGAGCATCCTTCTGGATGAACGAAGACTGCTACCCTGCTCGGTCAAGCCCCATGGTGAATACGGACTGAGCGATGTCTATGTCGGTCTGCCCTGCATCATCGGCAAGAATGGACTGGAAAAAATCGTGCAGCTTCAACTTACGGCAGAAGAGCAAGAGGCCCTGAGAGTCTCAGCCGAGTCCATCAAGACCAATACGACCCAGGCTTTGTCTCTGCTCAAGCCACCGGTCCCCACTACAGCAGCGCCGACGGAGGAAGAACCTTCCAAGGCTGCGGAGCCCGTAAAAGCAGACTCCGGCACTGCCAAGTAAAACTCCCCGGGCTGAATCGGCAGGGGCACAGTAACCATCCACGCAGGCAAACCCAAGATGAAGAAGAAGAAAGATGACCCCAAAGCTTCCAAACCGGAAGCCCCCAGTCTGAGTGAACAGGTAAGGCAACATATCGAACTGGGACTTATGCAAAGCACCCAGGAACTGGCAAATCTTCTCGCAGATCCACTCGTGGACGGTGAGACGGTAATGTTAGCCGCTATGGCAGCCCGATTGCAGGACAGCGCCGACAATCTGAGCAGCGGTTTGAGAACAGGAGAGCCGCAAATTGTGGCCGCGAAACTGGAGAGTTTCTACAACACAATCAATTACGTGCTCGATCTCCTGCACAAGTTCACGAACCCACCCATGAATTCTGACTTCTTTGCCCAGGCAGAGAGTCTCAGCACCGCAAATGCCGCCCCAATCACAGCCAAAGAGCGGGGACCACTTGATCTAAGCGAAGAAAGTCTGGATGAAAAATTCAGCCGCCTGGCCTACCAGTTGGAGAACTGGGCTCACACCATGCGTCTGATTGAACCAGTTCTGGCCAAACAAGCCAAACAAAACTCAGCCGCTCAGGACGGCAGCAAGACCAGCCGCCGCCACCTGCACTAAACATCAGCCTCAAGCTGAATTTTCTACTCCGCCGCCTGCCTCACTGGAGCAAGCGGCGGAGCATTTTCTTGACTAAAAAAGGAAACCATCATGAAAGCCTCAGATCTCTTTGTAAAAGCTCTCGAGAACGAGGGCGTTGAATACATTTTCGGCATACCCGGCGAAGAAAACCTCGACCTGCTCGAGTCTCTGCGCCACTCCACCATCAAACTGGTGATCACCAGACACGAGCAGGCCGCCGGCTTCATGGCCGCTACCTATGGCCGCCTCACCGGCAAGCCGGGCGTCTGCCTCTCCACCCTCGGCCCCGGCGCCACCAATCTGGTAACGGCTGCTGCCTACGCCCAACTGGGCGGCATGCCCATGGTCATGATCACCGGTCAAAAACCGATAAGCAGAAGCAAGCAGGGGCAGTTCCAGATTATTGACGTAGTGGAGATGATGCGCCCGCTCACCAAATTCACCAGGCAAATAGTAGACGGCTCACGCATTGCCTCCACCATTCGGGAAGCCTTTCGCCTGGCCCGGGAAGAAAAGCCCGGCGCGGTGCACATAGAACTGCCCGAAGACGTAGCGGCGGAAGAAGTGACTGGCACACCCCTGCCCATCCATCATGTGCAAAGGCCATATCCGGATCCCCATTCCCTGGAACAAGCCGTCAACATGCTCAAGGAAGCAAAAGCACCGCTGGTTCTTGTGGGCGCCGGCGCCAACCGCAAGCGCACACGCAAAGCCCTGGCCGCCTTCATCGACAAAACCGGCATACCCTTCTTCAACACCCAGATGGGTGTGGGCGTCGTAGATGAACGGCATCCTCTCTACCTGGGCACGGCCGCCCTCTCCGACAACGATGTGGTCCATCATGCCATTCGCAAAGCCGACTTGATCATCAACGTCGGTCATGATGTGGTGGAAAAACCGCCCTTCCTCATGGAGCGACAGGGCTGCCAGGTACTGCACATCAACTTCTTCTCAGCCAGAGTGGACGAAGTTTACTTCCCTCAGCACGAAGTTGTGGGTGATATCGCCAACACCATGAGAGAGTTGACGGAACGCCTTCAGCCTCAAACTGACTGGGACTTCACAAACTTTCTCGCTGTCAAAGCCAAAGGCGATCAGCTCATCGAGAAGCAGGCCGCCTTTGCCACCTTTCCGCTCACACCACCGCGACTGGTGGCAGACCTGCGAGAAGCAATGCCCGACAACGGCATCGTCACTCTCGACAACGGACTGTATAAGCTCTGGTTCGCCCGCAACTACCGAGCCCACATGCCCAACACCCTACTGCTTGATAACGCCCTGGCCACAATGGGAGCCGGCTTACCCTCGGCCATAGCAGCCAAGATGATCAAACCAACCGTGAAAGTAGCCACTGTCTGCGGCGACGGCGGCTTCATGATGAACGCCCAGGAATTGGAAACTGCCGTCAGGCTTGGTCTTGACCTGGTGGTTATCATTCTCAACGATTCCGCCTACGGTATGATCAAATGGAAGCAAAAGGAAGGCTTCGCTACGGAATTCGGTCTTGATTTCACGAACCCCGATTTCGTACTCCTGGCCAAGTCTCATGGCGCCCATGGGCACCGTGTGACCGCCACAGACGAACTCCTGCCTTTGCTGCAAAAATGCCTGAACGAAAAGGGTGTACACGTCATCGATGTGCCTTTCGAATACGGCAGCACCAACCACTTGATTGTGGTAAGAGACCTGGAGGAAGCACTGGTGAAAAGCGAGTCTGCGCCATTAGCAGAAAATGGAGAGAGGGGAGTGGAAAATGCCCCTGTCCAAACCCTGACGGTTTACTCACCCCACGACAGAAGATTGATCGGCAATTTGCCGATGGCTTCAGCCTCAGATGTGGAAGCTGCCCTGTCGGTAGCGCACAACCTCTACCTGAACCGCAGCAAGTGGCTTCCGGCTCACAGGCGTATCGAAATTCTGGAGCGCCTGGTGGAACTGATGCTGGCCCACAAAGATGAGTTGCTCCATACTGCCATCAGGGAAGGCGGCAAGCCTTACGCCGACAGCGTAGTAGAAGTAAACCGGGCCATTCAAGGGGTCAAGCTGGGCATCGCCGCCATGCAAAATCTGCACGGCGAGGAAGTGCCTATGGGTTTGACACCGGCCTCCGCCGGAAGGCTCGCTTGCACCTTCAAAGAGCCCATCGGTGTGGTTGTCTCACTCAGTGCCTTCAACCATCCTCTCAACCTGATAGTGCACCAGACCATCCCGGCCATCGCCGCCGGCTGCCCGGTCATAGTCAAACCGGCAGCAACAACACCCTACACCTGCCTGAAGTTCGTGCAATTGTTGCACCAGGCAGGCTTACCGCAAGAGTGGTGCCAGGCCCTGGTAGTCGACAATGCCAATGCCGAAAAGCTGGCAACAGACAGCCGAGTAGCCTATCTTTCCTTCATCGGCTCGGCCAAAGTAGGCTGGTATCTGCGCTCCAAATTGGCAGCCGGTACCCGCTGCGGTCTTGAGCACGGCGGCGTCGCTCCGGTGATCATTGACCGCTCCAGCACCAGTGCGGCCCAGTTGGATGAGATGGTTCCACCGCTGGTCAAGGGCGCCTTCTACCACGCCGGTCAGGTTTGCGTTTCAGTCAAACGCATTTACGTGCCGGAAGAAGCGGCGGTCACTCTGGCAGAAAAACTGGCAGAAGCGGCGAGCATGCTCAAGGTCGGCGATCCGTCCGATCCGGCCACGGAAGTAGGACCCTTGATCAGACCGGAAGAAGTGGATCGTGTGGCCGCCTGGGTGGAAGAGGCTGTAGAGCAGGGAGCCAAGCGTTTGTGCGGCGGAAGGAGGGAAGGAGCCAGCTACTACACGCCCACAGTGCTACTGGACCCACCGGCTACGGCCAAGGTCTCTACCCTGGAAGTCTTCGGTCCCGTGGTCTGCGTCTACTCCTACAAAGAGCTGGACGAAGCCATTGCAGCAGCCAACAGCCTGCCCTGCGCCTTCCAGGCTGCTGTCTTCAGCAAAGACCTGGACACGGCCATGCGCGTCACCAGACACCTGAACGCCACCGCCGTCATGGTCAATGACCATACGGCCTTCCGCGTGGACTGGATGCCCTTCGGCGGACGCAAAGAGTCGGGGCTGGGGCTCGGCGGTATCGCCCACAGTGTCAAAGAAATGACCCAGGACAAACTGATGGTCATTAAAAGCAGCGGCATGGACAGCTAACACTACCGCGCCAAAGTAGAGCAAAGACCGGAGTCGCACTAAGTGTGGCTCCGGTTTTCTTTCAAATTCAAATCACTTACTGACAGGAAATCCTATGCAATTTACCCAAATCACCCTCGCAGCAACGGCTATTATCGGCGCCGCTCTCGGCTACTTCCTCTTTCAAAGAGAAAAGAACTACAGCCACCCGGGCGTAGGAACTGTGCTGGCTGCCCTCTGGATCGTCCAGGTTGTGATAGTGGCGATCGGTCTGAGCCTGCTACAGTGGCTTGGGCAAGAGTCCATCAAGCCTGGCGACCTGCATGGTCTACCGACCGCCTTCTGGGTCGTCTACACGGTATGGACCGGTCAGGCTCTCACTTACATTACCTTAGCCAAAGTGTATGTCATGAAAAATCGCGACCCCTTCAGCCCCTACTGAAGGCTCCGCCAACTTAAAAAACAACAGGGCGGCTCCGGGTTTCCGGACCGCTTCCTTTCACCTCCAAAACATTGAGATCTCAATTATGACCGGTTCAGAAATGAGCGATTTTGTCCGCCCCTTCGCCCTGGCAATTTGTGCCGGGCTGGGCACCCTTTTCTTAGTCATGGGTCTGGTTACGGCAAGCCCCATAAGCACCATTGCCTACTTACTGGCAGGGGTGCTCTTGCTTCTGGCATTTTACCTGTTCCTTCTTGGTCATTACGTAACGCACCGGCGCAAAGTCAATGACGCTAAAGAAAGACAAGAATTTGCCCAGGACAATCCCACTCTCTATGGGGCGCTGGTCAAGCTGCAAGCAATTTGCGACGGTCTACCCGGCTACAAGCGTATCCGCTTCCATCGCTCAGCCGAATCCGGCGTCAACCACGGCGAGGCCCAGCTAAATGTTTATGTCTACGTAGACGGCTGGAGCGAACCAGGCAACAAAGGAGAACCCGTTTCCGTGGGCGGAATGCCCATCCAGGACTGGTTCAACAAAGTACCCAAGGAGTTGAACGGCTACGAAGTGGAAATCACCATCTTCCACAACAGCATCTCTATGGGCTTTGTGGGCGGACTGGGCAACGGTTTCTGGACCTAGCTGCAACAGCACAGAGTTCAAGGAGACCCTGCCTCTATGAATAACAAGCACCCCCTGACACAACTGTGGCAGACCGGCAGCCGTCATGCCGCCCGCCTTGCCTACAGACTCGGTCTCAGTACTAAGTACTGTTTCCCCCCTAGCTTTCTCTGGGGCACCGGCACCTCAGCCTACCAGGTGGAAGGCGCTCACGATCAAGACGGCAAAGGAGAATCAATCTGGGACCGCTTCTGTAGAAGCCCGGGCAACATCAAAAACGGTGACACCGGGGACATGGCATGCGATCAGTATCACCGTTTTGCTCAAGATCTGGAACTTTGCCGTCGCCTCAATCTTGGCGCCTATCGTTTCTCCATCTCCTGGCCCCGGGTACAGCCACTCGGCCGCGGCGCCTTCAACGAAAAAGGCATGAGCTACTACGATCGCCTCATCGATGAGCTTCTTACACTGGGCATCGAACCGGTAATCACCCTTTACCACTGGGACCTGCCCCAGGCTCTGCAAGATGATCTGGGTGGTTTCGCGCACCGCGACACCGTCCAACACTTCGCCGACTACACCGAAGCCATGGTCCATCGTTACAGCGACCGCGTCGCCTTCTGGACCACCCTGAATGAGCCCTGGTGCTCTTCCTTCCTGGGACATCAAACAGGCTATCACGCGCCCGGCATCAAAGATCCGCTCATCGCCGCCCAGGTGGCCCACAACTTATTGCTCTCTCACGGCGCAGGCACAATCGCCGCCCGCGCCGCTGCCAGACAGAAGCTCGACCTGGGTATTGTTCTCAACCTGACCATCAGCGAGGCTCTCAACCCGGCCGACGCACACCTGGCGGACAAAGCCTTCGCCAGAGACTGCGGCTTTTATCTTGAGCCCCTGCTGAAAGGCAAATATTCCCAGGCCGCCCTTGCCGGCATCAAAGACTTCAAGGAACAGGATCTGAGGCTAATCAACCAGCCTATGGACTACCTGGGCATCAACTATTACGCCCGCAGCCTCGTCAGTTCAACAGGAAAAACCCATCCCGTCCCAGGTGCCGAATACACCCAGATGGGCTGGGAGGTTCACCCGCAGGCCCTGCGACGATTGCTCAATCGCATCCGCAGAGACTATCCGGAAGTGCCGCCCCTCTACGTGACGGAAAACGGCGCTGCCTATGCGGATTTAGTCACACAAGCAGGTCGCATACACGACACTAAACGCCTGGAGTACCTGCGCCGCCACATCGAACAAGTCGCTCTCGCCATCGAGGACGGAGTCGATGTGAGGGGCTACTTCGCCTGGTCACTGCTCGACAATTTCGAATGGGCGGAAGGCTACGACCGCCGCTTCGGTATTGTGCATGTAGATTTCGCTACCCAAGAACGGCGCATCAAAGACAGCGGACTCTGGTACGCCGAAACAGCCCGGTCGAACAAAATTGTGCTACCGCGAAACCTGTAATTTCTTTTTTCCAACTGAGGTTACCGATATGACTTTTACTCAAAACCACCCACTGAAACCACTGTCATACCTTTTGGCTGCCGCCCTGGCATTAGCCATACTCTGGACCGGCTGGTTCATAGTAATCTCCCTATATCTCGCGCCCCTCACCCTGCTCGGCAAAGCAGAAACCTTGCCGGCTTACCATTCCCATGCACTGGCTTTGCTTGCCGGCGCAGCGGCCTTCTACCGAATCTACAAAACTCAAGCACGCCTCCTCCTGAAAAAAGCGCTGCTCTCCAGTTTTGCACTCAGCTTCATTTTAATCCTGGCCTTCTTTGCCGCCAGCCTGCTCGCCCTCGGCGCCGTCAGCGCCGCCTACTTACTCAGCGCCACCACTGGCAGTGCCACCACGGCTGTCATCGTCTGCACCACAGCCTGGTGCCTCTCCAGCATCTACTACTGGGTAACGGTCATCCCCTGGCTGCGATTCCTGGTAGCACCGCTCACTGAAGAAGGGAAATTGAGGCTCAACTTCTAACAACAACAAAACCATGATCTTGCAATTCAAGATCCCACCACAACCCTTTTTGCCGGTGCCGCAATTAGCACCTGGGAAGGCATATGAACACATCAATTCGTTTTCGCATTCGTAAAGCTGCTATGGCAGACAAAGCTGCCATCCTAAAGATTAACAATGCCGTACTGGACTGCCCTTTCGAAGAAGACTGGCTGGATAGGATCCTGGCCGAAAGTCCCGATAAGGTGCTGGTAGCGGTGCGGGAAGAAACTGTTCTCGGCTTCCTCACTTTCATCTGCAGAGAGGAAGGGGTCTATATCACATACATGGGTGTAGATTCAGAAATCCAACGCTGCGGCATTGGCAAAGCCCTGCTCAAGAAAGTCATCGATGCCCTGCCGGACCACGGTAAGAATCAAATTCGCCTGCATGTGAAAGCCTCAAACTTAGCAGCGATTTCTTTCTACGAAGCGGCCGGCTTTCGCCCTGCCGCCCAGATCAACAATTACTACGGGAAAGGCAAGCCCGCCTTCCTGATGCGCTTCGATACCCATTCTCTGCAGTCCATGCTCAATGGGTCCTAAGAAACATCCTTTCAAAGAGGAGACCCCATGCCGCTTTTGAACTTACTTAAGTCGTATGCCTATGTGTTTACGGCGACCTTCCTACTCATCCTCGTCTCTAATTTCTTCGCCCTGTCAGCCTTCGCCATTGCCCCCTGGACTCACCTGTTAGCTATGGCTGCTTTTATTTCCGCCCTGGCCTGGCTTCTCTACATGGCGCTCATCTTGTCTGTTTCTACCGTACTTCAGTTGAAAGAGCCCGGCTTTGCTCTGGCCACTGTCTTTGGCGTGGTATCAGGAGCAACAGCGCTGAAAACAACCTCGATCCTTTTCGCAGGAGCAATCGGACTGCACAGCTTAACCGCTCTCATTGTCTTTGCTCTCATCAATACCTTGCTGGTCTGGCTTCTGGCCTTTGCTACAGGCACCTTAAGAAAAGAGCTGAGCTTCCTTCCGAAGCGCTAACAACTTTCCCAAGCGCAACACGCCCTTGAGATTGAGAAAAACCTATCCTGCCGGCAGATTGTCTCTGCCGGTCACCCTTAGCCGGAATGCCTTCCGGTTTAACCGTGCGGCTATAAGCCGTCACAGATGGAGCACAAGACATGAAAATTTTCACCCTCACCAATAAAGGCACCCTCTTCGCCGGTGCCACCCTGCCACTGCAAAGAACCAACGAAGGTCAATACTATATTCGCGGACAGCTCAAAGCCGGTCCTGCCGTGGCAATCGACCTGCTTCTCAGCCCGGACGCGCAGATTATCGGCGCCGATTTCCCTCGCGGGGCCGAGCTAATCATCAGACAAGCTTCTGTGGAAGAAAATAGCGAAGGTCACTATCGCCTCACCACCGAAAGACCTCTGACCGTGGCACAAAATGCCGACGGACACTTCTTGCAAGTACTGCCTGATTCGCCGGAAAGTAGACCGGACTCCGTTCTAGTCTGGATACCGGATCTGAAAGAAGAAATCGAAGTAAACCAGGGACGGGTGGTAGGCGGAGTATCAAAAGTCTTGGAGAAAAACGCCGGCGAAAGCATCCAGGGCATCGGCTCGGGCGGTCTGGTGCGAATGAAGCCCCACAGTTCCTTCATTCTAGCCACCTACCACAACCTGACGGCGCAGGAAAACAAACCCAGACAACTGAGTTCGGTGGCTGTGCGCTACGACGGCAACGGTCACTTCTCGGTGGCTGGACAGTTCGTACCGGACTACAACTTGGTTTGGAGCTAATCAATAATGCTGCCACCCTGAAAGACACCTGGTGGCGGTATCAACACTTTTTCAAGGGCTGCACGGTAGGTGTAGCCCTCATCTGCAATGAACAATGAGGAATTCAAACAAATGAACAAAAAATTGATATGGGGGAAACTCGCAATTCTACTTGGCCTATTTTTGGCGGTCTGGGGCTCCGGTGCAACCGTCAATGATGGAAACGGCCTCGTTAACGCCACACCGTATGCACCGGACTGGCAGACAGTTCTCTTGATAGCCGGAATCGTCTTGCTGACGGCGGCAGTTGCCTATGGACTAGGCATCATAGCCAGTCTCCTCTTTCAAGTCGAAAACAGCAGGGCCGACGAAAAGCTTTACCTAATCATGTGTGTTTCGGTTTTAGCCGGAACGATGGCCTTAACAACTCCATCGCTCGTACATGGACTGCTCACCATGCCCATGATCACAATCATCTGCAGCGCGATGATTTGTACGGTGACGGGAACTATCCTTACAATCAAAGGGCTGCCGGATTTAGGAACCAACCAGACGGCGCCGTGACACATCACGCAGCAGGCAATGTGTGTTCTTAACTGAGAGCACGTCAACTTACACTCTCTACCAGGAGATACTCATGACTGAAAGCATCATATGTGCCAAAGCAGCGGAAACGCCCAAACGCTTCTTAGACGAAAAACGACTGACACTCAATCCGCACATAGTCACACCAGACTCAATGGCTCACTTTGACGCCCGCTCAATGAATCGATAGACCAGCAAGCAGCCCAAGAAGTACACAGTGCTGTGGTGCGACTGGCTAGCGATTTCAAGCTTCCACCGCTCATCAATCTCCAGCAAATTACTGGATACGACCTGCGCTGGCAATTGGATTGCCCGGAGGCTGATCTTGAAACCCACATGAGTATCCTTGACGTCTATAGCGCCAATCCTCATCTGTTCTTTGCGGCAAGCAACGGAATCCAGATATTTGGCGCACCCCGCTCCCAGCAAGAGGCCAAAAGATTCTGGAGTCTTTGGGGTAATCTCAATGGAGAGGCATCGCGAATGTCTCCAATTTTAGGTTTCGATCTTCCCGATCAAGACGTGACCTGCCAGCTCAATGTAGACATGATTGCAAGCGGACACGGAAACCGCAAATACGGCAAAGTGGATCTTTCCAACACTTAAACTACCGAGTCCGGGCAGGCAGGATGCATGTCCGGACTTAACCAAAACACCGGCAGGTTCTCCATTTTTTACATCCGTCTCCTATAGCTTATAAGACGCTTGATAATCCAGCGCAGCTTTAGCATATCTAGCACACCACCTCTTCTAATCAACACTCCAAGCTTGCTCGCCAATGTTGCAACACTCTAAACATTCTACAAGCAACGAGATTCACAACCAGTCTTAAAGCCACTTTCGGTATTACTATATCTTTGCATATCTCAGCAAACAAAAAAAACTGGTGTCAACTAAAGTAAATACGGGCATAACGTGCCGACCGGCAAAGGAGCATCCCTGCCCCGATGGAGTTTCCGTCAGACTTGTTTGAAGTTGAGTGGTGCTGCTGCAAGCAGTTCCAGAAGCTTTTCCGCCCAGCGCTCATAGACAGCCACTGTGTCGGTTGCATTGGTGGCCCAGTACACGGCAGAGGCTGCCTCATCAACAGCCTTTCCGGCATAGTATCCCTTTAGTTGGATAGCATAACCAGCTTCCTCGATGGACCGATTCTTCCCCAGAGCGGCAATAGAAGAGTGGGCAGCCAAGCGGGCGGTACCGACAGCAGCACAAAGCGCTCTTGTAGCATAGGGAATATTCTTTCGTCCATCAAAATAGAAACTAGCTTCCTCCCCAGCCGCGATCCAGCGCATCCTGTCAGTACAACCAGTGTTGTACAAGCCTGCTACCTGTTGAATTGCACGCCGCTCATCGTCAGTTTCAACGAACTGGATTACACCTTCTCCGGCGTCCAGAAGCAGCCATGTTACAAACTGGGTCCATATCAGGCTCAGATTCGCTCCCACAGGAATCGCACTCAGGAAACGCTCCGGCCAGACTTTAGACATGTCGGTCGAGATAGATTCGAAGAACGAGTCCACCAGACCAGCCAGTTGTGCAGGAATACCCAACTCCGTTTCATAAGCAGCAAAGAGGGAGCCATGGACAGTACATCCTACAGCGCTGCCTTTGCCGTTCTTCCAAAAGCCGTAGCCCTGGAGTATTTGCTCCGCAATCATGTGGCTGCAAAGTCGTTTTAGATACTTTTGCTTTGTGGCTGACCTGCCGTGAAATGCCTTAAATTCCATAGTGTGCTCCAGAAAAATAAAAGAATCGAAGAAGTTTTAGAGTCCGATTCTGGTGAAAAAGAAAAAGTGAAACTGATTTTGACTATTTACTGGTGCTGTTGCTCAGGGAAATGTTCATGCCGTCGAACGTAATATCAATTCTTTCCATCGTTTTTCGCGACCGAAAGCCAAGCAAGTTCAACCAGCGCCAATTACTGCGCACTGCGGTGATTTTTTCACCAGGCGCCATTGCTACCAGTATTACCTGGTTTTCGCCCTCAACCCTCTGATAGACCAAGCAGCCGTTTGTCTCATAGTCTAGAAAATCGGCATTGCCGCGTTCCGCGTCCAACACAACCAGGGCGCGAACTTCATCACCGGCGCGCTCCTCTGTCAGCCAGACCTTCTCCCCTCGCATTGCGACAGAGGCCCGCTTCAAAACATCGCTGTAGCCTCTTTGCCCTGCTTCAAAACAGGAAGGGTCATTCCTAACACTATTATCGACCATAACGTATGTGAACCTGAACTGACCGGATTCATACTGAAGGGCCGAGAGCATGTGGGACTGCCGGTCTTCGAGGTATAGTCCCTCTTTTACAGTCGGGAAATGCTCACTCGTGACGGTTTGAGAGAGCAGTGGAATAGCTGCCGGTGAACCAAGGGAAGCGAAGAACATTCCCCCTATCCACGTGGCCATGGTCGGGTGA
The DNA here is from genome assembly GCA_016212515.1 of Candidatus Melainabacteria bacterium. Lineage (GTDB taxonomy): Bacteria > Cyanobacteriota > Vampirovibrionia > Obscuribacterales > Obscuribacteraceae > Obscuribacter. Next base: position 36,126 of record JACRFZ010000011.1, read on the forward strand.
TGTTTTATGCATGCAACTCTAAAACATTTCATATATGCTCAAAAAGGAATTTATGGGGTTATGCTACTGAACTCCGTCAGCAGCACAACCAGTAAAAGTTCCACAGTTCCCTGTAGAAGACCTAAGTACCCGGCTTATTCAGAAAATCAAAGCCAGGATGAAGCCGATAACCGCAATAATGGCTACGGGCACGACGATGTAATTCAACAAGGTAGGTGGCTGCCGATAAGGAAGCCGTGATCTGTATTCACTCATGTCAGTACTCCTTAAATTGGTTTATTGAGATAGGAACGGCTAGACGAGCCCTTTATTGGGTCGACATACGCCGCTTTCCTGCCGTCATATGTGCAGGCATAGGTCTCTGCAATATGACTGCCTCGGGTTTGGTAAAGGTCTCGTCTTTGAACCACAACCAGGGCGAAAAAAAACGCAGCAGGTTGGTTCTCCAACTGGACGGTTTGACAACACAAACAGCCTGTGGTGCGGTGAGAGCGACCTGAGCCTGGTACTGCTCAAAGGCCAGTTGTGCTGTATTTATTTCTTCCTGTATGCAGTTCAGGGTGGATGCATCCTGCCCCAGTTCCTCGGCAATGGCCAATTGAAATTGAAGACCTTCCACGGCCATAGCCAGTCTTCTCCCTTCTGCATCGGTTCGGTAAGCGCTGTCACTCAGCATATCCGAGGTCATCTGTGTATTCCTCTTTGGGACTAATTTTGGGGAAATGGCTTTCATCACAAGTTTTAGAAAGGAAAACCGCGAGAGTGACCTTGCGCTCCTAGAAATCCACAAGTATTCACATAAGGAAAGCTCAAAAAGTGCAAAAAGCGCAAAAAATCAATAGAGCTTTCGAAACGAAGTTGAATCCCTTGCCAATAAAAGAAAGCAGCGGTAAACGTCCTTGTTCACCGCTATCTAAATGCCGTCCCTGGCTATATCCAATTTAATTCATCCTTCCCTGACCGGCGACTACTTAGCTTCTTCCGCTGCCTGAGCTGCTTCCAGAGCTTCGTAGCGCGCGCGCAGTTTCTCGATGCGAGCTTTGATGTATTCGCGCAAACCTGCATCCAGAGGCTCAGGTGACCAGCCGTAGGGGTTCTCGGAGACCTTTTTCATCAGGCTCTCCAGTGAACCGTTTTTCCATTCAGGATGTGCTTCCACTTCCTTCATGGCTTCGGCGAACAACTCGGCGAAACGATCTTCGCGCATGATCTTGCCTTCCAAAAGCTCCCAGAACATGGTCCAGATTGCTTCGGAACGAACGAACAAGTTCATGATCCACCAGGTGCGAGCATACAGCTCTTTGGTTTTCCGATTGCACTCGGAGTCAATCAAGTCTCTTTGCGCCGCACCCATCTCGGTAGACTGAGTTTGACCTCTGACACCAAGAGAGATAGGACCCAATTTCTCGGAAGCGTACCAGCGACCGATAGCGCGGTGAATATTGCCGGCCACCACTTCAAAGTCGTTGTCCGGACCGGAGTCTTTCACGTTCAACCAGACAAGCTGAGCAGCGCTGCCACCATAGCCGCAAACGGCATCAGCGTCAACGTCGTCCAGGGTTTTGGTAAACGCATCGCGGCTTGGCGTTTTGAAGGTCAAGCCACCGGAGCGACCGCGAGGTTCCACGGCGATGAAACGCACTTTCTCGTCGGTTCTGCCCAGGAAGCCTTCGTAGGCGATACCGATGGCATGACCGGCTTCGTGCACAGTCGTGTTGAAGATCTGGTCGAAGGTTTGAGGCACCTCGGTTTTCACACCCATCAAATGGCGCAAGAGACCTTCAAAGAAGTCTTCCTGGCTGACGGTTGCTTTCACCATGGTTTTGATCTTTTCCTCGTCGGTGATGCCTTTAGCGCGCAGCTTTTGGGCTTCCGCTTCAGCTAACTCATCGGCATACAGAGCCGTTTCGTTCACCACGTTTTCTAGATCGGCACCAGTCAGACCACCAAGCACGCTGGCAATGGCATAGAAGTCTACGTTTTTATCCAGCGGCACTTCGCGTTTACCGGCATGCACTTTCAAGATCGCTACGCGACCATCAATGTGCGGCGGATCAACTTTGATTTTCCAGGTGAAACGACCAGGACGCAGCAAAGCTTTGTCCAGGATGTCCACACGGTTGGTAGCACCGAAGATCCACAAACCGAAGTTTTGGTTGCCGGTGTTCAAGCCTTGCAATTCAACCAGGATTTGGTTCAAAGTTTGGTCGGCTTCAGGGTGAGCCACAGGACCGCTGGAACGAGCACGACCAACGGCGTCCAACTCATCGATGAAGATGATGCAAGGTCTTTTCTCGCGCGCATCGGCGAACATTTCGCGAACACGGTTTGCACCAAGACCGACGAACATTTCCACGAAGTCTGATCCGGAGATAACGAAGACAGGCACGTCGCACTCTTTAGCCAGAGCAGTAATCAGCAAGGTTTTGCCGGTTCCCGGAGGGCCTTCTAACAGTACGCATTGGGGCAACTTACCACCGAATTTGGATTTCTTGGTCATACCTTGCAGTCTGGCCATCAAATCGGCAGCGCTGACCTTAACAAGATTCTTGTCGCCGTCTTTGCCTTTCTTCGCTTCTTCTTCGGCGCGGATTTTCTTGACGATACCCGCTTGCTCGAAGATTTTCACCTTCACCTTCTTCATTTGAGTGATGGCTTCCGGTACACCGGCAACATCAGCAAAACCGTTGCCTTTGATATCGGCAGGGTCAATCCATTGTCCGAAAGACTTATCGGCAATTCCGGTGGCATCGCCAGAGCCGCCGCGGTTCGGAGCCATCAGACGTTGACCGCCGAAGCCGTTGCGCCAGCGACCGGTGATGAGCTGGAAGACGAAGTAGATAACGATGAAGCCGATTGCCAACTTGGTGATGTACCAGACTATGGCCAGTAAACCGGCAAAGAACGAACCTATTGAAGTAGGGCTGTGTCCCAGGTCATTGGCCTCGTCATCACCTTCCCGGGCACGGCGATCCTTAATGATGATTTCGATTGGCTTGCCGGTAGCAGTGTCGGTGGCGACCACGCTGGTGCTGCCACCTTGCAAGACGACCGGGCTACCTGCCGCTGCCACAGTGGTTCCACTGGTGACGGTTTCAGGTTTGACGTCATTGACGCCGAAGGTTGGGTTCCCTTTCTTTGCCAGCTCATGCGCCGGAGCAGCCTTAGAACTGTTGTCATAAGAGCTGTCGGACGTATTGTTGAAGGCGGTGGGCGGACCCTGGTGAATAACACCATCGTCCATTCGCGAGATGCTGAAAAGGATGACACTCGCTAACCCGATGAAAATCGCAGGTACTATGTACTTTTTCATAAGTGACTCCCAGGTTCCTCAGAGCAATGTCTTTGGAACCCTGAAATTTGATGGTTTCTACATCCGCTGGGTACGCTTCGGTATTGCCGAATCGTTCCTTTTGAATGCAACTAATTTGAACCGCAGTAATTGCCGGTCCATTCCTCCAATTAACGACAATGCTTCTTGATGTTCTTCCGTTTACTGTGCCGCTAAGATGCGACCTGAGTAGAGGAGGTAGAGCTAAAGGCCGCTTTATCAATCCGCACAGAGACGGTGCCACCACCAGCAATTCCTGCTAACTATGCGAACCTTTCAGCCCCACAACTAGCAAAACTGGAATTCCGACAATGACAACAGCCATTCACCAAACCATCCAGCAGATATCCCTACCTGTATAAAGAAGCAACGAACCCACCGCCGATATACAGCAGTGGGAACAAGAGAATCTAAATACAGGGCTTTGTTTTGAAACTAAAAGGGAGATTTCCTGGGGGAAAAGGTTATTGATGAACGTATCTCCAACCTAACGGCAACGGTGCGGCAAAACAAACGAAATTTTTCCTAAAGAACGCTTTGCCGTAAATCCCATCTCCCCCAGCCTCGCGATATCAGGCCGCTAAGGCTTGGGGGAGTGAGACGCTTTTCCCTTCGCCGGTTATCAGGCAGAGGGAGACTCCACCGCGGCGGGCGGTGTCGGCACTAAGGTTTCCGCAGCACCGATTTCCTGACCGGATTCCGCCACAGATTCGGGTTCCTGACAGCTCTCAGCCACAGGAGCATCAGCAGCAAATCTAGCCGCATCCGCAAACTTCTCGGCAGGGAAAGAGAGATTGGTGAAGATCTGATCCAGCTCAGGCGGTAATTTATCCTGACTGTAGGGCTTTTGTCTGGCGGCCAGAAGCAGCAGAGCCTTAACTCCACGTTCCTGCGCCTGAGCCAGTTCATCGCCAGTGAGCAAACCATGTCTGGCGAAAGCAGTTACTGCCGCCATATAGCCGGACATAATCATCTGCCACTTTTCTCTCCGGGTCATCTTGAACTTGAAAGAGCCATAGAGAGGGGCAGCCGGCGTCACTACGATGCGACGATGCTCCTCCGCCACCTCCACATCCTCCCTCAGGCTGTGACGATCATCGCAGACGATACCGAAGACCCTATCGATCAAAAGGTGCAGGCTGCTCTTGTCCGGCCCGACATTGACCACAATCAAGTAGGAGCCTTTCAGGGCATGCAAAGCCTCGGGAACCGAAACCGGGCAACGGCCTTCCGGACCAAACCCTCCATCTATCAATAAATGGTCCTCTCCCTGGTCGGTCTTCCAGGGAACCGGGTCAAGCAGCATGGGCACGGCACACGTAGCGCAAACCGCCGTGCCGACACCGACTGGAGCCGCTGAAGCCAGCTCCAGCCCGCCGCCTGCCTTATCCATTAAAACGCCGTCCCTGGTAAAGATCACCTTCTTCTGACCGGATAGTGCCATGGTCCAGAAGTGAGGCGGCCATTCCGGTATCAGGTCGTTGAAATACTGACCCATATCGGCGGCATCGAGGGCACCCTGCAGCGGGGGTGGATCGATAGGCTGGGGGTCCCGTAAAACCGTATACAGGAATTTGACCAGCGAGACCCGCCGCTTCACCATCTTATTAAAGTCGGTATCCAGAACTGTGTTGAGCAGCCAGGTTACGTCCGGTCGGGAAGCTATCATGGATGCCGGCATGGAGCCGCCGCTCACGCCGCCAATTGACCGGAAGCGGCCAAAGCGGCTCTGAGCAAGGGCCATAAGCACGCCGGTTCCAAATAGTATGGAGCGAGAGCCGCCGGTACCGATAAGTACACTTACATCCCTGCCGGCGTGGTTTTCATTTGTGCTGTTCTCGTTCATAAGCACTCCTTTGAATGTGAATGTGAATGGTTGAGCCAAACTACTGTTTGGCTGCAATCCGTCTCACCTCGGCCATGACTCGCTCGGGGTTGATCCAGATTGTCTGCAAACGAGCACACTCCGCTAGGCTTTCCTCGAGGGTGTGACCGTGATTGAAATTGAGAGCCATCTTGCTGGCGGTGATGGCCGATGGCTCCTTGGCGGCTATTTTCTTAGCCAAAACCTGAGCAGCTAAGCCCAGGGCATCGGAGTTGTCGTAAACCATGAGCACCAGTCCGGCCTCCTGCGCAGCCTGAGCACTCAACCGTTCGCCGGTGAAGGCCAGATAGCGCACCACAGATTCGGGTATGCGGCGGGGTAAGCGCTGCAAGCTACCCAGATCGGCCATCAAGCCGACATTTATTTCCTCTATGGAAAACTGCGCCTCCCTTGTAGCCAGGCAGAAATCGCAAGCACTGACCAGATCGAGAGCGGCACCCAGACAGAGCCCGTCCACGGCGGCAATAACCGGGAAGCGGGCATTAGCCACCGAACTCAAAGCTTTCTGCCAGGAGAGAATCAAACCGTTCAGACGAATCTTGTCTCCCTCTGTGTCTACCTTGAGCAGGCTTTCATTGGCGAGCAGGTTCAAATCGAGCCCGCTTGAAAAATGCCTGCCTACGGCTGCTTCGATCACAAGCACACGCACCCCTGACTCTTCCATGGCAGTGATAGCTCTGGGCAATTCCTCGAAGAAATTCTCGCCCAGGCAATTCAACCGCGCCGGATTATTGAAGGATAGGTAGGCTACCTCACCAGTGCGACTGACCACAAAGCTCTTGTAGGGGTTGACAGCGGGCTCTGAAACGCTTTCTGCTTCCACCGCGACAACGGCCGCAGTCTCCGCCGAGACCTCGCCGCAGGCGGTCTCCACAGCAGCACCGGCATCAACTTCAGTAACGACGGTTTCGGCAGCCTTCTCTCTTGCTTTTCTGGCCTCTTCCACGATGGACAAGAGGGTAGCCTTAGAGCTTTCCACCGGCACAGGCATTCTGGCAGGAGCAGCGCCCAGGAAGAAATCCGGCATGAGCTGGTGCCCGGCCACGCAGTTATAGCCAGAAAAATCGGTCATGCCTGTTTTAGAGAGGATCTCCACATCGGTGAAGAAGTTGCCGGTGACCGCCTGAGAATCCTGATTAAAGAGCCAGTAAGCAGCATCGGCAACGATTTCCGGCTTGCGAGAAAACGGCACGGTCTTATCGCCACCCAGTTTATTGCGCACCGCACTGGTGTCGATGGCGGTTTCGGGCCACAGCGAATTGACGGCAATGCCGTAATCCTTGAACTCTCTGGACATGCCCAGGGTGCAGAGGCTCATGCCGTACTTGGACATGGTATAAGCCACCTGGGGAGCAAACCAGCCCGCATCCAGGTTGAGCGGCGGCGACATATTGAGGATGTGCGGATTCTCGCTACGGCAAAGGTGCGGCAGGGCATGCCTGGTCACCATGTAAACGGCCCGCATGTTGAGCGCCATCATCAAATCGAAGCGCTTCATATCGGTGGCACCGGTATCGCTAAGATAGATGGCGCCGGCATTATTGACGACGATATCGATGCCGCCGAAAACACGCACGGCTTCTTCAATCGCGGCCTTCACTTGCCCTTCGTCCCTGACATCCATTTGCACGGCGAGAGCTTCACCACCGGCAGCTCTGATTTCGTCGGCGGCGGTGTATATGGTGCCGGGCAGTTTCTCGTGTTCCGTCACAGTGCGGGCAGCAACCACAATTTTAGCGCCGTCCCGGGCAGCCGCCAGGGCAATAGCCAGACCGATACCGCGAGAGCCGCCGGTGATGAACAGTACTTTTCCTTTGAGACTTCCATTTAACTTTTTCATGTTTTCCTCCACCACATCTAGTGGCTTGGTTTTCTTAGTCAGTCGGCTTGGGTTCAAGCCGACTGGTAATCAAGGTTTAGCTAGTCAGCCAGACTTTTCTCAAGCCGACTGGTGATAAGGCAGGCCATTACCCTCGGGAGCACTGAGGCTGATTTCCAGCACCAGCCATTCTTCATAGCCCGGCAGTTTCTCAGCACTGGCAAACAGGCCCTGGTCAGGTGACCGCACTTTCAGGCCGTTGTCCACGCGCCTGACGGTTGAGACAAGACCCAGGAAGGAAGCCATATTCACTAGCTCACGAGCGCTTCCGACCAGTTTTCTCCGATCGGGCACTGCTCTTTCCTTCTTGAAGTCGGATGCTTCCAGGCGGACCTGGAATAGAGCGTCCACGCCTGCGGCAGCAAAGCCCAGGCAATCGCGGACGTCGGTCAGATGAGACTGCGCCCTGACTTGCGGGAAATCCTTGCCTAAAGCTTCCACAATGGAAGCCTGGCTTGGAACGATGCCGGCGATGCGGTTAGCAGTCTCAAGAACCTTGAGCACATCTTCAGCCTCAGTTGTGTAGGTCGGGGTGCTGATACAAGGTACCTTTGGCAGGCATCTTCCTTGATAGCCGCATTTGCTTACTTCCAGCTCCCACCACTGCTCATAACCATCCAGGCTCTCAACAGCGACGGCATCGGCTTCACCTAAGTACTTCTCGTCCGGTGCCCACTCTCCCCGCAAGAAATTAGCATTGTCGCAGGGGCAAATTTCCAGCTTCAGGCCAAGGGCGGTTGCCCTCCGGCAAATTTCGGCGGCGACACCCTCCAGACTCTCCGGGCTCATACTGGGATTCTCCAGGGAGAAGTCTTCCGCCCCAAGCTCTACTCGGAATAGAACTCGGGATGAAGCCCCTTGCGAAAGATCCGGCTCGCTCAGAACTTGTCGAACCAGTTCTACAAAGCGATCCATTTCGCGCACCGGCACATTGCTGTCCAGGCAAGCGGAAACGATGGTTGAATTCGGCACATGGGAACGCAACTTGACTGCTGCGTGTAAGATTGCGCCGAGGGTTGTTTTGTCGATTTCTTTCATGAGTATTCCTGTTTTTTTGTCGTTTTTTTCTTTGGCATTCGGAAGAAATCGCCGGGAGAAAACTTTCTTACTCCTGTTTACTCCCGGCATAAGAACCGGTCAGCAAAGACCTGGAAGCCGTTCTATTTCAGGTTTGTTTCTCAGGCTTGCCTCATTCGGCACGGGCGCCCCGGGGAAGCGGGCCTGCAACCGGGTGACGTTCGGCATACTTCCCGAAAAGGCTTTCCATATCACCGAAGAAGGTTTCAGCGGTGTGCAAGAAAACCAGGAGGAAGGACGAGGTTGGATGAGTTTCGCCGCTATCGGCACGTGCCCGCACCGGTTTCGAAACGAGCGCCACAAAGCGGCGCAAGAGCCCGAAGGTGACGGCGAAGGGCTTCAAAATAATGGCCACATAGCGTGGCGCCATGCAAGACAGCAAGGCGCCGAAGCCAAAGGACAGCACATAGAGTCCGCCTTCATTGCCAAAGCCCATTCCGAAAATGAGGCCCAGGTACATCACTGCACCAAAGACCGTCACGGCCAAGGCACCACGAGTAGTGAACCAACCCCGCACCTTGTTGATAAAGTAGCCGCAATAAGCAGCCGCGACAGTGAGGGCGAAGAGGAAGATCGGATCGAAGATTGCTTTCATTAGTTTGTCCTGTTGGAAGGGTTTGTAAGGTTTGGATTGCTTTACTTGCCGGGGGCCGGAATCAGATCAAGACCACGGCCTTGAGCGTCCAGCATGCGACTATCTCTGCGGCTGTGTTCCTCCTGAACACGTGCCTTCAGCTTGGCCAGTGCCTCAACCTTGCCGTTGATTTCCGCAATGGCGTTGACAGCCGCCGTAAGCTGCACATCCTCGGCGGCAATCGGATCGTCTTTGAAAGCATCGCTGGCTGCCACTTCCCGGTCCGGAAGGACGGCCACGCCGAGTTCCTCACCACCAGGCAGAAAGCTGAAGGTGGTAATCTTCAAGCCGGTACCGAAGACAAGCGGCACAACGTTTTGACCAACGGCTTTGCCGAAGCTCGGTTCTCCCACTATCAAAGCCCGACCATTCCGCTGCAAAAGTCCGGCCAGAATCTCAGAGGCACTGGCACTATTGCCGTCAACCAGCACCACGATGGGCCGGTTATCAGGGAACAGCCGGAAAACCCGCGGCTCATTCTTGGTTTGCAGAACCTCGCCGTTCTTGACGTCAATGCGAGCGTTATGATCAGCGAACAGCACCTCGCGCAATTCGGCAATGGAATCGCCGTCGCGCGTCAGAGTGGTAATGGTCGGACCCTGGGCCAGCATCATGTGGGCGATATCCAGAGCTTGCTCCATGCGACCGCCGGGGTTACCGCGCAAGTCGAGCACCAAGCCGGTCAGGGCACAATCACGCTCAGGCACATAACTCTTGGTTACGGCAAGCACTTCAGCACTCTCCATAGGCAAGTTCTTGCCCGTGCAAGCCGTGTACAGGCTCTCCATCACTTCCTGGCTGGTATAACCGGCGCCGAAGCTTCTCAGCTTCAGATAGACGAAGTCACCCATCTTGCGGGTCTCCAGCATTGGCACTTTCAAATTGCTGCGGGTAAGAGCGAAGGTGCGCGCCTCGACGGTATCACCGACGGTGCGCGCCACTTTTATCTCCACACCGGTGCCGGCCTTGCCGCGAATCATGTTTACGACTTCGTCCATGGTCAGCCCAAGCACCGGCTTACCGTCCACCGCAATAATGCGATCGCCCATCTGCAAACCAGCCAGAGCCGCCGGTGTCCCTTCAAAGGGCTGCGGATAAACCACAACCGGAGTCGCTTCACCAATGCGGCTCAATGCCTGCAAGTCCTCTTGCGCAGGCTCGTCGCCCAGGGCCTTGACGGCACTGAACATACCAAATCGAGCTACGCTGAGACCGACCCCCGGCAATTCACCGGATAGCGACTGCAAGAGACCGCGGTAGTTCTTCTCGTTCAAATAGACGGTGTGCAGCTCACCCAGAGCATGCACCATGGAGGCAATGGCCCGGTCCGTCTTTTCCTTGGACTGGAAAGTATCCCCTTCATCGAAGCGGTGCTCCCAGTTCGTTTTAAATGCCGCCCTCTTGCCCTGGTCAAGCAAGGCTAAGTCAAAACGGTAGAGTATGTCGAAGACGCAGCCGTAGAGCAGTTTGCCGTCGAACTCGGACTGGCTTGACGGTTGACACTGCTTGGGTACTTTTTCCACGCGTGTTACTGCGGCAGCCACCTCCGGGGCGTGGCTCTTTTCAGGAGCAGCAGCGCTCTGCGGCTCCATCGATTGTTCGATGATGACGGGCGGAGCGTTGCTCTTAGCGGCAAACCAGGCAGGCGCAAACATAGCAGCCGCGACCACCGCGATGACGACAAGTAGTCCCAGCACCAGTTTCATTTGCTGATGTCTTTCTGTTTTCATAGTTCTGTGAACCTCTTAAGTTTGCATCAGGCGAAGTAAACCACCGCCACCAGTGCGTTGTTGATGACGTGCACCAGGACGGAAGACCAGATATTGCCACTGCGCAGATAAAGCCAGCCCATAATCAGACCAAAGAGGAACTGACTGAAGATAGCCTCTGCATGCGGCAAAGCGAACAGCAGTGCGGAAAGCACCACCGAGAACAGGCAATTAAACGGTCTGGCATAGGCACCGAAGCTCGTCAGCCTACCGTCAAAAAAGCCATGAAAGAGCGGCAAGAAAACGCCTCGACAGATATATTCCTCGATCAAAGGAGAGCCCAGCACCAGAATGGCACAGAGCAGAAGCTCATTCAATCCGAAGTAAGAGGCGTAATGCGCCGGTAGAGGCGCTCCCCCCTGACCTTGCTGAAACTGTCTCAGTTCTTCCACCTGTCCTTCCATGCCTCCATAGGGCACAGCCAGGGCGGAATTAGTAGAAGTACCGAAGCCGCTGGTGACAAAATCAGCCATCAAGACCAGGAAAATACCTAACAAGGAAAAGCCCGCAATTCTGAACCAGTCCTCACTTCTAATTGGTACTTGCATACCGCTATTGAGATGAGGTACCTGGGGCAGAATGACAAGGTACAAGAAGAGCGCCGGCAATGCTGTTACCAGCAAATTGAGCAGTTGGTTGAGGGCGGGCGCCAACATCCAGTCTGAGAAGTTCAGCCAAACAATCAGCGGTTCAAGCAAAGCAGCACCGGCGAATGTAACGGCAAAGGCACCCAGCAAGGCGCCTACAAGCAAGCTTGGAGACACCGGACCAAGGGGAAAAGTTAAGCTATCAGGGTCAGGATCGGGTTGAGGATTATCCACTAGGAACCTCCAGGTCGGTTAAACAGCTTTATGAATGGATGGATTGGATTGACTGTCCAGGCGGAGAAGCCCGTGCATCCGCCCGAGAACAACGTCAGCAGTTAGTTGCAAACTGTGACGTAGCGTTGCCCCAGATATCTGCCCCAGCGGTCATAGTAGGGACGCAGAGTCTGATAGCATTGCTGCTGCTGGCGATATCCGCCGCCATTGTAGTAACCGCCGCCACCGTTGTAGTAGCCGCCGCCACGGTAGTAACCACCACCGCGGTAGTAGCCGCCACCCGGATGATAGCCGACGCTCAAACCGGCACAGCCGCTCAAGCTGAAGAAGAGCAGAAATGCAAGCAACCACTTGAAGCAACTGCGGAAGCCTTGAAAGGCGCTAAGGAAAGAAGCACTGGTAAATAATGCTTTCATGAGATTTAACTCCGTGAGTTTTTGAATTTTTCGTAGGCACTGAGGGCGGTGGGCATGATCATAATGAAGAACATGCCAGCGCCAATGCCGGACAGGTGCAGGGTGGCCGAACCAATCGGGGAGTTACCCATACCGGCGGTATTGATCACCACCAATTGCTCGGCAATGAACATGACTACTGCCATCCAGGCCCGAATGACAAAGTTGACAAAGGGCAGAACGCCGATTATCTCCATGGGAGTTTTCAGCAAAACCCCGCCCATGACTGCTGAAATCGAAGCAGAAGCGCCGACGATAATGACGGCAGTGGTAGAACCATCGGCTCCAACCGAATAAACATAGTCACCGGCCAGAGCAAATAAGCCGGCCACCAAGGAGCCGAAGACATAAATCGCCAAATAGGTTCTGGCACCGAGAGCACGTTCCAATGCAGGGCCAAGCACGATCAAGAAGGCCAGGTTACCCAGCAAGTGCCCCCAGCCTGAATGCACCAGAGCATAGGTAGCCAGGTTAGGCAGGGTGAAGAGGAAAGCGATGATCGAGCCGTAATCCAGCTGCATGTCCTGGAACCGGAGTGGTATCAGCGCCAGAAGCTGACCGCTGATAATGCCGGCCTGAACAAGAATGTGAAAAACAAAGGTCACTACCACGATATACGCGGTAGCAATTGGGAATTTGACTGTTTCGTCGGTATTGGAAGAAGACATAAAGCCTCCTGGAAAAATTACTGTTAAAAACTACGACCCGGACGTACACGCAAATTGAGCATGAACGAAACCGGATCACCGTATGTTTCTTTGAGCTGGGACGGCACGTCGTAGAAGGTGACATCAGCCCCCAGACCAATTCTTAGTGCGCTCGATGCATAAACATCGTAGGCATAACCGAAGGTGAAGGCACCCACGAGGGAGTTGCCGGCAGCACCATGTTCGGTATTACTTTCAGCAGCGCCGCCGTGACCGCCTTCCAGATGTTCATCGTGCTCGGCAGCAACGATGGAAGAAAGACCAGGCTGCCCAAATATGTTTACTCCGGTCAGACCTGGCTTATCCACATACTCAACCCGTCCGTAGAGATAATGGCGGTCCTCAAAGTTCAAAGTACCCTCCACCAGTCCGCCGGTGAGGGTGCCGTGCTGTTCGAGATTGCGCCCGAAGACGGCAGAGACTGAGCCGTAGCCCTGATCAAAGCGCTTGCTATAGAGAGCAAAGGCGGTAAATCTGTCCACGTCGCCGGGATGACTGGCTTCGGGGTTGCGCACATGTGCGTAAGATGTCCCGAGCGCCCAGTTTTCAGTCGGCATGTATTGCAGACGTACCGAATAGCTATCGAAGGAGCCGATATCTATGGCCAGACGGTCTTCGCCTGGTTCCCGACCGTGAAATACAGACATGCCCAGACGAAACTTTTCCCAGTCGAAACCGAAGGAAACCACTCCATTGGTGATATGACCGGCATCATGGGCGTGATGACTCAAAGGCACGGAAGGATTCTCCAGTGCCGAAGGCCGGTGCATAAAAGCCGGCGGTCCATCTTCTCTGTCACCAGGGAAACCCAGGTAAACGTAATAACGAAAGCTCTCCGTCAGGGCTTGTGTAAAGCCGATGGAAAGTTCCGAGACAAAGTTGTGAGGATGCTGAGCATCGATAATGCCTTGCCCGCCATAGGTCTCACCGCTTTGAAAGAGCTGCGGGAACCCACCACGAGGCGAAGACCAGGGCTCAAAGGTGAACAGTCCTCTGAGCATGAAGGCGCTGGTGGAGCTGACCTTGAACTCGCACATTGACATGAGCCAGTTCTGAGACTGCAGGCGACTCTCGCCTCGTCGGCCGCCCTGGTTGTTGTAGCTGAACTTGAACTCGCCATGAGCCATACAGCTCTGCCTGTCTTCATCGACAAAAGGCAGATTGAAGTGCCACATGTAGCCGGGGCTATCCGCCGGTACAAGAGCGGTGCCTGAACCAAGAGCACCCATAGACTGATAGGGACCGCCAAACTGCGACGGCATAGTTCCATGAGTACCGCCGTGCATGTCGTGACCGCCGTGCATATCGTGACCGGCGTGCATATCATGACCGGCGTGCATTTCGTGACCGGCGTGCATATCATGAGCAGTTGCCATTTCACGGTCACTATCTACAATCGGCACACCGGGGGAGGCACTCTTGGGGTCTGAAGCACAAGCCGCAAGGGTAGCGGCAAGCATTCCAGCCAGAGTCAGGCGAACATATTTTGCAGAGTTAGATACGTGCATTTGCAAAAAAACCTCCAACAGGTCTTCCTAGAAACCTGCATCAAAAGAAAATCGAATATGGGACCAGGCACTAAGAAAGAGCCTTAAGCCTGGTCCCTTACCTTTCAGAACTTACTGAACAGGAGCGGCAGCCGGCACGCTTTGAGGTGCGGCAATAGCGCCTTCCAGGAACTGATCCACTTGATTCTGGTTATCGAAGGCCATAGGCACCAGGTCCTTAGCGTCAACCAGTACCAGTTTGGCGTAGATGCTCTTGTCGGCAGAAGTGTTGACCACGGTGAAGAGCCAGAAATACTTGCCGCTCTTGCTCATTTTGAAGCGAGCTTCTACAGCTTTGTACTTGTCCTGCGGGAAAGTCGGCAGAGCAGTCCATACTTGACGCTCGGCTTTACGAGGAGCATTGAGCGAGTCTTCCACTGCCGGAATGTAAGAGGAGGGCTCGCCGGTACCGGCATCGAACAACAAGATTTCAGACAAGGCATAGCTGGGACCAACCGGCTCCAGAGGCACCATTTGCTTCAAACCTTCACCCAGAAAAGTTTGGTAAAAGGGGAAACGGTTGTCGGTGGCGTTTTGCGACTCGTCTAACACATGGCCGGCAGCCACTTCATCTTCACTGATTTCAAAGATGTTGTTGCGACCCAGAACCGTGTCGTAGTAGTTGATCAAACCACTTTTGAACTTACCGTAGCTGGCTGAGTAAAGGCGACCCAATTCCAACGGGAAAAGCGGCGCACCGGGGAACAACTTGCCGGCATCGGCAGCACTGTGCACGTGGTAGTTACCGCTCGGCAAGACCTGCATGACCTTGGTGTACTCAGGAATCATAGCGCCGGTTATGGTCGGTCTGTAAGAGATGGCCGGTATGAGCAAACTCCAGGTGCCGTCGGCGTGTCTGTAATACTGCGCGTGGCTGGGCCGGGAAAAAGGCAGACGCAAGGCAAAGAGAGCATGCACATAAGTCGACTCTTCCCCAAAGTAGAATTCCGCCTTTTCGCCGGCTTTCAAGTCCACAGCCATATTAGGGCTATCGGCGTCGATACGAACGATCTTAGCCACCGAACCGAGGTAATAGTTGAGACCTTCCCGGTAATAGAAAGGCACCTGCCACCACATATGCGGGTGTTCGGAGTCGCTCATATCGGCGGCAATATGAGGGTGCCCGCTGGTCAGCAAGCTCTCGTGGTTGGAGTTCTGCGCATAGATGGAAGCGGTCGCCTTATTGAGCGAGCGCCGGTCGGTGCTGAAAGGCGGCTTAGTAAGTGCACGCGGTTCCAGAGTGAGGGCAATGCTCCATTCCTGCATCACATCGGCGAAGTTGGCGACTGCCATCCAGCCCGGCAATGCCAGCAAGAAAGTAAGCACCATGGTGTTGATAAAACCACCCCGAGACCCGATCTTGCGAAAGTAAACGTAACCCAGAAATCCGCTCACCAGAAGCGACAGCACCAGAGGCAAATACCGAAACATGGTAAACACAGCCGGCTGTATGAAGGGCATTACCACGCAGTAAGCCACAAGCAGGAACACCAGCACAAAGAAGGCCATGAAGGGGCGATATCTCAAGCCGCCGACGAAGGTTTTCACGGAAGGAAAGAAATTAGTAAACAAGTTTGGAAGTTTCACGGTTGTTACTCCACGAATTCAGGGCACCGACCCAGTGTCGGAACCCATTAAAAGGCGCCTTCAGAGACGTTTTTCTGAAGACGAACAGAGGTTTGTACTGCCGGCAACCCAGCTTTTTTGCAAGCAATCTATGACCAGGGTATGTAACCACGGCTTCGATCTGATTGCAGGAGCCAGTAAAGATAAGAGCTATAGTTGTGAATTAGCGGCTTTTTAAAAGCTCCGGAGTTAAGTTGAAAAAGGAAGTACATAGTCACTATGTACAAATCAATTGAGCAATGACAATGAGTATTTAGAAAAAACCTGTTAAGAAGCTGAGTACTTCAGCTTCAAAAAGATCCTAGTAAGATTGCGATCTTGCCACTGTCTCAAGAAATTAACGACAAGCGTTTACTTATCGTCTTGCTACCACAAAAAACAAACCGCGCGAGCGGATCTCAGGCCGGGGCGGCCTAGCACCGTCCCAGCAAGAGAGCCCCAGGCGGCCCATTACCACCGACTTTTCCGGCAATCGCGAACCGGGTAGGATGAACTACCCCTTCAAAGCAGCAATAAACTTCTCCAGGCGAGAAGCCATCTCTGCTTCCTCTAAACTGGCGAAGGCAATGGTGTATTCATGAGCACGCGGCTCCCCTTGATAAAACATGCCTGTGCCGGCCATGGGAATACCACTTTCCAGTATGGCCCGGTCCACTTTAGCAACATCAGGGAAGTCGTCTTTAAAACGCACCAGCAAATCCAGTCCGGCACTCTCTGGAGCCGTCCAGATCTGATTGTCGAAGCCGCGTTCCAGTCCCTCCAGCAAAGCCTGCCTTCTTGCGGCATAGAGGGTGCGCTGGCGCCGGATCAATTTCTCCAGATGACCTTCGTTGATAAAATCAGCCATGGCCGCTTGTTCCACATAGGAGACATCTCTTTCCACCAGATTTTTGGCGGCATTCAAAGCTTCCACCAGGGCCGAGGGTAATACCATAAAACCAAGGCGCGTCAGAGGAGCGAGAACGTTCCAGAGACAGGAGAGATAGATGGTGCGGTCATTCGTATCCATACCCTGCAAAGAAGGCAGCGGACGACCGTCATAGCGAAATTCACTGTCATAGTCATCTTCCACTATGTAAGCACCGGTGCGGGCCGCATAATCGAGCAACTGCCGCCGCCTGATCATAGACATCACCGCTCCCGTGGGAGATTGGTGAGAAGGCGTGACATATACCAGCTTAACCGGCGCTTCCAGGGCATCCAACTGATCCACTTTCAGTCCCTGGCTATCCACAGGTATCGGTATCAAGCGGCAGCCGGCGGCGAGCAATTGCTCACGGGCAGCGGCAAAGCCAGGCTCCTCCATTGCTACCAGATCGCCTTCCTGCAACAACAGCCGCGATATCAGGTCCAGTCGCAAATTGCGCGAAGCAAAGGTAATCAGGCGCTCCTTGGTGACCTTGACGGCTCTGGCGCGAATCAAATACGAGGCATAAGCTTCCCTTAAAGGTGGAAAACCAAAGGGTTCGGGGCTGTAGCTGATGAGATCCTCGGCGCCAGCCCGACAGTGCCTGACAATCAAATCGCGCCAGATGGAAAGGGGCATTTCCTTCAAGCTGGGGCCTGTATATTTGACGGTAGCGCTGATCGCTCCCAATTTTTCACGTTCCACCAGGCGCTGGGCGAATCTGGAAAGTTCCACTTCCTTCAAGGGCGCATCCTTATCGGCAATAGAAACCTGCCCGAGACCCGCACCGCCGGCCAACTGACCGGGCAAGCGCGGTGCCACCCTGGTACCCGAACCCATCTCCGCCACCACATAACCCTGAGCGGCCAACTCTTCTATGGCTCTGGCAGCCGTAGAACGAGACACTTTCAATTGCACCGCCAGATCGCGCACCGAAGGCAAAATAATACCGGGGCTGACAAGACCTTGCAGAATTCCCTCTTTCATAACTTCGGCAATCTGTCTGGCTACCGGAACATTAGTCTTGAAATGCTCGGGAAAAACCAGCCTATCTATCTGCATCATCCAAACCTCAAGCTATATCCTACGTAAACTCTAATGCGCGCCAGTGGCCAGGTTGACCGCAAAACTCTTAACGATACCGTCGATGGTATCAGGATCGACAGAACCAAAGGGGGCAATAAATTGCGCCTCCGGAGCCTGACCAAGATAGTACGAATTGGTGTTATAGATAACGAAACCTGAACGCCCGGCTGCCGCCTCGATCTGGTCTTCGCTAAAACCACCCTTAAAGTTAAGAATGAGGTGGGTACCGCCGCCTTCTCCAAAAGGCTCGATATACTCACGCAGATAACGAGTAATAGCCAGAATCAAAGACTGTCTGCGGTGAGCCAGCAAACGCTGACAACGTTTCAAATGTTTCTCCAGGTGACCATCATTGATCAAATCAGCCAGAGCCAATTGATCAATCAAGGGCAAATGTCTCTCCAGATAGGCCTTGGCCAGTTGACCGGGCTTGGTCAGACAGCGCGGAAAAATCAAGTAAGTCAGACGCAAAGACTGGTAGAGAACTTTCCAGAAGGAAGACATATAGATAACACAGTCATGATGATCAAGCGCTTTCAAGGCCGGCAGCACCGGCTTACCGTAGCGAAACTCACTGTCGAAATCATCTTCCAGAATGAAGGCGCCCACCGCTGCTGAATACTCAAGCAGTTCCTGCCGCCTGGGCATACTCATGACCATGGCCAGCGGATCTTGATGAGAAGGAGTAACGTAGATCAGTTTAGGCGGCGTGGGCAACTGCCTGAGAGCCTTGACACTGAGACCCTCTTCATCAACAGGAATGGGTGCGATCACTGCGCCTTGTGCCATAAGAGTATTACGGTTTTCCGGATAACCCGGCTCTTCATAGGCCACCACATCGCCACTATTAAGCAACAGGCGCCCGATCAGCTCCAGGCGCAATTGCTTGGAACCGACAACGCAAATCGACTCAGGACCATCAGGCAAGGAAATGGAACGCCGTCTCATAACATACTGAGCCAGAGCTTGCCTCAAGCTCATAAGGCCCATCGGTGCCACCATTTCAGCCACCTTATCTTCCTGATCGATGGCACAATGTTTGAGCATCAAAGCCTTCCACTCTTTTGCCGGTGAAAGCTCATGGGGTGTGCCGCCATAGTTCAGTTCGGAAACATGCACATGACTCTGCAACTGGCTGTTGCCCACGTCATAAAGCTGCCGACCGCGCTCGGAAAGATGAAGATCCGGCGCCGAAAGCAATCTCGGTTCCGGCTCCCGAAAACGTTCCTGTAATAGATCGCCCAGGTCTCCCGGCAAAGTGGTGGCCACGAATGTACCGGAGCCGGAAAGGCTGACTACCAGTCCCTGAGTTCTCAAGTCCTCGTAAGCTTTCAAGACCGTCGCCCGCGACAACTTCAAGCTTTCTGATAGCTCCCGCACCGAAGGCATCGGCTCGCCGAGCTGCAACCGTCCCTCTAAAATAGCCTTGCGCAGGCCGTCTGAAAGTCGTCTATAAAGCGCGACATAAGGTTTGTATTCCAGATTGATTGCGATTGCCATGGGATTGCGTTGCTTTGAAGTTGTGGAAACCGAAGAGAAAAGCTACAAAGATTTGAGGGATACCCCGGACATGTCGTGAAACACAATGTCTCTTAACGATAAGAGATAAGAGGCCCTTACACGATACCAGATCACCGAGCAGTTAGAGACTCTTACTGTTATGCGGAAATTGACGCGGAATACTTTTTGCTTTCCTCTTTGATTCTGCCGGTAGTGATTTCGGGACAATCTGAGACATTTCTAAAAGGCTCAAAGAAAATACCCCTATTACCTGGAAATGACTAATTGCATCTGCCAGTCAAAGCCGTTGCCCGGCACGGGCGCAGGAGGGAAATCGCCCCTCCTGCTCCCCGCCGACCAAACCTTGATTTCAGCGCTTCTGAAAATAGGCCGCCAATACTATGGCCAGCTTGGTGCCGCCCTTAATCAAGAAGACCAGACAGTCCACGAACCATTTTAAAAGTCTGGGCAAAGTTTCTATCAGCGCCTCGCAAATTTGTCCGAACACTTCCACTGCGGTTACCGCCAGCGCCTTCAGGCATTCACTGAACATAGTCAGTCCATCTACCTTGGAGCCGGCCATGGCACCAAGCAAGGTCAAGATGAAACAGGGCAAAAGCAGCGCACCAAGCAGATCGAAAAGTAGCTTTGCATCAAACATACATCCTCCAGTGACTGCCCCGAGCAAGCAAGCGAATCCGACATGCCCTGCCGCGGCGAAGAAAGATGCAGAACCCCTTGTTCAAGGTTCCGACTCTTTATTACAAACCAGCGCAGAAACTATTTATCGTTTTCGCCAACCTTCTAGCCGGGTCAGCCGAGATAACTAAACACCCAAACCTAGCGCAAACCAGCAAGCAGCACCAGCGCCCAGGCAAGCGCAGCCACACCCGGGCTCACAGAAACACCCTTCATCCATGGGGTTTTGCCCAGTCACCTCATTATTAGAAAGGTAGTAGTTATTGCACAGGTGCGCGCCCGCTCAAAGTGTTACTGGATATCAAGCCCACTGCATGTAAAAGATCAACCTGGGCATTATTGAAACCGACAAGGGCCCGGGCCTTCTCAATTAAAGACTGGGTGTAATCTTCCTGGGCCCTCAGAACATCGATGTTCTTTCCAACTCCATTCTGGAAGCGCAATTGCGCCAGCCTCAGCTCTTCATTAGCCGACCGCACCTGGCTAATGGTTTCTTCAATTTTCCGCTCGCTAGAGAGACTGTGCAGATAAGAGCGGCGCACCTCCGACATGACCTGATTGACCACTCTTTGGGCCTCCATCTGGGCCTGCCTGGCCCGCAACTTGGCCGCATGAATATTGGCGGCATCCACCGTAGCCAGGCCTTCAAAATTCCAGTTGAGATTGAAACCGAGAGTATAAAGAGCAGTAATTTGCCGCTGCCGGGGCAGTTGCACCGGACCGCCCCCGGAGGCACCGGCCAGCGTAATGGATGAAAGCTCGGTGCTTTTGGAAAGAGTCTCGCCAATGCCCAGCACATTACCATTGAAGGCGAAGCTGGGCTGCAACTTGGCAGCATTGATCATAATCTGCTTTTTAGCAGCCAGGCGCAGTTCCTCGTATTGTTTCACCTCCGGTCGATTATCCAGAGCCAGAGACACCAACCTGGTGCCGGGGGCATTCTGGGAAACCAGACGCGCCTTTTGAATGACACTCTGAGTAGAATTGAGATCCACTTCCTGAGGCAAATTAAGATGCTCGGCCAGTCTGACAGCCGCTTCCCGACGCGCAATCTGCTGATCGATGAGGTTCTGCCGGTCCTGGGAAAGCTGGGTCTCAGCCTGCAAGACTTCCAGATTAGTGGCCATGCCCCCCTGACGCAGATCGCCGGCCAGCTTGAGCTGAGACTGCGATGTCTCCACAGCCTTGATGCGTATGCGCAAAATCACTTCCTGCAAAAGCAAGTCGTTATACAAGTGCGCCGACTGCCTCAAGGCATCGGATATAGTGGCACGCTTGCCGTGGCGAGAGGCCCGCAAATTATTGCGATTTTGCAGGGCGCCGAAGAGAACGCTGCCGCCGCGATAACCATAATATTTGAAGCCGGCACTGGTAATGATCAGGGGGTTGTTGAAAGCCAGAGGCTCGAGTGATGCCCCAAAAGGCACATTTGCCTTGCCCTTCAAATAGTTATATTGATAGCTCAAAGCCAGATCAGGCAAGAACTTACCGTAGGAACCCAGCAAATTGGTGCGTTTGATACGCTCATCATAATCGGCTATGCCTATATCCAGATTAGTTTTGAGGGTGGCGTCCAGCACATCCGCCAGGCCGATACCCCGGGAGCCGGTGCCATCAAGCATAAAGGGATCAATCTTTTGATCAACAGAGATAAGCGCCTTATAAGATGGTCGCTTCAGCTCGATATGCTCGGGATTGAGCGCATCCCCGGAAAGGTCGTCGGTGACCACCGGTTCCGCCGCATTCAAATCAGCCTGCACATTGGCATCAGTCTGCCCGTCGGAAGCAGCCGGAGCGGCGGCCAGCGCCGGGTCCGACCCGAAACACAGAGACTGCGCGCACACCAGTAACAGAAGCAACCTGGTCAGTTTAAATTTAGATCTCATCATCATTTCAGTTGTTTCCTAAATCTCGAAGAACTGAGGGAAAGCAGAATCAATGCATATGCAGCCAGAGCCAGCACATTAGGCCAGATTTCCTCCAGACCGACGCCCTTGAGAATAATGGCCCGCACGCAACTAACGTAGTAGCGAAGCGGATTCAAGAGGGACATCCATTGAAAGATCTCGGGCATACTCTCCAGGGGAGCGATTGCTCCCGAGAGCTGAATCACTGGCAAATTGACAAAGAAGGAAGTAAGCAAGCTCTGCCGCTGGTTCTCCGAATAAGCCGCCAGGGCAATGCCGATGGAAATGCCCACCAGAATGGCCAGGAAAGAGACAAAAAGGAAGAGCAGAAGATTGCCTCGAAAGGGCACATGAAAGACCAGAAAGGCCACCATCAAAGCCACAAAGACGGTAATCATCAGCAAGAAAGAGAGCGGCACAATTTTAGCCAGGAGAATTTGCAGAGAACTGACCGGCGTCATAAGCAACTGCTCCAGGGTACCGGAGTCTTTCTCGCGCACAAGGGCGGCACTGCTCACCAGCGTCGATACCAGATTGAGCACCAGAGCGATCACTCCAGGCACAAAGAACCAACTGCTGATAAGTCCCGGATTGTAGGCAAAGGTAATTTGCGGCGCCACCAGTTCTCCGGGCAGTTGCGTACCGGTAGTCAACTGCCTGTTGAAAGCCGCCAGAATCTGCCCCACATAGCCGCTAGCGATACCGGCCGTATTGGCATCCACACCGTCAATGAGCACCTGCACCCTGGTTTTCTGTCCGGAACGATAGCGACGCTCCAGATCGGCTGGAATGATCAAACCGGCATCCAGTTGTCCATCCTGCACCTTCCTGGCTAGCTGCGCCTCCGTACCGCCGCTTTCTTCCACCTCAAAGACACCATTCACCACCAGGCTGGCCGCAAGGGCCCTGCTGATGCTTGACCCGGCATGGTCTACGATGCCCAGGCGCAGCCGGTCTACCTCGGGACTCAAAGCAAAGCCGTAGATAAAGAGCTGCAAAATAGGCATGGCAAAGAGCAAAAATATGAGCTGCCGGTCCCGCAAGATCTGCTGCAATTCTTTGCGAATCAGGGCCCTCAGTTGAAGGCGAAAATCGAGGCGTTCTAAGTGCATCTGCATAGATTCCTACCCCTTCAACTGCATCTTGCGCAGGATATTGGATGTGACCAGATAGAGGAAGAGTGCGCAACTGCTGAGGGCAAGCGGTATATAAAGCTGGCTTGCAAAATCGGCACCGCGCACAAAGGCATTGCGACATTCTTCAACGAAATAGCGCGCCGGTAATATGTTGGAAATAAGGGAGAGCGGATAAGTAATATTGCGCAGCGGATAGAGAAAGCCCGACAGAAGAAGGGCAGTGGTGAATCCGGTAGTTGCCACAAGTTGCACCGCCGCACTCTGTGTGGAAGCCCTCGTACCGGCAAAGGTGCCGAACAAGACCGAGCTGGCAAGGAAAACCACCAGGGAGAGCACAAACATAAAAGGGTCGCCCACCAGGCGCAGTCCGAAAAGGGCCATCGAGGCTGCAATCAGCAAAACCGCCTGGGCCAGCGCGATCAGGGTATAAGCAAGCGCCTTGCCCAGCACCAACTCAAATGAGGTAATGCTGGAAACATAAAGCTGTAGAATCGTCCCCTGTTCCTTTTCCCTCGACATAGCCAGAGCCGCCAGTAAGCAAGGGAAAATCCACAGTATGACGGCAATTGCCCCCGGCGCCACATAGAGCGCCTCATCACGACCGGGGTTGAACCAGAGCCGCACCTGCGGCACAATCAGTTGCCGCCCCCTGGCTATGTCTCTGCTGCGGGCAAAGTAATTGCCGGCCGCTATGACGCAGTTTTTGATCACCCGGGCATTATTGACGTCGCTGGCATCAATCACTACTTGAATGTCCGCTACTCTACCCTGAGCCACTTCCCTGGAGAACTGAGCGGGAATAATGATGGCGGCCTTGGCTTCACCTTCATCAAGGGGTCCCATAATGTCCGAACCACGGAAGCGAGCCGGTACAAGTTGATTGGTGGCAAACAAGGTGTCAATATAAGCCCGGCTCAGGGTGCCGGTATCGTAACTCTTCACGGCCACTGGAATATTCTTGGACTCCAGGCGGGTGGCATAGCCGTAAAGAAGCAAAGCCACGAAAGGCAGGAAGAAAGCCAATGCCAGGGTGAGGCGATCCCGCCTGAACTGGGCTATCTCTTTGGTTACCTGGGAAAACACACGCCTCATACGGTTTTCCCCGTCGACCGCTGCACAATACTGATAAAACAATCTTCCAGACTGAAGGGCAGCGGTCTTTCCGTTAAGACCTGATGCCCGCCCCGGGAGAGCTTCTCTCGCAGAAGCGGCAACTCAATCTGCGGCTCATCCAGCACCACATGCAGTGCATGAGCAAACATAGAAGTACGCCAGGGGGGCAGATTTTCTTTTAAGAAAGCATAACCGGCGGGCAGGTCGGCCAGGGTCAGTTCGATAAGCGTTCCAGGCTGCTCAGCCTTAATCTGGGAAGGGGAGCCTTCCGAAACCAGAGAACCGGCCACCATAAACCCCAGATTATTACAGTTCTCGGCTTCTTCCAAAAAGTGAGTGGTAACCAGTACCGCCGTACCCTGCCTGGCAAAGTCCCGAATCAATTTCCACATTTCCCGCCTGGCCAGAGGATCCACACCTGATGTAGGCTCATCCAGAAAGAGCACTTCGGGCTGGTGTAAGACCGCCGCTCCAAAGGAAAGCCGCTGCTTCCAGCCCCCCGGCAACTTGCCGGCCAGAAGCCCGCCCTGCCCGGTCAATTCGGAACTGCGCAAGACCCAGGCGATACGCTCTTGCTTGAGTTTCTCCGGCACGCAGTAGACACCGCAATAGAATTCCAGATTTTCCTTGATGGTCAGGTCGTCATAGAGCGTAAATTTCTGACTCATGTAACCAAGCCGCTGCCGTAAGCTCTCTCGGCGCAGATCGGAAGCCTGACCGCAAAGGGCCATGTGCCCCGCCGTCGGGCCAATGAGACCGCATAAAATCTTGATCGTAGTAGTCTTGCCGGCACCATTGGCACCGAGCAAACCATAAATTTCACCATAGCCCACCTTCAAGGAAACCGACTTGACGGCTTCAAAAGAGCCGAACTTTTTGCAGACTCCTCGGGCTTCAATGGCACTGAAGGTGGGAAGCGCAGCGTTTGTAGAGCCCGGGGTGGAAGCGACGCTCGGGCTGAAAGGAAAAGGCAAGCGCACCTGCTCCGGCTCATCTCGGCGCAGCCTGGCCACAAAGACATTTTCCAAGGTAGGCTCGCGCACTTCTATATCGAGATCAAGGGTCCCGCCATTATCTTCGCCCGCACCTCGATCAATACTGCCACTCCCTGAAGCCAGTTGCCGTACCAGGGTCTCCCCGGCCCCCGTCTCGGTGACCAGCACATCCAGGCGATCCCCAAAAGTTTGCACATCTTTGAGCACCGGCTGAGCGCCGCGCCCTACACTGAGCAGCCGACGCTCTAGCACCGCCAATCTGCCGGAGCGCAATTCCAGCCGGTGACAGCCCAGGTTTTCCTTGAGACTGGCCGGCGAGCCTTCTTCCAGCACCAGCCCTTCATGCATCAAAATCAGCCGGGAACACCGCTCAGCCTCATCCAGATAAGGCGTGGCCACGGCCACCGTCACCCCATCCCGGGCCACATTGGAGAGCAGGTCCCAGAACTCCCGGCGCGAAACCGGGTCTACACCGGTAGTCGGCTCATCCAAAAGCAAAAGCCTGGGTCTGGCGATCAAGGCGCAGCAAAGGGCCAACTTCTGCTTCATGCCCCCGGAAAGCTGCCCGGCCAGCCGATCCGGAAACTGATCCAGGTTCATAAGGCGCAGGTAATACCAGGCTCTTTCCTTGAAGACGGCACCGTCGACCTCTCTCAGCCCGGCCACATAGCGCAAGTTCTCCCAGAGACTCAAATCAGGATAAAGTGAAAACTGCTGGGTCAAATAGCCAATCTGCAAGCGCATATCCCGTGGTTTGCGTCCCATGGTTAGGACCAGACCGCCGCTGGCTTCCAGCACCCCGCCCAGGATGTGAAAAGTAGTGGTCTTGCCGGCACCATCAGGGCCAATCAAGCCAAAAATTTCACCTTCTTGAATTTCAAAACTGATATCTTTCACCGCTTTGATGGCGCCATAATCACGGCGCAAATTCCGCACTGCCACCACCGGCGGCGACAGCGGCTCCGCTCTTCCATCAGCTAACGGTGCAGCACTTAACACTTTTCATTTTCCCGAATTTTTCAAGGTATTGGACGGGAGACCAGACCCACCACTGACCTCACCGCTGCCATCCAACTCGATGACGGCTTCGGCGGGCATGCCCGGCTTGGCAAAGCGATCAGGTTGATCGATGCCGATTTTGATGCCGAAGACCTGCTTGACTCGGTCGTCTTTGAAGTAAATATTCTCAGGCGTAAATGATCCTTCCGGATCGATTTGTATGACCTTGCCGCCAAAAGGCTTATCAGGAGCCGAATCCAGCACCACTTTCGCAGTCTGGCCGACCCTCACTTTGCCAATCTTTCCTTCCGGCACATAGCCGCGCAAGTAAACCGTATCAAGGTTTATCAAAGACATAAGGGTCTGCCCCGGCACCACCACCGCTCCCGGCTCCACCGCCCTGGCTGTGACGATTCCCTCGATGGGACTTTTGATATCCAGATAAGCCATATTGGCCAGTACTTCATCTTCATCAGCCTGAGCCGATGCTGCTTCATGTTCGGCACTCTTCAACTTAAAGCGAGCCTGGGCCAACTGCCCCTCCAGAACCCCCAATTGGGCTTTCATCATGCCGGGATTCAAGCGAGTGGTACGCGCCTGCTCCAGGCTGGACTGAGCCACATGGCACTGCTTTACAGCAGCCTGCACAGCACTTTCCCGAGACCGCACCAGCGCTTCCTGGGAATCACAAGTAGTCTTGGCCTGGTCGTTCTCATCGGTAGTAACGGCACCCCGGCTGGCCAGAAATTCGTATCTTTGCTTGCGTATCTTTGCCAGTTGCAACTCCGCTCTAGCCTGAGTCAACTGCGCCTCCGCCTCGGCAAGCCGAGCCTGGGCCTGGGCCAAATTGCCCTCAGCCTCATTGACCTTGGCCACCGTGTCTTCCTTGGACTGGGTCAAGCGCAGACGTGATTCCTCCAACTGCCGCTCCACCACAGTAATTTGATAGCGGCTCTCCTCCACCATCTCTTGCGCTCTGCGCTTCTTGGCCTTGACGCCGCGCAGCCGCGCTTGAATCTCATCATCACTGAGCTTTATGAGCTGGTCGCCGACCTTGACCGACTGCCCTTCACGAAACCCTACATAGTCAATGCGTCCACCGATCTTGGGACCGACATTGGTCTCATATCCTTCAATACGACCACTGACGGAGATTCGGTTATCAGGCTCAGGGGCGGGAAACAAACCAGGATATAGGTAGAAGCCCAGAGCGCCAAGAAGCAACAAAACCACCACCACAATGAGCGGCGCGGGAGGCTTGCCGTGCGACTTTGCCGTTTGCGTTCCCGGGTCTGCCATTGTTTCCGTTGCCATCAGCGCTCCCCTGGTTTTACGAAATGCCGACTCGGTTTTACCGGCCGGTAACTTTCCGGCTACCAAACAAATCATACCAACCGGTATGTATTGTTTGTCAATCATTTTTGTCGTAAAATTTTCCCAGTCCCTTGTGAGAATCAGATGAACGTCCAGGATGCCAACAGTACAGCCGAACTAAGCACGCCCCGCCGGGGCAAGCGAGAACAAATAGTGCAGGCGGCTGTAAAGACCTTCCTGGAGCACGGCTATGCCGGCACCAGCATGAATAAGGTTGCCGATGCCGCCGGGGTGATCAAGGCCACCATATACAGCCACTTTAAAGATAAACAGCAACTTTTCATTGCCATCATTGAAGAGATGACCATCAAGAAGGTAGCCATTGATTTCAGCAATCCCGAACCAATCTTAAGCCTCGAACCGGATGAATTCATCGACGTGCTCACCGGCAAGTTCTGCGTGCTCATGCAAGACCCCGAGTATCACGCTCTTTTCAGGCTTCTGGTGGGCGAGTCGGAGCGCTTCCCGGAACTGGCGGAAATTTATGTGCGCACAGTCATTTTGCGCGGCATGGGGCTGGCCAGCAAATACTTCGAAGTGCACAAAGAGCTGAACATCGAAGATCCTCAGGCCATGGCTCATATCTGCGCCGGTTCCTTCATTTCTTTGATGGTCTGGCAGCAAGTGCTGGGCGGCAAGAATATCATGACCCTGGAAGTAGGCAGAGTAAGAGAGACACTGAAAGCGCTTTTGCGCGGGCAAAGACAGCCATAGCCACATCAGCGCAAAGGCGGAGCAGGAACTCCATACTTTGCATAAAGCGCAGGATACATTTGCGGTAGCGTTTTCCATATCTCCTCTTCTTCCGCTTGGCTGGATGGAGAATTCCGGATGTAGGGACCCTCCGGGTGGAGCGAGCCGCCGCTTCCACTATTTGCTATAGTTTACCGAATCCACCCGCATTTCTCATGAAAGGTGGGTAGCCAAACATTGAAATGCCTCTCGAAATGGCTCAGAATCTGTGTTTACCACAACCCAGACTGAATCAAAACAAGAGGCGATTTCAATGACACAGTGTACAAAACCTGACTCAGA
>JACRFZ010000013.1 GCA_016212515.1 Candidatus Melainabacteria bacterium
AAATTCGCCGTATCGTTGATATGTGTCGCGAGGCTGAGGTCGAAACTCGAATTCTCCCCGGTCTGTTTGAGCTTATCAACGGACGGGTCAGCATCAATCAGTTGAGGGAAGTCTCACTGGAAGATCTACTCGGCCGCTCCCCCGTAGAACTGGACTCAGCCTCAATTGCTTCTTATATCGAAGGGCGCACCGTGCTTGTCACCGGTGCCGGTGGTTCCATCGGCTCGGAACTGTGCCGACAGATCTTTCATTTCCAGCCGCGCAAGTTAATCATTTTAGGTAAGGGTGAGAATTCCATTTTCACTATCCAGCAGGAACTTTCACGCCGGGTGGAGCCTGTGGAGGTGGTCGCTGTCATTGCCGACGTGCGTGACCGTCCGCGCATGGAGCAGATTTTTAGTGAACACAAGCCCCATCTGGTCTTTCATGCTGCCGCCCATAAGCATGTGCCCTTGATGGAAGCCAATGTCTATGAGGCCATCAACAACAATGTATTCGGCACCAAAGTGGTTGCCGACCTGGCCAGCCAACACGGCTCCGAGAAATTTGTACTGGTTTCATCCGATAAAGCCGTCAATCCTACTTCCGTCATGGGCGCCACCAAGCGCATGGCCGAGCTTGTCATTCAAGACCTTGCCCTGCGCGCCGGCAAGACCAAATATGTGGCGGTCAGGTTTGGTAATGTGCTGGCCAGCCGCGGTTCAGTAATTCCGCTCTGGCGGCAGCAGATTGCCGCCGGTGGACCCCTGACCGTGACCGATCCGGAAGTGACCCGCTACTTCATGCTGATACCGGAGGCGGTGCAGCTCATCTTGCAGGCTGGTGCCTACGGTTCCGGCGGCGAGATCTTCGTGCTGGATATGGGCAAGCCTGTCAAGATACTCGATCTGGCTAATGACTTGATCAAGTTTTCCGGTTTACGCCCTGGTCACGACATCAAAATTCAATTTACAGGTTTGAGACCTGGTGAGAAGCTTTACGAGGAGCTGCTTACCGAAGATGAAGGGCTTTCCCGCACGGTTAACGAAAAGATTTTTGTAGGACGCCCCAAACCACTGGAGCCCGAAGCTCTGGCTGAGGCGCTTGGTCGTTTTGAGTCATATGTGGCTAGTCTTGATGAGTCCGGTATTCGAGCGGAACTGGATCGGTTGGCCGCGGGCTCTCTTACTGCTGCACAAATGGAAGTCTAGATTGTGACTGGCTCTTGCCTAGATTCGCCGGAGCAACAAGTGGAGCTACTGGCTAAGGACCGGCGCTTGAGAGCCGAGATCAGGCAGCTTGGCTCAGTACTGGTGGCTTATTCGGGTGGAGTTGATAGCTCTTATCTAGCGCTGACCGCCTTTCAGGAACTTTCCGATGCGGCCCTTGCCGTTATTGCCGTCTCTCCCTCGCTGGCGCAAGTGGAACTTGTGGACGCTCGGCGGCAGGCGGAGCAAATGGGCTTTCCCCTTCTGGAAATTGCCACGAGTGAAGTGGATAACGAGCTATATAGAGCAAACGGCGGCAATCGTTGCTATTTTTGTAAGGCTACCTTGTTTGATAGTATGTCTCTCCTCAAGAAGGAGCGTGGTTTCGCTGCCATCGCCTATGGTGCCAATATGGACGATCTGTCCGACGTTCGCCCTGGTCACGCCGCTGCCCGTGCCGCCGGTGTTCTGGCGCCTTTTGTGAATTGCGATTTGTACAAAGAGGAAATTCGCATCCTGGCCCGGCTGCAGGGTTTGCCTTCCTGGGATCGACCGCAAGCCGCCTGCCTTTCCTCTCGCTTCCCTGATTTTACGCCTATTGATGCCTCTCGACTGGCTCTCGTGGAAAAGTCTGAGGCGCTTGTCAAAGCCGCCGGATTTAAGCAAGTGCGTGTGCGATTCTTGAGCCGACCGGAAGGTCTGACTGCTTCGGTGGAGGTGGGTCAGGATGAACTGGACCTGCTTACCCCCTCCCTGACTGAGCCATTGAGCCGTGCCATATGCGCTCTCGGTTTTGAGGTTGTTCAGTTCGACAGAGGTGGTTATCGGCAGGGAAATGCCAATGCCGTCTTGCTTGAACCTTCCTTGCGGTCTGGTATCTGAAGATGGACAGGTTGCATTTAGAGAGACTTTTGCAGTCAGTTGCAGATGGAAATCTGACCGTTGAGGCTGCTCTCGCCAGTTTGCAAAAGACCATGCTGGCGCCGGAGAGGGCCCTGGAACTGGATTTCGCCAGACCCGACTGGCAGCGCTCCTGGCGTCAGAGCTTTCCTGAGGTAGTGTTTGCGCCCGGTAAAAGCAGCGAACAGATTTTTCAGATTGCCTTGCAGTTGCGACAAACCCATGATGTTGTGCTGGCTTCTCGTGCCGACGCCGAGCAGGCTCGCTCAGTGCTTTTGCTGGCTCAGCAGCAAGGGCTTAGCGACGTGAAGTATCACCAGACCGCTGCAGTGATTAGTTTCGGTGTTTTCCCGCAGGTGCAGCGTGATAGCGAGGAAGCGGCTGAGGTAGCTGTTCTTACCGGCGGTACCGTAGACATACCGGTAGCGGAGGAAGCGCTGGTGGTGCTGGAGTCGGCCGGTGTTTCCTGCCGTCGCTTTTTTGATATGGGTGTGGCCGGCTTGCACCGTTTGCTGGGATCTCTGGATTCCGTGCGTAAGAGCCGAGTGGTGCTGGTGGTAGCTGGTATGGATGGGGCTTTACCCAGTGTGGTTTGTGGTCTGGTCGGCGTTCCTGTCATTGCCGTGCCGACTGCCGCCGGCTATGGCACCGGTCTGGGTGGTCTGGCCGCCCTTGCTTCCATGCTCAACACCTGTGCGCCGGGCTTGACCGTGGTCAACATCGACAATGGTCTGGGGGCGGCGGCTTTTGCCGTCAGGGTGTTGAAAGGGGTGCCTGAACAGGCATGAACAGGTAAGCATCTTCATCCCTTTCGGCAATGCGCCATTTGCCGCTAGCCTCAAGGGCCTCCGCCAGTGGTGCCTGGCGCGGAATCAGGATAAAAGGGAAGCGAGCCTCCTTGATAAAGTCCTGGTAACCGCTCTGGGCAAGTAGCAGGGCTCGATAGGCAGTGTTGAAATCTTTGGGATAGAATTCGGTTTTGTCGTCAATGAAGAAACTCTGACCGCACTTAATATAGAGATAGTTGCCCCAGTTATCGTAAGCAAAACCCCGCGTCTCTTTGGCGCAAT
This sequence comes from Candidatus Melainabacteria bacterium, assembly GCA_016212515.1. Taxonomy (GTDB): domain Bacteria; phylum Cyanobacteriota; class Vampirovibrionia; order Obscuribacterales; family Obscuribacteraceae; genus Obscuribacter. Next base: position 3,158 of record JACRFZ010000013.1, read on the forward strand.
TGTCTTTGAGGAAATTGCTGCAGCGCACCGGCAGAAAATGTGGGTTCATGTCCTTTATGTGGGCTGTGGCGGCAAAGGACAGTATCAGTATGGCAGTCAGGCTGAGGAATAGCGGTGAAGCGTCTTTGCTTTTTTCGGCGCCGCCGGATGTTGCTTCTTCCCTGCTTTCTTCCGGCTTTGCTCTTGCTACGAACATTGAGAGCATGAGCAGTGAAGCATAGGGAATGATTCGCATGCAGGGCAGTGCCGTCAGGGCAAAGACCAGGGTGACCAGGGTGAGGGGCAATAAATCGGGCCGGCGGTATTGCTGCCAATTCTTCAGGCAGTTGGCCAGAAAGACCAGAGCAAGGGTCAGGTAGGCCCAGGTGCCGATACCGTAAGCGGTATCAATGCCGGTCCATTCGGAGCCCTGTCCGAGAATTTGTCCCTGGGTGGCGTATTGAAGCAGAAAGGTGAAATACTGCGGTCCGCGCAGGCTGCTCAGGCAGCCCAGCAGGGCTGCAAGCATGGGTAAGTAGGCAAGAAGTGGTTTCGGCGCCGGTGTCGGCACCGACTTTTGCACTGCTTGTCGGGCCAGCATCAGGGCTAAGACCAGAGGCAGACCCAGGATGGCGCTGCCGTGGAAGTTTACCCAGGCTGCAAACAATAGAAACAGCAAGCCGCTCAGTTTGCCTGTGCTGAGCTTACTCCTGGCAAGCAACATAACGAAAACAAGGAAGACGTAAGAAAAGATGTGTGCTCGTGCCGACCAGTGTAAGGAGGTGGCTGTGGCGGCTAGCACTACCAGCGGTGCGATGCTAAGCATGCTGCAACGTCCGCTCTTGAGAGAAATTTGAGCGGCGAGGCTGAGGGCCAGGGCCATGGCTACGGCGGCAGCCAGAACCACGAGCTGGTATTCTCCGGTGAGCCTGTAGAGGCAGCCAAGAGTGAAGTCTGTCAGCAGTTCGTGTGTTTGCCAGGGGGCAAGTGGATCTACATACCAGAGATAATTGCTTATAGCTGGTCTTCCGTGCTCCAGCATGTAGAGCCCGCTGACAATGTGCCGGGCGGTAGCGCCGTCACGAAGAAAGCCCATGGGCGCTACCAGGAGCATGTAAAGGAGCAGCAGGAAAAAGCTTGGAATCAATTACTTGGCTTCGATAACGGACAACCATTGTATCGTAGCCAGGCAGCGATCGAAGGCCGGCAGATATTTCTCGAAAATCTCCGAAGTTTTGCTTTGTAAATAGATCTCTTCGATTTTGACCCGGGGTTCTGTCGGGCTAGCATCGAAGAAGACGCCTTTATAGAAGTTGTTTGGCTGTCCCTGATAGTCGTGGTAATAACCCAGCGCCGACAGCATAGTCCTGGTGCCTACGGTGAGCAGTTCCAGACTTTGCAAGTGAAAGCCGGCACCGCTAAGTCCGGTGGCTCGAGCCGTGTAGTTCCTTGTGTATTGATTGTCGCCCACATTGCCCAGTACATCCATTAGGGCGAAGAGCAAATCCAGTTCTTCTGCCGCCGGCTCTTGCCGGTCCGCCCTGAGCAGATTTTGATTGCCCGGGCTGTATGCGCTGCGGTCCGTCACCCGGCGCAGGGCCTCGGTGTCACTCTGATCAGAGACCCTGCCTCTATAGAAAAAGCAGATTTGTGCATCCTCTTCCGGGTTTTCCGCGCTCATGGCGCTGAACTGAATCAGCCAATTATCACCCCGACCGCCGAACTCTTTTTTGGACGGAGCAAATTCAGGCGGCAAGAGAATCTTGTCGATGGCACCCAGTTCTTTTACAAGCATGAGCGAGTTTTCTTTCTTCTTTCAACAATAGGGACTTGCAATTATCTTCTATCTATTCCGTCGGTAGATAGGCCTTGAACTCCGGCGGTTTCACTTTCGCGCTGGGATTTTTGGCCACCGCTTCGTGATAATCGGCCAGGGCCTTCTGATAGTCGGCCAGCGCTCTCAGCTTCTGCTGCATAGGAATGTCAGCGGCGCCCTTCTTATCTTTGTCTTTGTCCTTACCCAACGATGAGTTGAGCAGGTCTTCCGGCTTTTGATCCTTTTGGAGCGGGTCTTTACCCTCGGAGTGGCGTTGTGCCGGCTGGTTGGCCCGGTAGGCATCGTCGCTGCCGGAACCGGAAGGTGCGCGTTTGTAACCGCGGGGACCTTCGTCCACCATGGGAGCGGCTGGCTGCGCATCTGTCTTGGAGCCTGGAGCCGGGCCCTGGGGCCGGTCTCCGGTGTTCCAGTTTCTGTTATTGGTGGCAATATCGATTTGCCGCATATTCATGACGCGGTCGAGGCTTCTACCGTTCTGGTTGTCCATGAGCAAGCCGCCTTCCACTGCCCTGGCCGTCATGGCATGGAGGGCGTGACCTTGCAACTTGTCCTGACCATTCATAAAGGCGGCATGCACCATGAGCTGGGCCGGTTGACCGGTTTCTTTCTCCCACTGGGCAACCTTCTGCTGTAGTTCCTCAGGGCTCTTGAAAGTGTTGAGGCGCAGGTCCAGGTGAGGCGGATAGCCCAGTCTGGCATCCGGGCCGTTGTTCGGTCCGACGCTGTTTTCGTGCACCATGATGGCGCCTGGCTTGCCCCCGAAAGTCTGGTTCAGCCATTCTCGGTCATAGGCGCCAATGACTGGACTGTTGTGGAGCATTTTGAGCTGGCCGTCCGGCTGTCTGGTGAAGAGTGCTTCTCCTGTCGCATCTCTCGCGCCGGGCATATTAAAGGGCGGATTTTGTGCGCCGGCCGTGATGTAGATATTGCCGGCCTTGTCAAAGCCGTCGGCGGAAGTCGGCTGCCCCATCCGAATAGAGCGGTTGTCGGCGTGGGCCTGTCCATAGAGAGCGTCCAGGGCCTGTCCGCCCAGACCACGCATACCTTTGCCGGTGCCGTGGTCGCTCGTGTTGAAGTTTCGGGCCGACTCCGAATCGGGGGTGAGGCTCTCTTTCATAACGTGAACGCGCATGCTGGAGCCGTCCTGGTTAGTTCCCGGCACATCGGCATAACCCTTATTAAGAACGGAAGCGGCGTTTTCAATGACCTTGGCCGGATCACCGGCGGAGAGATGCTGTTTCTCGAGGGATTGCAGGGCGCAAGTCATCTTGTTGCCCTGGTTTACGAAATCGTCCGGTGAGGCTACCTTGTATGCCAGGTCTTTGACGACATTTTGTCTCTGTCTTTCGTTATAGCCTGAGAAGTTTTCCTGGCCAGGTTTGAGAATGGTCTCGAAACCTTCTCTCATCCTCTCCATTTGCTCAGCCGGCGTGCCCTTCAGCCGAGCTTCGGCATTCTCCGCGCCGCCGCCGTCTTTGACGTTGGTGAGCCGATCGTGTATGGCTTTGGAAACTTTGGCGGCTTCCGCTTCGCTCATGCCGCCTTCTCTCAAGGTGCGGCTCATGTCCTCTATGGCTTTGTCGGAGGCGGCTTTATTGCCCCTGTCGCTGCCGTCTTGCAGCCGGTCACCTTTATCACCGCCAGCCGCCTGTGGTCTATCGGCATTGTCGGTCTTGACGCCATCACCGGTGGCTCCCTGGGCTTTGACCTCCAGTTTGCCGTTGCCCTGGGTGAGCTGGCTGTCCGACTGGCCGTTCATGTAGGCGGTGACTACTTGATCTTGTCCCTGGGGGCGGAAGTCTAAGCGCTTGATGCCGTCGGCGCCTACTACGGTGGGGCTCTCCAGTTGGGGCGCCGGTTTCTCCTGGTTGAGCAGGGTCGTTGCTTCAGCTCGCAGCTGCGGCGGGGCTGTATCAGCAACCTGACCTATTTGATTTTCGACTCTTTCTGAGCCGGCACCATTGTTTGAATTGGCGTTATTGCTAGACACGGTTGGTAAATTGACCTCACAAGGCAAAGCAAGCAATTTGTGACGACTGTCACGGGCGCTATCTGTGACGGGGGTGATAACTGGTGAGTGCGTTTGTGCGACTCATCGGTCTCTCGCTGGTCTAGTGACCTGGGTCTACCATAACATTATTCCCTTTACATGCAAGGAAAATCTGCTCTGGGTGTCGTTTGACTTACAGTTTTTCTGTCATTTCCAAGATAGCCTGCAAAGTTTGCAAATCCATTACAAACTTTGCGCTTAAATAGCAATTTGAAGTGCCGTCGCCGTCGCAAATCCTTCAATCGAAATTCGACTGGAATTCGGTCAGCGGCTCTTTTGTAATGCTTTCCATTAGCGCAGAAGTCTGACTGAGCGCAGCGATATTGAAGCAAGCTGGCTCTGGCTGTTGCCGTTCTCCTGGCTGAGACCTTCCGTCAGTCCGGGTACCAATTTGACTGTGAAAAGCAAGTTGGAACCGCCGTCTCCGTGCTTTTCTATTTCTAGAATTTTGACTGCCACGAAGCCGATTACATTCTGGCTCTCGTTGAAGGCCGGTTGCCCGGAGATGATGGGTAGGAAGAGGCATTCCTTGCCCAGTAGAATCTCCCGGTATGGGCTGTTGGCTAGGTACTTCAGACCCATGACGCCGTTACCCATGTCGATGCTGTCGCCTACTTGCACCGATTCTTCCGTATTGCTTTGTTTGAGATGTCCGTCTATCAGTGACTTAACCCCCGAGGCACTAGTTGACTCGGGACCGAGGGAAGTGAAAGCCGCGTTCTTAAATTGCTGCGAACTCAGATAGAGAGTAGTAATGTCACCCAGTTGCAGGTCTTTAAGGGCTCTGGCTTGCGGGTCGTCAGATGGTTTGGCCTCATAACTGACCGCCAGTGGAAAGACTTTGTTTCTGGCCAGAGCTGTGACGGGTGCTCCCGCTCCAGCGGTGCTCTGGGCGTAAACATGATCTTCATGTCGCCCCAGTAGCGGCATGAAAATATGCCTGGTAGTAGTGGATGTAGCTACTGTTACGGTTCCCTGGTTTTGTCCGGCAGGGTTATTTATGGTCACCGCCAGTGTGGTACGCGGCGGATTATCAATGATTGGTTTGCCGTCTACCCGATTGGCTGCGGCTACGTCGTTTACAGCTCTGATGACGGTGGCGCTCTCGCCTGTAAGACGAGCGGCGCCGGCCAGCGCCGCGCTGTCGGTGACTCGTATCAGTTCCTGTTGAACCAAGTAGACATGGGCACCATCAACCGCTGCCGATATACAGAGGAGGGCCGCTAGAAAAGCGGCCAGTCCCATTACAATAGTCATCTGCCCCCGCCTGCCCTGCACATGGCTCTTTCTCTTCATTGTCTGCTTCTGCATCATCTTCTTCCTGCTGTGATCCGGCATGGGGTCAGGTTCTTATCTTAGTCCGTGAGTGGCACTGGCTTTTAGGTTGAGGGGCAGCGGCGTCAGGGCAAAGGTGTTCGGTCCGCTGTATAGTCCGTATTGACCGGGGCTGTAGGAAACCGTTACCGTCACTGACTGCGTCTGTGACTGGTTGTCGAAGCTGGCTTCAAATTGCCTTGAGTCGACGATGATACCGGGGATGCGAATTTGATCGAAAACCAGCGCTTCTTGCTGGCTGCGATTGCTCTGTACGTCTGGGTTATCGAGGCAGGCCAGGGCAAGGGAGCGGGCCGCTCTGTGGGCCGAGGCTGAGAGGGCATTTTGCAGCAAGCAGGCAGTACTGACCGAGGCCGTCACCACGATCATGAGCATGAAGAGCGGTAAAAAGAGCACAATTGCCGCCGTAGCCTCGGCCAGATTGGTACCGTGGTGATGTCTGATCATTTATTCAAATGCCCGCCAGCTCTGCCCGTATTGTGAATGGCAAGGTGCCTGCCGCCAATTAGCCCATTAGTGTACCTGAGCCCTGAAGGTGGTTTGATCGTTTTTGGAAGCATGAAAATCTCAAGTGCTTCAGTTCTATCATTGATTAGTTACCGGCTTGCTGCGTCGCCCCGGGGGCTGAGTTTTCCGCTAATCATAAAGTTTCGAGTCTGTCCCCTGAGTGGGGGGCCGGTACCTGAGTTTCCATGGGCCGACGCTCTATTCACAGGCTATCACAGTTAAATTGCTGTGGTTGAAAAGGCTTAGATCTTTGACTTCGTCTGTAATCAAATAGGAAATTTCATCCAGAGATGCAATTTGAAAGGAGGCTACAAAGCCTATTTTTTCGTGTCCGGCCAGCACCAGAGTCTCGGCGCTATTTTCGATGAACTGCCTTTTGACGGCGGCGTCTTCCCCGCTTTCCACCGTGGCTCCGGCTGCGGCGCTCATACCGTGTGCGCTGACGATAGATAGATCGGGGCGAAACCGGCTGGCCTCTTTCAAGGAGTTGGGACCGACCGCGATGAGCAGGTCCTTGATTAGTTTACCGCCCAGTAGGAAAACCTCCAGACCGGCGATTTCGCTCAGGCTCTGGGCCATGACCGGGCTGTGGGTTACAACTGTGACGTTCTCCAGGCTTCGGCCTTTCAAATGCGGGGCCACTTCCAGAGTGGTGGTGCCGCCGTCCATAAATATGAGCATGCCGTTTTGAATGAACTGAGTAGCCTTGAGGGCCATGGCTGCTTTTGCTTCTCGATTCAGTCGGCGTCTTTCGGCATGGGCATATGGCACGGTGGAGGCGGCAATGGCACCGCCGTGGACTTTCTTCAGTAAGCCCGCCGAAGCGAGTTCCTTCAGGTCTCTCCTGATGGTATCTTCCGATACTCCCAATTCCCGCACCAGATTCTGTACCAGAACCTGGCCCCGGCTCTGCAGTTTCTGTAGGATTTGCTTCTGTCTTTCTGGGGCCAGCATTGTCTTTCGCCTTTTGTTCCAGTTGGCGGTCGGGGGGTGGAGAGTCCGGCACTTGACCTGCAGGAATATTCGGTATTATACTGGATTGTGCTGGAATTGGCAGGTATTTGCAGGAATCTGCCCGAAGGAGGCCCATGGCTAGGATCGCAGTGGATATGGACGAAGTGTTGGCTGATGCTCTGGGCGAGCATCTCAGCCGTTACAACAATCTGTTTGGCGCTAATCTAAGTCGCGAAGACATGATTGGTCGGGCTCTCAGGCATGCTGTGCCCCTTGAGCACGCTGCTCATGCCGAAGCGCTGGTACACAATGAAGACTTCTTTGCCGACCTGGCTATTTTCCCCCATGCCCAGGAAGTGCTATCGCGATTGAGCGAGAACCATGAAATTTATATCGCCACTGCTGCCATGGAAGTGCCTTTATCTTTCCGCTCCAAGTATGACTGGCTCTTACGCCACTTCCCCTTTATCTCACCCATGAACTTTGTCTTTTGCGGAGACAAAGGCATCATCGATGCCGACTATTTGATCGACGATAATGCCAGGCACTTCAGCCGGTTCAAGGGTACGGGACTGCTCTTTGATGCGCCGCATAATCAGCATGTGCGAGGCTTCAAGCGCGTACATAACTGGCTGGAAGTGGAAGAGTTCTTTGTACGAGAAGCGGCTCTAGTTTAGATTCGGGTTCGGATTCGGATTCTGATTCAGGTTCCGGTTCCGGAGCCTTTTAGTTTCTGCTTACTTGAGAGCGGCCTGTGGCTCCACATCTGAGCGAGCTTTATGGCCGCTTTCGCTTCAGGGGGAAGCGGCTGGTTTCTTCACCTGCGGTTTGCCCTGGGGTGTAGTGGCTTTTGCCGGGGTTTTGTTGACGCCGGTCTGACCGGGATTGGACTGGGGCGTGGATTTGTTGAGCCCTTCCGACCGTTCTTTCAGATCGATATAGTCCGGATAGGCTCCAATCGTTACCTCTGCCGTCTTGATTGCTCCGTCGCGCAGAAGCAGGAAGTTGAGCTTGTCTTTGACGCGGTGTGCCCTGACAGTGGTCTGCACGTCTCGCGGTGAGAGTACGGCTTTGCCGTCGATCTTTTGAATGATGTCGCCCGGCTGAATGTCTGCGTCTTCAGAGGGGCTGCCCTTGTAGACTTTTTCAACCAGTACGCCGCGTGTGTTGGTGGGGATACCAAGACTGCGTGCGTGCACCTCTTTCAACTCGCTCATGCCGATGCCGAGCCAGGGGCGTTCAATGGGTTTGTTGTTGATCAAATCTTCCACCACTGAGCGGGCTACGTCTACCGGGATGGAAAAGCCAATGTTCTGTGCGTTGTCTTTGATGGCCGTATTAACGCCCACTACTTCGCCGCGGAAATTTAGCAGCGGACCGCCGGAATTGCCGGGGTTGATGGCTGCATCCGTTTGAATGAAGTTGATGTTGCCGTTGATATCATCGACGGTGCGTCCTACCGCCGATATGATGCCGAGGGTGACGGTATGGTCATAGCCGAAGGGACTGCCGATGGCTATGGCGAACTCTCCCGGGCGGAGGTTTTGCGAGGTGCCGAATTTGAGAACCGGCAGACCCTCCGCTTCGATTTTCAAAAGGGCTAGATCTGAAAAGTTGTCGCTTCCCACTACCTTGGCAGTGAAGGAGCGTTTATCGTTGAGAGTGACGCGAATCTCCTGGGCATTTTTGACCACATGGGCATTGGTCATGATGAAGCCGTCCTGTCTCACTACGAAGCCTGAACCGGTCTGCACGGCACGCTTTATCTTGATAGATTTGGGAATCAATTTGCTCAGGTCCGGACTGTCCGGCATGATCCTTCTGCCGTTGTAATAGAAGAAATCATGGGCATCTCCGAAGGGGAAGCCCTCAAACAGCGGGATAGAGGAGGTGGCGCTGTCCTCATTGCGTTTTACTTCGATATTCACCACCGATGGTGCAGCTAGGGCGGCAATGTCGGCAATGGTGTTGGAATTTATCGGCACGGCTTCTTTGTCGGCCTGGCTTTCACCACTGCCGCTCAGGGCGAGCAGGCGGGCATAGCTCTTCCCTTCAAAAGAGCGGGGGGCGTTCCCGAGAGGCTCGCCTTCCATAGGAAAGCCGACAGGTCGGATGCCGGTGGAGTGAGCTACGTACTCCACCGGCACCGGCTGAAGCAAGGTTTGTGCAGCCAGGGCCAGGGCACCTGAACTGGCGACCAGGCTGAATACAACAACGGTTTGCGACAAGCTTAACTTCATAGGGAAGCTCCCTTTTGCTTATTTACGACCCATGCCCAGTTGCTGGGCATTCTGGTAGACCTTACCTTCGGTAAGAATGGAAGGAGCGATGATCACTTCGCATTCTTGCATTTCAGCCAGGGTCTCCGCTCCCAGGGTGGCCATACTAGTTTTCAGGGCACCGGTGAGATTCTGGGTGCCGTCATCCACGGCTGCGGGACCGTTCATAATCTGTTCCAGGGAGACCGTGGTACCGACTCGAATTCTAGTGCCTCTGGGTAGGACCGGGCTCGGGGTAGCCATGCCCCAGTGATAGCCGCGTCCCGGTGCTTCCTTGGCTCTGGCCAGGGGGGAGCCGATCATGGTGGCATCGGCACCGCAAGCAATGGCTTTGCAGATGTCGCCGCCTACGCCCATGCCACCATCGGCGATGATAGCTGGTCTGAGGGCGCCTTTGTGTTTGGCCATGAAATCTTCTCTGGCCTGGGCGCAGTCGGCGATGGCTGTAGCCATGGGAACGCCGATGCCCAGTACCGAACGGGAGGTACAGGCGGCGCCGGGACCGACTCCAACAAGAATGCCTGCTACACCTGTTTCAAGCAGTTCCAGGGCTGTCTTGTAGATGACACAGTTGCCTACCACTACCGGGATGCCGATAGTTTTGGTGAACTTGTGCAGGTTCAAATTGGGTGTGCCGAGGGCACTTTTGTGTTCGATGCCGGTGACAGTAGACTGCACAAAAAGAATGTCACAGCCGGCTTCGACGGCGATTGGTCCGTATTTCTCTGCGAAATTGGGAGTAACGGAAACAGCGGCTACTGCGCCGGTTTTCTTAATGGCCTTAATACGCTTTTCGATCAGTTCTTCTTGTACCGGCACCTTGTAAAGTTCTTGCATCACTTCCACGAAGCTGTCTTTGTCGCAGCCGGCAATTCTTTCGTAGACATGGCCGAGGTCGTCGTAACGGGTTTGCACGCCCTGCAGGTTGAGCACGCCCAGTCCGCCCAGGCGACCCATTTCGGCGGCGAAGCGACTATCTACCACGGAGTCCATGGCGGACGCAATTATCGGGTTGGCGAACTTGATGCCGCCTATGCTGCAGGAGATGTCGCAGAGCTCCATGTCTACTGTTTTGGAGCCGGGTACCAGCGCTATCTCGTCGAAGCCGTAGGCGCGGCGCGTCTTTTTGCCAAGTCCGATATGCATGGTGTCCTCTGTTCTGGTGCGCTCTTCTGCCTTGCCCGAAATCATAGCTTGAATACCCGCCTTTCAGTTTAAGTGATGTTTCCGCCCGGATTAAGTTGAAACCCGGTTGTTGACTGCATATCTTAGCACTGCCATGCGCTTGAGGAGGTGGATGTCAACGGGCGGATCTACTCATTCACTGCTCGGGGGCGGGTGTTTATCGCCCGGCGCGGCAGTTGGCTGGATTTGAAAAGACGTTCACATTTAGATATTTGTGCGTACAATTAAGCTGGATCTAACTTAAGCCCTCCCCGCCGATCAATGATGAGAAGAGGCCGGTCTGCCGTTAAATCCATTTACCACCGGTCCTGACACTTTAGCGAGGTAGCAAATGTCCGCCTTAGGTCATGCCCTGAAGAGTATGAATGTGCTTGGCCTGAACAGCGGCACTTCCATGGACGGCATAGATGCCGGTCTTTTTCGCATCAGTCCGCAAGTGGAGAGTGCTGCCGGCGGCGGCGTATGTCCTCCCCTCAAAGTAGAGTTCCTCTTTAGCGAACTTGTGCCGTTTGAGCCTGAATTCAAGGGACAACTGGAGAGTTTTGTAGCCCGGGGCGAGAGCGACCTGCGTACCATGTGCTTGCTTCACGCCAGCCTGGGGGAGGTTTTCGCCGCTGCCGCCTTAAAGGTCGTCAGGCAAGTCGAACAGAAGGGCTTGTCCGTCGACTTGATTGGCTCCCATGGACAGACTATCTGGCATGAGCCTCGACCCTCCCAGTTCTGGGGTTTGTCTGCGTCCGGCACCTTACAATTGGGTGACCCGGCTTATATTGCCGCTCGCACCGGTGTCACCACTGTTGGTGACTTCCGCACTTATGATATGGCTTTCGGCGGTCAGGGGGCGCCCCTGGTTTCTTTTGCCGATGAGGTGCTTTTCGGCCACAGCGGCGAGCCTCTGGCCGTGCTCAATCTGGGAGGGATCGCCAACATCACCGTACTGTCTCAGAGCGGTGAGGCTATAATGGCCTTCGACACCGGTCCGGCTAATGTCCTGATTGATGAAGCGATGCGCATACTTTTCGGCAAGGAATTCGACGAAGGAGGCGCAGTGGCTGGCGCCGGTACCGTCAGGGATGCGGTTTTGTCCGATTTGCTTAAGGATGATTATTTCAGTCTGGTACCGCCCAAAACAACCGGCAGAGAGCTTTTTGGTCGCAAGCGTGCCAGCGAAATAGTAGTTCGGCTCAAGGCTGCTAAGCTGGAAGCCGGCGATATAGTCGCCACTCTCACGGCCCTTACGGCACGCTCCATCGCCGACGCCTACAAAAATTTTGTTGCCCCGCGGGTGAAAATACGGAAACTGGTACTTGGTGGCGGTGGGGCCGAGAATCCCACCCTCACTTCACTATTGCAACAATATTGGGACGGCGAACTGGAGCTTTATCGCCATGAAGACTACGGTATTTCCACTAAGTTCAAGGAAGCCTTGCTCTTTGCGCTTCTGGCTTATACTACTTATTTTTCAATTCCGAACAATGTGCCATGCTGCACGGGAGCCAGTCGTAGAGTCTGTCTCGGCAAGATAGTAAAAGCCTGAGAACGGTCGGCGTAGTTAGAGTTACCGGAGATGATGGAGAAAAATATGAGTGGCTCAGAGTCGAATGCGAACTCCCTGATTATTCCCGAAGGAATAAATTATGAATGCATGGGTTGCGGCAAGTGTTGCAGTGGTTGGTCTGTGCCGCTCACTGCTGCCGACTACGAGCGAATTTCTAAGGTGGATTGGGCCGCCAAGAATGATAAATTCGAAGGCATAGAGCTTTTCCGCGAATTGAAGGACTACGAGAAGAAAGGCAGTCCCTACACCCATGCCATCAAGCATGGTGACGATGGTTTCTGTCCGTTTCTCGTCAACAATTTGTGCTACATCCACAGCACCTTTGAGAGTAAGACTAAGCCTTCCATCTGTCAGCTTTTCCCTTACAACTTCAATGAGACGCCCTCGGGTTTCGTTTCCACAGTAAGTTTTGTCAGTGTAGGGGCGGTGAAAAATTCCGGCAAGGCACTGACTGAACAGCGAGAATACCTGGAGACCAAGCTGGGGGAGTTTAAGGCTCTTTATCCCGACCATCATCCTAACTGGAGCAAGATTGAGCTGGTCAAGGAAGTACCCTTGAGTTGGAATGAGTACCTGGAAATCGAAGCCAGGCTTCTGGCGATTCTTTCTGATGGGACCAAATCTCTCAGTTTGAGGCTGGCCCATATGTCTCTTGCCATTGTAGAAGTGTACTTAGGAAAGCGGGGCTCCAGTCTGCCGGAGAGCCAGAAGCAGATCGAGCTGAATCGGCATTCGCTCAAGAAAAGCGATCATGTGCTTTTGCGTGAACTCTACCGGCTTTACTTTCCGGAGCGCTTGTTGAACCGAGCGGACATGAACTTTTCAGCCTCCAAGTACATGTTGGCGTCTTTTGCATCCAAAGTAGGTATCAGTTCGCCCCTCTCCCTCAAAGTCCCGGGCGATTCTTATTCGATTGACTCGGTCAAGGACGTAGCTTTTCCTTCTGATGAAGTTCTAGAAGGAATTCTTTATAGGTTTATTTATCAGCGCATTTTCGGGAAGCTTTATTTCGGCGCCGGCTATGGTCAGCTTAGTTTGATGGTCGGGTTCCACCATCTGGTGGCCGCCTATGTCTTGCTCAAGCTGCAGGCGCGGGCCGTGTCCCGTAGCCGCGGCTTCAAGGCGGTTCAGGAAGCAGACCTGATCAGTTGCGTACGTATGCTGGAGAAACGGCTCGGGGACAGCAGCCTGGACGGCTATGCTGCAGCGGTCGTCGAATTGGAGCTTCAAAGTCATGGACGTTGTCTCAGGCTCTTATCTATAGCTGACTGAGTAAACATGGCTTTCAACTTTGGGAGCAAATTGTATTGCAGGCAACAAAAACGCTGTTGACTTAAGGTCGGCATTTGATTACATTGTTTGCACGTTTCCAAGCGGTATGCCGCGGAGCGAAGTTACTAGAAAAACTGGTTTGAACCGCAGAGCAATAGCTCTGGGTATCCGGTTAGTGTTACCTCAGGAGGTAATTAACTTATGCGTATGCTCTCCAAACTTACTATGGCTTTCTCTGCTCTTACCGTTGTAGGCGCTCTTTCACTCGGCGCTCCGGCTCTAGCCCAAGATGCTTTCGGTTCCGGCCCCGGAGGCGGTTCTTCTACCGCTGATGAGTCGGGCGGACCCATGGGTACACAGGCATACGGAACCCAGACAACCGGTTCCCAGACTCAACAGTTGAACCTGGGTCAGTCGCCCACCCTGCAAGGTGCCACCAACGGTACCATCGCTCCTCAAGGTGTAGAAGCGACCGTAGTACAAGGTGTGAACACTGCCGGTACCGTCCGTGTTAACAACTTGGCTAACCTGGAAGCCTTGCTCAACATCATCGCCAACGGTATGGAAATCCTGGGTATCGCCTGGGGCGGACCGACCATGATCATGGGCTTCATGCACATGGCTGCCGGTTCCCATGACGCCATGAAGAAAGTA
>JACRFZ010000014.1 GCA_016212515.1 Candidatus Melainabacteria bacterium
CATTGCTCAAAACATCGAATTTCTGGCGTTTCTTGAAAAACAGACCCGACTTTTGCGACCCCCTCAGGCTGTTAAAGGTAGAAAAGGAGCCGAAAACAAGGAAAACCATCTCTTAACAACTATATGCATGAATAGATGCGGCGGCAAAAAAAACACCAACTAGCAAACCCCGGAATATAAAGCGTAAGCAACGGGCGAAACAATCATGAGGAGACAGTAGGCACTGCCTCCCCATGGCTAAAATCATGAGCACCAATCAGGCACTCAAACTAGAAGCTGCCGTTTTCCTGTCTGGAGAAAGCCTAAGGCTCCTCCCCGGCAAACCGACTAAACAGGCGCCTCAACCGGTGTGGATACGGAAATCGGGGCCGGATGATTACGCAACTCTTCAAAGATCAACTCCGGATCCACTATTCTGGAAACTTTCCAGTGAATTTCTCCAGACGCTTTGATCAATTCCACCTTAACGACAAGTTCATAGCCATCGGCAGGTCTTATATAACTCAAAGACAATTGCGCTTTTTCCCCCAGCACCTGACGATCACCATATTTCATGCCGTTGTATGCAAAATGGTCGAAGCCTAACTCTTTTTGTAAGCGATAGGCGGTAACTAGAGAGTTATCATCCGGATGATCAGGGTTGAAAGCTCCATCAAAGACAGCGCTGCGAATCTCCTTTTCCAAGCCTGCCACCAGAGCCGGTCCCACAGCATTGTTAATGCCGTTACTGAGCCAGCCGCCTATACCGTCACGGCCGAACACACCGGAGATGGGGCTGGCAATCTGGTCATGTACAAGGTTTTGAGCGATGGACGAGACATCGGCATACTGTTCAAAGCGCTGCACATCGCGATGCCTGATGGCGCCGCTCAAACGAAAAATGGAAAGCTCCGGTGCAAAGACTACTGCCACTTTTGCAAGAAGAATAAGGACAAGCAAGAAGAGGATTTTTTTCATATTGGTGCTCCCGAAAATGTATTGAGGGTCTGCGTCAAAGCCCTCAAACCGGCACTCCAGCGCGGTTTGAGAGAAGCGCTCCAAGAGCGGCCTACCATGGACGCCCTTTCCACAGTTGCTACAACTCTACCGGCTGTGGATTACCTCAGCGCGCCTGCTCCAGGAGAGCTGTGCTTTTATCGGTGCGCAAGGTTATCTCGCGGTCCACCAGCCGGTTAGCCAGGTCCAATAGTTCTAAATACGTAAGACCTCGGAACTCAAGAACATTGGGTCCTGACAGATCGACTTCGAATTCCACACTCTGAGGACTTTTGACCATTGCTTGCAATTCAGCAAAGACAAAACCCCAGACAGCCGGTGAACATATTTGCCCGAAGAGCGGCAACTCAAAGCCTGTCTCCCGCACCTTCTCCTCCGGAACCGAAAGCAGGCTACGCGATAATTCCAGCAGATAGGCATAAAGAGATAGCTTTACCAGACGTTGGTCCGAAGTGAGATCGCTCAAGACCGCACCGGCCATGATACGCTCTTCTTTCTCAATTTTGCCGACGATTTCGCTTACAAGTGTTTGCATCTTTTTCTCCACTTGCCGATAACTAAGATCGCTTGCCGGATCTCTTATCGGCATGTATAGACAGTGCCAGACCAAGACCCAGGAAGACAAGCCCCGTATAGAGAGGCAAAACCACGGTGACGCTTAAAGCTGTGAGCAAGGAGAGCCCGACTGCAGGAACTATGGAGCGTCCGCTGGTGAAATAAAGATCGACCATGACCGGCACCATACCGACTACTATCCAGCCAAAATTCACAGGCAGGAAGTTAGCCAGAAGAATCAGCGCCAGCAAGGCTCCGCCCTGCCAGATTAACATCCAGGAGCAAAGGCGCTCCTGTTCGAGTGTAAGGGGAAATTTCGGTTTTTGATTGGGATTGTTCATGAATTCTCCGTTCTATTGAAATGTCAGTCAGACTGCTGTTTTTCCGCAGCAGCAGGGGCCGGAACAATCGTTTCAATCTTCGAGTCCTGTACTTCCGCAGGCAAAGAACTATCGAGACCGGCACACTTGATACAAGAGAAGGAACCAACAGCTTCTTCCTCTTCGTTTGTATCCATGTAGCTGAACTTAACGACATCGCCCTCTTTGATGAGCGGAATGCGGCTGAAGGTCTCGCGAGTGATCCGATAAGTGTTTTTGTCACCAGGAACAACAAACAGATAAGTCGGCACTTCGCTGCCGGGAAGGGCGGCGATGCGTCCGATCGTAGCTGTGATAAATTTGCTGGCCTTGGCAGCGGTGCTGACGATCTGTCCACTTTGCTTGCGGTTCGCCAACTGGTTGGCATAGCGCGAAAGGGCAGTTGTCTTATTGGTTGAGAAAATGACATCGGCCGGATTCTGGCTATGGGCATGCAAAAGGCCAATGCCGGCAAAGGAGCCGCCGTCAGCCTGCGGTGCCACATAGATACCGACCCAGGTCAATTCACCATAAATAGAGTAAAGTTGCACGCTCTGCACCGTGTAGCGCATGACGTTTTCCTTAACGCTAAACATCGTACTTCTGACGCTTTCTCCGATGTAGAAGTTGTTCAAACCGGGATAGTATTTGGCATCATTGCGATTGGTATCGAAGACGAGCACGCCCTGCACTGCGTGGCTACCGGTAGTGGCCGTCATGGGCACAACCCAGACATTGTCCGCATCGCTGGTGTAGTTCAACTCAACATCAGCCGGCTGCAGCGTGCCTTCCCGATTCCAGTTGAAAAAGATGGACCAGTAATCCTTCGAATGACCACGTCCATAAAGACCCCAGTCGGTTGCATAGTCAAAGACAAGTTCCTGATCTATGACGCGGTCCAGCCAATCGGGCTTGTCCTTTGGATTGACGCTGGTAACCTGGGGTTCGGCTTCGGCAACATTTACCATGACGATCTTGTCGACAACCTTACCGTTCATACCGCCAAAAGGCTTCTTGATATAGGCGAAAGTCCAATAGGGCTGCCAGTCGTCATCGACTTCGAAGAAAGCTTTACCAAGAGTCATATCGCTGAAACCATGTTGATAGGCATGGCGCTTTACGAACAGAGCCCAGCTTTGATCATTGAAAAGCTTGATGTGAAAACCCGTTTTAAGCTTTGGATCGGCTTCGGGATTCTCCGCATCGACTACCACATAGCCCGGACTCTCAGGGTTGCTCCAGTTGAGCGTATCACCAGTGTTGATAAGAGTCAGCGGCGCTACCCAGTAGCGATGCCCGGCGATTGATTGCAGCGTATAGCTGTCTTTATCGATAGTGTAGCGGCTGGAAATCTCACCTTGCAGAATCTTGGCCCCTTGAAAAACCGCGATATCGCGGTTGACCAGAACCATATGAGAAGGATCGGTGGGCGGTAGCGTCTCAGTTTCAGCAACCTGCCTGATGTTGGGCAATTCTGCGTATCTTTTGGAATTGGTCTTGCCCCAGTTAGCAGTGATCAGGTGAATGCAAACCGGCATGACAAACAAACCCAAATAGCACAGCAGCAAATACTTGATGTTGCCAGGGTTCATCTTTAACAGCCAGGCCACTGCATTGGACGACAGAAGCACTACTAAGAGAACTTCAAAGTATCCAAAGAAACTGCCTTGAAAGACAGGCATACCGTAGTAAAGCAAAATCCTTACGGCCAGCAAAGTGACCACAAAGGAAAGAACGGCTGCAAACTCGATGCTGGCCAGGTTCTTGCGGGACCAGGTTTGTGGTTCGGAAATTCGGCAACCCAGTTTCTCTGGATTCCAGATAAGAAATGCCGTAAAAGCAGCACCAACTAAGGAAGCGAAGAGCGAAAAGATCCAGAAGTGTGAATCGAATATCATTTTGGTCTCTCGTTTTGGATTGGAAGAAAACACCGCTAACTTCCGCATACGCCGCAATGCAGCGCAGCCTCCCCGTGAAAGGAAACGGTATTCAGTGAGGCTCAGTGCACGGCTGGTGCACGGAACGACGATTATTTGTGTTGCAAAAGAGCTTAGGTCAGGTTTTTCAATGTAGAAAGACGGGGAATAACCAAGCTTCGTAAATACTCATGGCCATTTGCAAATTGCCTGAAAACACTATTCTCTCCCGAAGAAACACAGACAACCGGCATAACTTGCGGCTCTTACACCATCTACCGGCAAGACCGGCACTTCCGGTGGTACCAACACTTTTTGCTTGGGGTAAAGCTTGAGAGAAATTTAGTTATGCAGACAATTGCGAAGCCGAATTTGCAGTTGCCTCCGAAATACAGGCCAGGACTGCGTACCTGGTTGTAAGCACTCTTGGCAATCGCGCACCGTCCCACACCCTGCGCACCATAGCGGCCTTTACGTCAATACTGTAACTCCCGTCATGGCAAGCCTCAATGGCCTGACCGAGGCAGTCAGCATAAGCCACAGAGCAGTGGTCAAGCAGCAAGAGTCTCAAAATCGCCCAACAAAGCGGCCCGCAAGCGGCAACATTTTTCTTGCATACAAGCACCACCTCTTGATAAGTATGTGGTTATAGACATTTTTACCTCAACCAGGTTTCAGGCAAAGCGAACTCTCAGATTGAAGCTACATTAGTATTGCCCTTTCCTCAGCGCCGTGACCTGCGCCGGGCAGAACACCCATGAGCCAATGAAAGTTATGCAAATTCCATAAAGGCAAAATCTAGAGCAGCGCGACTGCCTAACCCTTCCGAAAGCAAAAGCATCTGCTTTCATTCACCAAACGCGACCTGAGCCGGAATATCCCTGGTAAGGAACGGCTTTCAGGGCGGCGTGTTAGCATAAACAGAATCAAAATCGGAGGATCATGAATGAAACTTGCAACCGTGAAAAACGGCACCAGAGACGGCATGCTTGTGCTCGTAAACCGGAGCATGACGAAAGCTCTACCCATTCCGCAAATTGCAGCCACTCTGCAATATTTTCTTGATAATTTCCAGCAATTGGAAAAACAGGCAAAGCAAGAGTTCGAGCGCCTCGAAGCCGGTCAAGCCACCGGAATAATCGATTTTGAACCGGGCAACTGCCTTTCCCCTCTGCCAAGGGCCTATCAATGGCTGGACGGCAGCGCTTACCTCAACCACGTGGAACTGGTCAGAAAAGCCCGCGGCGCCGAAATGCCGGAGTCATTTTTGACCGATCCGCTCATGTACCAGGGTGGCAGTGACGCCTTCCTCGCACCGATGGAAGCCTTCCCCCTTGCCTCGGAAGCCTACGGCGCCGACATGGAAGCGGAAGTAGCGGTAATCGTCGACGACGTACCCATGGGCATAAGTGCCGAAGCGGCAGCCGCACACATCAAACTGGTCATGATTGTCAACGATATGTCTTTGAGAGAGCTTATCCCCTCAGAGTTAGCAAAGGGATTCGGTTTTGTCCACGGCAAACCTTCCAGCGCTTTTGCACCGGTAGCCGTCACCCCGGACGAACTGGGCCAAGCCTGGAAAGACGCAAAACTGCACCTGCCTTTGCTTACCTATCTCAACGGTCAGCTAATCGGCAGTCCCAACGCCGGTTGCGACATGAACTTCAGCATGGCCGAACTAATTGCCCATGCCGCCAAAACCAGGGCGCTCAGTGCAGGTACCATCATCGGTTCGGGCACTGTATCGAACCGAGACAGAAAGACCGGCGTGAGCTGCCTGGCGGAAAAACGCATGATTGAAAAAATCGAGAGCGGTGCCCCGGTAACACCATTTATGAAATTCTCGGACGTGGTTCGCATTGAAATGCTCGACTCGCAAGGCAAGAGCATCTTTGGTGCCATCGAACAAAAGATTGTGGCAGCTACACCTGCCCCAACTTTGCTCACCACCAAATAACGCCCTAACCCACTTAACCCTTAGACCCGGCCGCTAATGCTGCCGGGTCTTCCTTTTTGGAGTAATAGATATGAGCAACCCTCACGGAATCAAACATAACTTTCTAGACCTGAATGCCAAGCCGGGTGAAGACTTCTTTCGCTTCGCCAACGGCGCCTTTATCGACAGCGCTCAACTGCCTCCCGGTCATGCCCGCTGGTGTATGTTCGACGAGGTAAACGAACAGGCCCAGACCGCAATTAAAGCCATCATGACCGAAGCGGCAGAACTTGGTGAACAGGGCAGTATCGAGCAAAGACAAATTGGCGATTTCTATCTTTCGGGCATGAACCTGGAACAAATAGAGGCGGAAGGTCTGACGGCCCTGGCGCCGCTACTGAGCATGATTAACAAGAGCGGCACGCCTAGAACCTTTGCACGAGCCCTCGGACATATGCATATGGTAGGAATAGCCCCCTTCTTCGGCTTCGGCTCCATGCAGTCTTTTGCCGACAGCAAGCAACAGATTGCCGCCACCGGACAGGCCGGACTGAGCCTTCCGGACCGCTCCTACTACCTGAATAAAACCAAGAAGAACCTGGAGCTGATGCGCCAGTTCGAACAGCACATGGCAAATATGTTCGTGCTCATGGGCGAATCAAAACCCAGTGCCATGCGCTTTGCCGCTGCCGTCTGCAGGCTGGAAACGACCCTGGCCAGAGCCTCTATGCCCCAGGAAGACATGCGCAATCCAAACAACATCAACCATGTCATGACGGTTGATGAGCTGAAAGCTCTGGTGCCCCATTTCGACTTCGACACTTACTTCCAAACCATTGGCGCACCGGCTTTTTCCAGCTTGAACGTCATGCAGCCCAAGTTCTTCAAAGCCTTCTCCAGGGTGCTCTCCAAGCTGACCAAGCTGGAACGCATCGCCTACTTGAAATGGCATTTGATCAGCACGGCAGCGCCTAAGCTGGGCAGCGCCTTCGTAGATGAAGACTTCGCCTTCTTCGGCAAGATTATGCAAGGAAAGACCAGCCAGTTGCCCCGTTGGAAGAAAGTAGTTGCTACTGTGAACGGCTTGCTCGGGGAAGCGGTAGGCAAAACCTATGTTGCGAAGCATTTCCCTCCATACGCCAAAGCACGTTGCCTGGAGATGATCGGCAATCTCAGCCTGGTCTTGCGCCAATCCATCGAAGACCTGCGCTGGATGTCGGCAGAAACCAAAGCCAATGCCCTCAAGAAGATGGACACGGTCAGGTTTAAAATCGGCTACCCGGAAACCTGGCTCGACTACAGTGAAGCAAGCATTAACAGGTCATCCTACCTGAGCAATGCCTTCTCTCTGACACGGCTCGCCTTCAAACGTGACCTGGCCAAAATCGGCACTTCGGTAGACCCCAATGAATGGCATATGACGCCGCAAACCGTCAACGCCTACGCTGATCCGCAAAACAACGAGCTGGTCTTTCCAGCCGCCATCTTGCAACCGCCCTTCTTCGACCCCGAGGCAGACGATGCGGCCAACTACGGAGCCATTTTGGTCATCATCGGTCATGAATTCACTCACTTGTTCGACGATGCCGGAGCGCAATATGACGAAGCCGGTAACGTCCGGTTGTGGTGGAAGGAAGCCGACTTTGCCGATTTCATGCAACGCATCGAACTTTTGCGCAAACAGTTTGGCGGCTACAAAGTAGGCACCATAAGCCTGAAAGGAGACCTGGTTTCAGGAGAAGCAGCAGCAGACCTGGGCGGTCTCAGCCTGGCTTACAGGGCCCTGCAGATCGCCATGCAAAAAACTGAGCCCTACACTGATGAGCTGGGCTTTACGGATGAGCAGCGCTTTTTCATTGCCTTTGGTCAAATCTGGGCACTGATTTGCACGCCGGAATTCGCCGAGATGCAAGCCGTCTCCGATCCGCATCCACCGGCACAGTTCAGGGTGAACGGCACTCTGGCAAACTTTGCCCCCTTTGTAGAAGCTTTTGCCAATCGGGGCGTCACAGACGAAAGCCCCATTATGTTGCCTGTAGATAAGCGCTGCCAACTCTGGTAAACGCTCAAGCAGACAGCTTTTCCTCAACTGCAACGGCACCACTCCCAGACGGGAGCGGCGCCGCCTTCTGGAGACTCTATGAACTCATTAATGGATAACGCTATCAGACTGGTAGGGCTTCTACTCTGCGGTTTCGGCGCAAAGCTGGCCGTAGATCTGGCAGTGACTAACGACCTTGCCCTGGCCTTGCTCGGCATACCGGCGGCCTGGCCCTATTGCAAAGTCACACTCTCAAGCTCCAATAAACCAGTATCGCCACTGAGTGTAGCTCTGGCACTCATACCCTTCCTGGGCCTCGTTCTTATCGCCGGTCAGTACGGCGGTCCGGAACTGGCTCTGGCCGTGATCCTCAATACCCTCGGCGCTCTCTTCTTTCTCCTACCGACTCTTTCAAACAGGCCCGACAAAAGCTAGCCGACTACCTGCTGACTGCGCAAACCCACGACTGGGGCATGAACCTTTGTTCATGCCCCTTTCTCTTTCACCCTACATGAACGAAACGCCATGAATAGAAACAACTTTAAAACCATTTTGCTTGGTTCAAGCCAATTGAATAGCAGTAAATCAGGATCAAGATCCTATCGCATTTTTCTAAAGCTGGAAAAGTTCAACCATCTACCCCAGTGGTTTGCCTTCGCCTGGGCGGCAGTTTACCTGGCCATCATCCTGGCTATTGTGAAGGGCATCTTCCCCTCAAGCATACCCTTCACCTATTTTGAACTCTGGCACACCACAGGCACCCTCAGCGATTGGTGCACCACATCCTGGCCGATTCTAGCCTGGGCCATAGGTCTCACCTTCCTTGTCAGCATTCTCACCCGCAACAGTGACGAGGAAAACATCTATGCCGAGTATCTCTTGCGCAATGGCTTCTGGGTGAGCTTGCGTGCCGGTCTGATGGAAGAAATCCTCTTTCGCTGGCTGCTTCTCATGCTCTGGATTCCCATGGTCAAAGTCATCAACTTTATCTTCCTGGGTTTCATTGACTTGGGGCTAATAGAAATAATCCACTTGCATATCATCGCGCCCATAGCCAACTTCTTCACCATGGACATCCTCAAGGAACAGGTCGGCAACCCCAACAACTGGTCCCTGGGTGCGGCCATTATCATTGCCAATTCCAAATTCAGAGACGGGCATAAATACCTGGGCTTGATCGGCTTTGTAAATAGCTGGTTCATCGGTATGTTCATGTTCTACCTGCTCTTCAAATACGGGCTGGTAGCGGCCATCGTCGTGCACTTCCTCTACGACCTCTTTATCTACCTGGTGCGCTATCTGGACAGCATCTTCGAAAGATCCAGAACCTAACCGCATCAGCGTGCTCATCCACCGCTGAATCAAAGACGAGGAATCTATGCAAGCACCTAGCGGAAAAACCCCGACAATTTTCCTTATGACAGCCATCCACAGTCAAGCCGACGCAAGAGTTTTCGGCTGGCTGGAATCTCTGGAAAAAGCCAGGCAAGCAGCACAAGAAAACAGCCTGGATATGAGCGAAGAGAACTACTACACCCACCTGGTCATTGAAGAAATGTCCCCAGGCATTCACTGCCAGGTGCAAAACGAATGGTGGTACTCCTGGCTGGACGGACACTGGCAAGCTTGCCCCAAACCCGACTGGGCTCAACACACAACCAACTGGTCCATCGGTTGATGGCTCTCTAGGACCGCTTAAACCTTAACCCCGGCCAACCAGGTTCAGCTTAATCAGCACCTGGTTGGCACAATTTATCGCCACTTGCCTCAGGCTCCCGCAAGCTCCCTCTCTTTCGCTTTTCGCCGAGCCTACTGTCTTCTTTAGTACTCAAAATGCACCCGCATTTCTCATGAAAGGTGGGTAGCCAAACATTGAAATGCCTCTCGAAATGGCTCAGAATCTGTGTTTACCACAACCCAGACTGAATCAAAACAAGAGGCGATTTCAATGACACAGTGTACAAAACCTGACTCAGA
>JACRFZ010000001.1 GCA_016212515.1 Candidatus Melainabacteria bacterium
AATTTGTAGGCGGCTAGAGCATCACGACTGAGAGCCTGATTGGATGGACTACCGTCACTTCGTCCAAAGCCTTCAAAATCGTAGAGAAGCACGGAGGCTCCGGCCTTCACCAGGACGGCCGCCGTCTCGGCATAACCGTCAAAGGCAATATTGGCGCCCTGCCCATGATGCAATATAACGGTATATTTTGCTTTGGCTCGGGGTAAATACCAGCCCCTCAGCTTGCACCCGTTACCGGCTTCAAAACTGACTTCCTCGCGGGTCAGATCGCAGATGGCAACAGGCACTTTGTAGGCAGTTACCTTAACGGGAAAAAACTCAAACCGTTGAAAGAGAACATAAGGGCTCAAACCCACGTAAAGGCAAACCAGGGCAAAAGCTGAAAGCCGAACCGCTCTCATGTACCAATGCGGTAGCAATGGTTTTTCCATGCTGTTTTCCCCGACCAAGATTCGTCTTTATAAAGGCATTGTCCGGGGCCGGGCGGTTACCTGAGAGCAATGACCAACACTCTATTAAGTGTTGCTTCAATAGTCCTCTGGAATCCGGCTGGTCTCCTGCTTCGGCAGAAGCTCCATATAGGAAACATCATAGATAGACTCCAATTGGCAAAACGGCAGCGCCTTCTTAAAGGCAGCCAGATCAGCTTCAGGCCAGTGCTTGTCTATATAAAGCCGCCTTAGCTTGCTCATGCGCTTAAAATAGCCAAGGGAGGCGGGAGTTATGTGCCCTCTGCGAATACGCAGAGTCTCCAGATTCTTCATTTTGACCAGATATTTCAGGTCCTCATCAGTGGTGTCCATGGCTACAAGCCAGATCTCCTTGAGATTCGGATACTTCTCTAAAGAGGCGAGAAGCGGCTCGGCATCGGCAATACGTTTCAACTGCAGGCATCGCAATTGCTTCAATAAAGACATTTGCAAAATGGCTTTCCCGGTCACCTTCGGGCCGCAGAGTCCCAACGAAGTCAGGCTGGATAGACTATTTATTTCCCCCAAGAACTGATCTGAGATGGGGCTTTCGTCATAGCGCTCAAAGCCAGGCCAGACCTTGGTCAAGGAATTAAAGAAGGAGAGATGCTTGAGCCGTCTCCAGCTTTTCACCTCGGTCAGAATGCGCCTCGGTTCTTCCGTTTGCATTTCCAGACCAGTCAGGTCGTCTGGTCCGAAACCGTCTATTACCTGGGGATACTCCCTGGTGCCCGCATTCAGATAGAAAACCACGTCGCTGCCGGGAGGCGCCGAAACTGTTCCCAGAGCATGAACCGGTTTGCGCCCAGCCACTGAAATCTCACCCAGAATAAACTGATCCGGAAATTTGAAAACCCCTCTGGATTTCAAATAATAGCGCTGGGTCTTCTGAGCCAGAAACTTTTGCAGCGCAAACCGAAAGGCCTGCTCGGCCGGTTTGTAGCGAATAAAATAGTAGGTATCGACCTTATCGAACTCTGCTTCAGTGGCACCGGCAAGGTCAAGTCCGCCTCCGGCAACTTGACGCGGTGACTTAAATATAGAGTTCATGGCATAGGGCTTTACTCCAACGCCAATTGGAGTATTAATCTCCACTAGATCGCGCTTGATCTGTCCTGCCAATATCCGCTCCGGCTCTGATGGCTTTCTCAAATACGCATAAGTAAGGGCAGCCGCGCCACCAAGCACTAAAGCCATAAGCACCGCCACCTTGATTCCAACACCAAGCAGCCCGGCATTGGTCCGGGCAGGCAACTCCTCAACTGAAGCCTCGGAGGTAGTGAGCTTTCTGTCCAAAATCCTGGCGGTGCCGCCCTCGGCGATTTGCTGCCTGGCAGGCAAATCGCTTGTGGGAGCGGCAGAACCTGCCGCATTGACTGGAAATTCCATAGTGGGCAGTCCGAAGGTAAAGCTGCCGCTCGGCTTTTTCAGCTCAGTGGTAACTCTAGAGCCGGACAACGGGGCAAAAATCTCCTTGCCCGCAAGAATTCGCTCGAAGTCGTGCTTCAACTGGTTCATATCCTGATAACGCTCATTAGGCTGTTTAGCCAGCATCTTCTCCAGGCAAGCTTCCAGTGCGACACTGAACTTCCCCTCCGGATACGCCGAGGAAAGCGGCGGCGGGGCGATGGTCTGGTGCATATAGAAGGTCTGAAACGGGTTACCACCGCGAAAGGGCGGTCTGCCGGTGAGCGCCTCAAAGAGAGTGCAGCCCAGAGAGTAAATATCCGAACGCTGGTCAATTTTTCGGCCGTCGCACTGTTCGGGACTCATATAGAAGGGAGTACCAAATACGGTTCCGGTTGCCGTCTGGGTTTGCACCGGTGCTCCACTCAATCTGGCAATACCGAAATCCACCAGCTTCACAAGCGGCGCACCGGCTTCCTGATAAACAAGCATTAAGTTGGACGGCTTTACATCGCGGTGCACTATGTTGTGGGCATGGGCACTACCAAGGGCATCGGCCACCTGCATAAACAAAGCAATAGCCGTTTGCATATCCAGAGGCCCGGACCGGCGCAGCCTGGCATCAAGGGTTTCACCACTGAGAAGATCCATGACGTAGTAGATGTTACCGTGCTGGTCAAGACCCATATTGTGAATACCGACAATGCCTGGATGATTGAGCCGAGCCAGGGCCACCGCTTCCGCCTTGAAGCGGCTCAGCACAAGCCCATCTACGTTTGTACTCTGGATCAGTTTCAAGGCATAGTCTTTATTCAGAACCCGGTGACGGCAGGCGAAGACTATGCCCATACCGCCGGTTCCTAGAAGAGCCGTCAGTTCGTAGGTGCCGTCTACCAGATCACCCACCTGATACTTTTTGGCAGAACCGCCATAAGTCTTAAAGTTGAGTAAGCCGTCCGGCTCTGTCTCTCTTTTCTCGCAGTCAAACCGGCCGGAAAGTGCCGTATCGAGAGCTTGCCTGGCCAGCCGCGCAGACTCATCCAGAGTGCTGTATCCAGCACCCGATGCGGCATCTGCCGCGCTATCTAGAAACGAGCTGTCGCTGCCGGAGTTGGCTCCGCCAGAGTGAGAGTTGGAATTCATTGTAGGCGGCCTGAACGATTGCGCTCAGAATATAACCGACCGAAGCCCTAGAGCACATTAAAGCTGGGGATGAGGTCTGACTTTCGCTCGGCGGCAAAGACAAAATCGCCGGGCTCGATGGGGCAATCAATATCAGCCTCATGGTAATCAATCTGGTTCCAGAAGCGGCGCGCTTCGGTCTGGCTCTCCCTGAACTGCCGGTACTCGAGAGCCTTCTGCTCATCTATGGCCTTGATGGCCAGGAACTTGCTCTCATCAATACCTGGCTTGATGACGATACCCACCCGCACTCGTTTGAGCAAACACTTCTCTTTCTCGATCCAGAATTCTTCCTCGCTATCAGTCCAAGTTTTTCCCTTCAGATGGTAACAATCAACCCCGTCCACAATCGCATCTTCAAGCCGCTCCAGTTCCTTCAGGCGCAACATGGTGCGCACCTTCTGCTTGAGAGAAGGAAGCAGATAGGCCGAGACCGTCATGGAAGCCCCCTTGGAAGTACCGGTGGCTGTAGCAATGGCCAGATCAAGACTCTGGCAGGGCAGCACTTGCTTTTCAGAGAAAAAATGCCGGTAAGTCTGACTGCCTTCTGTCCAGAGCGCAGAGACTCTATAATCCGCCTTCTCCGGATCGCCTAGGGGTCTTTCCACCCACTCAAAATAGAAGTTCTCCGGTCTTTGAAAGCAAAGTTTGAAAGCCACCCGTAAGCGATAGATTTCTACACCATCTTGTTCATAGTGCCGCACCAGCCCTCTGTCTGCGTAAGACCGACAGTCTTCGTAAGTCTTCGAGAGGTTGTACATAATGTCGGCGGCGTCCAAGGATTCCATATAAAACTCCCCTTAAGGAAAAACCTTCCAGTAACTGACATTTGTAACAGACTCAAACCGAGCGGCAGGAACCGCAGCATGAAAGCGTTCCTTTTCCGCATCGGTCCATGGTCTATCCAACCAGAGTTCTTTCAAAGCAGGCATCTTTGAAAATGTCTCTGCGGAAGCGGTGCTCAACTTAGACCTCCTGATTCGAATACTTTTGAGGCTCCGCATTTTCAAGAGCAACTTAAGATCTTCATCGCTCAAACTGCAACCGACTATCCATATCGATTCCAACGAACTACGTTCCGGCAAGCGCCGGAGCAATTGAGGAAGATTGGATACGCGCTTAAGTCTCAGTTCCTTCAACCTCGGCAAGATCTTCATTGCCAGCAAGTCATCAACGGTTATCTTGTCCCCACAAACTCCCAGACTCTCAAGATTAGTAAAGCCATCAACAACCTTCAAGTGCTTTATATCAGGGCTGGACTCATCGTAATCCTCGTGTCCCGGCAAGGCCTTTGATATGGAATTGAAAAAGCTTAGACTCCGGAGTTTCTTCCAGCGCTTCAAGACGGAAATTACGTGATCGAGATCCTTGAAGACTAACTCGATAGAATCTACTTCATCCGGGCCGAGAGGATCAAGCAGACAGCCAAAACTCTTGGTTCTGGAGCCGAAAAGCAATCTGCGCTTACTATTTGGCGGAGCCTTAACATCTCCCACGCAAGGTTGAACGGGTCCTTCATCAATCGAGCTATGACATAAGATGATGTCTTCGGGGAAATAAAAACCAGAATCTTTCCCGAAACCGCGCATATGAAAAACCGAGGCACGGGGCGTGCTTTTGACAGCCTCAATATGATCTCTCAGGCGTTTCTCAAAATCACTTTTACTGATTCCGAAAGCTACCCAGTCTACTTTATGTACTGCTGCAATCTCTGAAGAGGTAGCACCAACCGCGACCAGGTCCTCATCCTTAACAACATCGTAAGAAGCAGCATTGGCAAAATCACTTATTGGATTATAGTTATCGGAGACTTTAGGAGGAGGAGGCTGCAACTTTTCCGGGAGATTGGCAGCGGTCTTGAACTGTTCAGAATCGCTGCGGATGGGGTCCGCCTTGTGGCTGAACAAAAGTGTGCCAAGCGCTATCAAAGAAGAGAAGACCAGACTGCCTGCCAGAACCCAAATCAAATTGCGCCGTACAGCGGAGCCGGATTTGAGATTGTCTGTTGTTGAAGACACCTCCTCGGTAGCGGTTCCTTTATTGACAGTACTATACTGAAAAGCCTGTTCAAGTACCGGTCGACCAAGCAATACCCGCTCCAAATCACGTTTTACCTGCGACATCGATTGGTAACGATCAATAGCTTTCTTGGCCAGCAACTTTTTGACCACTAATTCGACACCTTCCGAAATGCCTGCCTCCGGTGCGATCACAGATAACCTGGGAGGCTCCATGGTCTGGTGCTGACTGAAGGTTTCGAAGGGGTTGCCCCCCACAAAGGGCGGACGGCCGGTCAGCACCTCGAAGAGCGTACAGCCGAAGGAATAAATATCAGAGCGTTCATCAACCTTACCGCTCTCAATTTGCTCCGGGCTCATATAGAAGGGAGTACCAAAGACTGCTCCGGTGGCAGTCTGACTCTGAGAGACGCCATCACCGGCGGTGAGCCTGGCGATGCCGAAATCCATCAGCTTGAGCATGGTGATGGCATCCTGAGAATCACGTATAACCATGAGGTTGCCGGGCTTGATATCACGGTGCACGATACCATGTTGATGGGCGCAAGAAAGGGCATCAGCCAGGCCGATAAAGAGCTTGAGAGCCAGGTCCACCGGCAAATACTCTTCCTTCCGCAACAAGACATCCAGACTTTCACCGGAGAGTAGATCCATAACCAGATAGGGGCAAAGACCTTGATCAATGCCCATATTGTGTATGCCGACAATTCCTTCATGGTTAAGCCGGGCCAGAGACTTGGCTTCGGCCTGAAAGCGCAACCAATGTTCGTTGGTAAGTTTCTCACCGGAGAGAACCTTGAGGGCATAGGTCTTACCAAGAACCAGGTGCTTACAACTAAAGACCACCCCCATGCCGCCTCGACCGATAAGCTTCAAGAGTTGATAGGAGTTATCAACCACATCACCAGGTAAATACTTTCGCACGGCACCGGAGGTAGTGGAGACTACGCCGGAATCACCGGAGCCGGTCCACACGGTCTTCTCACCGGTGAAATCAGAATTGTCATCGAAGGGTGAATTAGTCACAGTGTAGACATTCTGCTCCCCGGTGCAGGCTCTCGGCTCAGATCAGAAAGGATTCCCGTTTTTGGTTGGCTCAGGTAATGATCACGGAGGCTTGCTCACATTCGAAAGAAAGCTCGTCTTCCATGAAGAGCATGCGCAACAGATCGCGATAAAACCCATAGAGTGGAATTCGTTCGGAAAGCTCGGCGCGCATGGCATCACGCCGCAATTTGAAGGAACGATGGGATGGCCCGGACATATGGTCGAGCTCTAAGTAGTAGTTGCTCAGTGGTTGCACCTGAATTTCAAAGAGTCGCTCACTCCAGAGCACCACACTCTTTAAGGCTCGCCACCCCGTCTTCTTCATCTGCTCCTCGTGGCAGGTAAGATAATCTTTGGTTTCAAGAAAATGCAAAGCACTGGGCTTATCTTCATCCACCGGATGGAAGTCGATGTCTACCGCTTCATCAGCCAGCCCGTACATCTCCAGACGGCGGCGGTCAAGTTCGTCAAAGGTTAGCTCTTCCAGACGTTTGTGCACCTTCAAACAGGAGGCTTCGTCTTCACAAACTATCTTTATGCCGAAAATGTCCTTGATAAACTTACTGAATTGGCGAAAATGCTTATCCTTGACCACAAGCTCATCCACACCGAAAAGCTCATCGGTGACTTTATTCCACAACTCTTCTTCCGCCTTGACGCGGCTGGTGAGACGATTGACGCCGCTCCTTACCGGGGCGCATGGAAGATATTCCACAAAGTTGGCCGAAAGTTCGAGCGGAACCCACTCCTGGTCTTTTCTGTAGCGAAAGTGATCGAGCATGTGGTTGCCCAGATCGATATCCGTGACGTTCAAGAGTGTATCTCTTTCGATTCTCTCTCTGATCAGGAAAGGTCTTTGAGACGAGTCGGGCAAAGCACCGATGACATTGCAGTGCAGCTCGAACTTGCCGTCAAGAAGTATGGAAGAAAGCAAATGAGCAAGGGTATGCAGATTTCTTTCGCCTTGAATAATATTCAAACGAAAGGCTTCTCGAACGCGGATGATAAAATCTCGGGGCAGTTCAATCCGCACATGAGAACCCGGACTGGCCTCCTGTTCAGCCTTCTTGGCGGCCAGAAAGGCGATAAACTGGTGCAGCACGGGCTCCTGGATGACCATATGGAGAGGAGATTGCGCTGATTGCATGGTTTAAGTTACCAATTTGCCCGACTCATCTTATTCTATGCCAAAATGCCCTGGAGCGAGTACATGTTAATAAGGACCCCAATCTTGCGAAGCAATTTAACACTCATAAACAAAAGCCTTACGGTCCTGGTCCTGACGGTCCTGAACGGTCTTCCGACCATGGCTCCGGCCACCGCGGCCCCTGACCTGACCCCCGATCAGCGGGAAGAAGTAAAGCTTAAGAGCGAGAAGTGGGGAATTCTCAGACAGAAGGCCGAGAAGCTCAGCCGCGAAAACAAGAAGGAAGAAGCCAGGGTCATTTATGAACAGCTTCTGGCTGAGCGTAAAGCACTTGGTCTCGACCTGGCCGCTGAATACGCTCTTCTGGGGGGCGTATTGACCGAGCTTGGACGACAAGAAGAAGCCTTCAAGGTTTATAAAGACATGCTCGCCGCCAGGGAAAGCCTGAACGGCAAGGACGACCCGCAGGTCATCTATGCCCTGGAGGAATATGCTAAATCTCTTGAGCATTTCGGCAAGAAGGGGGAAGCAGGCCAGTTACGCGGGCGTATTGCCAGTATTCAGAAAGAGACTGCCGCCCGCCCTGTATTCGGCAAAATCACCAGCGCGCCGGGATCGGCGGCACGGTTGAAAGAGGCCGAGCAGGTAAACAGCCGTGGGGAGCAGTTGGTGAAAGCCGACTTACAAGACAAAGCCTACCTCTATTTTGACAGGGCGGTTCAGTTAAACCCCAATGACCCGCTTCTCCTCAGAAATCGGGCCGAAACTCTCTGCTGGAAGCAAGACTTTGCAAAAGCTATGGCCGACCTCAATAAAGCCATCAAACTCAAACCTGATTTCGCCAGAGCCTATGTGGACAGGGCCTACGTGCACCAGAACCTCAAACAATACAAGCAAGCCATTGCCGATTTCGAGAAGGCCTACACTCTTAATGCTAAAGATATTGATGCCATGGGCGCGAGAGCAAAGCTTTTGGATGAAATGGGCAAACATGAAGAAGCAGTAGCCGGCTACACCAGAGTCATCCAGACTGATCCAAGCCAGTACTGGCCTTACATTCAAAGATCCGTAGCCTATGCCTCGATGAAACGCTTCAAAGAAGCGGAAGACGACCTCACTGTTCTAATCAATCGCGCCCCCGGCGATACCGACTACTATGAGTATCGGGCCGCAGTTTATATCAAGGCCGGTGATTTGAAGAAGGCGTTGACCGACTACAACAAAATGGTGGAACTGAGCCCGCAAAACTCATATTTCAAAGAGAAGCGCGCCGCCCTGACAAAACAACTCAACAAAGAGACCAAATAGCAATGCGCACAGGTGGCTTCAGGGAACACTGACCGATAGGGGTTGAGACTTCTTGCCGCCGTCGACGGTGAAGACCACCGTCGAGCCGCCATGGGGCATATTTTCAAGAGATATGGTACTACCGGCGGTAGCGCCCGGTGCTATTTCAACCTGATTGGAACTACCGAGTCCGTCGTTGATCTTACTGGTCATGAAAATTTGATCTTCAGGAATCTTGAAGGGTAACTCATCCCAGCCCTTGTTAAGGGAGGTGCGGACGACATTGCCTGTGGCAATCTCAGCCTTAAAATGGCGGGACGGCATACCGGTGGCTTCGATTGCTTTCTTATAGACAAAAGGGGATGTGTCGGCATTCTTGACAGTCAGCTCGAAATTAGCCGTAGTACCATCCACGCCCAGGAGAATCGCGCTTACCTCAAGATTCTTAGCGGTGGTTTTTGTTTCTTGAAAGCGCATGGAAAAAACGCATATAACCACCAGTGATGCCATAACCGTCAACGACGCATTATTCTTGATGAAACTGAGAACCTTGTTCATGAAAGACATCCCCTGGAAGCGCTGTACTTACAGACAAACACTAACTACTATAGCCAGATTGACAAGCCCTGACTAGAGAGCGAGCCTCTCACTTGTGGAGGAGGCAAGCGGCAAGTGTGATGCTTACCCGGGAGACGGTTACCTTCTTGAACGACAAAGCAATGCACCGGCTACGTTTTCCCATTTTAGAAGTCAAGCCTCCGGTCTTGTCAGGTAGAATTATCCTCTATGCAACTTTGTGATGAAAGCACTACATTCGAAGGCACCGTCGATACCGTCTGGCAATTTCTGGTGGACTGGCAGAGCATGCCATCCTGGGACATCTTTATGGAAAGCCTTGACTTTGACGGTCCACTTAAGATGGGCAGTCGCGGCCGTCTCAAGATGAAGAACGGTCCGACCGCTCCACTTCTGGTAACTTCATTCAACCCACCCCATTCATACACAGATGAACTGACATTCTGGTTTACACGCCTCATTTTCCATCATGAGCTGACCCAGCTTGAGGCGGGGAAAATTAGAGTTAGATTTGTGGTGGAAGGAGAAGGTCTCCTGCCTGCACTTGTTGGTTCCTTGATGAAAAAAGATATGAAGAAGAAGATGCCTGTGTTGCTGGAAAACTTCAAGAAGCAATTTGAAACTCGCCGGCAGAATCACCAGATTTAGCCACAGTTCCGCCACAACAGTTGAGTGTTTACCGGCACAGCCAGCGTATTTTTCGCATTCCCGGCAACTTGAGACCATGTTACCCTCGGCACACGGAAAGAGGGGGTTCACCAACAATGCACGACGACTTTTCCAGAACGCCGGTAGCAAGTGATCATCTGAGACCCTGGTGGTATCTACTCATTATTGAAATGGGTGTGATGATAAGCATTCCCACCTTTGTATTGGGTGGACAGCTCGGACTGGGAATGAGTTTTGCAGACCTGATTCCGGCAACCTTCTGCGGTGCGCTGATCCTGGGTGTTCTGGGTGCCTGCACCGCCCACCTGGGAGCGGTGACCAGATGTTCGACCGCTCTAATTTCGCGTCTCACCTTTGGCGCCAGAGGCTCTGCCACTATTGCCTTACTTTTGGCGCTGGGCATCACCGGCTGGTGGGGAGTGCAGGTTGAGATGTTTGCCGATGCAGTTGTGCAACTGGCCCGCACTGGGTTCTCTCTCTCCCTACCGCGGGAGCTGGTTATTTTAACCGGCGGCATGGCCATGATCACCACTGCCGCCCTGGGCATCAGAGCAATCGGACGCCTCAGTTACCTGGCCGTGCCACTTTTACTTTGCGGACTGGCCTACGCATTCTTGCCGCTGATCACGCCCGGCAAAATGATGACACTCTGGCAATTCAAACCTAGCCCATCCGAAGCCCTTAGTTTTGGTGCCACCGCTGCCACCGTTGCCGGTGGCTTCATTGTGGGTGCCTCACTCAACCCGGATTACGCGCGCTTCGCCCGTACCAACAAGCACGCCATAGCCTATGCTCTCACCGACTATGCCTTTGCATATCCCCTCTTGCTGCTGGTAGCAGGAGTGATTGCCGTCAACTTTCATTCCGCCGACATCGTGATCCATCTGGTGCCCGCCGGTCTCACCTGGCTGATCTTTGTCATGATGATGTTTGCCACCTGGGCTGCCAATGACTGCAATCTCTACTCATCTTCATTGAGCCTGGCGGCAGTCTTTCCAAAGTGGAAGAGAGCGCACCTGGCAATCTTTGCCGGCATCTTCGGCATCAGTCTGGCGGAACTACACGTGGCCGGGCACATGGTTTCCTTCTTGACGCTGCTTGGCATTGTCATTGCCCCTATCTCAGGAATTTTCGTAATCAATAATCTTGGTCGCAAGCATGCCGTCACCGAAGAAGAGCTGGCGAGCATACCCGATTGGCAATGTCCTACTCTTATAGCCTGGGGCTGCGGTGTCTTAATGGGCTTTGTGGCAACTCCAAAAGAGTCCCTCGGATTGGGACTGCTTAAACTGACCTCAATTCCCACCATCGACGCCATCCTTGGTGCTGCAGTCATTATGCTTGTTCTGAGGCTGGTACGTTCTAAACGTCAGTGCGAACCGGCGGCAAAAGTGGAGCCGGCCGTCACTGTTTAGGATGCAAACCAATACATTCTCGCCACCTCTGCTCTAAGCATAGACGCGCAGATGATGGTAGCGTTCGTCTTTGAGGCAGAGCTGCTGCAGGTAGTGGAAAGCAACGATGACGAGGGCATGACTGATGGTGCCGTCGGCGATTAACTCAGGCACCTGCTTGAGAGGCACCATACGAATTGCTACTTCCTCATTGGTATCAAAACACGGCGTCTGCAAATACTCGACATTCAAAGATAAATAGGTATCGCAAATATTACTCTGGATAGCCGGATTGGGATGGTTTCGCCCAAGAAAGACCGTTTCGCCGCCACCAAATCCGGTTTCTTCCAGAAGCTCTCTTTCTGCCGCCACCAGGGTGGAAGCATCCTCCCTATCAACCATGCCGCCTGGAATTTCAAGAGTAATCTTCTCTATACCATGACGATACTGCTCGATAAGCACAACTTCCATATCTCTAGTGACGGGAATGACATTGACCCAATCACGAGGATGAAATACGTAAAAATTGGCGGACTTCCCGCTTTCTCGCTCAGAAACCTGGCGATGCAGGGAAAACACTCTACAGTCGGCTATTTGCTCGCGCCTCAAGGTGGTCCAGGGTCTCACACCAGTTACCGGCGGTAATTGCTGCAACTTAGCCCCCTTGTCTATATCAGCCGCGTACGGGTTGATTATAGCGAAATTTGTCACAAAATACTAAGCAAAACGCCCGTCTCAATTTGCATGAGACGGGCGAATGTTGGATTTCGGTGGGACGGAAAACTATATCGATTGTCTTGCTGATTTCTATAGATCAGACTCCAGTGCTCCAGCGAAGAGCCTGCACCAACCAGACAATACTCAGTGCTAAGCGATTTTGGACGCTTTCTTTTTCAATTCGGCTACGAGATCTTCCTGGCCGAGGATATATCCGCGACGAGCCTGATCATCGGCATATGTGATGATTGCTTCGGTGAGAGCATTGAGCATGCTCATCGGCACAAACTCACTGACCTGATTGAGAAGTCTCTCGGTGGCAACCCATTCTTCGGTGTTGAGAGGAATGGCATCATCGAGTCTGGCAATCACAGTGTAGTTGTGAAGTTTGTCCACTTTAGCGTTCATTTTGTTCACCTGTTGATAGAAGCGTTGGAGCACTTTTTTGACGACGTAATACCAACCCGACACTCAACCGGGACTGCTTGAACAGCCGCCTTCTGTTTATCGGGGTGGACATACACGAGGTCTTTTGCAGTTATGCGTTGCTTGCGTGTATCTCGCTGAAAGTTTTATGCCCCCATCTGAGAGCCTTAATCCTGAAATGCAGTTATCAAGCGAAGAATTTCATCTTTCCTGCTTCTTGGCATCATAGATTGATCGAGCAAGAGCCTCAGCCTGAGCGCGATCAGTTACTTCCTTAATTTCTTGCGCTTCGTTGACGGCCTGAAGAATTTCACCCACAAGAGGACCAGGTCCCACATCAAGTAGCCTCATGATATCCTCGCCTGAGAGCAAGCGCGGCAAAGCCTTGACCTGTTCCATATATGCTGGATATTCATCAAGCAAGCGGTGAAAGGCTTTCTCCAGGTTATCTCGCTTCTCGCCGGACAAGCCCGGCCCCATGGTGGCCCCAAAATCGGCAAAAGTAATGAGCATCAGCTCGGGAAAGTCTTCACCGGCGTTGCGATAGAAGCGATTCAAGGCCTTCTGGGTGGGCTCGCCGGTATGAAAGAGCTGCCCGGGTCTGAGATGCCAGAGCACCAGCTTTTCCACAAGCCGGCTGATGCTTTTGGGCCATTTCTCACGCTCACCCAGCGGTCTCACCATGGCCGCACCTACTTTATCGTGAGCAATGAAGCTATGACGCCCATCGGGCTGAATCACCCAGGTGTCCGGTTTGCCTATGTCGTGCAATAAAGCCGCCAATTTTGCCACAGCCAGACGCGTGACGCCATGAGCCACTTCCCGATTGGCCGAGAGGTGGATATAGGCTGGCAGGGATGGCATTTTTGCTTCCAACTGCGGTATGGTCTCCAGGCTGTGATCGAATAGAGCCAGGTGGTGGAAGCTGTTGGAAGTGACCCTCCGGCAATCGGTCAACTCCGGGAAGAGTGCCTCCAGCAGACCACTCTCTCCCATATCATGGATGTACTTGCCCACACCGTCATAATTCAATAAAGTGAAAAGCTCGTAGTTCACCCGCTCCCTGGCAATACCGGCGAGCCGGGCCAGATTTTCCGCCTTGCCCAGGTAGACACGGGTGGCGCCTTCAATTGTTGCCCCCCTGGCCACGGCAAAGCGATAAACCCGCAAAAGTCGCAGGGGATCTTCCAGCAGCGACTCTTCACTGACGGCCCGCACCAGATTCTTCTCCAGGTCGTCAAGCCCGCCCACCAGGTCAATAACCCGGTCAGGACTGCCTGGCTCCATGACGAGAGCATTGATGGTCAGATCACGCCGCCGTATATCTTCTTCCAGGCTACCTTTATAGCCGGCAAAATCGAGATAGGAGCCGTCATCCAGAACGACCCTGGCAATATCGAAGCTCTCATCGAGGACAACGAAATGACCTTTCAGTACCCGTGCCATCTCGTTAGCAAAAGCCAGCGCATCACCACCGACTGCGAAGTCGAAATCGTTGGTGGGCTTGATATTGCGTGTGGAAGCGCTGGAATTGACAGGCACATCGATATTGTCGCGCAGGCAGCCGCCCACCAGATGGAGCGGCAGGTTACCGGCGTTTTGAAAAACCGTCTGTACGGCTGGATTATCCAGGGGGTGACGCCCGGGGAGAAACTGCACCGCTTTTTTACTGGACATGGGAGGCTATTTCAAACAAGACTGTCAGCCGGCTGAATCCATCATCTCAGACTCTTCTTTAGGTTTCTGGAAGTGACCGAGTATATAAACCAGACCACCCACCAGAGAACTCAAGGTGTTCAAACCCAGCCACATTATGGCGTAAGTGAGGGCATGGGCGTTATCCACACCGGCCATGGTCAGGAAGTAAGTGTAAGCCCACTCTCTGATGCCGATTCCGTTAAAGCTGGGAGTGATGAAACCAAGAACTGCCACGGAGGGATAGAAAACAAAGTAATACCAGAGAGGAATATCATTCAAGCCAAGGGCCAGACCGATGAGAACGTGACAGGCCACCACCACGATCTGCATAATGATGGAAAGAAGCACGGTGGTGAAGATCAGTCCTTTATTGCTCCAGTAAGCCTGGGCGCAAGAATTATTGAACTGACGAGCAATCCAGTTATCATCCCCGAGAAAACGCCTGGTCAACTGGGGCATGAACGGTACGACGGAGAAGATTCCCAGGGTGCCGAGCCAGATAGGCAGTTTCAGTTGAATAGGCAGTCCGCCGCCTCCCGGTCCCACCAGGATGCCCACGGAAGCAAACAGGAAAAGCACCGCTATACCCACTGTCCGGTCGGCCAGTACGGAATAGAAGGCGTTTACATATTTGCCGGTGCCCTTGGACAGGTAATAGCAGCGGCTGAAGTCACCCCCTACCGTTGAGGGCAAAAACAAGTTGAAGAAGAGCCCCACGAAGCAGAACTGCACCAACTTCAATAAACCTTTTTCCAGCCCGACGGCAGCAGCCAGCAGTTGCCAGCGGTGCGCATTTAAGAATGTAGATGCCAGGGAAAGAACTACAGCCAGAAGCAAATAGCCTTTGTCGGCCTTGAGCCCCACTTCTACGGCCTTGCGCAAATCAACTTTGCCGAATATGAAAAGACTGGCAAAAAGCACCAGCGAAATAAGAATTTTGACGCGCAGCTTGGTGCTCTTCGAAATTTTGATAGAGCTGAGTCTGGCGCTGATTGATGTACCGGACACTGGAGATTCCGCTTCCTTGGAAAGGGCAGCACTGTGGTCGGCGGACTGACCTGCCACCTTGTCGGTTATATCAGGTCCACCCTTTTCCAGGGTAGTAGTCAGTCCCGCTCCAGGGCTTGGCGACATGTCTGAATTCCTCGGGCTTCTCTCGGTAACCTTGCAACTAAATTTATGTCTGATCCCCAGTCAAGCGCTCCAGCAGAGCATATCTTTCAGAGATGGAAGTGGCTCCAGAAGGTATAGGTTTTATTCCTTCCCGGGAGGGGATCAGTTCCTGGAATCGTGCACCGAACAGGCATTCAGGCTCTTTGCCAGGAGCTTAAAAAATAATACGGCAAATGCCAAGATATTTAAAACCCTGGAAATTTAACATATAGACCGCACTTCTCAAGGTGAACCGCCTCGGCTGCAAGTTGAACAGGCCCGGGCGGCAAAACCGGCTACAATTAAATAAACTCAAGAAAGCTTAAAGAGTGGCGAATATTCTTAGTAATTCTTTGGTTAACGGCCGTCACTTATTACAAATTGGCGCGACTTCGGCGCTACTTGGGGCACCACGAGGGCATAGTGATCTAAGATTGGCATAAGTGGCGCAAATTGTAGTTAAATCAAGAAATAGAGCAGGCAGAGGTACTCAAGTTGTTAGAGAGAAAAGTTGTTGCACGAATAGGCGTTCCGCTTACATTCTGCTTCCTCTTCTTTGGCTTACAAAGCCTTCTTATCGCCAAAGAGAAGGCCCCTTCCCAGGATCAGGTGATCGTGGCTGACGGCGGCGCCTCCCAGCCCCTGCCTTTCATCGCCCAATTAGCCAAGAGCGCAAATAGCGACCCGCAATCCCTTTACAACCAATCTTGGAAGCTTATCAAAGACCAGTACTACGATCAGAAGTTCAACGGTCAAAACTGGTCGCGCTGGCAACACCATTACGACACAAAATTAAAGACCATGGACGATTCCCATAAGGCTATCGAAACCATGCTGGCCAGTCTGGCAGATCCCTATACTCGCTTCCTCGACAAAGAAGCTTTCACCGAAGAAAAAGATCAAATCGAAGCTCACCTATTCGGTGTGGGCATGCAATTGGGCATGAACTTCGAGCATAAGGTAGTGGTGATTGCCCCCATCCTCGATACTCCCGCCTCGCAGGCCGGCATGATGTCCGGGGACGAAATCGTTGAAGTAGACGGTAAGTCAATCAAGGGTCAGTCCCTTGATCAAGTGGTTAAACAAATTCGCGGACCGATTGCCACCGAAGTGGAAATAGGTTTCTTGCGCAAAGGCGAACGCAAGAAAGTGAAACTTAAGAGAGCCGAGATCCCAATCAAGGCCGTCACCACCGCTGAATATCTGCCCGGCAATATAGGTTACATCAGGCTGGAGAGTTTCATCTCCAACAAAGCCACCGATGAGATCAAGAAAGCTCTCAATCAATTGAAGAATGCCGACGGTATTATTCTTGACCTGAGACACAATCCCGGCGGACTGCTGACCAATGCCATCGAGATGGCCGGTCTCTTCCTGCCCGAGAAGAGCATTATCGTCAGCACCATCGACGCCGACGGCTACAAGCAGTCGCAGGCGGTGGTGGGCCAGCCGAGTTGCACACTGCCCCTGGTGGTACTGATCAATAAAGGCTCGGCTTCGGCCAGTGAGATTCTTTCAGGCGCCCTGCGCGACAACGGCAGAGCCAAACTAGTCGGTGAAAAGTCTTTCGGTAAGGGGCTCGTTCAAGCCATCAACCGACTTTCCGATGGTTCCGGTATTAACGTCACGATAGCCAAATACCTCACACCAAACGATACCGATATTCATAAGACCGGTATCGTGCCCGACTTCCAAGTCAAGGTAGATGACGAAATAGCTACCGACACCAAAGACAAAGACCGCAAAGAATACAAAGGTCCCTGGTGGATAGACGTCACCATGAAGGAGTTCAAAAAACGCAGCCCCAATGACGGCAAAGATATCCAATTGCTGAAAGCACAAGATGTGCTGCGTGAAGAAATAGCCAAAATACATACCGCCAATCCAAGCGGTCCCAAGGCATCGGTGCTGCCGTCCCCAAGCGGCTATCCCACAGCTAAAGACTGAGGGAGAAGCTAGTAAAGCAATGAAAAAGGAGAGGCAAGAGCCTCTCCTTTTTCGTAAGCAAAAGAAATATCAGCAGTCGAGTCCTTCGATGGCCCGGCCGTGGTGGCGCAACTGAGTGGTGGTAGATATGGTGCTGGCTTGTTGCATGAGCCAATCTGGTGCGCGACGTCCTGTCAGCACAAGCACTGTGGGATCTTGTCTCAAACTCAAGACCTGCTTGACGTAATCAAAATCGACCAGACCGACTCTGGCCACATCGAGAAGTTCGTCACCAATGACGATATCATCCTTGCGCATCAGACCTTCGGCAATGTATGTCAAACCTTGCTTGGCGGCATCCTTATCTTCCGGCAATATGCCGTTGGGAGAGCTGTAGAGGCGAAAGCTACCCTTGGGACCGGTGCCCAGCCGATTAACGCCGGTGTAGTGCATAGTCAGTTTGCCGAAGTCGGTAGCATTGCTCTCGGAAAGCAAACGCAAGCCTCGCCCTTCCGAAGAATTTTCTTCCAGCTTGTCGAAAAATACGAGGGTTACATTCATACCCTTGCTGAGAGCCCTCAATGTCAAACCAAAGGCAGCCGTCGTCTTACCGCAGCCGGTGCCTAGATAGAGGCGAATCTTTTCCGTGCTTGGCTTTTCAAATACAGGATCGAGCGTGGTCATGGTCCTCTTCCCTTGCTTTAATACTTGACTATCTCGGTAGGTTGACCTTTGTCATCGATGCAAACGAAGGTCAACTCCGCTGAAGTCACGTGCACCGCCTCGTGTCCGCGGGTGGATTCAACATCTACCTTAACCGTCACGGAAGTACGGCCGACCCGGAGCGTTCTTGAGTAAAAGCTTACTACTTCCCCGATGTATACAGGCGCATGAAAATTCACTTCTTTGATGCCGGCGGTGACTATACGTTGCCGGGTCAACTTAGTCACCTCTACAGCTCCTGCAAGGTCGATGTAACTCAGTATGATGCCGCCGAAAACGGTGCCCTGGTTATTGGTGTCCTTAGGTTGAAGAACCACCCGGATAGCCGGATCTCTACCACTGGTGGATATACTTCTGCTATCCCCTGAATTTTCTCTAGCTTCTTCAGCCGCCAAAACGCGTTCCCTCTCAAGTCATGTCGCCGCCGATTTGCAGCAGGCAGTCAACATTAGAAAATATATCAGCAACTGGCAGGGTCTTAGCAAACTTTGCGTTTCTCTTTCGACTTTACGGCATTGCAGGCGCCTGTCCGAAACCATGTCAAGGCAATTTAAGGCAACCTGAAAGAGCGCCGATAATTTACCAGTGTCGACTCGGTAAACTATATATAAATAAGAGTCTGGGCATTGTAAGCTTGGCAGGCTATAATCCCTGGGAACGGGCTAGTTTCATCACTTGAGAACTTACCATGCCTTCCTGCCCCGAATACAAAAATGCAAGCCCGCGCTGCACCCTTATTTTAGGTGCGCTTGTCTGCTTGCTGGTAGCGGCAACAGGGAGGGCCGGTGCAGAAGTATCCGCACCATCCGTGGTTCCAGGTGTAGTGGAGGAAGTCAACACTGCCGATTTCAACACTATCAGATTGCAGCCCCAGGAGAGCCAGGTAAGCGAGCCCCCAGCCGATACCACGCAGAAGAAAACCACCGCAAGTGAAGAGAGCGAGAGCCGGGAAAACACAGCGGCGGTCTCGGAGCCTGCACCAAGCGCAGCCGCAGTCCAGACGGAGGAAGCGCCGCGCGCCATCGCCGTAGCATCTCCGGTTTCCAGAGAAAACGACTTTGTGCCCATCGACCTGACGCCGGTGCGGCTACCGGAACGCGTCAACACCTTCAACAACTTCGAAAACTTTAAAGCCCATGCCCTCTATCGGCTGCCGGGTCGGGTCTTTTTCAATGCTTCCGTAGAAAACAGCCTTCGCTTTGAAGTCAACACCTTTCAGACCAATCGCCACTATCTCTCGGACATGATCTACAGGGTCTTACCCAACGTCACCGTGGGTTACGCCCTCACCAAGAAAACGCGTGTTGCCGCCAACTATTTCTTCTTCCGCGATCAATACGATCTGCGCGATTCTCGCCTCTCCCGCAACATTCACTCGGTGGGCGGTCGTATCGACCACGATTTCAACATCAACAAGAAGACCACTTTGACTGTCGGACTTTTTCCAAGAGCGCTCTTCATCAGCACTGCTAACGCACCATCGGTGCAGTTCTACGACATCATCCCTTCCGTCACCGTAGTCAGACGTGTCGGCATGAGCGGTGTAGTTTACGGCAGCGTCATGGGTCAGTTGCGCTTCCGCGATCCTTTCTCCAACTTCCAGGAGGGAGATCAGTTCTATTCCATGGGCGGCGTATGGAGAAAAGGTCCCTGGAATTATCTCCTCGACTCCACTCTGGTGACTAACTTCGGGAACAGCAACTTGCGCGGCGGTCCCAATAACCAGGTCATTATTCTCACCGGCGAAGTGG
The DNA here is from genome assembly GCA_016212515.1 of Candidatus Melainabacteria bacterium. Classification (GTDB taxonomy): domain Bacteria; phylum Cyanobacteriota; class Vampirovibrionia; order Obscuribacterales; family Obscuribacteraceae; genus Obscuribacter. The sequence goes on from JACRFZ010000001.1 coordinate 19,591, forward strand.
GCCGACGCATACATCCGAAATTGCCGGTGACCGCTTTCATGCGTGCAGAGCCTATCTTCAACATAGGCGCCAATCAATCACCGGGCTTTGCCGGTTTCAACTTCCGTATTTTTGGCGGACTGAGAGCGGAAGTAGCCAAACCGGCCATCTTCCCAATCAAGCTCAAAGGCTAGGGCTGTCCGTAGCTTCTTAAATTATTGCGCCGGTAGGTGTCGATTATGCCACCCCGCACATGGGCCGGCGGTACGGTAGTGGAACCATAGGTGCGCACGAAATCGCTGTCCGGTTCCCTCTGCAACTGCCTTTCATGAGCCGCCTGTTGAGCCTGATCCTGCCGGATCCTCAGCATAGCCGCAGCCTGGTTTTGATAATCGGGATCGGCATTTAGCTGAGGTGCCTGCCCGTTGCCCCAGCGCCTGCCGCGACGGTAACGGTAGCGACCACCGCCCATGCCGCCAAAACCCGACTCGGATGACCCACCCCACTGCGCCTGGGAGGACGCATCGCCCCAGCCGGCCTCGGAAGAGCCCCGGGCCCACTGCGCCTGGGATGAGGCACAACTGCGAGCCTCGGAATTTCCGGAAATACTGGCTTCGGAAGAGGCGGAAAGCCCCGCTTCCGACTCCCCATAACAAACTACAGGAACTTGCAGGGCGGTGATAAGTAGCAGACCGCCAATGGCTGACTTGCGACTGAACATTGTGGTACTCCCTGATGCTATAAGAAAACATTTGTCTGAACTGGAGTAATCTAAATATACCCAGGTCGCTACTTATGCTCGCCTATCATCTGGAAGGCCGCCCAGTAACGGGGATTGGCCCTAACCTTGACGGCGCCGGGGGCCGTCACCATACCTTTTTCCATAAAAGCCACGGTCTTGAGCTGAGCCTGGCGCAGGGCGAGAGCCTTCTCAGCCCCACCCAGCAAACTCTGATAGAAGGCCGACATCTGGTATTCCGTCATCACATCGTCCACGTTCCAGAGGCTGACCATGACAGAGGGAGTACCGGCCAGGATAAAGGCCCGGGATAGCCCGGCCACGCCGTCACCGGAAATCTTACCGCGCCCGGTCTGACAGGCTGAAAGTGTAATCAGACGAGCCTTGAGGGCGGGCATCTGCAAAATGTCCTTGACCGTAAAGAGTCCATCGTCGCTGCTGCTTGAAGCCAGCAAGACGGCTGAATCCATCGGTCTTTCTTCGTCTATCAAACCATGGGTAGCCAAATGAATTATGGACGCCTTCGGAGCCAGTTCTTTCAGATTGGCGCGGCTGGCATCAGCACCTACTTTCACGATGCTACCCGCACCAAAGAGTTCGGAAATTTTCTTGACCTCTTTTTCACTGTAGGGCAGGGCCCCCAGGCCGATACTGGCATTCATGGTGGGATTGCCGAAGGCCAGCAAGTTATCCTTGCCCTGCGGTGCCTCTTTCAAAAGCTTATGGGTGGCTCTGAAAACACCCACGGCCGGCACGATGGCCAGGGTGTGATCCTCCACAAAGAGCTTGCCGCTGAAGTCGGTGAGAGCGGCGAAAGGCACCTTAAATAGCGCTCCGTGGGGCACTATGGTCACCACGGCCTCGGGCGCAGTCGGCAGGTAGGGCTTAATCGGCTCCACCAGCAGTTTGTAGAGGTCCTGCAAGAGTTTCTGCCTTTCCTCGTTGGCAGCCTGCAATTTGGTCAGGTCTTCAGGCGGGCTGATGATGGATTTGTAAGCGGCCGTAACTTTAGCAGTAAGGGCCACTTCTGAAATTGCCACCGGCGGCGGTGCTTTGACGGCACCGCCTCCGATGACGAAAGTATAGAGCTTATCGGCGGTAATAAAATACTCTACTACCGTGCTGCCGGATTCGGCTACGAGAGCCTTCAACTCCTGCACATCGGGAGCCTTGGCTGAAGCCTGAGAAACAGCGGAATCGAGTACCACAGTATTGCTCTTAGAAATTACCTCCACAGAGCGATCTTTGCCGAAGGGACTATTGCCGGTATCAGCCATAGCAATCTCAGCCAGGCGCTTGGGAGCCTGTCCGGGAGCGGCTCCGGAAGAGTCGCCCGTCAGGGCGATATGGGTGCCGGTGCTGCGGCGCCCCTCCAGCAAATCTAGAAAGGCTCTCGCTCGTCCTCTTTCAGCGGTTTCAAGGGCTTCATCAAGACGCCCCTCGGTAAAGAGCAGACTGACCAACTCCTGGAAGCAGCGCCCCCGCAAATCTAGAGCATAGGTCTTGGAATCATCACGGCCGTGCTTCTCCTTTTCCTTCTCAAAAAGTGAAATGGCTTTGCGTAAATAGCTCTCGGCTCTGGCTTTGTCCCCGAGCTTCAAGTAGGCGGAGCCCAATCCATAAGCGCAATCCCACTGGCTCTCGGTATTGCCGCTAGAGAGGGCGAGGGGCTCGGCTTTCTCAAAATAGCTGATCGCTTCACGAGGGGAGGATTCGCCGCCGTTTTTCTTCAGATAGCAAAGACCAATGCCGGTAAGGGCACGCAGTTGCCCCGCCTTATCGCTGACCGCAGCGAAATCGGCGGCGGCTTTCTGGAAGTCGGACAGAGCAGCATCGTGATGATCATTCATCAGCTCAAACTGACCATGGTTAAAAAGCACATAGCCGCTCAGGCGGCGGCAGTCGCGGCCGCCTCTATCACTAGCCGGCACTTTCGCCATCAGCCCTTGCACTTCCTGATACTTCGCACCATATTCGGCACTACGTCCAAAATCCAGAGACGTGCAAGCAATACTATTAAGGCACTTAATTTGCCCAATTAAACTATCGGCATCGCGAAAACGTTTGGCCGCTCTCTCGTAATAATCAATGGCAGCAGCCGGCTGGCCCATATTTCGATAACACATGGCAATGGAGCTTTCCGTCTCGGAAAGTATGTCCGCATCATCGACCGCCATCCCGCTGCGGATCTGCTTTTCAATTTGCTTCCAACGCTCAAGAGCCTTATCGATGGACCCCTCCAAATAATAATCATAAGCCAACTCAAAACCGGCCAGGACCTCAACATCAGCATCCTTAAGCCCCTTTGCCATGTTGAGGGCATCCACATGCAGGCGCTCTGCCTCCACAAAATTGCCCATGTCGGCATAGGCCGTACCCTGACGCACGAGAACGCGGGCCAGATAAGCCGTATTACCCTCCTGATCGAAAGCCGAATGAGCTTTCTCAAACTGTTCCAGGGCCTCCCGGGGCTTACCGAAGGCTAATAGATTATTGGCCAGGTAATAGAGGCTCATGGCCTCCCGCTCACTATCACCGCATTCTTTAAAAATCGCTGCCGCCTGCCCATAGGCCTCGATAGCACCGGCGGTATCACCGCTAAATTCCTTCAACTCAGCCAGGGTCTTCAAAACCTGCCCCACGAAAGCCTCCTGGGTATTGCCGCCCAGCAAAGCTCTGGCCGCCTCTACTTCCTTCATGGCCTCGGGCAGTTTACCCTCCTTCTTAAGAAGCATGGCCAGGCTCAAGCGAGCCTGACACTCGCCGACATAATCGGACGAACGAGCCGCTTCCTCTCTGGACTTTTCATAGAAGGTACGGGCTTCTTCAAACTTTCTGGCATGTATGGCATTGGCCCCTAGACCGGCATAGACACTGGCCAGTTGTTTTTCGGAGCCACTATCTTTAGCCACGGCCAGGGCTTCCAGGTAGGTCTTTTCGGCCTGCTCAAATTGTTTGGCATGGGTCTCCACCCGGGCAATGGCAATCAAATCGTTGAAGACTTCTTTGGTTTTGGTAAGACCGCGATCGACGCTGAGAGCTTCACGCAGATATGTGAGAGCCTCTTCAAACTTGCGAGCCTCGGCAAGTGTCTGCCCGAGGGTATAAAGTTTAAGGGCCAGGTCATCTTTCTTGCCTGCCTGCCTGGCTTTCTCCACTGCCGCCTTCAGTCTTTCGAAGTCGTCGCTCTGGGCAAGAGCCGGAGTCAGTGCCGAGCAAAGACCAAAGGAGAGAGCGAGAACCAACGCCACGACGGTGCCCGGTCTGCGAAAGGCTTTTATGGCCATGGAAATAATTACTCCCGAGGAAATCCTTGCTTGGACGGCTTAGTCAGGGCGGTGTAACCACTTTCACCGTTCATGTAGTTTAACACCGATGCCATTTTCGCCATGTCGCCAAGCACTCGTCTTTCCTTTACGCCCGTAACCTTCTGCTGCAGGTCTACCAGCAGGTCCATGCCCGAGAGGGCACTTTCCAGGCTAAACTCGCTCACTGCCAGACTATCGGCTTCTATGAAAACATACTGCCGGCGCCCGACTCCGTCATGGGGATGCAAGTCGCGTCCCAAGAGCTTGCGGTCGGCAGATACCACCTCGTGCCCGACCTTGAGGGCCACTGAAACCGGCTGGTTCTTGACCGGCTCCGAATAGGATTGCCCATTCACCCTGGCGCTGACCTCGGCTCCATGCACCTTTATCTTCACTCTCTCAGCCAGACCGGTGAGGTTCATTACCCTCAATACACCTTCCTCATAGCGCACCACCACATCCGCTTCGCTTTCAATTGAGACATCCCCGTGGGGAGTAGTGACCAGGGCCATGGTCGCTGGTTTGCGCACGCTCACCAGAACGGCTCCTTCGGTGAGGCAAACGGAAGCCTTACTGGGTCTTGAGAAATCAGTGCCGGGCAGATATTTGACAATGATGCCGTCGTCGCTGTCGCCTGGCGGTAGAAAGGGAAAGTACTGCGGATCGAC
>JACRFZ010000015.1 GCA_016212515.1 Candidatus Melainabacteria bacterium
GGCGAATTTCGGCAGCCGGGGCGGAAGGCATTGCGATGATCACCTGGTCGATGCAAAGCAATTCCACCAGCCGTGGCAATTCCCGCGTGGCACCAAATACGGTGATATGTCCGATGCGCTTCTTCAGTTTGCTCGGGTCGTCATCTACTAACCCAACCACATCCACACCCAGGTCACTGCGCTGGGTCAACTCTTTCAGTACCATCAAACCGGCGTCACCAGCTCCCACAACCAGGGCGCGCCGGCGCACCGGCTGCCGCCAGTGTCGTCTTTGACTGTGCTCGGTCTGCAAACGCCGCAAGACTCGGCTGGCGGTCATAAGGAAGTAGCAAATACCCATGTCTATGACCAGAATGCTGAAAGAGAGCAGATGCCCTTCCACCTTCATGAGCGGCAAACCTAGAGCCCTGAGGCATAGCAACAAACCGGAAACGGTCAAAACGGCAAGCCCTATTTCAGTTACTTCCGTCAGTCCGGTGTAACGCCAGAGCCGTCCATAAACACCGCAGCGCCAGTTGGCAATCAGGCGCAGCGCCACCACCACCGGTGCAACTACCAGGAACTGCTGCAAATAGAGGGGAGAAAGATGCCCTTCAAAACGAATGAAATAGGCACCGGCCAGTGAAGCAGCAGCTAGCCCCGCATCCAGCACTACCTGCAGGAGCCGCAACCAGGGGAAGCGGTAGGGAGCCTCAGCTAAACCGGAATCGGCAAGGACTGCATCTGCCGGCAGAGAAACCGGCATTTTACCGGACTCGCCGGACTTACCTTGACTAAAATTGTCTTTGCTGTCAGAAGACATAAACGCCCGCTAAGATTGCTTCCTTAACTCAGGAGGCTATATTAGCACTAGTCAGGAGGTGCGTTGCTTACGCGAAACTCACCTGCGCAATCAGGAAATGCGCATCTTGCCTTTCTGGGCAAGAATCCACTCTTTCACGCGCTCCGGCGGCAACCCCAGTGCCATACTGGTGCCCTTGATGGCCATATCATGCCCAACATCGAGCTTGAGAATGTCGTTGTACATCTTCACAGCCATGAGACGCATCGGTCCATCTTTGAGAGAACCGGTGGCGCTCCAGACCAGGCAGGAGACCAGAACATAACCGGAAAGCAGAGCCGCCACACCGGGTACGATGCCGGCAATACGCAGGCCCGGGTTGCTGTGACTGAGTAGCCAGACCATGACGCCTTCATAAACGATGAAGAGAATCATGAAGAAAGTTGGCTTGAAGACATACTTGGCGGTCATATCGGCCCTCGGCTCCGAGGCGAAGATATTACCCCTGGTGCTCTTGAACCACTCCGTGTTGATCTTGCGCTCCGGCGGGAATACGAAGTTGGCGCCGAGCAAGGCGCAGAGCAGGAAGAAGGGTCCGAAGTAGCAGGCGTTGATGCCCATTTTCTGAGCTTCTAAAATGACGAATGGCCATGGCACCAGCAAAGAAAGCAAGACCAGAAGCATGAAACGCGGCGGTCCGATACGCTGCTCAATGCTTGCCCCGAACACATAGAGAAAATAGCAATTACCCAGAGCCTGCACCCGGTCTAGAGAGGTAAATGTGGACATGAAAACCGTACTGATAAATTTGGTCAAATTAGAGGCGAAAAGCTCATAAGCGCCTGCTCTTCCGCTGAAAGTAGCCATCAGCAGGGCCTGCAAACCCTGGGCCAACTCAGCCATGTTCTTGACCACGAAGCAATTGGACAGGATCCAGCGCTCTGAGCCGCCGGCACTGGCTGATTGCCAGTACATAATGGCGCAAATCAGTACAAGCATGAAGGAACCAACGGGCAGAATCTGTTGCTGCTCGAAGTTAATCTTGGGCTTGATGGAATTCGACATGGCGCTCCTCGAGAAACGAACGGTTTTCTTTCACCGAGGGTTCCAACCAAAATTAAATGATTCAGAAGCGCAACGGTCTCTTATCAAATTACCACGTTGACAAGCTTGTCTGGCACAACAATTACCTTCTTGACCGCCTGCCCCGTCAATTTGGCTTTCATCTTGTCATCATCCATAGCCAGTCCTTCCGCGGCTTTGCGGTCAAGACCCCGCGAGGCAGGCACTTTCGAGACAATTTTGCCGTTCACTTGCAGAACCAGTTCAATTTCATCATCCACGGTCAAACTTTCATCAAAGTCAGGCCACTTTGAGCAGTGAATCGAATCTTTATCGGACAGAGCCAGTCCAAGCTGGTGATACAACTCCTCAGTGATATGCGGTGCCATGGGGGCAAGCAAAAGCAACAAGTTATAGACGGCAAAACTGAGCACCGGCGAAGCCTCTTTCGGCTCCACTTCCTGCACATACTTATAGAGTCCGTTCACCAGTTCCATGCAACGAGCAATGGCTGTGTTGAACACATAGCGCTCGGGGCTCAAGTCGTTGGACACAGCTTTAATGGTCTTGTGCACCAGCTTGATCAGGTTCTTATCGGCGGCCGATAGAGCCGCGGCTCCGTTACCGTTGCCATTTGAGGAGGCCAGAGGCTTGCGGCACAGATCCCGGTCTATGACACCTTTTGCTTTCAAGTCAACCAAAAGACGCCAGATTCTGGTGAGGAAGCGATGCTGTCCTACAGCGCCGTCCTCGGACCATTCCAATTCCTGCTCCGGCGGTGAAGCGAAGAGGGTGAACAGCCTGGCTGCGTCAGCTCCATAGCGCTTGAAGAAATCCAGGGTGCCGACCACATTGCCCCTTGATTTGGACATTTTCTCAATGCGACCGGAAACCGGCGAATACATGGTGACCATGCCCTGAGAAAGGAGATTGGTGAAGGGCTCCACACAATTAACCAGACCCATGTCTTTCAAGGCCCGGGTGAAGAAACGCGAATAAAGCAAGTGCAGAATGGCGTGCTCGACGCCTCCCACATACTGATCCACGGGCATCCAGTAATTTACCTTAGCTTGGCTGAAAGCCTCGGCTGGATTGGTGGCATCGGTATAGCGCAGGAAGTACCAGGAAGAATCGATAAAGGTATCCATGGTGTCGGTTTCCCGCCGAGCCGCGCCGCCGCAATCGGGGCAAGTGGAATTGAGCCATTCGGGCATCCGCCCCAGAGGCGAGCCGCCCTCACCGGTGAACTCCACACCCTCCACAGGCAAGATCACAGGCAGCGAAGTTTCCGGCACCGGCTTGATGCCGCACTTGGCACAGTGCACCAGCGGAATCGGACAACCCCAGTAACGTTGCCGGCTAATCAGCCAGTCGCGCAGTCTGAACTGCACACGACCTTTACCGGCTTGATTCTGCTCGGCCCATTCGGTAATTGCCGTCTTGGCCCTGGTAGTATCGACCCCGGAGAACTTGCCTGAATTAAGCAAAATACCATCATCGAGATAAGGCGCCGCCATCTCTCCGACGGACTTGCCGTCTGCGGAAATAACTTCGGTGATCGGCAGAGAAAATTTTCTAGCAAAGGCAAAGTCGCGTTCGTCATGGGCCGGAACACCCATCACGGCACCAGTGCCGTAGCTCATCAAGACATAGTCGGAAACGTAAATCGGTACCACGTCACCGTTGAAGGGATTGACCACATGGGCACCGATAAAGACGCCCGATTTGGACTTCTCAGTGGTCATTCGGTCCAGTTCGGTTTTGCGCTTAGCCTCTTCCACATAGGCGGCGACAGCTTCCTTACATTCGTCACTGACCAGTTCTTTAACCAGTGGATTCTCCGGTGCCAGCACCACATAACTCACACCAAATACGGTATCAGGTCTGGTTGTGAAGACCTTGATCTGCACATTGGGCTTCGACTCGACCGTAAAGTAGAGTTCCGCCCCTTGAGACTTGCCGATCCAGTTCTGCTGCATGAGGCGAACCCGCTCCGGCCAACCTTTCAGTGTATCCAGGTCGGCCAGCAATTCCTCGGCATAATGAGTAATGCGCAAGAACCACTGGCTCATCTGTTTCTGTTCCACCGGCGTCTCCGGATGGCGCCAGCATGCGCCGCCTTCCACCTGCTCGTTAGCCAGTACCGTCTGACAATCAGGACACCAGTTGACCGGCGCTTCTTTGCGCACGGCCAGACCTTTCTCGTAAAACTTCAAGAACAACCACTGGGTCCAGTGATAATAATTGCTGTCACAGGTAGTCACTTCCCGCTGCCAGTCATAGCTGGTACCGAGCTTCTTGAGTTGCTCGTCACGCATGAAGCGAATATTTTCCTTGGTCCATTTCTCAGGGTGCAATTTACGCTTGATGGCCGCATTCTCCGCCGGCAGACCAAAAGCATCCCAGCCCATGGGGTTCAACACGTTGTATCCAAGCATGCGCCGCTGACGGCTGATCACGTCGGAGATGGTGTAGACACGCATGTGCCCCATGTGCAGATCGCCGGAAGGGTAGGGAAACATGACCAGGGAGTAAAATTTAGGTTTAGAGCTGTCGTCTTGAGCCTTGTATAGCTCGAGGTCTTCCCAGTGCTTCTGCCACTTCTCGTCGAATTCCTTCGGACTGTATTGGCTCTCCATCTAATTCCATTCCTCTTACCGCAAGCTGTAAAATCGACACTTAACTTTCAGTAGCTTCCACTGGGGAAAGCGCCAAAGACATACCGGCCAGGACCTAACACTGCTGCCAGTACTCGGAAAAATCTTACTTGGAAAGGGGAAGCGACTCAAGCGAAAGAGTAATCATGATAAGATGCTTGCCGCATTATTATTGGACGGCGCCAGCCTGCCGACCGCCGCTGGTCGAAAGAGGCTCCGACCAGCTAATGCCGTTACATAAAGCAACAGACGGCCAATCCCGATAGCAGGGCGTTTGCCTGTTGCCGGATCTTTCAGTCCCCAGACACGCGAAGGAAATCCCCTTGAACGCAGACTTCAATCGAGAAAGAGCTCTAGAAAAAAATGTCGCCCAGGGCACCCAGGATGAAAGCAAGAGAAAGCTTGACTCCACCGGTCAGCCGGAAATTCCTCAGGATATCCTGGCGGAAGCGGCTGAACTCTGCCGCGGTGCCGAGGTGTTACCGGATGGGGTAAACGGTCTGGCCAGAAAAATCTGGCAGGCCCGTCAGGAAGGACGGAAACTAAGAGCCAAGCTGGGCGTGGATCCTACATCCACCGACCTGCACCTCGGTCATGCGGTGGTCTTCCGAAAACTGCGCCGCTTTCAAGACTTCGGGCACCAGGTGGTGCTCATCATCGGCGGCTTCACCGCCCAGATAGGCGACCCCACCGGTCGCAACAGCACCAGACCACCGCTCAATGAGCAAGAAGTGAACGCCAACGCCCAGACCTACTTGAACCAAATGGGTTTAATCTTGGACCTGGACAAAACGGAAGTAGTGAATAACAACGACTGGCTGGCTCCTCTCACCATGAAGGAAGTCATCAAACTGGCGGCATCGGTCACCGCCAATCAATTGCTTGCCAAAGAGGCTTTTGGTGAAAGACTGGATAAACAGCAGCCGGTGGCTTTTCACGAGCTGTTCTACCCCCTCCTGCAGGCCTACGACTCAGTGGCCATACAGGCCGATGTTGAGCTGGGCGGTACCGACCAGCGCTTTAACATTTTGCAAGGGCGAGAATTGCAGCCCAAATACGGACAAACCCCGCAGATGGCCATGCTTTTGCCCCTCTTGGAAGGCACCGACGGCGTCAAGAAGATGTCCAAATCCTACGGCAACTACATAGGTTTGAAGGAGCCTGCCGAAGAAATCTTCGGCAAATGCATGCGCATTACCGATGAACTAATCCTCAAGTACTTTGAATTGACAACCACTTTATCTGGAGATGAAGTGGACGCCATAGAGCGAGCCCACCTGCAAGACGGGGGCAATCCCAAAGACGCCAAACTAAAATTGGCTGAGCAAGTAGTGCGCCAGTATCACGGTGCCGAAGCGGCTCAAAGAGCGCTGGAGAACTGGCAAAAGGTACACTCGGAAGGGCAGATGCCTGAAGACATGTCGGTTTTTGAAGTGGCGGCGGAAGAGGCTGTTTTCAGGCTCCTGACCATGAGCAAGCTGGTGTCCTCCAACGGGGAGGGCAAACGCCTGGTGCAAGAAGGCGGCGTCAAACTGGACGGCGAAACCGTGAAAGATCCCAATCAATTAATAAAACTGGGTGCCGGGGAAAGCAATGTTCTCCAGGTGGGCAGACGCAAATTTGTTAAACTTTTGGGCAAATAAAATCCGGCAAATAATAAAGACCGGACAACCGTGGCCCGTCAGTGAATTCGTAACTTCCCCACGACAGCTTAAAAAAGCTGGTGCTGGTTTGTGGTGGACTGTAATAGAATGCATCTTATACACCGGCATGTTGACATACCTGCCGTCCATTCCAGGACAAGACAAGCAATTATGAGCGACGACGCAGCCGACAAGTTAAAAAAGCCAGCCAGGTCTCAGAAAGTAAGCTGGGCCAGGGCAAAGGTACCCTACAACGGCGGCATCACCCAGGAACTGAAAGCCATTCGGATAGACCAGAGCCAGCCGGAAGAAAAACGGGCCCTGGCTGAGCAGATTGAAATCATGAGAGAGCAGTCCAAAGCCATAGGTACGGACACAGCGGTCATAGACCAGTTCGTCAAGGAAGAGTTGAGCAAAGAACTCAGTACCGGCGAAGCCACGGCGACAGGCCAGCCCCAGACCGAAGTTGAAAAACCGGATCAAAAGAAATAGTCACCCATGTCTTTCAGGAAGCTTCTACTAACTTTGTTTCTCAGCCTGATGCTCTACGCCCAGGCTTACTCCCTCGTTGTCGGTTTGCAATCTGCCACCATCCTCAGCCCCGAACGCCTGGAGGATCTGCAGGATACCGACCTGGAAGACATCGTCACCGTTGACCCGTTCCTGCCCAGCCGGGCCATCAAACACAGCGCCGTCAGCGGCAGCTTAAGCAGCGACTGGCAGGTAGTTCCGGTCATTCCGGTGCTGCTGGCAGCTCTTGCCTGCGTATTCTTCTGGTTCTTCCGCAAGCCTCCCGGCAGAGGTCCCAAAACTTGGTTGACACCTGAATTCCTGGCTTCCTTCAAGCCAAGGCCGATATACATAAACTACCGACAGCTCTTGATCTAAGCCCTTAGAAAGAACAGGTCACATTGGCCCGGCTCTCTTGCGCTTAGTTATCAGGGTAGCTACACAAAATGATCAACAAACTTATTGACTTTGCCCTCGGGCAAAGGCTCTTGACCGCTACGGCAGCCGTGGCCATTGCCGCCATGGGTATCTTTTCCATGCTTACGATTGCAGTCGATTCCTTTCCGGATGTAAGCAATGTACAGGTGCAAATCATCACCGAGCCGGAAAGCATGGCTACGGAAGAAGTTGAGATGCTAATCACCTACCCAATCGAAACCTCTCTCAACGGCCTACCCAAAATCAAGAAAATCAGATCCCTTTCCAGCTTCGGACTTTCCGTAGTGACAGCCATCTTTGAAGAAGACACCGATGTCTACTTCGCTCGTCAACTGGTGCAACAAAGGCTCTTGCAAACCCGCTCCAGCCTCCCGGCCGACTGCCCGACACCGACCCTGGGTCCGGTCATATCCAGCTTCAGCCAGGTTTACATGTATTACTTGTTATCCCACAACCTGGATAACACCCAACTGCGCACTCTTCAAGACTGGGACATCGCCAGGCGCCTGAGAGCCGTGCCGGGAGTGGCGGGAGTGGCAACCTACGGCGGCTTCGTCAAGCAGTATCAGGTTCTGGTCAACCCCTACCAACTTCGCTCCTACAATCTTCATATCAACGACGTACTACTGGCACTCTCTGAAAACAACAGCAACGCCGGCGGTAACTTCATCGAAGAAGCCGGCGAGGAAGTTGTTATTCGGGGCATTGGGCGCATCAAGAATGTGGATGACATCCAAAACGTGGTACTCAAGACCATCAACGGTACACCCATAAAAATCAGCCAAATCGGCGAGGTGGAGGTGGGCAAAGCCTTCCGGCGGGGCTCCGCTTCCTATGACGGCAAGGGCGAGGTGGTAACAGGCATAGTGCTGACGCGCAAAGGCGCCAATACCAAAGAAACCGTCGAAAAGGTCAAGGAGCAAATCGAAGAAATTCGCCGGGACTTGCCTTCCGGCGTAGAGTTGGTGCCCTATTACGATCAAACTGAGTTAGTAGACAAAACCATCGAGACCGTCAAGGAAATTCTTCTATTCAGCGGCGGCTTGGTAATCATCATTCTTACTGCCGTGCTTCTGCATATCCCCAGCGCTCTCATTGTCGCTGTGATAATCCCACTATCCTTACTTTTTAGCTTCATTCTCATGAAATACAGCGGTCTATCGGCAAACCTCATGACTCTGGGGGCGGTGGACTTCGGCATCGTGGTAGATGCCGGCGTGGTCATGGTTGAGAACGTCTTCCGCCACCTGGCTCACGAAAAGCCCACTACCAGAAGTGCTGCCCTGAAAGTAATCAGCGCCGCCGCCAAAGAAGTCGGCAAGCCCATAGTCTTCGCCATCGCCATCATCATATCGGTGTATATACCGCTCTTCACCCTGGAAGGCGTGGAAGGTAAGATGTTTCAGCCCCTGGCTCTAACTTTTATCTATGCCCTTCTAGGTTCGCTTCTGGTATCACTGACGGTGATTCCACTTTTCTGCTACTGGTTCATGAAGGGTCAGATAGTGGAAAGAGAGAACCCGGTATTGTCGGCGGTGAACAGAGCCTATAGCCCCACCCTCAGGTTTGCAATGGAGAACCCGGGCAAAACCATCACAGTGGCAGTGATAGCACTATGCACAAGCCTGATGCTTATACCCTTCCTGGGCTCGGAATTCATTCCCACTCTGGATGAAGGTCCTATCTTGCTGCGCACCAAGATGCCGGCCAGCATAGCGCATTCCGATTCAGAGAAGCTGGCCGTTACCCTGGAAAAGCTACTCCTCGATTTTGAAGAAGTAGAAACAGTAGTAGCCCGCACTGGTCGCTCAAATACAGGACCGGCCCTGGACGGTGTTGAGTCGACTGACTTCTACATCGGTCTCAAGCCCCGCTCAAAGTGGCGGCACTATCATTCTAAAGAAGAGCTCATCAATGCCATGGCCGCCAAGGTTAAGACCATGCCTGGTCTTATGTATAGCTTTTCGCAACCGATTGCCGACATGATCGATGACTTGATTGCCGGTATCAGAGCCGACTTGGGCATCAAGATCTATGGAGAGGATCTAGACACCCTGGCCGATCTGGCTCAAAAGGTGCAAAACGAAGTTGCCGCCATCCCCGGTGCCGCCGACATGCAAAGAGAGCAAATGCTGGGCTTGCCGCAGTTCAACATAAATATCAAACGAGCCAGCATTGCCCGCTATGGCTTGAATGTAGAAGACGTGCAAGACATAATTACAACAGCCCTGGCCGGCAAGACGGCCACGGAAGTGCTCGAAGGAGCGAAGCGCTTTGGACTATTGGTGCGCTTTCATAAGGACTACCGCGATACACCACAACAAATAGAATCAATTCTAGTTGATACTCCCACTGGTGCCTCAGTGCCCTTGAAGCAGCTAGCCAGCCTGGAAACAACCAGAGGATTTGTTTGTGTCATGAGAGAAGACGGTCACAGACGAACCGCAGTGCTGGCCAATGTCAGAGGGCGAGACCTGGGCTCATTTGTCGAGGAAGCACAAAAACGCGTAGCTCAAAACGTGGTCTTACCCAAAGGATACAGAATTGTCTGGGCCGGACAGTTCGAGAACCAACAAAGAGCTATGGCTCGCCTGACCATAGTGGTTCCGGTGGTGCTGGTACTCATATTCGTGCTCCTCTTCGGCTCTTTCAACTCCATAAGAAATGCCGGGCTGATCATGCTCAACGTTCCTTTTGCCATGATTGGCGGCATTGTGGCACTCTTCCTCAGCCATCAAACCCTTTCCGTACCGGCCATAATCGGCTTCATTGCGCTCTTTGGCGTAGCCGTGCAAAATGGCGTGATCATGGTCAGCTACATTATGCAGGTCGAGAAGGAAGGGCTCTCCGTCAAGGAAGCAGCCTGGCACGGGGCCCATGTCCGCCTCAGACCCGTACTGATGACCGCCCTTGTTGCGGTGGTGGCTCTAATACCTAAGATCTCTTCCAGCGGTACCGGAGCTGAGGTGCAAAGGCCACTGGCCACCGTCGTACTGGGCGGACTGATCACGGCTACTCTGCTAACTTTGATTTTATTGCCCACCATCTACGCACAGATCAACAAGAAACCAAGGGCGGGCAAATTAGAGGAGAATGCAGTAGCTGAGCCGGGCAGTGAAAAGTGTGATTGAGCCGGGCAAACCGCCGGGTCCGCTCTTAACTGAAAGAGCTTGACTGCGCAGATTAAGGGAAGCAGCATTGTCCATGCTCCGTTCTTCATTCCTCCGGCAAGATGCGAAAGGCTATCAGCACCGGCGAATCCAAATCGGTGCGCCGAGCAAAAACAAAGCGAAAGCCGAAATGGCGCCACCGCTCCGGCCCGCCTCTCACAGCTATCTTGCCTCGCACCTTGCCCAGAAGCAGATCGGGATTGACCGGAGAACTATCGTTCATGGTGACGGTCAGATCTTTGATGTCATCCCGCTGGGAGAACGTGAAGTAGGATGCTCGGCCGGGCTGATACCCGTCGCCAAAACGAAAATCACGCAACTGCTCATAGACATAAGGAGAAAGACTGCCTCTTAGCGAGGGAAGCAAAGGACGAAACTTCTCGTTGGAAGAAAGCACAAGCGCCTGCGCCAGATCGCGACACAGACTTTCAGCCTCACTTCGATTGGCGGCAGTGGCAGCGGTGGCTGAACGTTCGCGCAAAGAGTGCGTGAGGGCCGCCATAATGCTATGGTCAAGATGGAAGTAGGGAGCCACATTGGCTGTATAGCGCAAATCTACAATAATTGGCTTGTTCTCAAAGCTGTCGGCCACAAGATAATTCACTTCAAACCGACGAGGCGGCCCCTCCCGCAACCGACTGTAGCTACCCTGCACCTGGCAAAGGCAGAGTCCGGACAGTGTGCGCTCCACATTCACATTATCTACCTGGCAAAAATCTGCCGGTCTAAAACCAGATCGTTGCGTCGGCTTAATTGAGCCGGCGGCGTCAGCACCCGGCGAAAGCAAATTCCGCAGTACCCGCGAAGACATCGAGAGGGAGAGCATGCGGGCAAACTGTTCTGAACTATGGTCTCCAGCGATAATTGTCTCAGTCACAAAGCGGCACTGCTCTCGGTAAATGACAGTCTCAGTGCGCTCCAACTCTAACCTGCCGCTCTTACTACTGAAAGCGGTTTCACCGTCAACGGCAGCCAGATCGCGCGATGCCAGTTCGGGGGACCAATCGACCCCCTCGCCGTCTCTGACCGCCCCCGGCCTGAAAGTGTCCGCACCTTTGAAGGTAGCCACCTTGTCGATATAGTCGAAGGTTAGCCCCAAAAATCCCTTCAACAGACAGATGCCGCAAACGCAGAGAGCTACAAAAGAAATGAGCACCCCAGCCGAAGAGTCTTTCAGGAGTCCAGGCAAGCACGCTTCTCCATTCACCCATGCTTAAAAGACATTCCCCGCCCCGGGCAATCTTATGTATTCAATTCAAACAGCGGTCATGCACTAAGGGGCATCGGTGCGCAGGTCGTTATGATCCCAGCCACCAGGCATAAACTGAGTGCGCTCGAGGCTCTCTTCAGGTACAGTCTGAGACCGGTCGGCTACGCTCGGCTCTTGAGCAGATGAACTGTTATCAACATCGGTGCGCAGGTCATTCAGATCCCATCCGCCCGGCATAAACTGGGTGCGGTCGAGACTCTCTTCAGTCGCAGCCTGGTCTTTGGCAGAAGAATAGTTTTCAACATCGGTGCGCAGGTCGTTTCTATCCCAGCCACCAGGCATGAAGCCCACACGGTCCAGACTTTCAACATCTTGTTGAGCCTGACTGGCGCCATTAGCCATTGGGGCGGCCAGGCTGGGAAGCTGTGAGACAGCAAGCAAAGTGAGAAGAGCGAGCCCGGTGAGACTGATTTTGCCGACTTTCATAAACGCTCCTTGAAAAACTCAACCATTCAAATGGGACAATTGTTCTTACCTGACTCGGCGGCAAGAACTTTTTAGGGGGACTTCAAGAATTTTTTCCGTTTTTCTCGAATTCCCCCAATCAGTAGGCTTTCGGAAGCGGAGGCCCGTGCAAACCGGCTGCATTTCCGCCTTGCTGCTGCTCCTGGCACTGAGCGCTTCCACAGGTCCGAGCACCGCATCGACAAACACCGCGAATGCCGTTGAATCTGAGAATAAACTGGAAAGCCTGCAACAGGAAGTGCGCAGGCTGCGCAAGGACAGACCCGAAAGCATTGCCCTGGCTTCCGCTCTGGCTCGCCTTGGTCTGGCGGCCGAGTCTTTCGACCAGTGGCAGTTGGCGGGACAGGCCCTGCAAGAATGCCTGACAATCAGCCGCCGCCACCCAGGCAAAGACAACGGCAATTTAATCGTGGCTCTCATCTATCTTGCCGACCATGTACGCCACCAGGGTCGCTACTCGCAAGCCCGGCGCCTGGCCCAAGAAGCCGCCCGACTCGGAGAAAGCGGCAAGCAGGAGGACCTGGCCGTTTGCCTGTCCAAACTTGCTCTTATTGAAGACGGTGCCGGCTGCTACGCTGCTGGTGAAGCCTACGCCAGAAGGGCTCTCGAGATTTTCAAAAGAATTTCTCTAACCGCCCCAAGCACAGCAGTAGCCAGCCTGGCTCTGGCCGACAACTTACGCCAGCAAGGTAAATACAGAGAGGCGCTGCCAATCCTGAAGGAGGCCACAGCCATACTGAAGGAAAGCGGGGCTGGTTCACCTTATGCAAGGGAAGCCGCCACAGCCAGAAACAACCTGGGAGCACTCTACTTCTGGCTGGGAGACTACACCAACGCCGAAATCGACCTCAATGAGGCCTTAAAAATGAGACTGGCGGTTCTTCCGCCCGAGAGTGAGGAAATCGCCAATTCCCTGGGCGACCTGGCCGCTGTTTATCATAAAACCGGTCGCTACCAGCTCTGTGAGGAGAAACTGCGCCAGGCTCTCAAAATCCGTCTCTCCACCCTCGGCAGAAATCACCGTGAGACTGCCATTCTGCTGGGCAACCTGGGCAATCTCTATTCTCAGCAAGCAAAATACGAAGAGGCAAGAGACTACTACCAGCAGGCACTGCAGACCCTTCGTGCAGCCGGTCTGCAGGACCATCCGGAAGCCGGCGAATATCTGGAAGGGCTTGGGCTACTGGAAACAAAACAAGGCAATTTGCCTCTCGCCGAAAAATATCTAGAGAGGTCGCTAAAACTGAGAGAAAGAACCTTCGGCGAACAAAATCCCGATACCGCCAAATCAAAACTCGCGCTGGGGAGGCTTTTGCTCGCCAGAGCAGACAAAGCGTCCGACCCCAAACTGCGCAGCCGCTACCTTGACAGCGCCCTAGCGAAGATTTCAAGTGCAAAGGAAACTCTGGAAAGAACACTGGGCCCTGAACACAACGATCTGAAAGCGGCCGGTGAGAGCCTCGCCGAATGCCTCAAGGCTCGCAGCCTGCATCAAACAGCAAAATAGCACGCCCAAATAGCCCTCTAATACCAGCAGGAGCCCAACAATTAAGATAAATCCGGCACGAACGGTGTCCGGCGAAGTTTAGGGAAGGTATATATAAGGGAACATTGTTACGGATTACTACGTACCCCTGAGCATTAATGGCTGACGACAGAACAGCGGTGAAGGACCACGCCAAGGAGGCGGCGCCCCCCAAAGACCATGGGGGCGACAACGCTCAGGCGCATATTGTTCAGCAGACCAAAGGCACAGAAGCCCTGGCCATCATCAAGGACACGGATAAGGGAAAGACTGCCCAGGGACTGGCCCATGTAGAACTCTATGATTCCACCGCCGCAGCGGCAAAAACCGGAGAGAAGCCGGCCGGAAAAGAAAACGGAAAACCGGAAGAGACCAGTGCCAAGACTGGAAACGCCGGTGAGAAGTCTGCAACTGCCGGCGAAAAGCCGGAAGCTAAAGCAGCCGCTCCTGAAACCAAACCGGAAGTCACCAAGTACGAAGTCAAGAAAGACGACACCCTCAGCCAGATTGTTGAGAAACAGCTTCCTAAAAACGAAGGCGAGAGCCACAAAGACTACGTCAAGCGCCTCTACGAAAAGGTAGGGGAAGTAGCCAAACATAACAAACTAGACGATCCAAACAAACTGGAAATCGGTCAGAAGCTAGAAATTCCCCAGGATAAAAAGCCAGAACAAGCACAGACAGCTTCGGGAGACGGCAAGGCGAAGCCGGCCCAGGAGACGACCGCAAGCGGAGAAACCCGCACCGATGCAGGCTCCACTGCAAAACCGGTCCAGGGTACGGATGCCGCACCTGTCGGCAACGGCACCAGCGGTGAACCGCGAACCGGAGAAGTGACAGACGGCAAAACACCGGTTCCCCAGGAACAAAGCCGACAAAATGCAGACGGTAGTGCGGTTGCCGCCCCGCCGGAAAAAGTGCAAACGCCGGAAGAGAAAGCAGCAGCAGAAAAAGCGGCAGCAGAGAAGGCAGCGGCAGACAAGGCAAGAGCGGAAAAAGCAGCTGAAGCGATAGACCAGGCAGCCAACGGCGGTTTCCTCGGCATCGGCACCGACAAAAAAGCCATCGAGGAGCAGTTAAAAGGTAAGTCGAAGGAAGAACTTCAGGCCATAGATGAGGCCTACAAAAAGAGAACCGGCATCAGCCTCAAAGACGAATTGCGTGATGAACTTTCCGGTTCCGACCTGACCAGAGCCCTGAACCTGGCCGACGGACACAACGACGACGCCGCCCGCATCAACGTTGCCCTGGAAGAGCATAAAGAGTGGGGACTCGGTGCTCGTTCCAATAGCAACATCGAAAAAGACCTGCGCGACACCATCTCGACCTTGAACTCCAAGCAAGTAGAAGAGTTGGACAGGACCTACCAGGAGCGCTATGGCAAATCGCTGAAGGATGTTCTCAAAGACGATCCAAATCTGCCGAAAGAAACCAAAGAGGCCCTCGGTATCTACCTGAAGGGCACCGACAAAATGACGCCGGCGGACACCCTTGCCGTGGCCCAAATCGGTCTCGATTCGAAGAACACAGACATCTTCCAGGAAGCCTTCCGTGGAGCATCTCCCGAGGCCAGGGCACAGTTCCTCAGTCAGGGCGGTGAAGACAAAGTCAAAAAGGCCTTCGGCTCGGCCTCCTATGATGATACTACCGGCGAAACCACCTACTCGCGCAACAGCGAAGTGGACCGCGCCATGGATTATGTCAAACAGGGCAAACTAGATGCATCCACGAAGATTGCCGACAACACCAGTTGGATGGGCGACAACGAAGAAGCCATCGAACAAGCCCTCGGGCAGATGACGGCAGCAGAGAGACAGTCTTACGCAGCCGGCAAGAAACTTGCGGCAGCCGGAGACGGAGCCACGCTTTCAGACAGCGACAAGGCCAGCCTTGAGTACTACAACAAAGTACACGGCGCCATGGAAAAGGCCGGCAATGAACGCGAACTGGCCAAATGGGAAGATATCATCAATAACGGCAAAGACGGAAGCCTGGTGACCAAGCTTGCCGCCCATGGCGGCATGTTCGACGACAGCATCGATGATGTTCTCACCACCATCGAGGGCATGCCAAAGGAAGACTGGCAACGGCTCAAAACCGATCCGGAATTCAGGAAACAAGTAGAGCAGACCCTGGCCATCGATCTGAGTGAATCGGAAATGGCAAAAGCGCGGGAAGTGCTCGACAGGAAAATGCAAGCCGAGACTTTCGAAGAAAGTAAGACACAAAAGCGTTCCGTCATCGACTCGGTTAAAGACAAATCGGGCTTCTTCAACGATAACGAAGATGGCATCATCAAAGCACTCGAGAACATGACCCCTGATGAGCAGCGTCGCTATCGGGAAGACCCTGCTTTCAAAAGAGATCTGCAAGAAGCCCTGCAAAGTTCACTCGATTCCGGCTCCGAACAGGCCGCAGCCAATCGTATCCTGGAGCGCGTTGCCAGAGGCGAAAAACCGGAGTCTGATATCGTCGCCAAACTGGAAATGCACTCAACCCATATGAATGTGGATGAGGCCAAAGTAGTGGCCGACATGGAAGAAGCCTTCAGGAAAGATCCGACTCTGCGAGAGCGCCTCAATAACCCTCAGACACCTGAAGACCGCGATATGTCCGAGAAGTTCAAGTCAGCTCTGAGCCGCACCCTCGATCCCGACGAAATGGAGAAATACGCCAAGCCTCTGCTTGAGACCGGACACATTCCCTTCGCGGTCAAAGCCGAACTCTACAAAGGCGTCTTTAATGACGACGAACAAGGTGTCTATGACGCGTTGAAGAAAGGCAGAGGAACTGAAGCGGACTGGAAAGAACTAATCGCAGATCCCGAGAAGACGCTGCCCTTCATGTCTAAGGAAGAGCGCGAGGTAGCCCTCAATATCGCTCGCCAGAAAGGCGAAATGAAGCCGGAAGATGAGCTGAGAGCAGCCATGCTCGGTGCCGGCACCGATGAAGCCAAGATAAAAGAAGTGCTACAGGGCATCAAACCCGAGGACCGGCAGGGGCTCAAAGATGCTTACGAGAAAAAATACGGCACGAGCCTCCTCGGCGATGTGATGGACGAACTGGGCGGCAGTGACAAGGCACTGGCTGCGCGCGATTTGAGAGGTCCGCAGACAAGCAGAGAAACCTACAACGAAGCCCGCGACGAAGTTTATAAGAGCGCCGATGGTCTCGGTAAGTGGTGGGTCAAGAATGTCTGGGACGGCACCGGCGAGATGACCCAGGACCAACTGGAACAGTACTCCAAATCCATGGGCGATTATTCCAGGCGCTATCAAGAAATGCCCCCTGAAGAGCGCAAAAAATTCGAGCAAGATCTTTCCAAATCTCTGGAGCTTTACCAAAAATCAGAAAGTGCAGCAGCCGACATGGTGGTAGACAGCGCCATCATCGCCGCCGGTGTTGCCGGCGCAAAATTCACCGGCGGCGTCAGCCTCTCGCTTCTGGCTTATACCAGCATCGGCGGCGCCATGTTCAAGGTCGGCACCAAATCGGCCATCATGGGAGCCGACTATGACTTCGGCAGTTCTCAGATTCTCAGCGACGGTGCCACCGGCGCAGTCGATGCCGCCACCATCTTCCTCGGTCCGGCCCAGGCTGCTCAGATGCTCAAAATGGGGGAAAGAAGTGCCGTCACGGCTGCGCACACAGTGATAGCACAGGCCGATGACGTAGCCACAGCGACAGGCAAACAGATACTGAAGGAAGGCTCCGGCGAAATGCTCGAGCGCGAAATGCGAGAGCAAGTGGCTGTTGCCATCTCAAATGGTGCGCAAGGAGTCGATGACAAGGCTATCAAACAAATAGCCGAAAAGGTGGCAGCCAGCGCCGATGACGCACCTCAGGTGCAACAGATGCTTAAGGCCACACTGACCGAGGCCATTGAGAAGGAAGCCGCATCCGCGCTGAAAGCGACCATGCGCGAAACCGCCCTCAACACTGGAGCCGGTGCCGTTGGCGGCATGCTCTCCGGTGGTATCAGGGGTGGCGTAGACGGAGAGTCGGTAGAGTCTGTACTAAAGCAATCAGCTATGGGCGCCATCTCCGGTGGTGCCATGGCCAGTACCTTCACCCTGGCCTTCAAGGGGATAGGCAAAAGCGCTTCAGCACTTCGGCATGGCGATAGCACAGGCGGTGAAACAGCCTTAGCCAGAGCGGCTCAGTCGGCAGATCAGGCAGACCTTCATCCACCCAAGCTCGATCGAAACGGCAGGGTGGCAGAAGTGGTCACGCCAGACGGCAAGGTCAAGTTCCAATATCACAAATCAGGTGACCTGGAAGGTGCCGTCAAGAAAGTGGAGCTGCCAAATGGTCGTACTTTCTCAAGCGAAGACGGGGTGAACTGGACTCTCAAAGACTCCAATGTGCCCGGTGGCAAAATCGAAACCAAGGGCGCCATGAAAGTAGACGCCGATGGTAATGTAACCTGGCAGGCAGAGGGTGGCAACAAGCTAGTCTTGAGAAGAGACGGCACCACTGTAGAAACCAGCCTGGGCGGGGTGCGAGAAGTAACCAGTTCCTCCAGCGGTGTCATTCAAGAAGTAAAAGCCAAGAACGGCGGCATCAAATTTGAACACGCAGAAGATGGCAGCTTGAGCAGAGCCAGGCTCGATAACGGCTCCGTAGTCGAGACAGTGGAAGGCGGCAAGGTAAGATTCACGGCCGCTGATGGTTCACAGAGCGAGTTTGCCGGCAAAGTTTCAGTCGAGAAAGACGGCAACATTGTAATAAAACCTGAAGACGGCAGTGCTCACAAGGTTATAACGGCCGAAGGCGCCCGTCTGACACGAGACCCCGAAACCGGCAAAATCACTGAAACAATCAACAGCAATGGTCAGCGCTGGGGCTATACCTATGACGAAAGCGGAAACGTCAGCCGTATTGAGACACCCGATGGGCAAATCAGAGTCAAGAAGGAGTCTGGCTGGAGTACTGTCAATGCAGATGGCAAAGAAACAGGATGGACAAGTTCCGAGTACGGCATAAAAGAGAATGGTGCCTTCGTCTACAGACAAGACGAGATGGAAGTTGTAAGCGACCTCGATGGAGTGGACCGCCTCTACAACATTGAAAAAGGCAACAAACTGCTGCGTGAAAGCTGGCCGGACGGTACTTCCGTTAGACCGGAAGGCGACATCAACCCGATTGACGGTCGCTCACCGGAGTATCAAGTAAAGGTTCAAGAGAAATTCAAGCCTTTAGATACTGATACAAGAGAAATCTCCGTCTCGCGCGTTGCCGATGAGTTAAAGGATGTAAGAGCTGTCGGACCTGATGGCAAGCCGACCAGCGCCTATGACAGTCTGATGTCCGACAAAACTCTTTCCGACAGGCAGAAACAAAACATCCTGGAAAATCTCTCCGAAGTGAGAGAGCACTTCGCCTCTTACCGCGCCGGCGATCGCATGCACCCGGACCCGGAAGTTAACTGGATTCACACGCAGGGCGAGATGGCCAAGGTGCTGGAAGTAAGTCGGAAAGCCGGATTGACTGCCGACGAGATGGAAGATGCCGTGCTCGCTTCAATGTATTCGGATTCGGTCAAATTCGCCTTCCCTCCGCCCACCGGCGCCGAGCCTAACTTCTTCACCCACCACCTCGATGGCGCCCTGGCCGCCCACGAAACTCTCACTCGCAAGGGCTTCCCGCCTGAGAGGGTGGAACGAATAGTACAGGCGATTAAGGAGCACCAGATCGCCCCGCCAGAGTTCATGGGCAATCTATACCTGAACGCAAAAATAAGACCGGCACTGGCGAACATGCTTACCGAGGGAACGCTTTCTGCGGAACGCCATGCGCATCTAAGCCAGGTTCTCAAGGACATGACCGTAACTGGTCCCGATGGTATTCCAAGACTCAAGCCCATTGCCGAGGTCAATACCTGGCCCAAAGTCAAGAACGAAGCGGGCGGCTATGAACTTGCACTGACGCCGGATCAAAGAGAATTGTTTAAGCTGGCAGGCATAGACGGCTGGTCTACACCGGTCAATCCAGTCGAAACTCCAGGCTTCAAGCAACTTTCGAAACTCGAACAAGAGAAAGCGCTCAGTCAATATAAAATCTCAACTGCTCTCATAAACGGTGACGCAGTAGACAACTATGCCACCCTGGGTGGTGCAAGCAAAATCGTTACTATCCGTGGTCCCCAAACCGGCTTCCCTGACGGTAACGTCTGGCAATCGATAGACTCCATAGAAGCAAGCTACAAAGACGCCTACTCTGTGCTCACACCGGAAGGAAGACAGCTTGCAGACTCCAGCCTGGCTCAGCGTAATGCCATGCTCTACGATGAGAAAACCGGCATCAGAGTGCAAATGGAAGAATGGCTGCGCTCGAAAGGCTTGAATCCGGAAGACGTAGTCTACTTCCAGAAAGACGGTAAGCTCAAGTACCACGAAAAGCTCAACGCGGATGAATCGATCGAAATCGTAAACCTGCAAAGAAACATGTCGCAGCTACCGCCGGCAGAAGCAGATGCCGCAACCAAGAGACTGCGCGAATTGCAATATAAGGGTCTGAACGAGGAGGAAATCAGACAATACGAGTTAGCCAAAGAAGTCAGAGCCAAGATGGCCGACTTGCTGCGCTCCGGTCATCGCACGGATGGTTCTTTACCTGGCGAATTCCCGCAAACTATAAAGCCGGAAAGTAAATCGAACGCACATTGGCTAGAGTCGAAGCCGGCCCAAATACCGGAAGCCACCGGTCCGGCATCGATAGCTTCCGACGGCTCATCTATCACGCCGGTGAAAAACGGCAGTATCCTGAGAACCGCCGACGGTACCACCCAGGTGATAGACGAAGTAAATAGAACAACCAGAACCTACGACCCACAGGGTCGTATCATAGAGTCGGTACACGGCGATGGACGCCGAGCCTTCTCTTACGGTGAAGATGGCAAGCTTGAGTCTTTCAATCTAGAGGGCGGCAGCACCGTGAGAAGAAATGCTGACGGCGACTGGATTGCCCCCATGAAACAGGAAGACGGTTCTACCAAAGAAGACATCTGGTACAGCGGCAATATAGTGGCGGATGGCGACGGTTCCATCAAGTATTTCAGATCGACCAGAGAGAATGACAGAATCACAGTTGATGCCGCAGATGGCTCCAGATACACTGAGCTGCACGGCAAAGTCGAATATCAGAAGGCCAACCTCGAAGCGGAAGCGAAGAATCTGGAAAGATTCTCTCGAGATTCCTTCCCTGATGCAGCCCGCCATGAGAGATTCGACAAGCTTTTGAAGGACTTTGATGAAGAGGCTACAAAACGCGGTTACTCCGACGAGAAAAAGGCCCTCCTCTATAAACAGATTAACCGCCTACTGGAGCCTAATCCAGCCGCCGTGTTGAGCCAGGCCGAGCGTGCCGATCTGGCCGAGCAAGTTTTATCTCATGCCGCAAGACCAAACACCGTAGACCAGGGTTGCAACAGCACCTGTAATGTCACCACCCTGGAAGTAAGGAACTATGCCAGAGATCCCGAAAGAAACGCACAGCTCGTCGCGGATATCGCCATAAACGGCAAATTTGTCACCGCCGAGGGAGTCACTGTCGATATGACGGCCCTGGAAAATGGAATCAAGCCCGATGGAGAAGCCAGGAAAGCCCTCAAGCTACAGCAGGAAGGCAAAGGAGATTCCCTCAAGAAAGACGGCAGCCGAGATTGGGCTGGTCAGATAACGGAAACCGCCATGGTCAATGCCTACTGGCAGGGACGTCCCCACATGATTATGGACGGCAAGCGCGTCACCAATTGGGATCTAGTCTACGATGTGGAAGGCAAACTGATAGGTCGACCAAAATCAAGCGATGGAGTGAAAGGACTCTACAACGAAGAAGGTCTTATGATGTACAGGCCCGAGCCGGACGCCAAGCTGTATACAAAAGACGGCAAACTCATTGAAAATGTTGACCGCAGCAAAATGGTCTATGACAATAACGGCTATCTGAGAGGGGTTATCGAAGAGAAAGACGTCAACAAGATATACGATAGCGCCGGCAAAAGACTCGACAAATTGGAACCGGGCGCAGTCGGCTACGACGAAAGCGGCAAACAGATTTTCAGAGTAACAAAACCAGGAGACGTTAAATACGAGAAATCCGTAACAGGTCCCTTCGAATCCGAACAAGTCCTTTACAAAGAGGGCGACTCCTGGCTGCGCCTGAGAGACAGAAGCGGCGAAAAAATGGACGCTCCATCAATTTTCAGCAATGAACTGGAGGGCGTTAACAAGGCGGCTACCGGCACCAATGAATCAGGCTACAAGATAAATTTCGGCAAAACGGCAGTCGAGAGAAATGGAATGAGAGAAGTAAGCACCGCTCAAGAATTAGGTGATGCGTTGCAAGAACTCAGCAAGGAAGGCAAATTGCCGGCTGTCATTTCAGTGCACACAGCCAGACGCCCATTCTCCCAATTACTGGGCGTAGAGTCTGCAGTGGGGATGGGCGCAGGCTGGCACGTAATCAACGTACACAGCTTCGACCCGGAAACCGGTATGGTCAAATTCACCAATCAGTGGGGAAGCTCCCAAGACTACATGGATAAGGGCTATCCCATCGATAAATTATTCAAAGCCATGCAAGAACCTGCCATGTACAAGTTCATGTCTTCCACCAAAGGCAAGATACTGAAACGCACCTTAGTTGTCGGCGCAATGGGTGCGGGAGCATACAATTACTTTTCCGATGACTCGGGACGTTGAGGGGAAACGGGACTAAAGCCATGACAAGAACCAGAGTAAGAGTAAAAGATCATGGACAGGTCAAGCACCTGGAGCTTCCGCCGGGCTGGAGTGCGTGCCCGGAAGAACAGCGCACATCAGGCGATTATCTGAAGGAGTTCCGCTCAGCGGAAAGTGAAGATGTAAAACTATCTTTCTACTACCGCGGGCAAAGAATACCGCGTTTAGCGGCGGAGGAATTTCAAAAAATCCTGGCGAACCCAGCTCACGAACTGTCAGCGGAAGAACTTGAACAAGCTGAAATCGTCATCAGGAATGCCGCCGATGAAGAATATTTTTCCCTCAGTAGCAGCCACACCGAAGATTTACACGGGAAGCGTGTTCTCATAGTTGAAGGAGTGTGGAAAACTTCGGGTCAAGCGGACTACGGCATTTTTATAGATAGCGACAACACCGGTTCTGCAGTGCAAGAGATTCATTTTCTTGCACCGGAAAGAGAGTATGTCAATTACATTGACCAGATAGAGCAAGTACTTGCTTCCATAACATGGAAATAGGCTAGCTTCCATGACAAGGTTGATGCATAAAATAAAGGGAGGTGATAGAACGTGGCAGACAAAGTAGACCTGGAACCCAAAAAGACAAAGCTCGAACCGAACTTGAAGGCAGAAAGTACCAACGCCGGAGAACCATCATCTCTCTTGCAAGAATTCTGGCAATCCTTCAAGTATTCAACGGTTCAGCAGCCCTACAACGGCATATCTCAGGCCGTCAACTATTTTGGCGGCAATATGCCTGAACGCAAGCTAGTGGAAGCACCGCAGCAAAGAGATTTCGGCTCCACCGAATGGATGGCCCAGACGGCCGGAGGCGGCATTTCCAAATTAGCCGGCATAATGCTCCTGCATAAAGGAATAAGTTCCGTACCCGGTCTCGGAGCCGGTGCAAGAAGCCTGACCATGACCGAATCTACAGCCATGGGGAGGATGTCATTGGGCAGTCTGTCGGTGGCAGGAGGACTTTACGAAGGGCTTGTCACCACATCCGGTGACAACTTCTGGAGGGACCGCCTAACCAATGCGGGTATCGGCAGTTTAGCCATGTATACGATGGGACGAACACACATAGGATTGCAGAATCTTACAGGTCTTGCCAAGTATGCGCCTGAAACCATGACCGGCATTCTTGGTCGACAACTCGGAAACAGCGCCACGGGCGTCCTGGCAGGCAGCGCCTCCGGATTCGTAACTGCAGAAGGAAGTTCCTTTTTGAAGACCTCCAAACCGGCTTCTGGCCAAGCCCTTACAGAGACCATGCTAACCAATGCTGTCCTCGGCGGTGCCTTTGGGCTAACAACAAAACCATCGATGCGAGCCGGCGAATACAACAGTCGCCGCGCTGGTTCCATGGAAGCACTACCGGATAACCTCCCAGCGGTGCGCCCGGTGCAAACCGCTGCCGATGCAAGCATGCCCCAGTTCGCCAAATTGGTAGGGGAGGGTACGATTAAGCCGCAGAGCCCTACAAAGCTCACAAGTGCCGGACTGGAGGAGCTCTTACAACGGACGAAAGTCGAAACTCCTCTAAAAACACCTACACCCCCTCCGGCAGAGCCGCCGATCAAGACAGCCAAACTGGGACCAGTTGAGCCCCCTGGAAACATCCCCGGTAGTGGGAGTTAGGTCTGGGGCTTGAGGGGTTAGAGAAAAACATCAGCTTTTCTCTAACGATACCAATAGGAATACCCGCTAACTACAAACGTACTGCGTGATAATGTTTAGGGACTCTCAAAGTCAAAGGTCAATTGACAATCCGATAAAAATGATCGAATCCTCCCAACCCATTTCAAATTCTTCCGATGCACAATTGCAAGAAGCCAGCGACGACTATTTGCGGCAAAGACGAAATGCGCTAGATTCGCTGCTCTCCGGCTGTTCACTGCACGGCATAGAGCCGCCGACAGTCGAGCTAGTTGAGCTTGAAGCAGTAGTGGAGGAACTCCGCCGCCGGAACATCTCCTACAACGAAAGTAAACCTAAGACCTGGATGTCCTGGCTAGGAACCGAAATCGATGGCTGCATGTTGACAGGGCTGCTGGCCGAAGGACGATTTTCCTTCCTCTTCAAGGCGGAGAGCAAAAGCGGAGAACAATGCGTATTCAAAATCGCCAGAGCACCGGAAGACGTGTTTCAGGATGAGCAGTGCTCCACACAGGCTCTGAAAGTTATCCCCTTTCAGACTGGTCCAGTATCGCCAAAGCCCGATGAAATGGTTCGCCTGCAAATCGAACGGCTACAGGAATTGAGTAGTCCGCTGGTAATCCCGGTGATAACCAGCGGCACAATTGAAGACCGCTACTACTATTCGATGCCCTTGCTTTCGGGTAGCACCATGAGACAAAAACTCGCGCAAGGTGGTCTGAGCATTGAAGAAGTGCTTACATTGTTCCATGCCCTAAGTTTCTACATGGAAACGGTCACTCTCAACTTGGAGTCCACAAACTTCGCGGCAGCGGGAAAATATCACGGAGATATTACCCCCGACAATATCTATCTGGAATACCACCCGGAAGACGGTCACATGACCGGTCTGACCCTGATAGACCCTGGTTATTTCGGACCGTTGGACTGCAAAGAAGGCTTCTTTGAGACTTGCATGATTTCAACGCCATCATACTCTCCCCTACTCGAGGCAGATGACCTACTGGCTGTGGGAATTTGTCTATGGGAGGCCCTGACTGGAATTAATCCATTCATCCCAAGATCAGCGCCCGTCACAAGGCAAGTGCCTGAAAGCGAGGAAGTAATCACGCTCACCCCAATTGCTCTAGAACAAGATGTGCTCGATCTGATTAATTTCAAAGAGTCGCTGCTGCAACCATATTTAACACCACTCAAAAACCTGATCAGGCCGTCTGAGCTACGCCCGGAACTGCCACTAGACCTGGAAGCATTACTAATTAAGGCTCTGCGCCTGAGGCTCACAACCACGGGTTCGCTGGCACTAGCCGAGGGCTTCACCAGTTTCACAGAGTTGCGAACCTGGCTGGAACAGGCAATTAGCCAATGCGGCAAGTGACACTAATCATGTCACTATCAAGAGACAGGAAGGCGGCTGCGTCCTGAAAGAATGTTGGATAACCAGGAAGGGAGGAAGCGACTCAATCCGAGCAACGTTGCTCTCTCTTTTGACTCAAGTAGTGCACCCAACTGATCATCCTGACACTTGCCGCCTGCAATGCTGCGCCACACCTGCAAGGCGGCGAGCCCCACCTTATGCCGACAAAGCGCCAGTTTTCGTGGAGCAATCCGACACATTTCGATTCGCCCCTTTACGGACTGAAAGCTAGTACTCGGGCCATCAGTGAAGTATAGACAATCGTCGGATTCTTGCTGTCTTTCAATAGTCCGACCGAATGCACGGGCTTTCGCGCGAGCGATTTGCTCGGCTGAAATTAAATCAAGATTGGACTCCACAAGAACATACAAACCCCGCGCAATTCGAGTCAGGAGCTTTTCTTTGAATAGCAGGTGCAGACAGGAATCTACCGCACGGCGACTGCCATAGGAGAGGAGATCGCGCGGCGACAATATCTGCTGCGGCAGAAGCGAGGCAACGTGTTCACGAATGAGTTCGCAGGTACTGCTCATGAGTGTATCCTCCTCTCTATATAGACGACTGAAGCGGAGAAAAAGTTCAAATGCGCCTATGTGTCGCAGCCCACCCAAGCAGCGACGCTGCAGAAGCCAGCGCCAGGAGGAGCGAGAGGATTTGAGAAAAACCAAACAAATTCCTGAACCGAATGGAATCAATTACGAAACGAGAAAAACATCAGAATTGCTCGAATGATCAACCAAGGAGATGTCCCCTGCCTGCCTGCCAGGCAAGCCGCTTGCCAAGCTGTTACTGGCAAGAGCCCTATGACAAGGAACAAGAAGGGCGGCTCCTGGTTCGATGAGTTCCAAGGCTGAATCGGTCTGCACTAAAGAGATAATCTGGCAAAAATCTCGAATCCAAGCTCAAAACCAATCCACCAAATACAAAATCTTCTTTAGTAGTACCTAGCAGCCCTCATTCCGGCTGACATAATGAAGCTCTGAGGACTCGCCCAGGAAGGCTTGTCAGTCTTACTCAAAGGAGACCGATACAACCATGGAGCACCAAAACAGAGGTCAGTTCGTCAGCTTCACTCTGTACCGGGTGGCACCTGAATGGCGTCAACTCCCCAAAGAAGTCAGGCAGGAAGACAAGGAACAACTGGAAAGCATCATCAGACAGTTTTCCATTCAGAACAAAAGCCAGATTTTTGGTGCTACTACAATGGGAATGATGGCTGAAGCAGATTTCATGCTCTTTCTCATTTCAGACAATCTTGACGCGGTCCAGGGGCTAGCCACTGCCATTGCAAAATCGGAGATAGGCGGTTACTTGACTCGTAAGACCGACCTGGTTGGTCTGGAGAATCAGAGAACCTACCAGGTCGGCGCTCCAAGCGGACAGACCGACACAGAACAGGTTTCACAGTTGGGACTGCATCGCTACTTGTTCGTTTATCCAATTAAGAAGAAACATGAATGGTACCGCCTGCCCCTACAGGAAAGACAGGAATTGCTGGATGAACAACTATTGATAGCAGCCAAGTATCCTACCTGACCCCACCCCGAGAACTTGAACCAGGCCAAGTAGACGATTGAACAGACTAAGTCATAGTTTCAATCAGTCGGGAGAAGGTAAAAATGAAAAAGAGTCGATTCACGGATGAACAGATCGTCGCGATTCTCAGAGAGTCAGAAGCAGGCACTACAAACGCTGAGCTCTGTCGCAAGCACGGAATCTCGAAC
>JACRFZ010000016.1 GCA_016212515.1 Candidatus Melainabacteria bacterium
AACCGCCGGTGTACCGAGCCGTATACCGCTTGTCACCATAGGTTTTTCCGGATCGTTGGGAATGGCGTTCTTATTGGTGGTGATGCGTACCTCTTCCAAAATGGCGCAGGCTTTCTTACCTGTCATCCCTACCGGTCTCAGGTCTACCGTCATCAAGTGATTGTCTGTGCCACCAGATACGATAGCGAGCCCTTCTTCGATCAAGGTTTTGGCAAGCATTGAAGCATTGGCCACGATACCAGCCTGGTACTGCTTGAACTCCGGTTTGAGAGCCTCTCCGAAAGCGGCCGCTTTAGCAGCAATGACGTGCATGAGCGGACCGCCCTGAATACCGGGAAATACCGCCTTATCGATAGCCTGGGCAAATTCCTCCTGGCACATGACCACGCCGCCTCTGGGACCGCGCAGGGTCTTGTGGGTGGTGGTGGTGACAAAGTGCGCATGGGGGAAGGGACTGGGATGCAGACCGGCACTGACAAGACCGGCAATGTGCGCGATATCGGCCATCAAGTAGGCCCCGACTTTATCGGCGATACTGCGCATTCTTTCAAAATCGATGATGCGCGGGTAGTTGCTGGCACCACAAATGATCAAACGCGGTTTGACGGCAAGGGCCACTTCTTCCGCCTGATCGTAATCGAGACGACCGGTGGCGGCATCAACACCGTAAAACTTGGCATCGAACCACTTGCCGGACATATTTACGGGAGAGCCATGGGTCAAGTGCCCACCCTGATCCAGAGCCATACCCAGGATGGTATCACCGGGCTTGAGCATGGCGAAAAGAACCGCCATATTGGCCTGGGCACCGGAATGGGGCTGGACATTGGCATGGGGTGCATTGAAGAGCTGCTTGACGCGGTCGATGGCCAATCTCTCCACACCGTCGACAAATTCGCAGCCACCATAGTAACGCTTACCGGGTAGACCTTCCGCATACTTATTGGTGAGAACAGAGCCCTGGGCTTCCAGCACCGAACGAGAAACGAAGTTTTCACTGGCAATCAGCTCGATACAGTTCTTCTGGCGATTTAACTCGCTTTCGATGATTTTAGCCAGTTCCGGATCTGTATGTAGTAAGGACACAAAACTTCTCCCCTGAAAATAGCGCCACAATACAGTATTCTAGCCGCTTTTCAAGGACTAATGCCATCTGTAAAACTTTCTCACCTAAAGCGCAATAGCTAGACATAATTGGTGCCTTTTAGAGGGTGGAAAGCACCTCCAGAGAGCGCATACGCCTTCCCGATTTATATTCGATATATCCGAGCATGAGGCGCAGGGCCTGCGCCAGGCGACTTGCTGCCTGTCCATCGTCTCTTGTAAACCCGCCCGAAGTAATGGAAAAATCTTCTGACTCACGCAAGTTTTGCAAATCGGGGCTGGCTTGACTGGCGGTCTTGGCCAGGATAAGTTGCCGCC
Organism: Candidatus Melainabacteria bacterium; assembly: GCA_016212515.1. Taxonomy (GTDB): domain Bacteria; phylum Cyanobacteriota; class Vampirovibrionia; order Obscuribacterales; family Obscuribacteraceae; genus Obscuribacter. The sequence continues at coordinate 1,423 of JACRFZ010000016.1, forward strand.
AGACCATGGGAGTAAGGAAGACGCTGACGAGCCGCCCCTCTCTGGCCTGCACCTCGGCTACCATGGGCACCTGTCCATGCTCGTTTTCACCCTTGCGCAGACGCTTGAGGCAGTTCTGGCAGACCACGCCACCGAGTTCATAGTTGAAGGCGGCAATATTGCGATCTACGGCAGTCTCTCGACAACCCACACAATAGGTCAATTCGGGCGAAAGCCCCAGCATTCCCAGCACCAGTAGTTCAAATTCCAGACACTGAAGCGCCGGTGCCTTCTCACCATCGGCCATGAAACCAATGGCCAGAGAAAGTTTCTCAAAATAGTTGGCGGCATCTTCCGATAGTTCCTGCCCAAAGACCTGGGTGAGTTCGGCAAAATAAAGAGCGTACGTGAGGCGCTCCAGATCACGGCGTAACATGGGAAACGACTCCAGCGTCTCGCACTGGGTAACGATGTCGAGACTTTTTCCCTGAGCCAACAGATATCTGTTGATAGTGAGGGGCTCGGACTTACCGGCCATTTTGGAGCCGGGCTTACGGGCCCCTTTTGCCACAACCCGGTGCAGGCCCCTCTCCCTTGAGAAAAGCACCACAATACGATCGGCTTCTCCCAGGGGAAAGGTACCTATATTTACGGCATTGAGGGTGAAGGTAGCCACGCCTACTTGGCAATAAGCTCGGCCCATTCGGTGTGCATGAAGCCGGCACCCGGCTTATCCACTCTTTCGTAAGTATGGGCGCCAAAGAAATCTCTTTGAGCCTGGGTGAGATTCTGGGGCAGATGGGCCGCCCTGTAAGAATCGAAATAAGAAAGAGAGGCAGTCATGGCCGGCAGCGGAATACCCCGAACAATCGCTTCCTTGATTACGGCCCGCATGGACATATGAGATTGCACCATGAAAGGAGCAAAGTCTTCATCAACGAGCAAATTGGGTAGATTTTTATCGCGATCGAAAGCAGCCCGAATGCGCTCCAATAACTCGGCCCGGATAATGCAGCCACCCCGCCAGATACGGGCCGTCTCGGAGAGGTTGACGCCCCAGTTATATTTGTCGGAACCGGCCTTGATCAAGGACATACCCTGGGCATAGCTGCATACCTTGGCAGCGTACAGTGCCTTTTCCAGGTGGTCGATAAGCGGATGATCAAGCCCGCCGGCACCGGCAGTCTCCGTCTCCAGGTCCTCGGATACCGAGGCGAAGACGCGGGCGGCATTCATGCGCTCGTCTTTCATGGAGGAGAGAACTCGACCGGTAAGTGCACCATCGATGGTAGGCACGGGCACGCTGAGTTCCAGAGCCGCTTCCGAGGTCCAACGTCCGGTGCCTTTCTGACCGGCTTTATCGAGAATCAGGTCTACAAGCGGTTTACCTGTTTCCTTGTCTTTTACCGACAAAATTTTAGCGGTAATCTCAATGAGGAAGGAATTGAGTATGCCTTCATTCCACTTACTGAAGATATGCCCGATCTGTGGTGCCGTCAGCCCAAGGGCTCGCCGCAGAACATCATAGACTTCGGCAATCAATTGCATATCACCGTATTCGATACCATTGTGCACCATCTTCACAAAGTGACCGGCACCATCAGGACCAAGGTAGGTAACACATGGGCTGCCATCGACCTTGGCGGAGACATCTTCCCAGATCGGTCTAACTGCTTCATAAGCTTTCGCATCGCCGCCGGGCATAAGGCTCGGTCCCCAGAGAGCACCTTCCTCGCCGCCCGATACACCTGAACCAATCAGACAGAGTCCTTCAGCGGCCAGAGCCTTCTCTCGTCTCTGGGTGTCGACATAGTGCGAATTGCCGCCATCGATGATGATGTCGCCTTTCTCCAGGTAAGGTTTGAGCTTGGCTATGGTTTGATCTACCGCGTCACCGGCCTTGACCAAAAGAATAATTTTGCGGGGACGACTCAAAGACTCTACAAAACTCTTCTCATCGGGAGCACCGACAACTTTCTTGCCTTTGCCCCGGCCTTCCATGAATTCCACAACTTTTTCATGGGAACGGTTGAAAATGGAAATCTGATAGCCATGCCTCTCAATGTTGAGAGCCAGGTTCTCACCCATGACGCCGAGTCCCACAAGGCCAATATCACTCTTCTTATCTACCATTTCCTGCTCCTATATAAGACTGGACGTGCAAGCCTCGTCCATATACCATTCCACCGCCCCTTGCGGGCACCTACCTATTAACTGCTGGGCCGGATAGTTCCTCTCCGGCTCTTTCAAAACCGACTGCACAATATCCGTTTTACCTTCACCCTGCACCAGAAAGAAAAGCTTACGACAGCTAGCAAAGACAGGCATGGTCAAGGTAAGTCTGTAGGCATCAAACTTAGGAACAAAGTTTGCCACACAGAGCCTCTCTTCTTCCACCAGAGCGGCAGTGTCGGGAAAGAGCGATGCTGTATGACCATCAGGACCCAAGCCCATAATCGCCAGAGAAAAAATCGGCATGGTCTTGGATTCGGAGGCGTTCTCAGCGGAAGGCTTCAACCAATTGGCCTCCCCTTCGAAGGCACCGTTTTCCGCACCGGCGCTACCCTCGGCACCGCGCTTGAAGAAGCGCCTAATCGTCTGTTCGTAAATGCGCGCGGAATCCTCCGGATCTATATCTTGTCTGATGGTGGGAAAGACGTTGGTACTGGGAATTGAAATGCGACTGAGCAGATTATCGGAGATCATCTTGTAGTTGCTTTCGCTGTCGGCATGACTGACACAACGCTCATCACCCAAAAAAAGGTAGGTCTTGCCCCAGGGCATAATATCTTCCGTAAAGGTAGCCATTCGCTGGTAGAGTCCGCGGGGGGTGCTGCCGCCGGACAAGAGCATGGTAAAAAGACCATCCCTCTCTACAGCTTCCCGGGCGATTGCCGCTATACGTTCGGCAAGAACCGCAAATAAGGCTCGCTCGTCGGAAGCGACGTTTATTGTCTGCCCTTGAAATTTAGCCTGCCGCTCGGTCAATTCCTTCATCCCCTACTGAAACATTTCCAATAGTCCGCTCACGGCTTCAAGATAGTAAGCATCTTGCTGCGTGTGCTCGAGAGCATCGTCCACAAGCTCAGACATGCCGCACTCACTTGTGGTGCCGGTCAAGAGCTCGGGGCAATAGGGCAATTCCACGAATTCGCATTTATCCTTGTAGCAAACCGAAAGTGCTCCCTGGGAGAAGGAAACTTTGAGAGACTCCTCGAGTTTGCAACAACCCAGTTGATGGAAGGAAACATCCACGCTGGAAATGCCGGTGCGAGCGCTGCCGTCACCCTTTTCAATCTGCACCGTGAGCGGCGCAAACTTGCCGCTAAACTCAACTTTATATCCGACTTCCGTCTCAGTCAGCTTCTGAAACTGGAAGGCCAGCCGCCGGGTCAACCAGGAGGTTAGGAGCAGGGACTGCAACAAACCACCATCACGGCCGCATCTAATTGTAATAGTGTCAAGGGTAGAGAGACATTCCTTGCTGAGAGACACGTCTTTCTCATCGAAGGCGAAGGCGAGAGCGCGCCGCCAGGGCTGCAATATGAGCCAGGCCAGATCAATGAAAACGACCTTACCTGCGGCTTCCTGAATAAATTGAAACTGCCCCAGCTTCTCAGCACTAAAAGTAGCCGAGCGGCTATCCAACAAGACATGGTCAAAATAAGGCAGGAATGGCGAGAGACTCTCAAGACTTATGGTGCTTCCCGGCAAAAACAGCCAGGAAGGCAGATCTGGTATCACCAGCGGTGTGATAACGGAAGCCAGGCTCTCCGGTTTGAATTTCTGCCCCTGCCAACTGACCGTGATCTGTTCGCAACACATTTGTTTATCCAGACGCCCCGGCAAGAAATGGCAGCGGGCCGAAACCCAGGCTTCAATGCGGGTCTCCGTGGCATCGTCCTGCTCTTCCACCATCGATAAAATGGCCCGCATGGGATGACGCACGGTAATTTCAGCAAGCAAATTGTCCAGGGACTGCTCGGAATTAGCCGGGGAGACTTTGGCCAGGAGCACGAAGTTCAAGGCACAGGACTTAATGACATAAGCCGGCTTGGCACTGCCGTCGCCGGCATCATGCTCGCTACTGGTAAGAGTCCAGAGAGAGGCCAGCTCTCTTTCAATCTTTGCCACCTCCACCGGTGACAGCTGTCCGGAAAGAAAGGAGAGGGTACGATTAGTATTCGTTGTCTCTGTAGGCTCGGTTTCTACGGACATTACAGGCGCCTCCAGGTATGCCCCGTTCTAGCCAGTAGCGCATCGGAAGCGGCCGGTCCCCAACTGCCGGCGGCATAGTTGGGGAAATCGAGAGCATTATTTTCCCAGTGCTCGATTATAGGCTGAATATACTGCCAGGAAGCTTCCACAAAATCAGACCTGGCAAAAAGCGACGGATCGCCGTGCAAGCAATCAAGGATGAGCCTTTCATAGGCTGTGGGCGTGCGCGTGCCGAAGGCGCTTCCGTATTTGAAATCCATATTAAGCCAGCGCACCGTGGTATTGGGGCCGGGCTGCTTGGTGGCGAACTTGAGGGAAATACCTTCATCGGGTTGGATCTGCATTACCAGCACGTTGCCGGGAATATGTGTCTGACCGACTTTATCCGGATTATCGAAGAGTCTGTGGGGGGGATCCTTGAAGACCACGGCCACTTCCGTTATCGACTTGGCCAGCCTTTTGCCGGTGCGCACATAAATAGGTACCCCCGACCATCTCCAGTTATCCACGGACAATCTCAAAGCAGCAAAGGTAGCGGTCTGCGAACTATCCGCTACCGAAGGCTCCTGCCTGTAGCCCGGCACCTGCGAACCAAGTATAAAACCAGGACCATACTGACCCCGCACCGCATTCTCATCTATGGTGGCGCTGGTCAGGGGGCGCAAACTCTTCAAGACCTTGTTCTTCTCATCCCTTGTGCTCTCTGCATCCATGGCGATGGGGGGCTCCATAAGCACCAGGGCCATCAATTGCATGAGATGGTTTTGCATCATATCCCGCAGGGCGCCCGCTTCTTCATAGTAGGCGCCACGGCCTTCCACCCCCAGGGTTTCGGCATTGGTGACCTGAATATGATCTATATGATTGCGATTCCAGAGGGGCTCGAAAATAGCGTTGGCAAAACGAAAGACCATGATGTTCTGAACGGTCTCTTTGCCAAGATAGTGGTCGATACGGTAAATCTGGTGCTCGCGCAAGACCTCGTGAATCTGCTCATCGAGATTGAGAGAGGAAGCCAGATCGTGCCCGAAGGGCTTTTCTATAACCACCCGGGGATAGGCGGGCTCGTTGGCCCTGGTTTTTACAACCAGACCGCTCTTGCCAAGTCCTTTAATGATGGGCAAATAAAGGCTGGGAGACGTGGAAAGGTAAAAGACATGACGGCCGTGGGTGCCATGCTTTTCGTCCAGGGCGAAGAGGGTCTTCTTGATATCCTCAAAGCCTGTTTCCGTCCCGGAATCGGCAGCTTGATAATACAGACTGGAAGCAAAGCGTTGCCAGGATTCTTCAGTAAAGGGCAAATCGGAAGCGAACTTGAGCAGCGCCTCCTTCATGGCATTGCGAAATTCTTCATGGCTGAAATGGGTGCGGGAAGTGCCAAGCAAAACAAAGCTGCGCGGCAAGAGCCCCTGCATAAAGAGGGCATAGACAGCCGGAATCAGTTTGCGCTTGGTGAGATCGCCGTTGGCGCCGAAAATAACGAAAGAAAGCGGCTCCACCTGCCGCTCTGGTTCAAGGCCGGCTAAGAGCGGATTGGCAGAATTTTCCACAGCCATGGAAATAGAACCGGTCATATAGTCCCTATCTTCTCCATATTTATTACAGATGGCGTGATTCTATCACCTATCACTTGTCAAACTGTTTAGCGCCGGGGGCGTGGCCCCCATCTCTGATTAAAAATGATAGGAGGGGAGAGAAAGGAACTTATGAATACAGCTCTCAAGCAAATAAGCACCACCGATTGTCAATTGACCGACTGCCACTCCATGCTGCAGGCGTGCGCGGGTGAACTCTTTCAGCCTAAATGCGCCATGGACCTGCAGATGCTGCTAACCCATGCCGGTCGCAACGGACAAAAGGTGATAACCCATGGCGGCAGGCATGCCATGGGCGGACAGCAGATGCAAGACGGGGCCATACTGGTCAGCCTCAAGAACATGAACCGCCTCATCGGTCTCGACAGCCGACGCGGACTGGCCACCTTTCAGGCAGGCGCCACTTTCAAAGAAGCGATAGAGAGCCTGGCCCGGGAGCAAAGCGATAAAGAGGCAAACAATATCTGGTGCATTCGCCAGAAGCCAACCGGTGTAGATGATGTCAGCCTGGGAGGGGCGATAGCATCCAACATTCATGGACGGGGACTAAATCTCGCTCCCCTGGCCGGCGATATTGAAAAGCTGGCAGTAGTCACCGCCGGCGGTGACACTCTCACACTTGGCGAAAGGGAGAATCAAGATCTCTTTCGCCATGTTGTCGGCGGCTTCGGCTTGTTCGGAATCGTGGAAAGTGTCACCTTGCGACTGAAGCGAAGACAGGTGCTGGAACGGCAGGTTCAGATTATCGCAGTGGAGGATTTACTCACCGTCTTGCAAAAGCGCATGCAAGAAGGCGCCCAATACGGAGACTTTCAATTTGCCATCGACCATGAGCAGGAAGGTTTTCTGACCCGGGGCATAGTTTCCACCTATCATCCGGTGCAAGTCGATGCCGCCGCCCTGCCGGAGTTGACCAGGAACCAATCAGCCATTTCCCCTCAGATGTGGAGAAAGCTTATCTGCCTGGCCCATACGGATAAAAGTGAAGCCTTCCGCATCTACTCGGAACATTATCAGCGCACAAGCGGGCAACTCTACTTGAGTGACCGCATGCAACTGAGCACTTACTTCGACGGCTACCACAAGGAGATGGAAAGCCATAACCACGGCTCTGAAATCATCACCGAATTGTACGTGCCCAGAAATTTTCTGACGGTCTTTCTACACCGTGCCGCTGCGCTGCTTAGAAAGAGACGGGCTAATGTAATCTACGGTACCGTGCGCCTGATCGAGAAAGACACGGTGGCGGCCCTGCCCTGGGCCAGTGACAATTATGCCTGCATTGTGCTCAATTTGCACACTGAGCACGACAGGGAAGCGCTCCGGCACACCGGCGAAACCTTTCAGGAACTAATAGACCTGGCCCTGGCTTTGAAAGGCAATTTCTACCTGACCTATCACAAGTTTGCCAGAGCGGAGCAACTACTTAGGGGCTACCCCGCTCTGCCCGACTGCTTGCAGGCCAAACTGGCCTACGATCCGCAGGAACGCTTCCACAGCAACTTCTATCAATATCTAAAGCTCAGCCTGGAAACCTTTCGTCAGACTGAACATTGACAATCTTGATACCACGACCGGTGAGATAATCGAGCACATCCTCTCCGCGTTCGCCCAGAGGCCAGAGCGGCACTTCCATGTTCTTATAAGGAGTGTGAAAGATAAGCGAAGCCGTATCCGGATAAGGATAATACTCGGCAAAACTGACATCATCGAGCAAAATCATCAGTTTGCCGTCTTTGCCGGTGACTTTGTCGAAGACATTGAGCACAAGTTCACTGCCGTTAACTTCCAGCTCATAGCGTCTCTGGCTGTCCCTATAGAGGCAAAAGGTCATTATGCTCAAGAACACGGCAAACCCGACCGAAGAACACATAATGAGAATGGACCAGATGAGATTCTCGGTAAAGACAAAACATGCCACGGTGAACCAGATTCCAACATAGACATAGCCCATGGCCAGGGCTACGCAAAGGGGAACCAGCCCGGGTCTCATTTTGTAAGGACCGGAACTAAATTTTATGGCGTTGGTATCAAAGGCTACAGCCATATGCCCTCAGCAAGCCGCCTTACTTAGTTATGCCCAGAGGGAGCGCAAAACTAAAGCAAGGCTAGCTGCCAAAAATGGCGTTAATCAGGAAGAAAGTGCCGCTATTCCACATGCAATGGGCGACCATGCAGGGAATCAAGGAGCGCGTCCGTTCAAAAACAAAGGCAAAGGCAAAGCCCAAAATGAAAAGCTGCAAGAAGGCACCTTTGTCCAGGTGCACACCGGCAAAGACCGTAGCCGAAATCACCATCGAAACCAGGGCACCCATGCGCCGGCGCAAGAACGTATAAAGGAACCCCCGAAAGAGCAGTTCTTCGCAAATACCGGGCAAAACCCCGAGGGCAATGACAAAAAGCACTACCGTGATGGCATCGCCGTTACGAGCAGCGTCCATGACCACAGTCAAAATAGGATTGGAAGACCCCTGGGAGTTGAAGATTCCTTTGGCCAGAAACGAGCCTACAATCACCACAGGCACACTGGCGAACCAGGTCAAGACACCGGCCATAACAAGCCCGAACCAGCCCCGCCTGGGCGTCTTCAGCCTTAGCTTGGTGGCTGAGAAGAAATTTTCGCCGCTTGGCTTGACGACGAAAAACCAGGCAAACAAAAGGGCCGGCAAATTCGTCAAAAGGTAAATGACAATAGTAATGATAGCTACATTGTTGGGTCCCAGGCCAAGAGCCTTAAGGGGTTTGGCCACTTCCACCAGCAAGGGCGATATCATGCACTCCAGGGCCAACCAGCCCACAAATACACCGTAGACTTTGTCATACCCCCAATCTCTGGGAGCCTTAATTTCCTCATGGGAAGCATCTTTGGAGAGGGAGCGGGGCAAAAGAAAGAGCTGGGTCAAGAGGACAATTACACCGGTTAAGGCGGCAAACGCCGCTACCACCATAATAATGAGCAAACGCCAGACCAGTTGCGTAGAGCTGTCCTGGTAGCGAGCCAGCGCCGCCTCGGCTTCCTTCTTATTGCCTGCAAGTTTCAAGGCTTCGATATGGCTGACGTCACGAAACCAGCCCCGGGGAAAAACATCATCTATGAAAGCCAGGGTCGCCCTCAGTTCCTCTTTCGGCAAGCGCCTATTTACGTAGAAAGCCTCCAGTACCTTGATGGCTTGCGCAGCCCGGGAGTCTTTAGTCTTAGCCAGACTTTCCAGACTACCTTTCACCGGGGCATTAAGTTCCCCCAGTAGAATGGCTTCTTTCATACGAATTGAAAAAGACTGGGGCTCTTTCTCCACAGCCGCCGCCATGGACTTGCGGGCGGACGAGAGAACTTTGCCGGACTCGCTGTCCAGGGGACTTCCGGCCGGCAGAGGCAGATCGATGGAGGACATATTCTTGAAAGCGTTATGAAGCCGCATCAGGAACTCCACCTGACCGACATCCATGTTGGCGGCGGCCTTATCCTGCCTGGCCTCATTTAAGGCCGTATGACCCATGACCACAATGACAAGGGCCGTACAGGACAGCAGCAGGCACCGCCAGGCAATTGTCTTGAAGCGAGCTTCCCTGGCAAAGCCGGCAGCCAGGGCAGTAATCAGCACCAGGGCCTGCAAGGACAGGTTTATATTGTTGAAATGCTCCAAAGCAAACTACCCGAGCCAGATGCCGTAGCGAACAAAGCTAGGATAGCAAATCGTAAAAGGTTTTGTTATGGAAGCAAGTACTCTCGAGGGTTGCCCCCCAAGGAACCTACATTCAAGGCCTTACTCTACGCCGCCGCCACCGCCGTCGCCGCCGCCGGAGAAGAAGCCGCCCCCATATTCACCCAACTGACCGAAGCCACTAAATTCGCCGTACTCTCCAAAACCTTCCAGACCACCAAAAGCTGTGCCGGTGTCATGGAGGAAGTCTTTATCATTGCCCGGGAAGAGGCTGGGGTCGCCTTGCGGAACCTGGTCGGCATAGTAACCCCAGGGAAAGCCCTTCATCAGTCGCCGCCGCATCAAAAAGCGGGGTACCGTGATAAAACCCAGCCCGATCATCACAAGCAGGACAAAAAAGAACTCAAAGATGGCAATATTCCAGAACTGCATATTCTCAACTCTCACCACCGGCAGGCATAGCCCAGAGGGATGCTGCATTGCAGATTGCCGGTCCAATTTATGGGAACCAACAATTTGACACAATGGATATTAGAAGGTTTGAGAGTCCCTGACAAGGGCAAAATTGCCCAGCCAGTGGGGAAACTACTAACTTTTCCGGAACAATTATCTAATAAGGTTTGAAGACTAGGCCAGTTCGCTGTCGGACAGGATGGCCATCTTTTGATTTCCGACCTGGCTGACTTGCATTCTCGGTCCCTGATTTCTCTTGAAACCATCTATATAACGGCGCAGAGCCTCTCTTATCAGGTCGGAGCGAGTGCGGTGCTCCACCGAGGCCACAAAATCGATTTGCTCAAGCAAACCCGGGGGCAGAGCAACTAGTACTTTCTTAGGCATGCACGTTCCTTTTTGTAAAATCCAAAAAAGTATCAACCAAAATTTACGAAATCAGCCAAGTTACAACAGGCCATGGCCAGGTAAACTAGACACAACAAGATGGACGGACGCAAGCTCCCCGTCTTTATTGGGCGTGACCGCCGATTTCCACTAGTAAATTTACACTCTACAGGCACCTTTTTAAAGAGGCGCAAAGCCCATAAACAGTAGAGAATAAACAAACTAATCTAACGGACTTCTCCTGTCACCCAAAACAGCTCCCGTCCAACATGCATCAAATGCGGTAGCAAAGCCATTTTCAGCATCTTGTCCGCCAACGAAAACAAAATCCGCGCAGCAGTAATTCAGGAAAAATTTTAAGCAACCACCGCAAAAGCTAGCTTTGATGCGGATATTCAGAGAACATACACTAGTCCAAATATATGTCCAACAATAATCCAAAAGACCTATCATCGAACGACAAGCGCTTGACGAGTAATGTCAAAGCTGCCGGTTGCGCAGCCAAAATGAGTTCCGCCGAACTCAAACAAGTGCTTGCCGGACTGCCTAAGATCAAAAGTGCCAATCTTCTCGCCGGAATCGACAACTTTGAAGATGCTGCGGTTTACAAGTTGAATGACGATCTGGCCATGGTCAAGAGCATGGATTTCTTCCCGCCGGTACTAGATGACCCCTATCTCTTCGGACAAATCGCCGCCACAAATGCTCTCTCGGATATCTATGCCATGGGAGGAAAACCAACCCTGGCTCTGGCCATGCTTGTCTTTCCCACCTGCGATCTGCCCCTCAGTACGGCCGCGGAAATTCTCAGAGGCGGCGCCGACCAGGTAGAGAAAGCCGGCGCCATCATAGCTGGTGGCCATTCCATTCAGGGCGCTGAAGTACTCTACGGACTTTCGGTAACCGGCTTCGTGCATCCGGAGAAGCTGCTCACCAATAGTGGTGCCCGAGCCGGCGATCAAATAGTGATGACCAAGTCTCTTGGCACCGGAGTCGGTCTTTTAGCGCTCAAAGCCGGTCTTTTGGATGACGACACAAAGGGCATGCTGGTCTCAAGCCTGACCACGCTAAACGATAGAGCCATCGATGCCCTGGCGCACCTGGGCACCAATACCAGCCACTATATACATGCCTGCACCGACATTACCGGCTTCGGTTTAATTGGACATATACAAGAAATGTCCAAGGCCAGTAAAGTATCCGCGACCATCAATATTAAACACTTGCGCTTCTTGCCTGGGGTCCTGGAATTCGCCAGGCAAGGTCTGGTGCCGGCCGCAGCCTACGGCAATCGCAAGTCCTTCGAAACAAACGTATCCTATATAAAGGATTTCCCCCTCGAGTTTACCGATCTACTTTACGATCCGCAGACAGCCGGCGGGCTGATTTTTGCTGTAGCCGACGAACATGCCGAGGCCTGCCTGAAGGCGCTTAACGGCAGTGGCGTGGCCGCTACCATCATCGGGCAATTTCTTGAAGGCATCCCCGGTCACATCGATATCACCATGAACTGATGCAAATAGCTCGGTTCCAACCAGGAAGAAGAAAATGAAAAAGCAACTGGACTTAAGAGGATTGACCTGCCCGGAGCCGGTCTTGAAGACCAAGAAAGTTGTAGATCAAGCCGACGTCAAGGAAGTGGAAGCGCTGGTGGACTCGGAAGTGAGTGTGCAGAATTTGGCCAGGTTGGCTCGCTCCCAGAATCTCCATTTCCAGAGCACCCGAGAAAATGGTCATCACAAGGTGCTTATTTCCAAAGACCAGACCGGCACTGTCGAAACCAAACACCAGACCAGTACGGCTGCTACCAGGGATGGTGCAGGCGGCACCATTATCTTCATCAGCAAGGATAGTTTCGGGCAGGGAAATAGCGCCAGCCTGGAAAAGGATCATGACTTCAGCTTGAATTTACTCAACGTCTTTCTTCAAACCGTGCACCAGAGTGGTCATGAAGTAAGAGCTGTGCTTCTTGCTAATAGCGGCGTCAAACTGATGGACCCCCAGAGCCCACACCAGAAAGTTCTAAGCGATCTCGCCCAGGGAGGGGTGGAAGTTCTGGCCTGTGGACTATGTCTGGATTATTACGGACTGAAAGAGAAAGTGAAAACCGAACAGATCACTAATATGTTCGCCATTTGCGAATATCTCTTCGCCGCCGACAAAGTACTCAGCCCCTGAGGTTCATGAGCTTAAGGGTCGAATTGGGCAAAGTCGCTTTTGAAGACCTTAAATAAAACAGCCGTCACCGTAATCCCGGTCACTACCAGGGAAATAACGGCAAACAGAGCCATCTCGTGGAAAAGACCGAATATGTTTTGTATGGCTTCCATGGCAGATACCTGAATTTTCGCGAAATATAACTCTAATGAGTTTAGGGGAGAGTTGCAGGTTAGCACCTTCCAACGCAATTTCAAGGCCGGTATATACGTATTTGAAGTACCGCGGAGGAAAATCCGGCGTTTTTGTATTGCAGACTACCTTTTGCTCAAGAGCTCAGCCACCTCGGCGCAGTTCGGCAGACCGGCCGAAGCACTGACCGTACGAGTAGCCAGGGCGCCGGTGGCATTGGCAAAGACGGCCACCTGGTCCCAGTCCAGTTCCAATATGTCGGAAGGACGCACGCTTGTATCTACCGGAGCCTTTTGCGCCTGAGCCTGCATCTTAGCCGGCAAGAGTACCGAGTGACGCCTGGGCCCGTCCGGAAGAGCTAACAGCTTTTGATAATTGCCGGACAACTGATAAAGAACGGCGGCCACGTATGCATCACCGGCACCAACTCCGGCCAGCGACTTCACCCGCAGCGGCTCGTAATACTTCTCTTTCTGGTCGGTGACAACAATGGAGCCGTGGGCCCCAAGCGTGCACAAAACCACCTGAGCCCCGGTCTGGTTCATCAGGTCTCGACTATATGAGAGGAGAATATCCAGATGACCGGGCTTGGTGGGAGACTTGGCTAAGTCTGCCACCGGCACTTCATGTTTGCTTCTGCCAAGCCAATAAATAAGTTCAGGTAGATTGACCTTGATCATATGAGAGAGAGACATTGCTTCTCTGGTCAGCTTTCTAGCCAGTTCGCCCTCGCCATATGGAAAGCCGGCATCGAAGGAAATTAAGAGACCCAGCTCTCTAGCCCGCCGCATAGCCGCAATGACAAAGTGGCTGCGAGGTTCCACGGTAAGTGAAATACCTGTAGCATGCAAGGCAAAAGCACCTTCAAACATGTCCGGTGAAAGTTCCTTCACGGTAAGTTGATGGCAGGCATTGGGCTTAGGCCAGTTGAAGAAGATGTTTTCTTCGTCTTCCCCGGTCAGGACATAGCACTGAGCCGTAGGATAGCGACTGGTCTCGAAAATAAAGCGCGTATCAATGCCGGAATCACCGAGAGTTTCCAGCAAGTAGCGACCATGGATGTCGCTCCCCACTTTGGCCACCAGCCGGGACTGTCCGCCCAGCCTGGCATACGCTGTAGCCACATTGGCGGCATTGCCGCCGGGGGATCTCAAAAAGGTATCAGGCTTGGACCAGGAGGCGCCTTTACTGGTGGCAATCCAGTCAACCACCAACTCCCCAATGGTCAGCAAGCAATGATTGGAGTTCATCTCAGCGGTTAAAGAGTCTGTCAACGTTCAGTGTTTCCAAAGGGGGGTACTAAATCTGAGAGCCCGGGCTCAGACTGAGACTTTCAAACCGTTATTCTTGATGACGGTGGGATACATGGGATAGGCCGGCTTCAGAGCAGGTAAAAGTGCCAGGGCCTTGCTGACAGGTCCCTTGGATACAATCTTGCCTTGCAAGAGAGCCATGGGCACATTCACTTTCCCGAGCCAGAATTCATGAGCCACGTCCGACTTCATGAACATCTCCACAATCGGCTTCTTCTCGCATTCACCGGAGTGAATCTTCATCTCCACACCATCCGAACAGTCTATGGTCAGTCGACCTTCAGGCTCTCGATAGTGAAACTGCACAATCAGTCTGGAAGCAAGCAGTTGTCCGGCCATTTGCTCGTCACTCTTAATGGCGTTCCAGAGGTCTTCCATGATGCGATGTAGCTCTTCGGTGCTGGAAAAGACAGCCATTAATACGCCCTCTTTATGATTTCTATCAAATCTTCGTCTGTGGTTTCCCTGGGATTGAACATTATTGCAGGATCAGAGGCGGCCATACATGACAGCTCGTTCAGCACGTCATCATCCAGCTCAGGCAAACCCAGTTCCTTGAGGCTCCTGGGCAGAGAGAATTCCACCAGCAAACTCCTGATTCTATCCAGTAAAAACGACGCCTTGTATGAATCAGTCTTACCGGAAAACTCCAGGCAGTCGGCAGCCAGTGCATAATCAGCGATACGGGCAAACCGTTGCTCGGCTTGCTCCATGTTGAATTCCATACCAAATGGTAAGAGCACGGCATTGGTCATACCATGATGTGTGCCGAATTTGGCACCGACGGAATGGGCCAGGGCATGGACGATTCCTACACCTGAGTTGGTGAAGGCAATACCGGCCATGGTACTGGCCACCAGGGTGGCGGAGCGAGCCTCCATATCATCACCGCGGCTGAAGGCCTCGGGTAAATGGCGGAACATCAAGCGCAAAGACTCAAGGCAGAGAGCATCTGTAGCCACTGAAAAGGTACCGGAGGCGACAAAGGCTTCAATACCATGGGTGATAGCATCCATTCCGGTGGCAGCAGTCAACCTGGGGGGCAAAGACAAGATCAAGGTCGGGTCAAGCATAGCCACATCGGGTGCCAGATAAGGGCTACCGAAAAGAAGCTTCTTGCCTTCCTTTTTGTCCTTAATCATGGCTACGAAGGAAACTTCGGAACCGGTACCGGCAGTGGTAGGCACCACCACCAGCGGCACCAGCTTACGCTCGATACAGTTCAAACCCTGATAATCGAGCAGGTCACCGCCAAGAGTGAGACAAATAGCTACTACTTTCGCGGTGTCGATGACCGAACCACCGCCTACCGCTACTATGCTGTCGCAGCCGTGCTCGCGGGCAAACTGCGCCGCTTTATCCACACAGGCCACGTCTGAATCGGAGGGCACCTCGGCAAAGATACATGGCTCTTCACCCAGACCGCGTAAGTTATCGATCATGGGATCAAGCATGCCGCTTTCCAGCAAGAACCCATCTGCCACCAAAAGCGGTCTTTTAGCGCCTAACTCCAAAAGCAAATCAGCACAACCGGTGGTTGTGTATTCCCCGAAGAGGACCTTGGTTGGAGACTGGAAGATAAAAGGGTTCATCGGTTACTCCCAGGGTCATTCACTCATAAGGGAGCCTTAAATGCAATTATTGAAATGCAACTTGTTAATATCCGGGAGACATTGCTTTAAAAACAATAAAGGCAATTTCTTAGGGAAAGTTTAGGCTCTCTCTTGACTACTAGCGTCATACCAAAGCTCGTGGGCGTTCCACCGTGCTAAGAGTGAATATTATCCCACCTAAGTGCTGGATTGAAATAGTAGAACAAATCGTCATCGTGAGAGGGGAGCAGTTGCGCTCCTGACAGCCAGGTTATAAAGTAGTTGCTCTGAGCCCGAAGTCTCAAGCTGACCTTCTAAACATGTAATAAAGACAGTGCGAGTTTGCTGAGACAATGCTGAGACAATTGAGAGAATAATGATTAATAGTCATCCGGTTCTCGGGGAACCTGCAGGTGGATGAATCGTCCTAAAGCCTTAGTTCAAACGATGAATGAAGCCAAGCGGTAACCGCTTCGGCGAAGGGAACCCACAGAAAAGGAAGCCAAGGTCACAGTCAAACAGTGAAAAGACCAACTCAAACTCCAGTGTGCGTTGAAGAAATAAGCGAAAAGCGGTCAAAAGAACCGCTCAAACTGGCTGGCGCTGGTAATAGAAAACAACTTCAGAGTCAACGCTCCGGCAGGGTCAAACTGATGAGCCTGGTCCTCACACTGGCAGTGCTCTCAAACTGCTCACTGGCCCTACTGGCTCCCACAGCCGCCCTGGCTGCCAGCAGCAAGAGCAAGCCTGACAGCACTCTGCTGCTTCCCCTCACGCCCAAAATTGACGATACGGCTCTCACCGACGATGAGAAAGAACTACCCAGTCAGGTAAAGTCCACCGGCAGTCAAGCGCAGCCGCCAAGGCAGCCAAGCCCAAGCAAATCTGAACCAAGTTCCTCTCTGCATACCGATGCCGGTGAGATAAACGAGCTAAAAGTAGAGCAACCCAAGCTCGACGACCTGGAAACCACTGAGCTCAAAGAGCAAACCACGCGCATCACGGCCGAGGGCGCCGACGCCTCTACCAGACTGGAAGCGGAAGCCTCGGAAGACGACCTGCGCATGTCCGAAACCGACAGCGCCGTCAACGAAGATACAACCCTGAAAGGCACCATCCAGATTGTTGCCGATGATACCGAATACGACCAGGAGAAGAACACCTTCCTGGGCACCGGTAATGCCGTCGCCGTGATTGGCGGACAGAATTCCAAACTGGAAGCCGACATGATCCTCTACGATCAAAACACGCAAATGATCGATGCCAGGGGCAATGTCAAAATCCTGAGAGATGGTCAATTGACCACCGGCAGCGCCTTCAAGTTCAACGTCACCAACGACGAATACCTTATTACCAGCCCAGACACCGAGGTCAAAGGCACCCAGGTCATCGCCCGCACCGGCTACGGCACAAGAGAAGGCATGTCCTTCAAGAACGGCACCATGACCTTGCCCAAAGCTTTCCATATGGGCAAAAACGTCATGTTCGGTACCCTCAGTACCGGACAAGACCTTATTGATCGTACCAGACACCCGGACCTCTTCCTCGGCAAGCAGAGCTACACTTTCAAAGCTCGTAAAATGGTCTACGAGCGCTATAAAGAGAGTGGCAACCTCACCGTATTCGGTGGCAAAATTTGCTTCGGTAATTTCAACGTCCCGGTACCCAAGTTTGTCACCACCGTCGGTACCGAAACCAATGTTCGCTTCCCCGTCTCACCGATGTTCACCAGTAACATTCAGTCGGGCGGCATCAACATCGGTCCCAGCTTCAACACCGCCGTGGGCAAGACCGGCGTCTTAAACTGGGCACCAATGATTCAGCTCGGTGGTCGCAGTACCTCCGGCACCACGGATGGTAGCGGCATAGGCTTATCAGGGCAGGTAGGCTTCAGCAACAAGAAGTTCAGCTCCCACATTGCTTATGGCTCCGTTTCCAACCTTTTTGTAGCCGATTTCAAATCGAACCTCACCAAAAACACCCTCCTGCAGGCCGGCGTCAATCGCTTTATGGCTGACGGTATGAACGGTTTCAGACGTCCGAACATGATCGTGGAACTGGTAAACAACAAATATGTTCCCAGCCCGCTGCCCTACATCACCGGTTTCAACTTCCGCTCCTCCGGCGGCTGGGCCAGAGATAATCCGCAGCTTATCAATGCAACTCCGGGCATGGCCGAACTATACGGTGGACCCACCACCGTTACAACTCAACCTTCGGCTTTCAGGCTGCAGGAGCAAATTTCCGTCACCACCCAACCTCTTTTTGCCATCGGCAACGAGAAGTACGGCACCAAGGGCTTTCTCTTCGGCGGTATGGGGCTGAGCGCCTATTCCTCCGGCGACGCCCGGGCATTACTCCAGGGTGGTCCCTCCATCGACACCAGATTGAACCGCCTGCACTTCCAGGTCGGTTATACACAGTCGGCTGTCAGGGGGAGTTCACCATTCTACTTCGACCGCTTCGTCCAGGGTCAAAAGTCCATGTACATATCCGGAGACGTAAAGCTTAGTAAATGGCTCACCGTAGGCGGCGGCTACGGCTACAACCTGAACGCCAAAGTTCCTTACGCCAAGACCATTTCAGCCGTTATTGGCCCCGAAGATCTGAAGCTCATGATCACTAGAGATATGATCAGTGGACAAAATCGCGTCGGCTTCGACATACTCTATGGTTCGGCTATTCCATTCAACAAATTGGTGCTGAAGGGTACAGCCGACCACGGTAACTTAAGCGGACTATAGAAAGTTTGGAATTCACGTCTTTGCCGTTAAAATACTCTCTCCAGAACCCCGGTTCTACGGGGCTGAATGAAACACACTTAAACTATCCCTTTAATCAGCGGACAGAACACTTGGAAAGCTCAAGCATAGACAACCTTCTTAAGAACAGCCTCCCGGCCCTGGGTGTAGATCTGGGCGGCACCAAAATCAGAGCGGCCCTGGTGAAAGAGGGGCGCGTCGTTTCAGAGCCCAGGCAAATAGCCACGCCCACCGGTGCCGAGAACATCATCGAAGGCATTATTGATCTGGTTAGAGGTTTTCAGGCTGACTGCCAGCAGGTGACAGGCGTTTCCCCCATGGGCATAGCCGGCGTAGGCATAGCCACAGCCGGTATCGTCGACTGCAATTCCGGCGATATCATCGGCTCCACCGGCAATCTGCCTGGCTGGACTGGAACATCCCTGAAGCGTGTCATTGAAACGCAGATTTTGCTGCCGGTTCACGTAGACAACGATGCAAACGCCGCAGCCTACGGTGAAGCCAGCGCCCGTGGGCTGATGCATTCCAACTGCGTCTGCACCGTCACTCTTGGCACCGGCATCGGTGGCGGTCTGGTAATCAATGGAAAAATGTTTAGAGGAGCCCACTGGGGCGGCGGCGAAGTCGGACACATGCGCCTCAATTTGGGCAACAAGAGACTTTGTACCTGCGGACTTTTCGACTGCTGGGAAGCCTATGGCTCCGGTCGTGGTCTTGTCACCACCGGCAGAGACATTCTGGCCGGTCTTAACGCCGATCAAACTCCACTGGCAAAAGACCCGGAAGCACTGACCACCCATGCCATAGTCGCCGCCGCTAAAAGCGGTGACATAGTCGCGCAGCGCATCCTGCACATGTGGCATGAACATATCGCCGCCGGAATAGCCAGCCTGGCCCATATTCTCGACCCAGACGTCTTCGTGGTCACGGGCGGACTGGCCGATTGCGTGGACTTCCCGCTTTTGACCGAAATGGTAGTAGACAGAGTCTTGCCGAGAATAGGCGACAACCTGCAACTGCACAAATCCGAACTGGAAGGTCTGGCCG
The DNA here is from genome assembly GCA_016212515.1 of Candidatus Melainabacteria bacterium. Classification (GTDB taxonomy): domain Bacteria; phylum Cyanobacteriota; class Vampirovibrionia; order Obscuribacterales; family Obscuribacteraceae; genus Obscuribacter. The sequence continues at coordinate 20,780 of JACRFZ010000016.1, forward strand.
GCATCATCGGCGCCGCCCAATTGGTTCTCGACAACCTGCTCGACAGAATCGTAGCCTAAGAAGCTAAGCCTATTATTTAATTTCGATTGTGTAAGTCAGTTTTTCTTCCGTATCGGGAGCAACCTTCACATTGAACTCGAATGTGTGGGAGTCTTTCTTTGTGTAAGGCATACTGGAATTGACGATTTTCCAATCTCCCCAGGCATGCTCGACGCAGGTTACTGTAACTGCTTCTTTCTTGTGATTGCGCAGGCTGATACTGTAGCTTTGACGTTGCACTCTCTCTGAAATCTGCTGCTGCCCTGTCTGCACCCGCTCGGCAGCGATGTCGAAAGCATCGCCGATATAAACTCGCACTTTCTCGTCTTTGGGGGTGTGATCTATTTCGTCTTCACCAACAAACTGCAGGGCGCCATCCTGGTCTTTCTTATAAACGCGCACATTGCCCTTGGGTAACGGCATTCCGAGATTATTGTCTTTGGAGTTGGCCAGCTCCAGTTTCACATTTACTTTCTGCTTCTGTTGTCCGTCGCCGCCATAGTAGCTGTTATTGCTTTCGAGCACATAGAGCTTCTTGACGGGCACGGCCGAGGCATTAAAAAGCGTCAATTGCTTTGTTTCATTGTCCCGCACATCAGTGCGGCCTTTCAAACTATAAAGATGATACTCGGCAAAACTTTGCTCGGAAAACTGCGGTTCGGCCGCCACTGCATCCATGGCCATGGCCCGCTCCATCATAGGAGGAGCGCTGGGCTGCTGCACTTTATGCACATCGCCGGCCATCAATTTGAGAGCAGCGTTTTTGTAGGTAGCACCGGACTTGTTATCGATGGTCACCCAGCTAGTCAGATCGCAACTGGTATCATCAGCATTAGCCACCGCTACATAGTCACACTTCCAGTTCATGCCCTGGGTCTGGTAGCTGATCTCCGTATTATGGGCGCCGGCCTTATCGCACTCAAGTTTCCAGAGCAAAGAAGGCTTTGCCACCAGTCCTTCCGGCAACTCGGCGATCTCCAATTCGCCTGAAGCACCAACTATAATACCGCTTCCGGTTTTCACAACTATCGACTGTCCGCGTTGGGAAACATTGCCATTGCTATCAGCCACAGTGACGGAGGGGCTGGAAAGCAAAGTACCGGTAATTTCACGAACTGCTCCACCCGAAAGATACTGGCGAAACTTCACTGTCTTACCAAGTGATCTAGCCAGAATAGTGCTTTCATCCATCAAGTCGAATTGATAGTTCTGCTCTCTTACTGCTACCGAATTGGGTGCCGTCAAAGAGGTGAAACTCACCGTAGTCGGATCGATGGCTGCCGCCACATCCTCGAAGCGCACAAAATTGATGCCGCCTTTCAGATTGATTTCACGGGTGTCTTTGACCAGCCCGAAATTCTGGTTATAGACGGTAATCGCCACATCTTTAGAAGCGGAAACTTCCTGAGCCAGTACCTTTGCCGAAAGCACGAGCGCAGAAGATAGGGCCAGGATGGCACCGAGGGCATTACCGTTTCTAATTCTCAACATGGACATCTCCTTAACCTGGTACTCAAATGCTTAGGCTCAAACAGATTTAGATTTACCTACTTAATAACGAATCTCAAGATCGTAGGTTACTTTTGACTCGCCGTTGGCCGGCACCTTGACGTTGAATTCGAAGGTGTGGCTATCTTTCTTAGTGAAAGGCTGGCTGGGGTTCAATACTTTCCAGTCGCCGTAAGCGTGTTCAACGCAGGTGATTGTCACCTCTTTTTCTTTGTGGTTACGCAGAGTAAGCTCAAAACTCTGCTTTTGAACACGCTGGGAGGGATGCTGAAAGCTGGTCTGCTTACGTTCACCCACCAGGTCGAAAGCATCACCAATGTAAAGCCTTACCTTTTCATCCTTAGGAGTATGATCGATGAGGTCTTCACCGACAAACTGCATGGCGCCGTCCTGGTCTCTCTTATAAACACGTACCTTGCCCTTAGGCATGGGCATACCGAGATTATTTTCCTTGCTGTTGGACACTTCCAGCTTGACGTTAACCTTCTGTTTTTCCTGACCTCCTCGTCCGTAATATCCAACCGGGGAAGCACTGTCGAAAACATAGAGTTTTTTGACCGGCACGGAAGCAGCATTGAACAAAGTCAACTGTTTGGTTTCATTGTTATTGACGTCGGTTTTGCCGGCTAAACTATAGAGGTGATACTCGGCGAAAGACTGCTCCGAAAATTGGGGCGCGGCAGACCCGGCCATGGCTAGTGACTTATACATAACGCCGCTCGGTCTGGGAACCGCATTCTGCACCTTGTGCACATCACCTGCCATCAGCTTGAGAGCCGCCTGTTTGTAGCTTGTGCCAGACTTATTGTCGAGGGTAACCCAGCTAGTCAGATCGCAAGCCGAGTCATCGGCATTGGCAACCGCTACGTAATCGCACTTCCAGTTCATGCCCTGAGTCTGGTAGCTGATCTCCGCCTTATGGGTTCCGGCTTTGTCAGCCTCCAACTTCCACAGCAAAGAAGGTTTGGGAACCAGCCCTTCCGGCAACTCCGCCAGTTCTACTTCGCCCTGGGCTCCTACAACCACACCGCTATTGGTTTTAAGCACTATCGATTGGCTGCGCTGAGAGACATTGCCATTACTGTCCGAAATGGTCACCAGAGGCGGATTTAACAGGGTGCCGGTAATCTCATGCACGGCACCGCCGGAAAGATACTGTCGAATTTTGATTTCTTTGCCAACGGACTTAGAAAGAATCGTTCCTACATCCATAAGGTCGTACTGATAATTTTGCTCGCGCACCACCACCGAATTCGGTGCCGTCAAAGAAGTAAAACTAACTGTAGTCGGATCAATAGCGGCAGCCACATCATCAAAGCGCAGATTATTGATGCCTTCCTTCAAATCCACCGAACGAATGTCCTTGACCAGTCCGAAATTTTGATTGTAGACGGTGATGGCTATCCCGGTGGAAGCGCCGGCCTGGGGTCCGTCCGGCCGGGACGGGCTTTTCTCGGCACGAGACTCAGCCCTGGCAGAGGTCTTTGCATCGCTTTTGGCCAGACCGGCCAACGGCGACGAGAGCAAAAGCATAAGAGAAAGGGGAACAAAGGCTCGGGACGTAAAGCGCATTTTTTAATCCTCTATGAATTGTTTCGCACTGCTCAGCGTAGATAGAACATTTTGTCAAAGCAGAAAGCCGCCTACCTTAGCAAATCGCTTAATTCTTCAAGCGGCGGTCGAAGAAATTAAGAGCGGTATCGATATTACCCCCCTTTTCAATGTCGTGGCTCTGCCCGTCAAGAGCAACAAACTCTACCGGAGCATTTCGCGCTTGCAGGGCATGGGCAAACTTCTCGCTTTGAGAAAAGGGCACAATAGTGTCCGCTTTACCGTGCACAATCAAGATGGGCGGACAAAGACCTGAGACATAGGAGATTGGGCTGGCCATATCAGCCCTGGCTTTATTCTGAGCAGCAGGTCCGCTCAGGAAAATGCTCAATGACGAAACCGCAGAGGAAGTATCCCAGGTTCTGCCAGGGCTGTTATCCGTGGCCAGGGCATACAAATCTGCCGGACCGCAGAAATCACAGACAGCCTTCACGTCTCTTGAAAAAGAACGGTCGTTGGCGCCCATATCCAGGGTTGAAACCCTGGCGGAAGTACCCATCAAAGCAACCAGGTGCCCACCGGCAGAGGTACCCCAGAGCCCAATTCGACCGGCATCGATATCAAAGCGGGAGGCATTGGCCTTGATAAAGCGCAGGGCCGTATTCAAATCTTCCATCTGAGCCGGGAAGGGACTCTCCTGCGCGAGCCGGTAATTGACCAGACAAACGGCGTAACCTCGCTTAACAGCCTGACCGAGCCAGGACGGCTGACTTCTAGCGGCCGGACGATTGGTCCAGCCCCCGCCATGCACATAAATGATGAGCGGGAAATTGGAACCCTGAGCGGGCTTGTAAAGACTCATGAGATGAGCCTGATCAGTCAAGCCCGGCCAGTAACTGAAGCCTTCCATTCGGTTCATTTTGACGCCGGCGAGTTTACTCAAGACCTGGTCGGGCAGCCTGTTTTTAAGAGCCTCAGGCAACTGGGCATTAACCCTATCGATTAGTGCCGTCGAATCCCCCTGCTTGCCCACCTGGCGGTTGATTTCCTTCATAACCTTGTCTTTCAAATCGGCAGGCACTTTACCCTTGAATTTGCTGAAGACCTTGGTTGTGGCACGATCTAGAAGATCGTCAATAGAACTGCCGGTGGCGGTAGTGCCGCTATTCTGGGCCGGCGCCGGGCTCGACACGAGAAACAGGCAACCTGTCAAAAGACAAAGAACGCTTTTATAATTACTGGTGGTCTTTATCATGGGTCCTCAGTTAACATAGCACTAGGGCGACAATCTAAACCGATATTGTACTCCCATGGAAACAGCTTATATTATGGACACCACGGAACTATTCTTGACTTAAGCTCCTCAATACTTTCATAGTAACTGTGAGCACGACTGATCACCTAGATGTTCGAGGGATTACCATTGAAAGCAACGTCAAGCGCTCAAGAAGGCAAGTACAGACGGCGGCCGCTCAGGCACTCTCTAGCACTG
>JACRFZ010000018.1 GCA_016212515.1 Candidatus Melainabacteria bacterium
AGTAGTGGCCGTAGGCGCTGCTCTGCAAGCCGGCGTCCTGGCCGGAGAAGTACACGACCTGGTACTCCTGGACGTGACACCGCTTTCCCTCGGAATTGAAACCATGGGCGGCATCTTCGCTAAGCTGGTAGAGCGTAATACCACTATTCCCTGCCATAAAACCCAGATGTGCTCTACCGCCGAAGATAACCAGAATGCTGTGGACGTCTACATCTATCAAGGTGAGCGTTCTATGGCCAGAGACAACAAAAAACTGGGCAACTTCCGTCTCGACGGTATTCAACCTGCTCCCCGCGGCGTACCGCGTATCGAAGTTTCCTTCGACATCGACGCCAACGGCATTGTGCAAGTATCGGCCAAAGACCTCAATACCGGCAAGGAGCAGAAAGTAACCATCACTGCCAGTACCAATTTGAACAAAGAAGATATCGACCGCCTTGTGAAAGAAGCCCAGGCCAACGCTGAAGAAGACCAGAAAGTGAAAGCCATGGCCGACCTCCGCAACGAAGTGGACGGACTGATCTACACTGTAGAAAAGCACGTCCGCGAGAACGCCGAAGCCCTGACGGACGACACCAAAGACAAAGCCCACAGCATCATCGCCAAGCTCAAACAGAACGTCGGTGACAATGATGAGAAAGAAGCCCGCGAAGCCATGGATCAACTGCGTGGACACCTGGTCGTAATGGACCAGGAAGCCAATCAGTACAGAAGCCATAAAACCGATGAAAAATTAAAGGAAGAGGCAGAAGCCAAAGCCAAAGAAGAAGCGGAAAAGGCTGAACAGGCCGGTGGCGCGCAGCAAGCAGAAGGGGCTGGCGAAGCTGCCTCTGAATCTGAATCTGAGCATGCGGAAGACTCAGCCAGAGACTCGGAGCCGGCCGGAGCGAGCTAAGCAATAATGCGTGCAAAGCAATAAATAAGATTCGGAATATAATGCTTGTTCAGGCAAGCCTAATTTCAGTCTGGTCTCCGTAGGTCTGACTTGGACCAGTAAAGAAAGTCGTCACTTCGGCGGCATCAGACAAAATTAGTTGCAATGTACCCTGTACAAATGACTGAGGAAAACATGAATACCCGCAGACGTAAGACTATCCTTACACTTGTCTCTTTGATGACTCTGACGGTTTCTCTACCCTCGCTCTTGCCTGGACAAGCAATAGCTCAAAGCGGCAAACGCATCAAATCCAGCAGTATGGAGAAGATTCCCTGTATCCGCTGGGTGGACGACCGGGTACAGCCCAGAGCTGTTCTCTTCTGTGTGCATGGTCTGGGTCTGCATAAAGGCGTCTATGAAGAGCTCGGTCAGACCATGGCTCCTCAGGGCATAGTTACTTATGCCATCGATATCCGCGGCTTCGGCAGCTATGCCCAGAAAGATCCCAAGGCACAGGTGGATTTTCCCGGTGCCCTCGACGACATCAAGCGAGCTCTCACGGAGATTCGGCGCCTGCATCCATCTCTGCCCGTGATTGTACTGGGCGAATCCATGGGTGGTGCCATTGCCATTCATGCCGCCGCCTTAAACCCCACACTCATAGACGGCGTCATCTCTTCAGTGCCGGCCGGCGACCGCTTCAGCAATGTCGACTCCGGACTGAAAATCGGCGTCCATGCCCTCTTCGGGGGCTTCGACAAGCCCATCGATGTTGGCCCCATGGTCATAGGCAGAGCCACCAAGAAAGAAGATCTGCGCAAGCGCTGGTCCAGTGATCCGCTGGCCAGAACCAAACTCAGCCCCAACGAACTGATCGCCTTTCAGCGCTTCATGGAAGCCAACTTCGATCGAGCAGGACAGATCAAATCCTGCCCGGTGCTCTTCATTCAGGGCTGCAAGGACAAACTGGTAAGACCGGCTGGTACCTGGAAACTTTTCGATTCACTGGCCACACCCAATAAAGACCTGGTGCTCTCCACCTCAGCCGAACACCTGATCTTCGAAGAGGGGCAGTTCAGCAAAGACGATGTGAGCTTCATCACCAAATGGCTTGATAAATCGGTCATAAACAAAGGCGCCGCCGTGGCGGAAACGCCAGCCACAAGCGAACCTGAGAAAGTGAAGCAGGAGCCTGAAAAGGTGGCACTGGCACCAGCCGTTAAAGTAAAAGCAGAGCCGGGCAAGGTGACGCCGCAACCCACAATCACCAGCGACTCACCGGCTATTTCATACTGGATCGAACTCTACCGTGACGGAAAAATTTACCGTTGCAACAACAAACTTGCCTTCAAGTCAGGGGATGCCATCCGTTTTCACGTCATCCCCCAGACCGACGGCTACGCCTACATCATGATGAAGCAGAGTTCCAGCGGCAAAAAAGCCCTGCTCTTCCCCTCCAAGTTAAACGGTGAAAATAACTTCCTCAACGCCGGCACTGATTATCCACTTCCCTATAAGGAATGGCTGACCTTCGACAACACACCAGGAATTGAGAAAGTAAGCTTGCTCTTCTCACGTCATAAAGTTGCCAGCGAAACGGAACTGAGCCCGCCTACGCACCTGACGGCCTTCGTTTCCAACGACATGACCGGAGCCAAAGATCTTGTCCCTACGCGTATGCAGCTCTCCTGGGATGATCCAACGCCGGTAATTATGCCCGACCAAATTGGCAACAACGAAAAACTTGCTCAAAATAATTCTGCTCAACAAGCCACCGGCAGCCTGGTGAAAGTAGTCTTCAACGATCCCACCGGTATGCTGGCTGTAGATGTTGCCCTGGCCCACCAGTAAAGCGAAAAACAGCTAAAAGGAAGAAGCGGTATGCAACTTGCAAAAAGTCTAAGCCTGATATTTATGGCGGCGCAGGTAGTTCTCTGCTGCGGTGCCGGACCCGTATCAGCGGCCGACAATACCAATATGTCGGCGCCCGCCTCAGGCGTAGAATGGACCAAGATTCAAGACCTCAATCCTAATGCTACTGCCACCAATCGACCCATCAAACAAAAGTGGGCCGTGGTTATAGGCGCCGCCAAATTCAAGGAAAGTCGCCTCAACGGCATGGACTCAAAAATGGATATAGCGGCTCGCAATTTCGCGGCCTATCTAAAAGATCCAAATGCCGGACGTTTCCCTGAAACCCATGTCAAAACTCTCATAAACGCCGATGCCACCAGGCAGAACATTCTAGCCAACCTGGGCAAGGGCTGGCTTGGCAGCCTGGCCGGTCCCGACGATCTGGTAGTGGTTTTTATAAGCACCCACGGCTTTCCCACCACTGATGGTGGCACCTACTTGAGCGCTTACGACTGTGCTCTCGATAACGTCTACTCCACTTGCATCTCCATGCAAAACCTCATGGACACCCTCAAGCAAGAGGTAAAAACCGACCGTATCGTCATGGTGCTGGAATCACCCTACAGTGGTGCAGCCGAATTGACGGTAGGAGCAAAAGCGCTCTTCAAAGGGCAGGCCATCGACCCTGAAAAAATTTCGCTGGGCAAGGGCTATATCATCATGTCCTCCAGCAAGCCCGATCAAATGACCTGGGGCAATTCCTTCTCTACCAATCTGATCGCTGCTCTGAAAGCCCAGAACGGTCTGGTGGATTTGCAGAAAGCCTTTGCCGAAGCCCGGCTCAAGACGGAAAGCGATACAGGTCTGACCGGCAACCAGTCGCAAAAGAAACAAACTCCGGTCATGAAAAGCCAGTGGCAGGGCAACACGCTCGTATTGGGCGCCCCCACCATCGGCGAAGTAAAAGAAATTCCTGAAAACGTCATGAACTTTGTGGCAGCCGAAGCACACTATTTGAAAGCCAACAACTTCGTCAGCAGCGGTAATTTCGATGAAGCCCTGAAGGAGTATGAAGCGGCTGCTATAGTAGACCCCACTTATGCCGACGCCATAGGCGACTGGGGCGCCGTGCTGGCCATCAAGGGCGACTGGAGTGGAGCCTGCGCCAAATATAAGAAAGCCATCGAACTCAAGCCCAATGACGCACTGTTCAGAGCCAACTATGCCCGCGCCCTCACCAAGAGCGGTCAGGAAGAGGAAGGCATCAAGCAGCTCGAAATGGCTTATCAGTTGAATCCCCGAGACAGAATTATCCTAAGTGCCCTGGCCGGTAAATGTATCGAAGCAGGAAACTTCGACACGGCCATCAACCTCCTCGAGCAAGGCACTTTCCTCTTCCCTCAGTCGGCCCAGATGCACGACAAACTCAGCTATGTCTTCGCCAAAGCCGGCAACTACAGCCAATCACTGGCCCACGCCCGAGAAGCGGTAAAGCTAGATCCTAAACTGGTCTCAGCCAAAATCAATCTCGGCTCCGCTCTGCTTATGAAAGGCAACTGCCAGGAAGCAAAAAGCATTTATCAAGAAACCACCTCAATAGATCCCAAGAATGCAGATGCGCACTTCCTTCTGGCCACCACTCTGGAGAGGCTGGGCGATACGAGCGGTGCCCGCACCGAGCTGACTACCTTCCTGGAGCTGGCAAACAAGAGCGATCCGCGGCTGACCAAGGCCAAAGAAAAGTTGGATTCTCTAAAATAAGATGCACGCAGCCGCTTAACCAGGCAGCGTCGTTAAGGCGAGACGGGAAAATGCACCGAATTGCCGCCGGCTGAAAGCCCTTGCTTGAGCCCCTGCACGGTAAGAGCGATAAGTTGATCCGGCTTATCGAGTCCTTCTTCCAAGCTGGCACCACCCACGGTGACGGTGCAAAAAATAGTAGTGGAACCGATATCCACGCCCAAATCTTCCATACGGGTGCGTATGCGTTCGGCCGCTATTTCTGCCCCGGCACGGGGAGTTTCCGGCAAGATAATACCAAAGCTGTCGTCACGACAACGACCGGCCACATCAACATCGCGCACGCAACCAAGAAGAACTTTGCCGCAGGCCAGGATAACGGCATTCTCTCCATTCAGCCCGTGATTTTCCACCACGCGAGCCAACCTGTCTATGGTAACGAAGAGCAGAGAAAGGGGGCGCTTGTAGCGAATGGCCCGCTTCACTTCGTAATTGAGGCGCTTATAGAAGGTCCAGAAGTTGAAAGAATTGAGGTCTAATAGAGCCCGGCGCTCTACTTCATCGTCGGTCAATGATGGATCTTCGATATAACGATCGGCAAACAGCTTGGATTGCTCTGCCGGTATCTCAAAATCGGCTGACTCGGAAAGCCCCCAGGGAAACTGGTTGTTCTTCGCTCTCAGCTCCGCCAGGCGCCGCTGAAAGAGCTTCTCCCTTTCTTCCTTCTCTGAAAATCTCTTTTGCCTGTTGTCGGTCACAAACTGAATTCTTCCTTCTTTATGCTGACTTTTACCGGGGTCTGATGCAAACTCTAGCGAGCACTTCCGCTCTTACCGCTCTCGCTCTTTGGTTTGAACTGCATGGCAAAGGAACTTTCGGTGCGTTCATCAGCCATGTATTTCGACACCATATTTTGTTCCACATCATGGGCCATAATCAGCGCCGAATCAAGGCTCTGCCCAAACTTTCTTTCAGCGGCGCGGAAGACTAATTCCGAACCATCCAGAAGTGATTCATGAATCCAGCAGATTTGATACTTCTCAGTCTCCTTTGCAAATTCCTCTTTCAAAGCCGACTTCTCCCAGTACTGCCTGGCAAAGCGCGAACGGTCTTGATAAGGAATATAGGTGGAGAGAGAAAGACCCAAATTCTGCCCGCGACCGGCGATAAAATCACGGTAGGCGAGAGCAAATAAAGCCTTCTCCCGCGGCGAAACGGTACGATAGGGCGACTTAAAAGTACGAGGATCCCTGCCGCAAATCCAACCATCCACCAGTTGGCGGTCGGCTTCGGCCGCCACCGGCTCAACATCCTCCGGGCTAAGTTTGGCAAGCAGAGCGGTCCCAACAGAATCTTTCGAAACTCTTAAGCCTTGCAAGTTGCCGTCTTTGGATGCATTCTCCTTAAATTCATCCTGAATCACACAGGCTGCCAAGCAGCACATAGAGAAGCCCATAAGAGCAGTGACAGCGGTCATCCGCAGGCATTCTAGAAAGACTCGGCTGAACCAATCTCTTGCCTGCATGAATCCAAAAACCGTCAAATGTTGCACTTTACACCCTTCTGACAACAGCCTGAAGCGCTGCCTACAATGCAAATGATAAACTAAGCCACGGGCAATTAGATGGCGCCGGTCATCAGTGGTGATTCTTTCACAAACCGAACTTCAACCGAGCAAAAACCGTGGCAAAAGAAGCGAAAAAATCCAAGAAAGAGGGGAAGAAGCCCACTGCGGCGCAGGCTAAACTGCCTGAGCAGCAAGCCCAGCCAAACCTTCCCGGTCCGCCACCGCCGCTAGCTACATCCCAGACAACCGCCGCAGACCTGCAACCAGCGGGCGACACCGACAGCGGACCCTATCGTCCCGGTCAATGTGTCATCTGCCGCGTCGAGGGCATCGAGCCGGGCGGCTACAGCGCCGTCATTCAAAGCAGCGTGCCGCCCTCGGAAGACGACAAAGATGCCGCTCATCACATTCGTGCCTTTTTGCCCAGCACCGACACCCTGAAAATAGGTCAAACAGTTCCGGCCACCTTTGTTTGCATGCACAATAACCGGGCCCTCATGACCTTTGCCTTTATGCTTGGTACCACCGAGAAAATTCAAAAATCCACCGCCACAGACGCAGAAAATGCTTTTTCCATCTGGGTGGACAGCTATCCTTCCACCCAGAAAGCACGCCGCGCCGTCGACTTAATCATGCCTTCAGTTTCGGGCAAGTTGCTGCGCGAATTGAAATGCGCCAGTGAAGAAACCACTCGACTCTTGCAGGAGTTGGAGTTGGCCAAGTTCACCGGTTGCATCAAAGCTAGAAACGAAGCCAAGAAATCACGTAGTGCCATGCTAATTGTGGAAGGTCGCATTGTGGGCGCCATTTACGGACGCAAAGACGCTCACGAGACCTTCGCGGTAGAAAGAGCCATCGAGCTAATGCGCGAAGATATTCTTGACGGCGAGACCTTTTTACAAGTCTACGAACTGCCGCAAGCAGCAGTGCTTTCCATGTCGGCTCTCTTCCTCGGCTGTCCGATCAAGAGCGATTGTGCCACTGTGCGAGACTATCTCGATACATCTTTGATGTCTATGTCTCTTGCCGGTGAAACCGGCTGCATAACCTATTCTGCCGATGGCAAGAATACCGACTCACTTATCTTTATACACGAAGGTCAGCCTCTGGCCGGCTACGAAATCGCAGAGCAGAAGTATCTGGAAGAACCAGCCGCCCTGATAAAACAGTTGAAAGAACTGGAAGCAGGGCAAGTCGAAGCACACCTGTTGCCCACGCAATTGCTGTCTACCTCAGTAAAATTCGGCTACAAGTTGACCGCCGAAAACTAAAATAAAACCACTAACGGAAGTCTACAAAATGCAAAAGCAGCTAGAGAACACACCCGGCACCGCCAGCATCGCGCTGGATGAGCCGGCGCCCGGCAGCACTCGCACCAAGCTCCACCAGTCGGAAGACTTCTATGTCGATCTAGACGAAAACGGCATTGCCGGGCTCTGGTTTGCCTGCACCAAAAACGCCAATGTCCTCGGGCAAAGCACCCTCGACCAACTAAAAATTATCCTCGACCTGCTCAAGAAGGACACAAAAGTTCGAGGCATACTCCTGGCTTCCGCCAAGAAAGACCACTTCGTCTACGGCGCCGACCTGCACGAAATTCTCGGTTTCAAGACTTACGAGCAGGCCCATTTCCTCTCATCCGAAGGTCAGAAAGTTTTCCAGGAACTAGCTACCCTGGGCAAACCAGTGGTCGCAGCCCTGCACGGTGCTTGCCTGGGCGGCGGACTGGAAGCGGCCCTGGCCGCCACACGCCGCATTGCCTCCGATCACGAAAGCACTTTGCTTGGTCTACCGGAAGTGCGCCTCGGTCTCATTCCAGGTCTGGGCGGCACTCAGCGCCTGCCCCGCCTGATTCCTCTGCGTAATGCCCTCGAGTTCATCCTCACTTCTGAGGCGGTAGGAGCCGCACGGGCACTGGAACTGGGTATAGTCAGCGAAGTAGTGAAGCAGGCAGACCTCTTCAAACGTGCCCGGGATCTGGCACTGGAACTGGTTAACGGCACAGCACCGGAACAGCCTACCAAGGAAGAAGAAAAGCCCGAGAAGGCTAAAACCTTGTTTGCCACCATGGAGCGCTCCTTCCGCATTCGCTTCAAAGGCAACTATCCGGCGCCGTTGAAAGCCATTGAAGCTATTAAATACGCGCTCAAAGAGGATATTCTGGAAGGTCTCGATTACGAGGCGCGCGCCTTTGCTGAACTGGCTGTAGATCCCACCTCCAGCAATTTGATTCAAATCTTCTTCTCACAAGATTTCATCACCCGCTCCGCCGAGCGCTCTGCTCAGAAATATTGCCCGACACCTCCCAGAGTAGTGGGACTGGCCGGCACCGGCATCATGGCCCGGGAAATTATCAGGGAAGCCATGCATAACTGCCCGGAGATGACCTTCAAGGTGAAAGCCTCAAGTGCCGCTCGCGCCGAGGAATTCAAAGCACATTATCCGGAAGAGAACCGCGTGCAAGCCTCCCACGATTTCTCTATATTCAACGACTGCGATCTGGTTATTGAGGCCATTGTCGAAGATGCCACCAAGAAAAGGGAACTTCTGACGGAACTGGAAAAGCATGTCAAAGATGACTGCATCATCGCCACTAATACCTCTTCCCTGGAACTTATCAATCTCGGTCAAGACCTCAACAAACCAGACCGCTTCGTCGGTACGCACTTTTTCTACCCGGTAGACAAAATGCAACTGGTGGAAGTAATCAGCCACCCCAGTACCTCACAAAAAGCCAGTGCCACAGCTCTTTCTTTCGTCACTACACTGAAGAAAACGCCGGTAAGCGTGAAAGACTCCACCGGTTTTCTAGTCAACCGCCTTCTCTGCTGCGTTCTTCTGGAAGCCGGTCGGCTCCTGGAAGACGGCGTGCCTTTCAACTGGATCGAAGACGCAGCCATTCAGTTCGGTCTGCCCATGGGTCCCTTCACCCTGCTGGATGAACTGGGTCTACCGCTCTGTTTCTCGGTGGCTTCGGAACTCTACAGAACCTTCGGCGAAAGATTCAAAACCGGTCTCACTATGGACAGAACCGCCGCCGAGGGCTTCACCGGTAAGCAAAGCGGTCAGGGTCTCTATGTCTGGGACGAAGGCGGTCGCAAGCTGCATGTAAACGAGAAGTTCTTGAGCCTGAACGGTCTCACTCTCAGTGAAGAGAAACCCAGTCCGGAAGAGGTTACGCTCATCCAGAAGCGTCTCCTCATGCCCATGCTAGATGAGGCAGCCCGCTGCCTGGAAGAGAAGGTGGTGCGCAAACCACGAGAACTGGATCTAGCTCTGGTGGTTGGCACCGGCTATCCCGCCTTCCGGGGCGGTCCACTGCGCTATTGCGACCATCTGGGCATCGAAGCCGTGGTCAAAGATATCGAAATGGTTTATGCAATGTCCGGCAGCGGCGTCAAGCGCTCGCCTTGCAAGTTGCTTCTGACCATGAAAGAAAGCGGCCGCCGCTTCTATTCATCCGGTGCCGACTCCTGACACATGCTCCTCAGCCGACAGCCAACACCTGAATCATCTGCCGGTTCCCGACAAGGGGTCTGAACGCTCACAATAAAGTAGGCTGCGTATTTTCCCCAGATTATTAGCGGGAAAACATTTGACAAGCTCCTGTTGCCAACTTATTGTGTAAGGTACAGGAATCTAAAGAAACCGTTAACCCCCGCAGTGCTAACCTCTGCTGTGCTCTGCCGCGTGCTGAACGCGGACCCCCTCGGCATTATTCGGTTGAAGCCTCGTTCTACTCTCTGTGTCCGGGAGCCTTATTTGCAATGGAAGAAATCATCTGTATCTGTTCGATTCCGGTTCTCTACGCCATGTCCTTCGGGCTTGGTCGAATTATCGACACCGTGCTTGAAACCCGCTGGCCCACAGACATCTAAGCTAAGTGAGAGCGACCACAATCTTCCCTTTCTGCTGATTTGATTCCATATACTCTTGAGCTTGCCTTAGCTCAGCATACGAAAACACTTTATCAATGACCGGCTTAAAACTGCCGTCGGCAAGAGCTGCGAGCACGTACTCTTTGGCACGGGCAAAGCGCGCTTCGTCATCCACCACCTGAAACATTGTATAGCCGCTAACGCTCAAACCACGCTTCAACGCCAATTGAAGAGGAAAGGTGGTGGACTCAAGAGAAAGAGCACCATAGATGAAGATCTTTGCCTCATAAGCAGCCGCTCTTGCTAAAGGCAACATCATCGGGCCTGCTACCGCATCAAAGACAATGGAAGCGCCCTTACCAGCAGTTATGCGCTTAACCTCTGCAACCAGATCTTCAGTTTCCGTGACTATGACGTGTGCTGCACCAGCTTTCAGAAGAGCCTCTTTTTTGGCTGCACTCCTGGTGGTGGCAATGGCTATTGCCCCTTCTCTATTAACAAGTTGAATCGCAGCATAGCCTACGGAGCTGGAAGCAGCCGTTATAAGAACATACTCTTTAGGCTTCACATCACCGAGCATCTTGATTGCACCATAGGCGGTGAGATACTGCATCCAGATGGAAGAACCTTCTATATCAGTCAAATTGGGCGGACAGACAACAAGAGAGCGAGCCGGAACTACAGCGGTCTCCCCATAAACGCCGTACTTCACCTGGGAAAAGCAGGGCACGGTACTAACCCTACTGCCTATTTCAATACCGGTACCGGCTAAGACTTCAGCACAGCCTTCTCCTATGGCTTCCACTATGCCGCAAGCCTCATAGCCGATGCGGGAGGGAAAAACAGGCTTTTCCAGATAAAGCCCCTGCCTGAGCAAGACCTCGGCTCGGTTCAATCCCAGGGAAAGAATCTTGATTCTCACTTCGCCTGGTGCCGGTTCCGATACGGGAACCTGCTCGTACTGCAATACTTCGGCGCCTCCCACTGAATGAAAGCGGATTATTCCGGTCAAAGTCTGGGACATTATAGAAACTCTATCTCCGTCAAAGCACTTGGGGCTACTGCCACAATTACAATTGAAAACAACCCAAACTAGTATAGAGACTCGTCGGAGTAACCTCAATGTCCCAGAACGTGATTGTAGTAGGCAGCCTCAGCATGGACCTGGTTTTGACCGTACCCAGACTTCCCGTGGTGGGCGAAACGATCAAAGGCGACAGTTTCTCCAACTTCGTCGGCGGCAAGGGCAACAATCAGGCCCTGGCGGCGGCGAAACTGGGAGCCTCGGTTTCTATGCTTGGGCTTCTAGGCCAGGACAACTACGGAGACATTGTTCTCGGTAACCTTCAACAAAACAAAGTAGACTGCCGCCACATGCTGAGAACCGATAAAACCGGCACCGGCATAGCCAATATCTGGGTGGGACCGGCCGGCGAGAACGTCATCGTTATCATCCCCAACGCCAACGGCGCTCTAAGCCCCCAGTTGGTGGAAGAGAATAAAGCCATATTCGACGATGCCGCAGTCATGCTTCTGCAATTGGAGATTCCTTTAGAAACTGTGACCAGGGCGGCACAACTAGCCCGGGAAAGCGGTGTAAAAGTGATACTCAATCCGGCTCCGGCACCGGCAGACGGCAAACTTCCGGCAGAATTACTTGGCTGCGTGGACATAATCGTCCCCAATGAGACGGAAGCACTGCTCATTACCGGCATAAACCCTGACACTGAGGAGAATGCGCTCAGATGCGCAGAAAAACTCTTAGCCATGGGACCGGCGACCGTGGTCTTGACGCTTGGCGCTCGCGGTGCTCTGATAGTAGAACAGGCAGGGAACCACCAGTTCGTCTCTTCATTTCAGGTAAAAGTAGTAGATTCAACCGCCGCAGGAGATGCATTCCTAGGAGCAATGGCAGCCGGGTTGGCAGATAATCTCACAGCAGCACAGGCAGTAAAACAAGGTTGCGCGGCCGGAGCCCTGGCCTGCACCAGAGCCGGAGCAGCCCCCAGCCTACCGTCAAAGGAAGCACTGAGCACCATTTTGGAAAATGCCACGGGTTAGACTATGGGTCTAAAGCAATTCAGCAAGACAAAACGCCGCTGCATAAGCATGCAGGCAGCTTTTCTGGCTGGCTGCCTGGCCACTTCGCTATTCACAGCGCTATTCACAAGCACCGATTTGATGCAGCCGGCAGCCGCTGCACCGCGCCGCGCCGATTACCTGGCCTATGATCGTTTTCGCACCACCAGCGAAGCTACTCCTGCGGCAGTGGAAAAATACAAACAGGCCCTGACGCTCTATGACAATCAAGATATGGACGGGGCCATCGCCAAATTCCAGGAACTCCTGAAAATGGCGCCAAAATGTGCCGGTGCCTATTATTCAATGGGCGCGGCATACCTCTGGAACGATGATTATCAGAAAGCCCTGGATGCCTTCAACAAAGGCGTAGCACTGGCTCCTACCGACTTCGAACTGAGATACCGCCGAGCTTTCGCCTTTATCAGCCTGCTCAAATATACCCAGGCCATCGAAGACCTCGATATTGCCATAAAGATGCGCCCGGAGCGCACCGATGCCATTAAACTGCGCGCAAAATGCTATTTGGGCTTGAAGAAACCTGATAAAGCAGCAGAGAACTTCGGACTGTGCATAAAAATCAACCCTAACGACTCAGAAGCCTATATCTCCAGGGCACAGGCCTACCTGGAGCAGAAGAAGTTCCAGGAAGCCCTGAAAGATACGACTTTTATGACTCAGAAAGTGCCGGATGAGGGTCTGGGCTTCTTCCTGCACGGCAAGGCCCTGATGGGCTTAAAGCGCTACAAAGAGGCAGCCACCGCCTTCGACAGAGCCATTTCAGTAGGAACCGAACACAGTCGGGACTGTCTGACTATGAAGAGAGAATGTCACCAATTATTGGGTAAGAGTAAGTAAGTACGAAAGCGCTACTGCCGGAAACAGCCCCACAATGTATCGGGTAGAGCACAACAGGTGTCTCTGATTACTCAAACCGTCGACTCCAATTCCAAATACATTGAACAGTCCGCTTCCTTCATCTGAAAGTTTAACAGGCTGCAAACTCGCCAAACCAGTCTCGGGCCGCATAGCCCCCGGCGTTTCGGCGCTCTTGCTGGTGCTTGCCGCGCCCTTTGCGGCTGAAAGCATAGCGCCCGTCGGCTCAGCCCTTTTTCTAGGTTGCACATGGGTCCCCATCTGCCAGGCGGCAGACCAGGTCAAAGACGTCTTCAAGCAAGCAGACTCGGCGGAGATTCAGGGCGATGAAGCCGAGGCTTTGAAAATCTATACCAATCTCATTGAAAGCCTTCAGAAGTCCGACCAGAACAATCCCAAGCTGGCCAGGGCCGAAGCACGCATCGCCAGACTGCATCTGCTAAACAATCAATACGACAAAGCCACACCGTTCTGTGACAAACTACTGAAGACCTACCACGAAAGGGCAGCAGAAGATCCTGAACTAATGGTAGATCTCGACGACCTATCAAACGTCTATCTCAAATTCAAAGATGACAAAACTCGAGACCTGGACTGCCTGAATCGCTCCTTAAAAATACGCGAATTCATTAACCACAAGCATCCCCACCTGCCCGAGAATTACCGGCTGCTTTCGGCCTGTATGCTAAACAAAAATGACTTTCCCTCTGCCATCAACTGGATAGGCAAAGCCATAGCCATCGACAGAACCTACCCCAGGCAGAAACTGGACCGCCTTGTGCATGACCTGACCATTCAAGGCACCATCCATATCAAAGCGAAGAACTTCAAGGCAGCCCAGGCCTCCTTTGTCGACTCACTGAATGTCGGCAAACAAAGCGGTTGCTCAGACTGGCTGGTCGGGCAATGCTACCTGCACCTGGGCTACTGTCTCATGATGCAAAAGCGCTTCGACGAAGCGGATGATAATTACAAACTAGCCCTCACTAAACTAAAAGACTGTCCGCCCAAACTTCAGTACCTGAAGTTGTTGCTGGCAGATCACATGAAAGAAAACGAGTCACAAAGAAACCACTCGCGAAAAAACAACGGCAAGGGAAAGGCTTAGGTAGAGGAAGGCTTAGGTAGCGGGAAGGGTCCATCGAACGGGTTCAAGGGAACGTCCGATACCCACCCAACAGGGCTCAGGCGAGCGCCCGAGGCAACAGCTGGCTCCCAACCGAACTCAAGCGAGCTCCTTAGTCAACGGCACGCCGAAACTCGGCAACTTCTGTCGGCGTTGGCAACTCAATATAGACACCGGGCGCGAGAGGGTGCACGCCGTATTCGACTTCAGGCAAAACATGCTGCTTGTTCTTGCGAAAAACAAGGGGAGCAAGAGCGGGATCCTTGAGTTCAAGCCTGGCCACAGACTCAACGCTGTCACCGGGTTTAACGAGATAGAGATAGTTGCTAACCGACTGCGCATGGGGTTGCGACCCTTGAACGCTGGAATCGGGAGGAGACTGGTCCCCTGCATCGACAGACCGCAGTCCTGGATCTCTTTCTTCGTCATCATCGCTAGACCAGGTCTCTTCCAGCTCATCAAAAGCCGGATTGACATATCGCTTGGCACGCCCTTTGCTTGCCTCGCTATCTTCAGAATCTACGGGCTTCGATCCGGTAGGCAGTGCGGCAGTTTCCGACTCCAACGCGGGAGGCACTGCCGCTGCTTCAGACGTCGATGCGGGAGGTACTGCTGCTGTTTGCGACTTAGATACAGCAGGTAATGCTATTGTTTCCGACTCCTGTGCCGGTCTAGATTCAACGGCCGGCACTTTGTGCGACTTGTCTACCGATTTGCCGCCATAGGTACCATCGGGCAAATGCAGCCGAATAAAGGGCTTTCTGACAGGCACCGAATCGTCAAAATCCTTGGACAGATCGGGCTTGGTTAGAGACAACACCGTCTTATCATCTTCGCCGGCACCGGACTCCGGCGCAGCATGCCCAGAGCCGACGGAACCGGCTGAGGCTATGCTCGGAGTCACTGTCTCAAGTGGAGACTTAGCCGCGACCGGCTTCGACCCGGCTTCACCGTTCTCAGTTTTGTGCCCCTGGCTGGATTTGGACTTTCCAGCCGGGCGGAGTTCTTCACTGGCACCAATTGAAACATCGCTCGTAACACGTATACCCTTAGCGCCGAAAGGCAAAAGTACGGCTACCAAACCCGGCACATTTACCGAGCCACCAGGAGGAGGAAGCTTGCTCTTAATCTCTGGAGGCACTTTCAATATGGCATCAGCGGGACGCTCCGGGCTACGCCCGGCAAAGCCGAGAAAGACCTCGGTTCTTTTGCCTCCAGCGGTACCGGCCGACCTATCGGTTATGGAACCGACCAGGCTCTCGCGCACAAACCGGATACTCTCCTTAATGCTTTCGATACCACCGGCGATGACACCGGCAACGCCGCCCTTACCAGGCAGAGGTACTCTGGTATCAGATTCGGTGCTCTGTTTCTTAGCACCTCCAGAGTCTTTAGCCCTGCGTTCACCCAGGTCCTTAGCGCCGTCGAGTTTCTCGGGTCTAAATCCAAAGGCACTGACGGTAAAGCGGGGACCGCTTCCAAACTCACCCTTTGCTCCGGATTCGGACTTGGAGGCAGGCTGCAACTTTCCGTCCAATCCAATAAACGGCTTGCCCGCCTGAGGCTTGCCATCGGTACCCGGACCAGTCTTGTCGTCGGCAGCATTCCACTGCGGTCTTCTGGCTGACTTGCCGCCTATCGGTTTGGCATCAGGTACATCTATCGAATCAATATCAGGGCGCTTACGCCATCCCTTCATTCTTTCAGTCAAGTCGGCGACGACAGCTATACCGCTAATTTTGGGTCCCTGGCCAAACTTACCGCCTTCGCTCTTAACTCCATTCTCGCCGCGATCAATCTTAAAACCGGGCTGGAGCTTGCCATTCAGTTGTTCCAGCTGATCGAGAACGCCGCGCATGCCCCTGGGCTGCTTGATGATAGCGGCCAGAGGACCATCCGCTCCTCTTGAGCCCTCAGGCAGTTTGACCATCTCAGGACGCTGGCTGGCTTTGCCTTTGGTAACCTCAAGTTCGGACAGTGGTTTGTCTCCAATAACGGATTTACCACCCGCATCGGAGACAAAGTGACCCTTCTCAGAAGGATCTGTGCGCTTCACCGGGTTGTCCGAAACTGCCACCCTAAGGTCTGAATTAGGGAGCGCCGGGTGCTGCTTCTGCTGCGGCTCGGTTTTACCGTCTAACGTTCCGGAAGCAGTTGTCGCGGTCGGTCGCCTCAGACCGTAATCCAGCAGTTCTTCCCCTCTAAGCCCCATTGGGGCAGTGGCTGTGCGATAGTCGGGCTTTTCCAACCGCGTCGGCAATGATTCCGACTTATCATTACGTTGAAGTTCAGACTCAGCCTTTCCAGCCCCATAATCCGCCCGGTTACTTGCACCGCCAGTCTTGAAATTCCCGGAATCCAAACCGGTCGGTCTATTCTGATGTTGATTGGTTTCGGGGCTTTGAATGGGCATGCCCTGGGCCCGTTTAGCCAGCACTTCATCACCTGGCACGAACGGTCGATTCGGCTCTACACTGGCGCTGTGGCTGCTTTTACCCTGTTCTACGGGGTAGCCAGTGGACTTCGCATCTGTCCCTTGCTGACGCTCAACCGATATCGGTTTAGATTCTGGATTGGAACCATGAACCGACCGGTCAGTCGGCTGCGGCTGGGTTTGACGATCGCTAGCACCGGGTGTGGGGTGGGGAGTTTGTGGTTTCAGCCCAAACACAGCGGAGTCGGGAGATTGTGAACCAACCCAAGAGACTTTGCCAGTTCCGATAGTAGAACTCAACTCTCTTCCCGAAGACTGCATGACACCCGATTTGGATTCACCAGATGGTGCCTTTTCATCATCAATGTCAGGAAGAGAATCCTCTGCAAGTCTCTGGTTTGACCGCGTTTGCTCGGCCACATCCACAAGTTTCGCAGAGTCAATCTCGTCGTTTTTACCGCTATCAGACACAACTCTTTTCTCACGGGATTAACAGACCTAAGACAATGAACCCTGCAAGCCATTCAAAGTAACAGGTGGACGGAAGAAATAAATGCTATTTAAGTAGAAGCTCCAACTCATGCTTGTATGTCTGATTCGTTGGATCCAGTTTGATAGCAACTTTCAAGTCCTGAATAACCTTTACTCTATCACCGCCAAGCCCAGCTCTGGCGCTAGAGCGAAAGAAATAATAGTCTGCATAGTTCGGACACTTTGAGATCAACTCCTCACACCTATTGAAACATCTCTGATTCTGCCCAAGGAGTCTAAGGCAGCCAACTTCGATTCCACCAATAAACACATTAAATGGTCCACACTCTTGAGCCCGCTTCGAAGCATGGAGAGCACCCTTGTAGTCCTTTTGTGAAAAGAGCAAGCCAGATAGCAACACCCACAGATGTTGGGACTTACCATTGATCGCAATACCTCTATTACAATCTTCAATCGCCTCCCTGACCATATCCGCATCACGATAAGCTCTAGCCCGCCGAAAATACGCCTTGTAATCCTTCGGATTTGCTTCGATAACCTTCGTTTGCTCTGCGATTATGGCACTTTGCTCGGCTGTGGGTGCAGCATAAGCAAAGGAACAGCCGGAGAAGGCACCAAGCAAAAGCAAGCATGGCACTACACAATAAGACTTCCAGACACCATGGCCACTTCCGAACATCAAAACACCTGAATGCGAGAGGCATAGCAGTACAACTCTCGTATTATATCAAGACAGAACTTTTCGCCCGAAAACAGGAAGAACTACTTACCGCTAAAGAGCTTCTTGAGAGCACCAAAGAATTTGCCCACAATGCCAGTCTTAGGGCTGACAGAAGAGCCCTGGCTAGATTCGGGAGACTCGTGCGCTTCTGTATCAGCCGCGAATCTACCATTGCGCGCACCAGCAGGAGCCGGACGACTCGGAATCACCTTTGAACCCTTGCCGTCATTAGCCAGCTTTCTCAAAGTAGAAAAATCTTTGCCCTCTTGCTTAGCCTGCTCAGGAACAGTGGGCATTTCAAACTCTCTAGCGCTGGCAGCCGCTGATCTGACATGAGGGAGCGGCACATTGGTAATGTTCGGCGCCGGGAAGCTCTCATCAGGACCATCGGAAGATTCTTCGACTTCAGACCGCGCGGCCCGGTTATTGAAGCTCATACCCTTGGAAGTTGTAGCGGCATCATAGAGCGGAAAACTCTTTTCATGCACGTGCTCGCTGTGCGAAAAATTGCCTCTCACAGGAACTTGCGGCACCACATGCGATGGTCCGTGTTGAGATGCGGTAGCGGGCACAGGTGCAGACGATTGATGCGAAGAACCGCTTGCAGGAGCACTTGCAGACTGTTGATGCGATGCCTCAGAACCAGAAACGCCACCGGATGCAGTGCCGGCACCGCCGCCTGCAATACCACCGGCATTCCCTGCACCGCCGCCACCGCCACCTACTTTGCCAGCCACACCATGATCAGTACCGGCATTGGCAGCGGCGATTACATCTTCCGGCACCACCGGCTTCTTCATGCAAGACGTATAGAGCCCACGCTTCTTACCTACAGTTCCTTTTACTTTGATGACACTGCCATCGGCTGTTGGTCCGTCCGGAGCCTCAAAAGATGTTGCGCCACCATGACCGGTGCCCATCTCGGAGGCACCGCCGATGCTACCTGCAGCATCCTCGTCATCTCCGCCGAGCAGACGGGAGAACATTCCACCCACTTTCAGATTCTGGGAGGTCGCGCGTTTGGCGCCTAGCAGCGAACCAAATCCGCGCAGTTCAGCTTTAGCCTGATTCTGCGCTTCAGCCTCTGCCCTTTCCCTTTCGTCGCGGCTCAACGCAGCCGCACTGGGGGTCTGTTTCTTTTGTTCGCCGTCCGGACCGTGGTCTACACCGGTCTCAGAGAAGGTCGAAACGAAGTCATCACTCACCCTGTCGATCATGCGGGTCATAGCTCGGCGCTTTTGCCGGTCATTCTGGGAGCGTCCCTTGGAAGACCGATCTCCGGCATTCCTATCACTTTCGGGCTTGCTTCCGGGGGTTCTTCCGGTACCGGACTGCTCGCCCCCGGCTCCGTGCTCAGTCAAGTCACCATCCACCATCTGACGCATTTCCCCCAGCCTCTCTTACCGTGATATACCAACGCTCATTACTAGCCAAACCGCACATTTAGGAAGACCAGCCCTATTTCTCCGCCTCTGCAGCGGCACGCTCGTCTGAGACAAGCATGTAGCCGCGATTTCGCACAGTTCTCACCAGCCCCTCTTCCTTAAGATTGAGACTCTTTCTGAGAAGCTTAAAATGTGCCCTGACCGTATCCGTCGAAACCATGGCGTCATCGAGCCAGACCCTCTCAAGGATCGCATCGGCGGAGAACACCTGGTTCGGATGGCGCATGAGAAACTCCAGCAAGCTGTAAACCTTAGGCCTCAGCTTCAGAACCTCTCCCCCTTTAGTGACGGTACAGCTAGCCGGGTCCAGAGCAATATCGGCAACCTCCAGGATGGAACCGTTTAATGAAGTCGGACGGCGCAGCAGCGCCCTGATGCGCGCCTGCAGTTCCCTGTGCTCGAAGGGTTTGGTCAGATAGTCGTCAGCCCCGGCATCCAGCCCCCTTTCCTTGTCTTCAAGAAGGGTCTTGGCGGTGAGCATCAGAACCGGCACTTTCCCGCCCTTCTTCCTGTAAGCAGAAAGGACCTCAATGCCGGTCATTCCTGGCATCATCCAGTCAAGGATGATAACGTCGTACTTGTTAATAGCCAGGTTGTCGAGGGCCACACGTCCGTCCACTGCCACCTGAACCATGTGCCCCTGGCTTTCAAGACCAAACTTGGTGACTTCCGCCAGGGCGCTGTCATCTTCAACTAGGAGGATTTTTGCCATTTTCAGAGCCTTTCGACTGGTGATTATAGATTGAGCCGTCTGGGGACAGCGAGTTGTCCAGGCTGAATCCCAAACTATATTCTAAGGTCCGTTCACTGGAAGTTCACGCACTTATAAGTAAATGATATGGGAAGCACGAAAAGCTAACAGCGCAAACCAGGTCCCTTCGGACTATGAGGAGAGAAAGATGAAAGTAGCAATTGCTGGAGCAAGCGGCATGATCGGTTCAGCTCTTTCCGAGTACTTGCGGAGCAAAGGGCACACGGTGGTAGCACTCAAAAGGAACGCCCAGACAGGTGCCCAAGTCTTTCTGGGTGTAGATGCAGACTATCTTAGCGAATTTGATGCGGTAATCAACTTCGCCGGCGAGAATATCGCCGGCAAGCGCTGGACTGCTGAACAGAAGAAATTGATCTTGTCCAGCCGTACTACCACAACAGATTATCTGGCGGAATGCCTGAAAAAAACTCAGGGCAAACCAAAGGTCTTCATAAACGCGTCAGCGATCGGCATCTACGGCAACCGTGGCGACGAGCAGCTGGACGAGAACTCAAGCGCGGGCAAAGGGTTCCTGGCCGACACCTGTACGGCCTGGGAAGCTTCAGCCAAGAAGGCTAGCCGCGAGGGACTGCGCACAGTCCGTCTGAGGATAGGTGTAGTGCTCGGTAAGAGCGGTGGGGCGCTGGCTAAAATGCTTCTTCCATTTCAAATGGGTGCAGGCGGCATACTTGGCAGCGGCAAGCAATACATGAGCTGGATTTCTATTCACGACGCGGTGAGAGCCATAGAATATATTCTCGAAAACGATCAACTCGAGGGAGCCGTCAATATGACAGCTCCTAACCCTGTGACCAATGCACAGTTCACACAAGCCCTGGGCAAAGTACTGCACAGACCGGCGGTTTTGCCGGCACCATCCTTCGCCCTCAAGCTGATACTTGGAGACATGGCTCAGGAGATGCTTTTGGAAGGCAACAGGGTGTTGCCTAAAAAATTGGAGAAGGCCGGCTTCAAATTCCAGTATGCAGACGTGGAGTCGGCTCTGGCAAAAGAAATCTCTGGCGCAGGTAGTGGCAAGACAGTACAGGCAATGTAGTGAACCTCAGGACGGTAGGTCAAGATGTCCGAATCCGATGATACCGCAGACAGTGGCGACACCATAGGCAACTTGCTTCATGGACTGAAAGGACTCGTCACATCCACGGATGTCGACAATCAGGCCTTCAGGTCAGACATAGAACGCCACGGACGAGAAAAGGACGAGCAATTACTGCTCTTAAAACGAGCAGTTGAATCAGTCAAGAACGGCATATGTATCACCAATCCCAGACTGCCAGACAATCCGATAATCTATGTCAATGATGCCTTCCTGTCCATGACCGGATACGGCAGGCATCAAGTTCTGGGAAGGAACTGTCGCTTTCTGCAAAGAGATGACAGAGATCAGCCGGCCATCCAACAGATCAAAGACGCCATCAAGGATGAAACATCGATTACCACCATCCTCCGCAACTATCGCAGAGACGGTACTCTCTTCTGGAACGAGCTGACGGTCTCACCAGTCCATGATGAGAAAGGCAGACTGATAAACTTCGTCGGCATTCAAAACGATATATCGGCCAGGAAGGAAGCCGAGAGAAGGGTTTCTGAGTTCTATTCCGTCATATCCCACGAACTGCGTACTCCTCTCACTTCCATCAACGGTGCCCTGGCTGTGATTGCCGATGGCTCGGCCGGCAAAGTCAATGCGCAGGTACAGCGCATGGTAAAAATTGCCCTCGAAAATTCCGAGCGTCTGATACGACTAATCTCCGACATACTCGACTGGAAGAAGATAGAATCCGGCAAATTCCGCCTGAGTCTCACTTCGGTCACTCCAGAAAGTCTTATCGATGGAGTAATTAGCTCAACTTTGCCGGCATCCAGCCAAAACAATGTACACTTGAAGAAGGAGATTCTATCAACCACACCAGTACAGGTAGACATCGACCGCACCACGCAGGTGCTGGTGAACCTTGTAGACAATGCCATTAAATTCTCACCAAAGGGTGAGACAGTCACCATTCGGGTGGAGATGGTAGACAGCGACACCACCCGCTTCTCGGTGATAGACAACGGACCAGGTATCGATCCCTCTCAAATTGAAAGCCTTTTCAAACTGTTCCAACAGTTAGACTCCTCCGACAGTCGCAGTAAGGGAGGCACCGGACTCGGTCTGGCCATCAGCAAGTCGCTGGTGGAACTACATGGCGGACAGATAGGTGTGGATAGCGTCCCGGGTAGGGGCAGTACGTTCTGGTTCGAGTTTTACACCAAAATTGGAGTGTAAAAAGGAAACACGGTGAGCACGATGATTGACGAAATGACTTACGATACAGATGCAAGTGAGTCTGTCATGAGCGACGAACTTGCTCTAGATGCCATAGCTTCCTCCATGGTTCTTTTCGATGGAGCCGCCGGCGTCAGTCCGGTAACAGACTTGTTCTCAGAGGAGGCAGAAATCAGTTGGGTAGAAGAAACACCCAGGGCTAGGGCTGGACGTCCTAAGGGTTCTTCGGTCTCCGACCTCGAGAAGGAATCCGGTGCATCTGAACCGGCTTTCTATGCCTATCTTCAGAATATAAGCAAGAACAGTCTACTCAAGGCCGAAGATGAAATAGAACTCGGTCGCAAAATTTCCAAAGGCGATAGAGATGCGCTGGCGAAACTCGTGACGAGTAACTTGAGGCTCGTGGTCAGTATTGCCAAACGCTTCCGCAACCAAGGTCTCGACATGGAAGACATGGTGCAGGAGGGCAATATCGGTCTCATTCACGCCGCCCGCAAGTTCGATCCCAGCATGGGTAACCGGTTCTCCACATACGCTACCTGGTGGATCAGACAGGCGATCATGAGAGCAATTGCCAATAAGGGTAGAACCATTCGCCTGCCCGTGCATGTGCGAGGACAGTTAACTAAACTGAGGAAGTGTGCCAGGGATTACCATCAAAAGCTGGGGCGCTTCCCCACAGAGCAAGAGCTGGCGCAAGAAACAGGAATTGAGGCGGCGGAGGTGCAACGGCTTTTAAGCGGCATTTCCGGACTGATGTCGCTTGATGATGCCATTGCCGGCAGTGACAGAGAACCGCTGGGCAGTTTCATTGAAGATACCGAATCACCAAGACCGGAGACAGAGGCGGAAGCCAGCATGCTGCGCCGGGTGATCGACAAGCTGACCAAGCATCTTACGCCCCTGGAAAGCAAAACCGTTAGTTATTTGTATGGTCTGGAGAACGGCATTGCTTGCGACACCAGGATGGTGGCGAACATACTTAAGCTGGATGTGCAGGAAGTGCGGCGCATTCAAAAGCGCTGTTTGAAACGAATGAGACGGCACCTCTACAATCGTTCCATCGAAGATTTTGTTTAGCCCCTGCTCTCTTAAGCTTAGACCTCTTGTCTAGGGGGCGAAGTTGGCGGAGTGCTTGGCTATCCAGCTTCTTACCAGCTCAACTATATGAGAGTCAAACTGTTCCTTTTCGAAAATGAGATGTTCAGCTCGCCCGAGCATGACCAGGTCTTTGTCAGGGCTGCCAACTTCCCGAAATATCTTCAAGGTGCCGTCCGGCTTGGACAATTTGTCCTGAAACCCGTGAAACATTAAAACCGGAGTCTTATTGATGAGCCTGGCCAATTCGTCGGTTCGACTCATGAAACGCCTGAACGCCAGAAGCTCGGTCGGGCTAATGCTCAAACGGGCAGACGGATCTGTCAGCCAGTCTTTCTTTAGGTGGGGATCACTGGTGGAGTGCCCAACCACGTGGTTGGAAAGATCAATACCTCCGCCCGGCTTAAGGACCTCAAAAGCGACCCGGCTGGCGGCTTCAAAAGTCTTGTAATAGGAATCTCCGGGAACGGAGACTATCACTCCTTCTACCGCGTCAGGAAACATGGAGGTGGTTTGCAGGGCAACCGCCCCGCCCATGGATTCACCCAGCAAAAAGAGCGGTACTCTGGCATGGCTTTGTCGGAGCCATGCCAGCGACATTTTCACATCCAATATGGTCTGGTAGAAATCGATTTTGCCAGCATCGGCATTGCCGCCGGGCCCGGTCGAGTTGTTCATATAGCTACCGAACCCTCTCAGGTCCAGGGCGTAGCAGGCAATTCCCCTGGCATTCATAGCTCTGGCGAAACTATCAAAAGCCTCTTTATTTAACCCAAAGCCGTGCAAAGACAAGATCACCGCCCGGGGAGACGGCACCGGCCAGCTCTTGAGGGCCGTACCGGCAGAGAGCGCGGGCTCGGAATTGCGGGAGACAGTAGTAGCCGGAATGGAAGAACGCGAACGAGATGAGGGGAAAGAGGAAGAGGACGAAATGGAAGGAATGGAGGTAGAGGAGAAAGAAGCGGGAGAAGAGGAAAGGGCAGCCGTCTGACTGCGGCGGGAGGAGGAGCCTCCTGCCAGAGGCTTCATTTTCCATTCGTGGGGTCTTCTATATAAGGAACCCGAGCCGTCCTCAGCTCGAGCCATGGAAGCGCCCAGCCACAACAAGCCGAGAAGCAAGACAAATAGAAGGCTAGGACAGCGAAATGATTTCACAGGTCGACCGATTCTATTAATGGAATTACTAAGGAGGCAAAAACCCCAAAAGGGGGCTTTGAAAGGACCTTATCAGGACACGGCTGAGCGAGGCTCAAAAGATTCGAACAAGTTCCGACAAAGGCTCAGCATAGACCAGAAAACCAATCCTGCCAAGAGGCAGCGCAAATTTTATTCTAATGGAATTGCCGAATCCGGGGAAAATTATAAATCCGTAACGAAACTTCACCATATGCTCTTTGCATATACTTTAAGGCGGATAATTTGCTGAATTCCCTTGGAGTCGTCAATTTTTTATGACTTTGCTTAGCGTAGCTGTAATTCTCGTAGGCACAATTTTGAGCACATTAATAAATGACTACCTGCCCTTCGGTGGGGAGTTCGAAGAAGAGGGTTTCCACTAGTCAAAAAGCTAATTGCCAAAACTCCTCCGGTGAAGGTAAACCGGAATTGAAATAACAACCTAAAAAGTTTCAGGTCGCTGTCAAAAGATAGCGACCTTTTCTTTGACTGGGAAAAACATCCAGAGCAAAAGCCTTCTCACCAGGCTAAGGAAGCAAAACTAGGCGCTCTGAAGTTACCTCCTGGGCGCCCTCATATCAACACCACCAGCGGTGCATCGCTCAACTCGCCTGCCAATGATTGAGAAGCAAAGGCAAAATGAGGGATTTACCACCTTGACAAAGCAAGGATTGCTGGCTTATCCTGAAGATCTATAGCGAGGGCAAGACTATGTCTTACATCTACACGACAAAAAACTATGCGGCAGAAATGCGCAACTTTATGTCGACGGTCGCCGCAAGCGGCCGTGATGGGTCCGCCTTTGCTCCCGGCAAAACCCTGGCTGAGTTAAGCAATAAGTGCCGGTCTGTTCTTAGAAGCCTGACAAACGGCAGTCCAAGCCAGACCAATCTTGTACGCCAGCCAATACCGGCAAAGCCGGCCCGGCGCAGTAAGCTATAAGCCATTTGCAGTTAGCCAATTGCAGCGACTTTTGCAAACAGCAAAGTTCTAAGGCACTAGACCTAAACAAAGGGTTTGCCTTAGGCTCAAGTGAAATAACTTTGTTGTTAGCGGCACCGCAGGCTGCCACAAGAAAATACACATGGATGCAAGTGCGTCAGTGCAAGACGGTTACTGCTCCCCATAAAGCGAGAATGAGAAGCGCTCTGGCTAGAGCCGTTCGTGGCTGAGAGCCTCAGTTAAAGCACTTCACCACTTCTTCAACAGTGTGCACCAGTCGTAAGCAGACTGGTACCACCCGAACATACGCACCACATCCGGTGCGGCGCCTTGTCGCGTCAAAATAATCCGAAGCAAAAGTTTTTTTCCGAGTTCAAACCTTTATGAGGAGGTTAATCATGAGGTACGTAATCGAAGCACAATCACTCTACAACTTGTTGCAGCAAGTCAGGCTCGAAAGAGTCTTCGTCGTTGCCGGCAACCGCGAATATGGTCCTTGCAACAGGGAAAAACGCATGGAAACCATTGCAGTGATTGATGAAGTCAACGGCGAGCTCGCTAAGGAGCAGGACTCGGCCGTGACCGATAGAGCCGGTCACCGATTTACACCGGTGACGGCTTCCGGTCCTGGCTCGTGCAGTAACGCCGTCCAGAGCTTCTGCCGTGCCTGGAGAGACAGTACCGGCATAAAAGTAGAAATCTACAATCCCCAAGATCAACAAGTGAGATAATGGAAAATGAACACTGATGCTAAACAAACAAAATCAGAGCACGAATTATCCGAATTGGAAGATTCGGACATTCACC
>JACRFZ010000019.1 GCA_016212515.1 Candidatus Melainabacteria bacterium
CGTTATAGCCTCTAGTAAACTGAACATGCTCTCGAAGCGAGTCATAATCAGGCAACCCAAGATCGGCAACGAAACAATCTACGTGCTTTCGCCAAGTATCAGCCGCCATCGCATCTCTGGTGATTCTCAAAGCGTCGAAGTGGGCATTTACAAACTTCGGCAGGTAAAGCACAGACGGCAGTCTGTCTGACTTCTTCGAATTCACAGTCTTAGACGTTGGTATCAGATTCCACAATTGATTGTGAACAACAAACGACCAAGGAATAAAATGATCGAGAGCGAAGTCTGCAGCACTAATTCTTTCATCAGAATAAATACATCGAAAGTCGCTCACACTCAAAACGTGCTTCCAGTAACTAGTCTGCTTTTCCAATGACTCACGCTCGGCTGACGGAAAAAGCTTCAGTGGAACGGCAGGTACATTCGGATTACATTTTTGCATGTAATTGACAAGGTGCCATGAAGCCCAGCCACGAACGAGAGCAAGATTCTTCCTAAAATATCTAGCCCAGTCTTTGTGAAGAACAATGCTCTTCGTCGAAATGTCGATTTTGTATGGCGGTGGTGTTGACGATACAAAGTATTTCTCGCACATCTCCACAACGCGTAAATTTACTTCCTGGTCTCTCTTCAAGCCCATGGTATCAGGTAGGAATGGGCGTACAAGCCTATATGGAACGTATCTTGCGAGTTTCTCCGGCTTTGCAAAACGAGCCAAGTACTCCCTAACCAAATCTTTATCCCAGGGTTTCAACGCAGAGTCCACTTTTGCAATACTGGGTGCTGCTTCATCAAGCACCGCTGAGATCTTGTCCTGAACTCCGAACGATAAGCGAAAGTAAACATGAGGATACCAGGCGAGTGTAAGCATATCCAAAACGATTTCATCGATTGGGAGCGGAATTCTTTCGTCGAAGAAGCTGCGTTCAGCACAATCTAGCAGCGCTAGAAAAAACCAAAATTTGTATGAATTTCGGTAGTCGTCAAATATACGTGCCAGCGTCATCGCATTTACATCGCCAGACTCAGGCGGTTGTGAAGTAAAATCCACTTTTGATTTCCCAATTAACCCTTATTAAAACCAAGAAAAGCTTAGAAGCGATGCAGAACCTATCATAGCAATGTTATGCCATGAGTCAGACTCTAATTCCAACACCAATAGCGCCCTCACAGTCAACGGCGATGTGGATTATTCTTCACTACTCACCCTCACCTCCCTAAGCGGCAGTCTCCTGATCAACTCCGGCGCCGCCCTGAAAACCCTTTCGATGAAAACATCATCCGGCACAAGCCCAACCGAAGCGAAAATGCCCCGGCAGCGCAAAGGCGACACATCGAAAATTCCACTTTCCAACCAGGTAAACCGGCGCGCGGCTATGGCTGACCAGACTCTTTTAATATGCTCCGGCGTCATGGTTATCTTGCTGAACACTTTCTCCACCCGCCCATCGGCATTAACCACCCTTATCTGATTATGTTCAGAGAGCGCAAGAGCTTCCAGATTGAACTGCCGGCAAATATCAAGCAGGGCGGTCTTCCCTTCCTTTTCTCGGTCGTAACAAACAAGGAAAGCCCTGTATGGATACTGCTCGGCAACCAAATCTGAACTACAGTGCCCCAGAATCTGAATACTCCTGAAGCCTGCCGAGTTTAAGGCAAGCAGCAACTGAGCTGTGAGCTCCCGATTCTCACTTTCCGACCGCTCCGCACTCCAGACAGAAACCAGTCCAAATATAGAACCAGTACTCACTGCCCGGTAGACACGAGAGCAGTGACTTAGTGGTGCGGTCAGCTTCTCAAACGCAAGAAAGCTACTCCAATCATTTAAACAAGTCAAAGCCGTTTGCAAACTAGCTGTCATTTTCATTACCTCGCTTTAGCTTCATTTATTGAGCGCCAGCAAGCTGAGTGAAACTCAAATCGGCGCTAAAACAAGCATAGCATTACTCCCGTGCTTGCACATCCAGCCGGCAATCAAGTGCAAGCGCAAAGAATGTGGAGACCTGGAATCGTCACAATTTATGGCATAAGGTTGGAGCTGCAATACCCCCGCAAGAGAGATTTAGGTCATGAAGGAGAAGCATGCACAGGTTGAGAAAGAGCGTTCAGCCCATACTGACGCTCCTGGGCAAGATGCGCTAGATTGGGTGCGGCAGTTAACCTATGGTGGTCGGGATTCGGAGCGAGAAACTGCAAATCGTAGAGGGTCTGGTGCGGGGTCGGCTGCAGGGGCGGGTAAAGAGGCAGGTGCAGGAGCGGACGCTGGCGCCTCCTCCTTGAGCACGGGAGCACTCACGCTAGCTCGAGTGTCTCTGGCTGTCGCTGCCGAAGCGCTTCTGCCGGTGAAAGTAGCCATCGGCGTGGCGGCGGCTGTGTCGGCTGGCGCCGCCGCCCTGCGCGAGGGCAAGTGGCTTGAGGAGAAAATTGAGGGCTTGCCTGAAGCCAGGGCTAAGACAACAGAACGAGCCAGTGCAGCCGAGCAAATCATTTCCCCTGGGCAGAAAGTTACTCCCGCAATTTTGTCGGATTTATTTAGCGACAAGAACGGATTGCCACTTGTGGATCACGCTGTTGGCATGGCAGAAGGAACGCGCCGGAAGGACGGCACACCCACTGACGCATATCATGGTCACAAAGATCCTATGTGCGATGCAAATCCTACAGAGAGCTGCTCCAAGCCGATTACAAACCTTGGCACCTTCTCTTATCAGGATGGACCAGGGAAGCCCAGTGCAAAGACGCCCGAGCAGGCTGACGAGATTCAGCGGCAAGTACTAAAGGAGCAAGCCCAGCAGTTGGAGGAACAGGCACGTAAGAAGGGCATGCATCTTTCGGTGATGGAACTTGTGCAGGGGGTAGATCTGGCCAATCAAAGCCCTCTGGCGGCCTGCGTCGAGTCATCAGGTGGTGCCTGCCAATTCGGCTATATCGACAGATTGAAGCAAGCCAAGGATGGCACACTGCCGGGAGCGCCAGGACCGCTAAGCGGTCTGAAAGCTATTGCCGAGGCTCGACGCTGGTCCTATTTCGATCCCGAAGCGATGAGATGGGACGCCGCCGGCTTCGGACACAACGCTGAGAAATTAAGGGCAGACCAGTGGCGGCGCGTGCAAGCAGTGGCGATGGCACTGGCACACAAACCGCAGTGATTTGATTGTTCACCATGCTAGTCGAGAAGCTGCCTGACGATCGGCGTCCTCCGTTTTCTCAAAACAGTTTTAACCAGCAAGCACAAAGTTATCTCGCTTTCCGTTCATTGAGATTTGATGTTGAGCAGTACATAAGCCGCCAGGATTACCCAAACCAAGCTGTGAAATATGATCTTTTAACACAATCTTGTTTTAACGCATCACATAAAGCCTTTTGACGCCCGATATAAACCCTAACAGCTCATAGACGATACGTTAACTCAGCTCAAACCCGCCGTCGGCAATCACCAACTGTTAGACTGACACCGCGCTCTGCACAATAACTTGGAAGCACTATGGTATTTATTCAAGCTGGCGTTGGTAAGCTCGGCTCTACCAAGAGCCTCAACCTAAAACCAAACCTTCTCGCGCCCGATATTAAGATACATAGGCACCTGACCTGCCCAAGTGCCGGTTAGATACCAATCTTCAGCCGTCTCAATTTTTCTCAAAAGCGTCTTAGAAGTCAACATCGATGCGCACTTCTGCTTGAGCCAGGGCAGCGCACCATCTCGCAACTGCAGAATGATCTCAACGTACTGCCTGTAAGACAATCTCGATGTCACTTCCCAGTCTGCTCCTCAATCAAAATCTCATGGGCAGGGAAATAGTATGGATGGCGATGCTCACCATTCTTGCCTGTGTCCCAGTGCTTCACAAGAGAAAGCGATAGATAGGGACCCACCCGCACTATTGCATACTCGCCGACAAAGCCGTCGGCAAAGCTAATGCGCGCCAGCAGGTGTCCGTCTTTGAAAGTTCCTTGAAAATCAGGCTTGGCAGCATTCAAGTTGCCGATTGCCTTTTCGCTAGAACCCTTGCCGGGCTGATAAGCATACCGGCCCTCCACTTTGTCGCCGTTTACCCGCAGATTCAGCCGAAATTCGCCGTTCACCTGATCGAGACGCTTGTCTTGAAAATAATATGTGCCCGCAAGAGAACCATTCGGCTGCTTGCTCAGAGTCGCCACCGGCGGCAGTGGCACCTTACTGCCCGTATGCATTTGCACCCTGATGCGAGCCGACTCCAGCACCTGCCCCTGGTCTAGCAAATACATTGAATAAGCATTCCACCAGAGATAAGAATCGCCCTGCGAAATGTCGGGGTCGGGCAAGGCGCCCAGGGCGAAGGCACGAGCAAACAGCTCGCCCTTAACTTTGCTGGAAGTTTGGGCAATGCAAGAAGCCCTGTCAAAGAGATAGCGCTGCAGGCACTTATTCAACTCAGGCTGCGAAATATCGCCGAGTTCGCCTGGATGCGCTTTCAAGTATTCTGCGATAGCAATGGCGCGATTGAAAGCATCAACCATCATCTTGTCGCTGGTCTCATCAAAGATGCCAAACTCAATATGGCGACCGAGGCGATTATACGATTCAGCGGCTTGCCGGCTCATGGGCCCAAACGTAGTTTTGCTGAGTGCGATGGCTTCCTGCAGATACTGTATGTTCTTTTTGTATGCCTCAGTGTTGCTCACATCATCAGATTTAGAAAGTTTGTATAACTCCTCCAGGCGCGCGTTTGCCATCTGGGGGCTGAGCCTTTGAGCCTGAGGCGGAAGCTGACCCGATTTAGTGGAATCAAATGGTTTCACAAAGAAGACTACAGCAAGCGAAAGCAACAAAGCCGCCACGGTGGCAATCGTAAGATACTTCCGCCCGCCTGCATTGCCTTTTCCCTGCCCATTCCCGTTGTCTTTTTCCTCTTTGTTTTCCTTTTTACTTCCCTTATCCTTCCCGGCTTCCTCGCCGCTTCTTGCCGGCGAAAATCCGCTCAGATCATCAGAGCCGACGCGCTCCAGTTCTTTTATGAGGGAAGCGGCACCAGAGTAGCGCTGCTCGGGTTCTTTCGCCAGAAGTTTGGATAGTATTGAATTAGCTTCGGCAAAGGCGGCAGAGTCTTTACCATCAACCTTCAGGCTCGGTGGGCTTTCCTGGCAGTGCATGATCAATGTCTGAATGACTGTTTCTCCGCGAAACGGCGGCGTGCCAGTGAGACACTCGAACATTACGCAGCCAAGCGAATACAAGTCGCTGCGCGCGTCTACGCTTGTGCCGTTAACCTGCTCCGGGCTCATGTAGAGGGGGCTGCCTATGAGTTGCCCGGTGTTGGTAAGCTTCTCTATGGATGATTCGTTGCTTTCAAAACCTTTGGCGATTCCGAAATCTACAACTTTGACGCTGCCCTCTTCAAGTTTTCCACCCGAAAGAAGAATATTAGAAGGTTTGATGTCGCGGTGCACAATGCCCTTGCTGTGCGCTTCTTCAAGAGCGGCAGCCACTTGCTTCAGGAGCAAGTGGCACTGGCTGAACGACATCGGACCATGGGTCTTCAAAAAATCCTGCAGGCTGACGCCTTCTACAAACTGCATGACAAGATAGGGCTGTTCTTGATTGACCTGCCCAAAATCGAGCACCGAGACCAGGTTTCTGCTGCTCAGGTTAAAGGCGGCGCGGGCTTCTTGCTTAAATCTGGCGGCGGCGTTAGGCGAGTCGAGCAGGTGCCGGTGCAGCACCTTGAGCGCCACCTTTGTGCCTAACTCTTTCTGTTTTGCCAGATAGACCCTGCCCATGCCGCCGGAGCCGACTAGAGCCAGGATCTCATACTTGCCGTCTACCACGGTGCCGACCGAGAGAATTCCGCTTGCTCCGCTCGAATTGCCGGGCACAGTCATCGAGTCTGAAGGACTCTCAGTCAGATTGGTCCGTTCACCGGATGCAGAGTCTGAAGGGCTCTCAGTCAGATTGGTCCGTTCACCGGATGCAGAGTCTGAAGGGCTCTCCGTCAGCTTGGTGAGTTCACCAGATGCACTGCCGGCAAAACTGCGGCTGTCGGCAGAGGCACCATCTTGCGAGTCTCCGGAAACCTTCAGCTTTATCTCTTCACTCAGTTTTTCCTGGAGCTTATCCCGGAAATTTTCCTCTGCCATCTTTCACCCTATGGAAGAATGCGAGTGGCAGAGTTTATGTTGCCACCCGCATTCTATATTATCCAGCCTTTCGTTGTTTTTGCCTTTGGATGCTTTGCCTTTCGTTGCTTTAGCCCTTCGCTACTTCAGCCTCAAGTTGCTTTAGCCTTTCGCTACTTCAGCCTCAAGTTGTTTTAGCCTTTCGCTGCTTCAGCCTTATGTTGCTCTAGCCTCGGGCAGAATTCGCCGCCGGTTGAGCTAGCCCTTTCTTCAGTCAGTGCTCATGCCCCCGTGCTGATATCAAAATTGGTGTGCACACTATAGCCAATCTTGGTCTGCTTGGCAGAGAGGTCTCTTCGGCTGATGAATCTATCGGAGCGCACCGCTCTAGCGGCTTCGGTGGGCTTGAAGGAGTATACTCCCACAAGATTGGCGGCTTCCCGCACGGCTTCTAGCTCAGACACACTGCATACTTCCAGCCTTGATTGAGGGCGTGAGTGGGGATCACTCTGCCCGAGCAAGCTGAAAGACAGGGCATCGATGGAACTACTGGCGGTGACCATGGAATTAGCTAGAATCTCCGACTGATGCTTCTGAAGGTATTGCTTGAGTGAGCGAATATCTTTGTCTTTCACAAGAGAATTGAGGGAATTGATACCAAGCAAGGAGCCCCCGGAAAGATAGAGGAAGCAAACCGGATGCCCCTCTTCGTCGACCACGGCGATGGAACCGGGAGCAGCCAGGTCATGAATGAATTGCATGCAACCCGAGAGCGACTCAAGCTTATCTTCAGCCGGAGCGGGATTGAAGACACCGCCATGGAACATGGCAGCGGCAGACTCCACCAGGTCATCGGCAAGAATGTAGCTAGCCACCTCGCTATTTACCGAGCTTATCTCGCTCATCATCAGCCCATAGGCTTCCGGTCCGAAGACCTGCTCGGGGCGCGACTTGCTGCCGTAGACACAGGCGATCACCCGACCTTTATATATGAGCGCCGCCGAGCGTGATTTATAGCGACTCGACTCCATTTTGATGCAGCCCGAGAGCTTCTGCGCCTCAATGTTAATGAGCTGCGGCAAGATTGGCTGTTTGTTGGATAGTGCCAGATTGACGCGAGACTTGGGCGACAAATTCTGACCTGGTAAGAAATTGACGGCGCGGCGGCTGGTGCCCTGAAATTCCTGGGCGGCGCGTTTTATACGACCTAAAGGTCCTACTCTGAAACGAAGATTAGATAGCATGGTTGCTCCAGTATAGTAAGAGGGAGAGAAAGAAGGCGATGCGAAGCTACGTTTTGCTGCCCCTGGAGTGAATCTCTAAGGAAGCATCTGCAAACGTGAATGCACCTGGCTGCGAAAGCGAGTTCAATCTATATCTAGAACGCAAACGCGAACGCAACGGTGCTTGCCGGGCGAAGGCAAAAAGCCTGGCCCTATCTGGTCAGTTGTTGGTAAGGAGCACAGCATGGCAGAAAATTTGCCACGCTCCGACCGGTTAAGGCCGGGCCAAAATAGATCTTTCCACTATTTTTAGCTGACGCAGATTCTATACCTTTATTTAAGGGTTGTAAAGCGGCCAAAGGCAACAAAGTTGGACGCCGGGGCAATTTAATCTTTAAGCCACGAAGCCTGAGCCCAGAGCGTCGGCGGCCATGATGGCGTCGAGCAAGAGGTCGGCATCGACAGCGAAGGGCTCGTTGTGGGCGGTTTCGCCGGGGGCGCTGGCGCGCTCGGCTACCCCTCTCAGGCTTTCGCGGGAATGCTCCAGCACCCCAAGCTCAGCCAGACTGCTGGGCAAGCCCACGCGGCTGCAAAACTGCATAATCTCAGCAATCACACTGGACGGCTTGCCCTCAGCCACCAGTTGCACCAGTAGTCCGAAAGCCACTTTCTCGCCGTGCAGATAATGATGGGTTTCAGG
The DNA here is from genome assembly GCA_016212515.1 of Candidatus Melainabacteria bacterium. GTDB lineage: Bacteria > Cyanobacteriota > Vampirovibrionia > Obscuribacterales > Obscuribacteraceae > Obscuribacter. The sequence continues at coordinate 8,017 of JACRFZ010000019.1, forward strand.
CAGGGTGGTCAAGCCATTGTGCACGGAATGGGCGATAGCCAGACCGCCCGACTCAAAGCCCAGCCCAGAGAGCAGGGTGTTGGCTTCCACCAGGCGCTCGAGGGCCGGGGTGACGGCTTTCTTGCGCACCGAATTGAGGGCAGCCTCGCCGTCGTTCATCAAGGTTTCGTGGCAGAGCCGCGCCAGTGCCCGCGCACTAATGGTGGTGCCACCGCCCAGTTGATTGCGCTTCCTGGCATTTATGACGGTATCGGCCTCAAACCAGGTGGCCAGGGCGTCGCCCATGCCGGCCACGAGCAGGCGCGGCGGTGCCTGGGCGATGACGGCGGTGTCCACAAGCACCAGGTCGGGGTTGCGCTTGTAAAAGAAGTATTGATCAAACTCGCCGCTTTCGCGGTAAACCACAGAAAGGGCACTGCAGGGGGCATCGCTGGAGGCCACCGTGGGGCAATTCACAGCAGGCAAGTCAAGACGTGCGGCAACAGCCCGGCTTGTGTCGAGCACCTTGCCGCCGCCGGCACCAACTACAACGCTTACTTTTTGCTCTGCCGCAATTTGAGCGAGCCTGTCAATTTCGCTTGTGGAGCACTCCCCGGAGAATTTCTCGATTAAGACCGTGAACCCGGCTTTTGGCAAATTGCTTTGCCAGGTATCACTGAGAAGCTTAGCCGCCGACTTGCCTGCGATAATCATTACTTTGCCCGACCAGCCAAACTTAGCCATCTCGTCAGCGAGGGCGTCGGTGGCATTTTTCCCCTGCACATAGCGAGAAGGCGAGCAAAATACAGTGAGCATGGAAGCCACCTGTGGAAGAAATGAACTGCACAATTATAGCCGCTTGAAACTCAAACAAAGTGCTGCGCCGCCCCATTAAACTGAGGATGCTCACCGCGCAGTGAAGCGCGACGGAGTAAACTAATCATGCTAGCCGCAAAGCACTTGTGAACCTTAACAGGCATCGGATGTAATGACCTCGCCCCCGAACTCGATACCTTCACCGGAAGAATCATCCGCAGAGCAGTGCGGGCTACTTCCAGTAGATTTATCCGCAGAATTGTCTGCACAATTGCCTGGCCAGTCAGCGGCAGAGTTGTCCGCACAATTGCCTGTAGAATTACCCGCACAATTAGCTCACTTGCGGCGCTTTGCCCTTGACGGGGCGCTTTTGCTTTTCGACCGCGACACCGGGTTAAACGTGCTTTGCGAAGGCGAAGAGACAGCGCATCTTAAACAGACCGCTCCGCGCATGGTGCAGTTCGCCATTACGAACTCTTGCAATCTGGCTTGCACATTTTGCTCTCGCGATATCAAATCAAACAGCGACTGGACTATTGATGAAGCCTTCACACTGCTTGCCGAGCTTTCACATTACGGGCTTCTGGAAGTAGCCTTCGGAGGCGGCGAGCCCTGGATTTTCCCTGGCTTTGCCGAGCTTGTCTGCCGTCTTTATGATGAAACGCCCCTGGCGGTGAATTTCACCACCAATGGACTGGCGCTTACAAAGGAAGACTTAGCAGCCAGCAAAGGAAAGTACGGGCAGCTGCGACTTTCCCTTTATGACGATAATGACTGGCGCAATATGGTTACCATGCTGGCAAGAGAGAAAGCACGCTTTGGAGTCAATTATCTGGTTACGCCGGAGAGGCTCAAGACTCTTGAGACTACTATTCTTGAGCTCTGCGAGCTGGGATGCAGAGACATACTGCTACTTAGCTACAACGGCTACGATCAAGACATGCACTTGTCGAAGGAAGCAACCAGTGCTTTGTCTGGAACCATAAAGCTATTGGCTGCCGCACTCAAAGGGCGCTGCCAAATAAAGCTGGGTGTTTGCTGGGGAGAGCAAATGCAGAGCGTGCCGCGCCTCTTCAATAAAGCAGACTGTGGAGCGGGGCGCGAATTTCTGGTAATTACCAGCGACAAGAAAATTCAGCCCTGCAGTTTTCACCAGGTGGCGCTGCCGGTGCAAACAGCGGCGGATGTTATGAACATCTACAATAAAGGGCGTAGTGAACTGGAGAGCGCGGCGCTGATGCCGGGCTGCTCTCGCGAAAATCATGCCGACCACTGGGCGCGAGCCAAAAGAGAAGAAGAATCAACAGCAATCCAAAGACCGGGAGGACAAGCGTGAAAGTAAAGGTATGGAATGCCTTCGCCAGCAACAACAGCGGCAGCTATACCATTGTTGGTAGTTTTCCCAGTTGCGAAATAGCGGAGGCAGTAGCCCGGGAACTGACAGAAGTTTTGCAAAGCCATTCAGATTGGCTGAGTGCAAAAGCCAACTGGAGCCGCTTGCCAGAGGCCTTTGAAGAATCGCCGTTTAGCAAGTTTATAAAGAGACATGGTTTGCATCCGAAAGAAAATGAAGGCGGCATCTGGCCCGACTGCGACGACGATATACCCCAGGCATTTGCCATCGAATCAAAAGTAATTGTGCACCATGACTATACAATAACCATGCCCAGAGAGTTTGGGGAATTCTTCTATCGCAAAGGCGGGCGGGTGCAGCAAGAGATCAACCATGCCCATAATCCCGTTGTCGCGATCTGCGAACTGTGGATACCCCGGGAAGAGAGAAAGGAGGCGGAAGTGCCTGGAAAAATCTCCGCCCTGCTGGAGATCCTCTGTGCACCGGGTTCTGCCTTTCTTGAACTCTCCTGCATAGGCCGATATGGACCAGCCTGGCGCCGCGGCGATGAATTCGGCACAGCGCCTCTAACGATAGGAGCAATTTTCGACGATCTCTGCGCCGGCTTCACCACCGTGAGCCAAGCAGCAAAAGAGCAAGGGTTCAAGACTTCGATCAAAGTTTTCGAAGCCTTCAACGAAAGCGATCCGCTTAGCTTTTTGCGCCCTTCCACACCGCCATTAGAGCGCGAGCTGAAATCTCTCACGCTTCTAGAAGCGGGATATGCCCCCACCGAGGTAGTTAATGTTCTCATGCAGCTGCTAGACGTAAGCTATTCAGACGCCAGAGAGGTACTAGACTCTGCGCCGGTTGTGATTTTTGCCGATGCTTTACCGGAAAGGGCTGAAGAAGCAGCGAGATTGCTCAAAAAAGCAGGGGCGTCGGTGCAAATTTCCTGACGAGCCTGTGCCAGGGCACCGTTCCCCAAGAGAGACTCACTCTATAAAAGCCGAAATATCAAGACTAAAGCGTTGAGCCAGTCGCTTTGCCTGCTCAAGACTCAAGCGCCGTTCACCCTTTAGAAATTCAGATACACGACTGGGACTGCCAAACTCCGGCACCAGATCCTTTTGAACCAAATCATTCTGTTCCATCAAGTACTGAAGTAGCTCACGAGGGCTCAATTCTGCCACTTCCTCAGAAAATTGAGACTCATATTTTGTAATGAGATCTGTCAAGACTTCCAGGTAATCACTTTCAGATTGAGTGAGCGTATCAACTCGAGCGATCAGCGCGTCACAAATCTGCGCGGCACGCTCGTTCTGTTCGTCGTCACGAATGGGGCGAAGAGGAAAGCGCTTGATGAGCCTTCCGTATTCTCTGCTGCTTTCGTCCTTGATAGATGTGGACACTGTAGTCACTCCCCTTACTTCCAATCGCCCCGGTCATACTGCTCATGGGTCAAGACGTGCCGAATGTAGAGGTTTTCTTTCTCGAATTCAGCTATTGCTATGAGCCGGTAGTCATTCCCTTTGATATCGAAAACAATCTTTCCATCCACCCAATCGGCACTTCTGAAGGTCTTACGCACGTCCGGAAAACTTTTCCAACGAGCAGCTTGCACGGCAAAGCGCCATTGCTTAAGAGGCTCTTCCGCCTGCCGATGCTCCTGAAAGAACTGCCTGGCCCGGCCCCAGTGAACAACTTTCATAAGACTACCCTCGGAAACAATCTTCCCATATTGGGAACTTTTCGACAACCCCCCTTTTCCCAATTCGGGAAACAATTAACATATTGAACTATACCGAACTACAGAACAGCGAGAGCTGGTGAGTACAGTCCAACAGGCTGTCAGAGCCCCGTCCCGAACCGAAAGTCTCCCTAAAGCTCTCCGGCGCAGGCTTTGGCTGCGACTTTCGCCATGAGTGCTTCCCGCGCCTCAATTTTTGCCTTAGAGCCTTTCACAAAGATGGCAAAGTATATGGTCTCGCCGGCCGGGCCAACAGCCACACCCACATCATTGGTGCCGGCATTCTGCCCGGAGACATCACGGCCGGTGCCGGTCTTATGGGCTAGCGTCCAACCAGCCGGCAAGCCGGCTTTGATGCGATTTTGTCCGGTCTGACAATTGAACATGTCTTGCAAGATTAGAGCCGTAGACTTCTTGGACAGCAATTTGCCGCTATAGAGCTTCTGCAAGAGGTCTACCATAGCCTCGGGGGTGGTTGTATCGCGAGGGTCACTCAAGAAGGTCTCAATTTTCAAGCTATCAGGCTGCAATTTGCCCTCGGGGCGGTCAATGCGCACGCCCTTAACGTCTGCCTCTTCCAGCAGGCGCGTGACGGCGGCGGCACCACCGGCGCGGCTGATTAAGATATCACAGGTGGTGTTATCGCTATCGCAGATGGAGCGCGTGATCAAATTGCGGATAGAGAAATCTGACTGCTTACCTTTGATCGCTTTCTTGATGGGGCTGTGAATGGTAAGCACATCGGCCTTGCGCACCGTTATTTTGTCTTTCACAGATAGTTTACCGGCGTCGGCAAGACGCAGGATGGCAATTGAAACAGGCAGCTTGCATACGCTCTGCATCGGGAAAAGCTTTTTCTCGTTGTAGAAAAATTGCTTCTTTCGCTGGGTGTCGACTACAGCGATGCCGACTTCACTGCCTTCGCTGCCCTTGCCGCGTGCCCTCTCGATTTCGGCATCGCTTATTGCTCTGGCACCGGCTGCCTGCTCGATGGACATCACCGGGGCGACACCAGTGCATATGGCTAACATAAGAGCCGCACCTGCAAATGATACCAGCCTGTTTCTGAACACTTTCGCCGTCCTTCTGTTTTTCTTCTAGTGTTGCTTGCTTTCGGGCTTAGATTCAGCCTTCTTATTTACCTTGGACTCAGACTTTTTCTCGCCCTTGGAGGCAGACGGTTTCGCGCCTTTGGAGCCTGCCTCTTTCTCGGACTGAGAGTCAGACTTCTTCTCGTTGTAAGGAGCCGGATCCCAGTATATGAAGAGAGACTGCTTGGCCAGTCTGTAGATTTGCCCCCTGTTGCCAAGCTCCGACTGGCGATAAGCCGGTTTGGCAGCGCGCCTCAACGGTGTCGGCACTGGCGGCAGAAGCGAAGGCCAGGTTGGCTATTGTCAGGACCAGCGTCAGTACCGCCTTACAGATTTTCATGGCATCAGTTTCCCCGGGGACTTCCTTACGACTGAGAAAGAAGGATAAAGCACGGAAGCTTCTCTGGCAATCGAGCCTCGCTCACAACCAAGATACTCTGGGGCAGAGCGTAGGCAAGAAATCGCTTCGGTCGGGCACCCGGTTGCCGTAAAGTCTGGCGCACCCTACTGTATAATGCCTCGATTCAAGGGTAACGTTCATCCTAATCAAATTAAGAGCCGCCACGGGTCTATGACAGCCCCCGAACCAAACCAGCATCTCAATCCATTCAAAAGGGAAGCCCAACCTCACGGTCTGGGACGCTGGGTGCCGGGGCTGAAGCTCTTGCGCACTTACAAGCGGCGCTGGTTCTTAAGAGACCTATCTGCCGGAGCGGTGCTCACCACTATTCTTGTGCCTGTAGGCATGGGTTACGCCGAAGCATCGGGTCTGCCAGCTATCTGCGGGCTCTACGCCACCATGACCGCCCTGGTTACTTATGCCATATTCGGTAGAAGCCGCATTCTGGTTCTGGGTCCAGATTCCGCCCTGGTGGCAATTATCGCCGCCAGCGTCTTGCCCCTGGCAGCGAGGGGCTCGGCCCATGCGGTGGAACTTGCCGGGGTGCTGGCCATTCTTGCCGGAGTGATGTGCGTAGCAGCCGGACTTCTGAGGCTGGGCTTCATCACCGACCTTTTATCAAAGCCCATTAGACTCGGTTATCTCAATGCCATCGCCCTCACCGTCATTCTCGGTCAGCTACCAACCCTACTTGGCTTCAAGGTGAAGGGTCTGGACGTAGTCACCGAGGCGAGCGGCATTATTAAGGGTATCGCCGGCAATCAGGTGAACCATACTGCCTTCGCCATTGGTGGCACCTGCTTACTTATTATTCTGGCGTGCAAGCGCTGGTTGCCTAAGTTTCCGGGGGTGCTGCTGGCAGTCTTTCTGGCGACTGTAGTGGTATCACTCTTCAATCTGGCCCATCATACTGGTCTCTCTGTTGTGGGCGAAATTCCCAGGGGGCTGCCCTCCTGGCGCGTGCCCGAGGTGAGCGAAAAGGAATTGAACTTGTTGTTTCACAGCGCTATTGCTATTGCGCTGGTTTCATTCGCCGACATGTCGGTGGTATCACGCACTTTTGCTCTGCGTGGGCGCTATGAAACCGATGATAACAAAGAGCTTTTTGCCCTTGGTCTATGCAACGTTGCAAGCGGCTTCTTCCAGGGCTTTTCAGTGACGGGAAGCGCCTCGCGCACCCCCGTGGCTGAAGCTGCCGGTGCCAAGACACAGTTGACAAGCGTCACCGGCGCCATCTGCGTGGCGCTTCTAATCGTTATTTTTCCCAGCCTGCTCATGAATGTGCCGCACACGGCTCTATCAGCGGTCGTTATCTGCGCCTGTCTTTCGCTTGTTGATATTAGCAGCGTCATCGAGCTATACGGCGTGCGCAAAGCCGAGTTTGTAGCCTGCCTGGCTTGCTTTCTCGGTGTGGCCGTGGCGGGGGTCATCCCCGGCATATTCATTGCCGTAGGTATTTCGCTCCTGGTCTTTATTATCCGCGCCTCAAGACCCTATAGCGCCGTTCTTGGTAGAGCCAAAGGGCTCAAGGGTTACCACGATATCAGCCGGCACCCTGAGGCCAAACAGATTCCCGGTCTGGTGCTCTTTCGCTGGGACGCGCCATTGTTTTTCGCCAATGCCAGACTCTTCCGGGAATGCGCCCTGGAAGCCATTGCCAATGCACCGTCGGCGGTCAAACGTATTGTTATTGAGGCCGAGCCCGTCACCGATATCGACTCCACGGCAGCCGACGCCCTGCGGGAGTTGGAGCATGACTTGAAGGCAGTTTCCATTGAGCTGGGCTTTGCGCAAATGAAGGGACCGGTGAAAGACCAGTTAAAAAATTACGGGCTCTTCCAGAAAATCGGCGAAGAGAATTTCTACCCTACCCTCGGGGTAGCCGTTGACGCCTACGTGCACACGCACCAGATAGAGTGGCACGACTGGGACGGCAAAAGGTGTTGCAAGCATGCGCCCCATTCCGGACCCTGCCCTGATGAAGTAATGAGCGATTCGCTTTAGCCTCGGGGCACCCCGAGTCGGACCAACCGAGCCAAGACTGGCCCGGTTGGACCGAGCGGAACCTAGCTGGAAACTGTCAAGTGCTAGTTTAATGTGAAAGCCTGCGTGGAATTGCGTCTATGATCTATGGAATTTTAGATGGAACGTGCCTTGAAAAATCGGATTCTGGTCTCAGCTCTTGTAATCGCCTGCTTGCAGGGAAAAAGCTTTGCCGCTCTGGCGCAGGATAGCGGGGTTGCCCCGGGGGCTGCCAAGCTAGAGCCAGGGCAATTGCAACCACTTTGGGATAAGTCCTTTTTGGATAATTCCTTTTCGGATAAACCCTTTTTGGAAAAGCCCTTTGTTGTTAAACCGTTAACGGTTAAGCTCCCAGGAAAGGCCGGACTAATCGCCGCAAACCCAAATAGCTCAAAGCATTCAAGTTCCGGTGCCTCAAAATCAGCATCTCATTCAGGCAAGGGTTCAACCGGTAAGCCAGGCGGCGGACCAGCCGGCGGTACCAGAAGTGGGCTCGGCTCACCAGGCGAAGGCAACCGAGCCGCCACCGTCGAAAACAAACCCATCCGCGACAAATGGGCGGTTGTAATTGGCATTGACAAGTTCAAAGACAAACGCATTCCCTCTTTGCAATATGCCTCAAAGGATGCCCGGGATTTCGCCGCCTATTTAATCAAAGAAGGCAATTTTGCAGCTGACCATGTTCTCTTGCTTACCAACGAAGAAGCCACTGAAAACGCCATTCAAAGAGCCGTCGGCGACGACTGGTTACCAAGGCGCGTCTTGGAAGACGACGTGGTGCTGGTATTTGCCTCGACCCACGGCAGCCCCAAGGAAATGGACGTGGCGGGAGAAAACTTCCTGGTGGCCTATGACACCGATGTGGACAATCTCTTTTCATCGGCAATCGAATTGCAAGATCTTGCCACCACCATAAGACGCCGCACCGCCTGCGACCGCGTCATCGTCATGCTTGATGCCTGCAATAGCGGCGCCGCCGAGGTGGGCGGTAAAGGCTTTTCGCGCTCACAAAATTTCGATGTCGGTAGTATCGCCGGTGAAGGCACCATAGTTATTTCGTCAAGCCGCGCCAACGAAAAGTCATGGGAATCTAAGCGCTATCAAAACGGCGTATTCACCCATAATCTTATGTCCGCGCTGAAGTGCAAAGGACCTGGCACCAAACTGTCGGAAGCCTTCGCGGCACTGCGCGATCTGGTGGCGCAAGAGGTACAGTTCGACAGACGAGCACCTCAAAATCCCGACATGAAAATGCGCTGGAATGGCACTGAACTGGCCATGATGGCACCACCGGCAAGACCACGGCAAACCGAGCCCTATACAAAAGAAGCAGCCGCACAAGAGGCAGCGCCCACACCGGTGAAACAACAAGCCGCCACAAGTACCGCGGCGACAGTCAGTCCTGCTGCCCAGCAAGCATCAATCAGTGCCGGCACCAAGCCTGAGGTGCAGCAAGTCGCATCTGCCGGCGGCGGCACCAAGCCCGGGGCCCAACAAGCATCTGCCGGTGGCGGCACCAAAACCGACACCGCCAGCTCCACATCAACAACCACTTCAAGCCAGGGCTCAGCAGGCAAAACACCCATTGCCACCACCGCTACCACCACCCCGGCGACTGCACAGAAGAGCCTGGGCATTGCCCCCTTTGGCGCCATCTTCGAGAAGATGGTCACCTACTCTTCCCAGGGTGTGCTCTGGGGTGTGATCAACAGTCCCGATGAGCTGACCGACTTGCCCCTCACCCTGGGCGACAAAATAGAGGCCGAGCTGGCCAGACAATTGGGCACCAATATAAAAGTCATTAATCAAAACAAGACCAGCAACGAGATAAGGCTCAAGTTTCCCTATCTGGAAAAAGAGCGCTATCTCAATTTGAGCGGCTGGAACGAAGACGCCTTCAAGGCCATTGGCACCGCCGTCTCTGAGCGATACCTGCTCACAGGGGTCGTGGATGAGATTATGTGGCGCCCCACTAGATGGTCTAACCGTTATACATTTACAGTCTCGGCCCGCATCGTCGACTTGCAGACGGGCAAGACCATTGCCCGTGTTGATCGTCTCACTGTTGGCAAAGCACCGTGGACGGCAGATACCAGCGGCGGCAAGAAATATTTTGAGAATGAAGTGCTGCCGGAAGCGGCAAAACTACTGGTGACAGCACTCATAAAGCAGATGAAGGACCAGTGGTAGAGACAGAGACTTAACAGGTAAGGACTCGTAGCAGCGTCAGAAACGTAACAGGTAAGGACCCGTAGCAGCGTCAGAAACGTAACAGGTAATGACCAGTGGTAGAAATGCAAGAGGAGCAGGTCCAAAGAGAAATAGAGGAGGCTGCCAGGCAGATCTCCGCGGCGCAAACTTTGATTATCACAGCCGGTGCCGGCATGGGTGTAGACTCCGGACTGCCCGACTTTCGCGGCACCGAAGGCTTCTGGCAAGCCTACCCTCTCTATGAGAAACTGGGGCTAAACTTTTCGCAAATGGCTACCCCTCAGCACCTGACCAACGACCCCACCTTCGGCTGGGGCTTCTATGGTCACCGCACTAACCTCTACCGAGAGACCATCCCCCATGAAGGCTTCGGCATTTTGCTTAGCTGGATTAAACGCTTCCACCTGGACTACCATGTTGTGACATCAAACGTGGACGGGCAATTTCAAAAAGCCGGATTCGATGAAGAAAGAATAGTAGAGATTCACGGCTCGATTCACCACCTGCAGTGCTGTGAGCCATGCAAGCCAGTGCTCTGGAAAAACGAACACACCTTTGAAATCGATTTTGATACCATGCGCGCCGCCAGCTATCCCCTCTGCAAATTCTGCGGTGAAACGGCCCGCCCCAATGTGCTTATGTTCGGCGACTTTCAATGGCTGCCGGAGAGAAGCAACAGCCAGGAGCGGCGCCATGTTGCTTGCCGACATTCCATCGAACATCTGGCAATAATCGAACTGGGAGCAGGCAAAGCGATTCCGAGCATCAGATGGAGAGGGGAGCAAATGGCTCGCAACACCCCCGGCAGCCTGATTCGCATCAATCCCAGGGAGCCGCAGGTACCAAGCGGGCAAATATCGATACCCCTCACGGCGCTAGAGGCACTCCGGCGCATCGATGCCAAATTGAAAAGCTGAGCACCGGCGCAAACCACTTTATTTCAAGAAACAAGCTAATAGGGAAACTTCTTGCCGTCAACTAAGTAGCCGTCTTCCTCGAGGTGCAATATGCTTTTTTCGGGAACGAGGGAGCTGACGATACTGCTTTTCACGAAGCTTTCAACCAACATTGCGCAAACAAAGATAACACCAATGGCAAAGACAAAAAGCAGTCGGTGCATCAAAGTAGCACCACTCCGCATGCGCAAAAAGTAAAAGGCGACAGTAAAGGGAAGGAGAGCAAAGGCTCCGACAATATTCATGATAGACGGCAAAAAGAGACGGTGTGGTTCGACACCGGGAACCAGCACGGCTTCTTCAACCTTGTCAGGTGAATAGTGCGCCTTGTGCTTGGAACCAACCGGAAACCGCCCGGCGATAGTTTCGGCCACTTCCTGGTTTTTGGCTACTCCATCTAAGGCATTGCTGAAGGCCATGCGCTCACCTTCGCAGGCACGACCATTTACCGAATAAGAGTAAGTGACCTTTGGTTTGAAGGTCTGGCGCCCTTTGCTGGCTTTTCCAGTAGTCACACTGCTACTTGTGATGACGGCATCGGCAGTGGGCCAGGCCACACTGGCTGCCATTTCCTTAACTTCTTTTATGTCGGAATCGAGCCGAGTGAAGCCGGTAAAGCCCAGGTAACCGGCCAAACCGAGAAAGAAGACAAGCACTAAGATTGATATCTTCGACATAAGAAAAATACTAGCATACGGCCGGGAAGTAATAGAAGGCCGCAGAGCAACAGTTTGGCCAGTAACCGGCGCTATTGCTCTGCGGCCTTCGCTAAATCATTGCACCACCTTACTTGGCGGCAATCTCCACTTTCAGGCCTTCCACCCATTGCTTGTGCTCATCGCAGTAATAGAGATAGCTGCGGCTGGCAGGACCGGTGTACGAACCCGGCACGGCGGCAATCAAGCTGATGGGAATCTCCACCCGCGCTTCAGCCGGCAGGGTGCGCCAGTAGAGCACGACTTCGCGACCGAGCACTTCATAGGCGTCGATCTTGCCTTTCTTGACCAGCTCTTTGAGCTGATCATGGCGGGGCTCGAGTCCGCCCGGAAGTCCTACGATAGCCATCGGGGTGGGCAACACTTCCTTCTCTTTGTTGGTGATGACAACGTTCGCTTCCGTGGCGGCACCTTCAGTCAACTTGGTGTCAGCCAAGGCTACTTTCATGTCCAGCTTGCACTTGTCGGAAGTCTGGGGTGTGACGGCATTGTACTTGACCGCCATGGAGTAGGGCATGGCAGAACCGCCTTCCATGCGCAGTTCCAGCTTGTGCTCACCGGGCGGAAGCAGTTCGCTCAGGTCGGGCAAAGTGATAGCACCCTCGGTGGCAGGTGTGAAGGCCGCCCAATCACCTACGGATTGACCATCTACAAAGACCCGCACTTTTCCAGGCGCCTTCGGTCTGGCTCTCAGTTGGTCGTAGTGCACAATGGCTCTCAAAGCCAGCACCGTCGACTGGGTTGAACCGTAACGTCCGGCCTTGCAAGAATCAGCCAGGAACTTGATGGACTTCTCCACATTGCCGGCGTACTCAGGTTCACGCATCCAGGCAAGGGTAGCTAGCGCTGCCCCTTCCACAGCCAGAGCTTCGCCGTCGCTGCCCACAATCGAGCTTTTCACGTCGGCAATACTGCCGTCGGGCTTCTGCTTGGCGGCAAGTTTCGCCATGAGCTTCTTCGCTTCCGCCTTGTCACCGGAAAGATGAAGGGCATTGGCCGCCAGTGCCACCACATAATTATTCTGGCTTACGGCAGAGGCGCTCTTGAGGCTGTTTATCTCGGGAGCCAGGTCGCTTGCCGGTTGACCGGTCTCAAGCATAGCCCAGAGTATATAAGCATTGGAGCAGTCTTTGTCTTCGATCCAGGTGTGCAGGGCGCGGCGCTTGCGCGAGAAGCCGCCCTTGCCGTCTCTTTGCTTGAAGAGCCAGGAGCGGGTGGAGGCGATCATGTTCTTATCCACCTCGCGCACCTGAGCCATATCGGAGAAGTGCAAGAGTCCAAAGGCAGTGAGAGCCTCATGGCCGGGATTCTCACCGAACCACTCATAACCTTTGTCGGGGCACCAGAAACTAACCAGCTTTTTGTAGCCCACATCGAGTTTTTGCCTGGAAGTTTCCACCAGCTTGGGGCTAACGCCCGTATGAGAGAGGAAATACTGCTGGGCCATGGTGAGGGGATAACTGGTGGAGCAGGTCTGCTCGAAACATCCGTAGGGGTCCTGGATGAGGCGCTCCATCGCTTCTGTCATATTGGCCAGGGGAGTTGGATAAACTGCCGTCTTGGAAGACATGCTGCCAACCACGAGGGCACCGGGAATGGTGATTGTATGAACCACCGGCTTGCCTGGTTCGAGGATGCCGCCGAAGCCCTGCTCAATAGGGAAACCCTTGGGTTTAACCGAGATGCTTCTGGTGACACTATCGGCATAAAGTCCGGATCTGGCGGAGAGAGCAAAAGGACTGGTGCCGTTGCCAGTACCTATTTCAATGGGCTGTATGTAGCGCACTCTACCCCCGGCACCAATAGTAGTGCCATTCTTCAAAAGGGCGGGCAGTTTGAAATCGCCGGGTAGACCCACGTTAATATCGGGGGAAGCCAGTTCGCCACTGGTGGCATTAACAAGACTGATGGGCAGCAAGACGCGGTCGCCGGCAGTCACTTCCAGAGGCATTTTCAGCTCTGCATAAAATGGTTGCACCGACTCCACACCAATATCGGCTGCACCGACGGAGCCATCACCGGCGAAGGCATCGGCAAAGACTCTAAATGTGCTGACGCTATCGTTCAAACCAAAGCTAATGGTGGCTTCACCGGTGGCAGCATCGGTTTTGACGCCGCTATTCCAGAAGAGCGTTTCGCTAAAATCTATGCGGTCACCGGGCTTTCTGTCGGCTCGCACCGCAAAGGCATATTCACGCACAAAGACCAGGTTATTCATGCTTCCAGGCATGGCGCCGATCTCGTCGGCGGCAAACTCGCCGTCGGCAATCATCTGCTTCCTGGCGCGGCTGGCGGCTACTCCCAAGGCGTTCTGCAACTGCACCCTCTCTTCAGCCGGTGCAGCCTGCCTCATGTCCTGGATCATGGCGATCTTATTTACGTCCTTGTCGAGACCAATTTGCTCCGCTTCAGCCTTGAGTGCAGCGCCCGCCCGGGCCTTCCTTTCTTGCAGAGCGGCAAAGCGATCGAAAGCGGCATTGGCTTTAAGCTGAGCCGGTACCGGCGCGGGAACCGGCGCAGGCTCAGCCGCGCCCAGGGCCATAGGAGCTGCTGCCATATTCCCGGCAAAACCGCCAGGCATAGCCAGAGGAGCGCCACGAAAGCGCATCATGCCGTCTTCCTTCATGGCCTTCATCACTTCATGGCGGGCTTGAATCTTGAGTGCCACCAGACGGCGCGACTTATCTCCGTTTGCCTCGATAAACTTGGCTAAATCCATAAGAGCATAGCGCCGCCAGCCCTGGGTGCCGAGCAGCAAGTCGGTGGCCAGGGGCGCTTGCGGGTTCTTCGAATCGAGATAGACATGGGCATCGGCCAGATCGGTAACCTCACTTTCCAGAAAAGCCATAACCGGCAATCGTGGGGCTTGCTCACGCTTTTCAATCATTTCAAGCACACTGTCGTCGGTGACGGTGACACCGACAACCGCTGACACCGGCTTGCCGTTTTCATCGGTGGCTTTCACAGTCAACCTGGCATTATCACCAGGCACATAAGCCTTCTTATCGGCACTGATGCTCACCTTGAGAGGATGAGCCGGCTGGCGAAAGACGAGGCGCTCAGCTAGAGGTACGTCTTTATCGCTCCAGACGGTAGCGGTCAAAACGCCCTCGGCATCAGCCGGTACCTGAAAGGAAACCGGCAAGAGTGTGCCGGGCTTCACATCGGAACGCTTAGACAGATCCACCTGGCACTCAGAAATAGTTTTCTCACACTTGGAGAGGGTGACACTGAATTTCTCCGCGGTAGAACCAACCAGAACCGTGACCGGCTCTCCCTTGGGGCTGACATCCTGGGCAGACCGCAAGAGGGCACCGGAGGTCTGCACCGCCGGCAGCGGATACTGCGTCTTGATGCCGGCAGGCTGGCTCACCGTCAGGTAGTATTCCATACCCGCCTCAGGCGTAAACTGGAAGCGCCCCCGCCCCTCGTGCTCGGTGGCAAACTCTGCCACAACGGTATTGGTGGCGGCTGCCATGACCTTACCGGAGAGATCGGCAGGTTTTCCATTTGGTTGATTGGCTTGAATGTAGACGCGATTGGGGAAGCCGGCAACCAGCTCGCCGCCCTCGGGAAAAATCTTAAGGTCAACGGTCTGGAGCAAAATTGGAATCGTTTTGGCAGCAGTTTCGACCACACCGCCGTCTTCAATAATGAGCGCCAGAGTACCTTCACCACGGGGAATTTCACCGGGCAAAGCAAAGCTCACGGAACAAAGCCCCTTATCATCGACTCTGGCCGTGCCGCCGCTTATCTCCACGCCATCCACCCGGGCGGTGACCGTCACCTTTGCTCCAGCGGGCACACCGCCTTCAGCGCGTTTCACATCGAGAGTGGCGCTCACTTTATCACCCGGTCCATAACCATCACGCAAGAAAGTAATCTGAGACTTGAGCCGCGGCGCGCGATAGGCGCGGATGTCAAACTTGCGCTCCGAGGGCGCATGACCATCAAAGGGATAGGTGGCTTTGACCAGATACTGCCCACCGGCCTGACCTTCCGGCACCTTCCAGGCAAAGCCCCAGGTGCTGTCCTGGGTGTTCACGGTGCCGCCGCCCACCACGTCTCCTTTGGGTCCGGTAATCTCAATTCTGGCATTAGCCGATTGGTTGGCCCCTAATGGCTTAAGTTTCTGGGAATCAAGCAAAACCCCGCGTACGTATACGTTTTCGCCGGCTCGATAGATGGGCTTATCTGTCGAGATAAAAGTCGAAAACCGCTCTTTGCCGCCCAAGAGTTCGCTATTTGCCATATTTTTATGCACTTTGATTTGCTCCGCTGAACCCATTTCGGCCCGGGGTAAGCTGCCGAGAGCGTTACTCCCGGAAGTCATGATGCCGTTAGTCGAGCTGGCATAGGTGCGCCCCATAAGCAGGGAACCCAGGACAGCTACCGTGAGACCACCAAAAATCCACTGGCGTGACATAAACCGCGCTCCTTTAACATCGTGGCTCGATTATGGCACCCCCGGACGAACTCAAATAAGAAGGTAAAGGCGGACAAAAGTTCAGGGTAAACCCAAGGACTGTGGTCTGAAAGAAGCAAAGCCCTGAGCAGAAACCAAGTTTGCCCGGTATTGCACCGGCTATAATGATGCGAAACTTTTTTGCGTGAACGGGGGGCTGAAAAGATGAGCAAGTCTTACGAAGACATTTATACGGAACCGGAAGATCTCGATGTCGACACACTGAAGAACCTCGGTCCCCTGGCGGGCATGGCCGGTATCTGGCGCGGCGAGAAAGGCACCGACCTGCATCCGGATGCAGACGGACCGGTAGAGCAACAGTACATAGAAAGAATAGAATTACAACCAACCGATCCGCAAACAAACGGTCCCCAACTTTTTTATGGACTGCGATATCACACCCACATTACCAAACCGGGCGAAGTGGAAACCTTCCACGATCAGGTCGGATACTGGCTCTGGGAGCCGGACACCGGCAACATCATTCACACCCTGACGATACCGCGCGGCATGGTAGCCATGGCGACAGGTAAGGCTACTGCCGACGCCAGGACTTTTGAACTGGTGGCCACTCAGGGTTCAAATACGAACGGCATTTGTTCAAATGCCTTTCTTGATGAAGCTTTCAAGACCGTAGAGTTTCGCATCAAAGTAACCATCAATGATGACGGCACCTGGTCTTACGATGAAGACACCGTCTTAAAACTTCGCGGCAAAGAGGAGCTCTTCCATCACACCGACAGTCACAAACTGGTGAAAATTGCAGAGCCGACGCCCAATCCGTTAGCTCTTGCCCGTGTATAGATCAAACTGGGAATAAGACGACAACCTGCTTGATAAAAACGAAGCATAGAAATAACAAAGTGAATGACCGAATGAGAAAAGTAGCGCTGGTAACATACAGCGAACATCCTGAATTGACCGATGATGACGCCATGCTGGTGGCACCACTGGCGAGGCACAATATCGAAAGTGTAGCCGTACCCTGGGATGCTGAAGGTGTAGACTGGCACGGCTTCGATTCGATAGTGGTGCGCTCCACCTGGAATTACACTTATAGATTTGAAGAGTTCACCCGTTGGCTGACTCAAATGAAGCAAGCCTCACTGCCTCTGGTAAATTCCTATGAGACCATGGTCTGGAACGCCAATAAGCGTTATCTGGTGGAATTGCAAGAGCAAGGACAGCCGATAATTCCCAGCCGAGTAATTGAAAGCGACAGCCAGGCACGGCTGGAAGAGATCATGAAGGAAGAGGGCTGGAATGAAGTAGTCTTCAAGCCGGTCATCTCAGCCTCGGCTTATCACACCCATAAATCAACCCTGGAAGATGCCGCCGTCAACCAGACACATTTCGACGAAGCACTGGCTCATTCGGCAGTGCTTGTGCAACCCTTCGAAGAAGCCATTTGCAAGGAAGGGGAGTGGTCTTTGATTTTCTTCAATCACCAGTTCAGCCACGCAGTATTGAAAGTGCCGAAGTCTGGTGACTTTCGCACCCAGCCCCATCTGGGTGGAAAAATTCAGCCCATGGAAGCACCGGCCAGGCTTGTTCAAGACGCGGCGAGGCTTCTTTCATCCCTGCCCGAACCGGTTCTCTATGCTCGCGTGGACGGCGTAAACAAAGACGGACACCTGGTCTTGATGGAGCTGGAATTGATTGAGCCGGCCCTCTTTATGTTCGCAGACAAAAAGTCCCCTGAGAAAATGGCGGATGCGATTCATGAAAAGATACTGGCTTAAGGTTTCAGTGACGCTCTTTCTGGCAGCTCCACATTTGCAAGTTCAAACTCAGTCAATTCCACATTATTTTCCAAGCCGCCAATCTTGAAATCTGTCATAATGCAAGCAGGTTCACTTATGGAATTCTTGAACCCCTCAAACTACGCAGGCATCCGCCAGCAATCATGAATCCACTGGCCGGTGCCAAAGACAGGATTTATGAACAACGAAGAAACGCCCACCGGCGAAAATACCGGGATGGAATTTGACCATCCCCGGGGCGTAAAGCTGGTTACAAATACCCATGACCCTCTTGATGCCGGCTTCGGACAGACGACCCTGGAAAAACTCAGGCGCATGTTGGATAAACCCTCAGCCACACAGCCTTCCAGCACACACAATCTCAACTGCCTGGAGATCATAGTAAGACAAGGCGAGCTTGCGGCCAGGCAAAACTGGAACATCTATTGTCACGCTGTCAGTGCCGAAGCGGCATTGAACGGTGAGCACAAAGGCTTTGCAGCCGCAGTGCACCTGCTCGATACGATCAATAGGTTCTTGCAAACGGAGAGAGTTTTGTTTGCAGAAGCCCTCAGTGAACAAGCAGGAAATAGAGGAATAGTGCTGAGAATCAACGTTCATGCACAGCATGTGGAGGATTTACTGGAAGAACTGGTGATGTTACATGTCGATGAACCGGACGGGGCCTTCGCCAGGGGCATTGCCAGATTGCTGCGCGCCTTCGACGAACTAATAGAAATAATGCAGCAATGCTTGAGCCGAATGTCTTCGGCAGAGTTGAGCTACCTGGATAGTCGCTATCTTGGCGCCCTGATGAGGCAGAGCGCCTGACCCCGAGCAAAGAAGCGAAAAGACCAGTTAATCTAAATGAGATGCCAAAAGCCGGATAATCTCAGGCACCGTGCTGCCTATGCACCGAAGTTGCCTTAGACCAACTTCGGTGCCCATATTTTGACATTTTCCTGAACTATTCTTTCTTCATTTGATAGCTTCACTTACTAATTTTCTAACCAACTTCTGAGGGCTCAACCCATGGCTATACATATTGAATTGAGGGACCCGGAATGGTCCCGTCAAGTTCGACGCGTGAGCGGAGCGATACGACCAGCAAAAGACAGCAAGACTGCCCAAGGCGGGAAACGTAGTCAGGCAGGAAAAACCGCAATTGAGCTTCTGTCAAAGAAGTTGAGTCGTAGAATGTTCTGGATATTGCGGTACCTTCTAGCCCATCCTGCCTACTGCGGCGAAACGGACCAGAAGGTACCCATGCCTTAACTCGAACTGAGCTTGCACTAAGCAACTTTCTCGTTCAAGGGCGTTTCATCCTGCAATTGCAGGCTGGCTTCCATAATGCGCTCATAGATATCGCGCACTTTGTCGGCAATTTGCGGGTCGGAACAGCATCTGGAGACTAGTTCAATCACTTCGCGCTCTCTTACATGGTCGCGAGAAGGCAGATTGAGTTCTTCTTTGAGGGCGCCCACTTCCAGAGCCAGGGTGAGACGCTTCTCAAGTAAGGCGGCCACAGTGGCATCGATCTTGTCTACTTCACGGCGAATTGCTTTCAATTCGCCAAGCAGCGACTCATGAGCACTGGTGCGCTTCACGTTCTTAACCTGACAGACGGCAGCCGGCTTGGCAGGTACCAGATGAGGGCTTCCGACGGTGCGTCCGACGGCATGGGCAATGGGCTCGATACTGCGGACGATATCGATCATGTCTTGCAGAGAAATGGCCTGGCGAGCGTCGGACACTGACTTTGCGGGCTCAGGGTGACATTCGATCATGATACCGTCGGCGCCGCAGGCAATAGCGGCACGGGCCAGATCGGCGACCAATTCGCTGCGACCGCAGGCATGAGAAGGATCGACAATGATCGGCAGATGGGTCATGTGGCGCAGAGCCACCACGCCGCCCAGGTCAAGCACATTGCGGGTGGCGGAGTCGTAGCTTCTGATGCCGCGCTCGCACAGGATGACATTTTTGTTACCACCGGCCAGGATGTATTCAGCCGCCATTACGAACTCTTCCAGTGTGGCGGAAAGACCACGCTTGAGGATGACGGGCTTATTCAAGGTGCCAATGTGCTTCAGAAGCTCGAAGTTTTGCATGTTGCGGCTGCCGATTTGTAAGACATCGGCAACATGAACGGCAATGTCGGCCTGTTTCTCGGACATCACCTCGGTAATTATCGGCATGGAGTATTTTTTGGACATCTCAGACATGATTCTGAGACCTTCTTCACCCATACCCTGAAAAGCGTAAGGAGAGGTGCGGGGCTTGTATACACCGCCGCGGATAGCGCTCACGCCCTGACCGTGCATGGCATTTGCCACCTGGTCCATTTGCTCGGCTGATTCTACGGAGCAGGGGCCGGCTACGATGAGCAAGCTGCGACCGCCGCAGGTGACACCGCCTCCGATATCAACAATTGTACGTTTCTCGTTTTCATTCAGGGTGGCTTTGAGTTGGGTGGACATTCTGTGGTTCCTTGTTTAGGGGTTAAAAGTCTGTGAAAGGTAGATAACTGGTCGGGCATTGGTCGGCGGGAGATTCTGTAATGCTCCGAATTCCGGGCAAACAAAAGGACCGCTGCGTTTTACGCATGCGGTCCGCCTCGGGAATTCAGCAACGTGAATCAGATCACCCCAGGCGAACCTCCATAAACCAGTAATAAAAACCAAAATTGCGCATTTCTTTCTCTATTTTATTTGGAGTGGATAGCACCTTTAATAGATGCGGACTTAAATGCAGATGCTCAATTAGAGTGGAGAGCAAAACCGCTTCACCAGAAACGGTATGCAGACATAGTAGGTGCACAATGGAATCGAGTCAAGTGATTTTAAACTTGCGTAAACAGCCACCAATTCAGGGTTTGCCGGCCGACCGGCCGGTCAAAGTACGTTCCATATAATGCAATTGTGGGAAGATGTTAGCTAGAATCTGCACAAACAAGACGAGGACAACAGGCTGTGGGTGAGTTTGAAGACAAAACCAAGAAACAACGAATGCCCTCCATGCACGAAGGTTTACCGGCCCAGGCAAAGGGCATCTTCTCCGCGGCGGCAGATAAGCACCTGGCCGGGCGTTACCGCCTGCTTGAGGAAATCGGCGCCGGCGGCATGGGAAGAGTCTTTCGAGCCCATGATCAGGAAGCCGATAGAGTTTGTGCCGTTAAAGTTATGCACAATCATTTAAAAGCCGACAGCACCAATACAATGCGCTTCGAACGAGAAGCAAGACTGGCACTTGCTCTCAAGCACAAAAACGTAGTGGAAGTAATGGACTTCGGGCTGACTGAAACTTCAGAACCCTTTATCGTCATGGAATACCTGGTGGGCGAAAGCCTCGGTGATATCATTCAATATAAAGGACGATTGGAGATTGAGAGATTTGCTCCCATCTTTGCGCAGATATGCAGCGGGCTCAGCTATGCCCATGCATCAAATGTGGTGCACCGCGACATGAAACCAAGCAACATCATGCTGCTGGCGGCCGGCTTGCCGCAGCAGGCCGGTGCGCTCGAAGAACAGGCAAAACGACCGGGCGAAGCCGCTACCGGTCAGGAGCACGTCAAGATTGTCGACTTTGGCATCGCCAAGGCCTGTGGCACCACCGGCGATATCTGCCCTACCAGCGTGGCGGCACTGAGATCACTAAAAGAAGGCAGCACCGATCTGGCACCGGACATGGCCGATTTGCTACAAAGTCTCACCCAACCGGGAGAGATATTCGGCAGCCCGCTCTATATGAGCCCCGAACAATGCTACGGTGAGGAAGCCGATTGCCGTTCGGAAGTCTACGCCCTGGGCTGCATGATGTTTGAGACGCTCACGGGCAGAGCCCCTCTGCGCGGGCGCAATGCCATGGAAACCATGCTCAAAAGAGTAAATGAAAAGGCGCCCACCATGAACGAAGTGCTCGGGCACGAGGAATTCGACAGAGAAATAGAGGAAGTGATAGCTCGCTGCCTGGAACGAGACCCGGGCAGACGCTACCAGACTGTGGCGGAACTGGGCGACACCCTGCAGCAACTGGCTCTTAGCAGCTAAATTAGAAATAGCAGCGCCGGAACTATTCAGGCAGATAAAGAAGAGTGCAAGAAATTCAACGGAATTTCTTGCACTCTTAAGTTTTCAAAAGCACCGCCCAAAGGCACAGTCAAAGACTGCGCCCAAACTAAGCCTTGGCCGTCTCCAGGACGTTCAAAGCCGGCACTGAATTGCCGTCTAGATAGGTAGGCAGTTGATCGAGAGAGAACTGTACGCCGGAATAGAAATCACCGAAGTGACCGTATTTGGCGCTAGCTTCATCAAAACGCATTTCATAGATCAGCTTCTTGAACACAATCGGATCGTCGGCATAGAGATCGACGCCCCACTCATAGCTGTCAAAGCCGATAGAGCCGGAAATCACCTGGGTCACCAGACCATGGTAGGTGCGACCAATCTTGCCGTGATCGAGCATCAAACGAGCCCGGTCTGCAAAGGGCAGCATGTACCAGTTAACATCTTCACCGCGCTTCTTATCCATGGGGTAGAAGCAAACATAGCGGCGCTGCGGGATGCGCGCCCAGAGGCGACCGGCATTGTGGGGGGCTTTTTCCTGATCTTTCACCATCTGGTCAAAAGCTTGAATCCACTCCTGGGTGCCAGGCTTGAGTTCCTGCTGGGCGAGAGCGGCGTGAATTTTACCGGTGGCATCATAGAGACCAAGTTCCAGTACTGAAACATAAGAGGTAGTCGGTTCGAGAAACTCAGTCAAACGCAGTTTGTCGACAACAGTCTGAGCATGGGCCAGACCTTCGTAGTTGCGGCTGTAATGGGTGAACATCAAGTCAGCCCGGTGACCGAGCATCTGAGAGAGACCGACATCAGAATCTTCGGTACCCTTGAGGGCTTCCAGCGCAGTTCTGGCTTCCTGTACTATCTCTTTACGCTCATCATCCGGCACAGAGTCCCAGGCAAGGCGGTCGAAGGCGAACATGCGGTGGAGAATCCACCAACCGTCCAAAGATTCAGGTACGTCAGGATGGCGCATGAAATAGCTCCTTAAAACAACAAGAACGACTTAAGCCTAAGGCAATTGCTTGGCAAGGGTGAGGAAACTAAGCAAGTCTTTGTATTCGAGCGCAACACTGCCGCTCTTGACACCCTGTCTGCACCGTCGTTACCGGGGGCGGCTGCCCCTTTCTTTGACAAGTAGCAGCGGCAGCGCTGGCATGCCCTCTATAATCAGTAGCTCTGGCACTAAAATCTGCGCACGAGCCCGGCATCAAACTCCAAAACGCAGTACTGGAAAGGAATACATGAATATTTACGGCTTAAAAACCAAAAACAAACCGCTAGCGTTTAGACTTTCCCAGTTTTTCGCCCTCAGCCTCACGGCAATAGCAATAGCAGGGTTTTCAAGCACACTTTTCCTGACTACCCCGGTCCGGGCGGAGAGCAACCAGGCAAGTCGCTCGGAAAAGTACAGAAATGACGGCAAAACCGCCCTCGATGCAGGCAAATACGCCAAAGCCATCACAGCCTTCGGCAATGCCCTCAAGCAAATGGACCAGGATGGTCAAAATGCAAGCCCCGAGTACCTTTCTACCCTTATCCGCCTGGCCAGGGCCCACAAAGAGCTAGACCAGTTGGACGCAGCCAGTCAGCGCATCAACGAAGCCGCAAACCTCGCTCGCAAACTGGGCAACGGCGACCCGGAGCTGCAAGCAACTTTCGACTCCATCAATGCCCTCTGCAAACAAGTAGACATTGACACCCTGGGAACCGGCACCACAAATGCCCTCAAAAGCAATGCATCTACTATGACCGTGGTGAAAGACACGAGCGGCTACAAAGTAACCATCCGCACTCCCGCCAAATTCGAGAGTTCCACCGGCAACGACAAAGTAGACATGCTCGGGCTAGATCCCCTAGTCACGTTCTCTCTGGCCCAGGATGCAGATGGTACGGTGCGCGTTTACGACGTCAAAGGCATGCGCATGCACTCAGTCGAGAAAGCCATGTGGGTTAACTTCTTTGGCTGCCGTTTCGGACCGCAAAACGAACAGTCCTATCGCCCTTCCACTATCAGCGCCGGCAAAATGGGGGTAGTGAAAGAGGTCAACCGCGACCTGCCGCCCCGCATCTTCGCACCGGTGGCGGGCATTCTCGCTGCTATCAATACCATGGGGCAGCCGGTGGACCCACCTCTGCCTTCCTACACCGCTCCCATTGAAGCGGTCAGCAAAACTGAGCCGGCAAGCCAGACTACAACCACCACAAGCCCACCGACGAGTCAAACCGAAGCCATTACAAAATCGGAGCCAATTGGGCATTCCGAGACACCACCACCATCTACAACGGTTGTACAATCCGAGACACCACCACCATCTACACCGGTTGTACAGTCTGAGACACGACCAGCATCTACTCCGGTTGTACAATCTGAGACCAACCCCACATCCAATTCCGCCGGTCAGACTCTGAAAAGCGAGGAATCCAAGCCACCCTTCAAAAGCGAGACCGGCGCACAAGACAACGCCGCCGATAGACTTGCCAGGCAAGAAGAAGAAAGAGCCCGCCGTGAAAGCGAGCGCAAGCGGCGGGCGGATGAGCGCGCCAGGCACGATGAAGAGCACAGGCAGGAGCATTTACGTCACGACAAAGACCACGACGACGATGACGACGATAAGCGTGACATGGAACGGGAGAAGGAACGGGACGCCGAACGCGAAAAGGAGCGCCGGAAAGAGCGCGAGAAAGAACTGCTCAGAGAGTCAGAAAAGCGCGACGAAGATAAAGATTGAAGACTGAAGATGGAAGACTGAAGCAGTAAAGAGTGTCGGAAATTTAGAGAACGGCCTTGAGCAGATTTTTGACAAGCTCGTCAAAGGGATAAACAGTCAATAGCAGCGGCATAAAGGGAGTCAGGGTGGCAGCTGCAAAAGTCATGACATTACCCTTGTCGATGAGGCAAACCTGCATTTCGCGCACCACGCTGTAGCTGTTGCCCAGATCGGCAAGTGACTGTATGTCGCCAGTACCAAGCAGCGGCTCATTGCCTCTCTCGCATCTAATCCACTTCTCGTGAAAGGCCGCCGTGTACTCATCGGCCAGGGCACCGTACTGGAAGAGCCCGATGCGCTTGCCATCGAGCAACTTACCGGTGAAGGCCAGAAGCGGCGTCAAAAAGATGAAGAGCATGAGCATGAGAGCGCCTGCTATCTCATATTTAAATGAGAACAAAGTACGCCCATACCAAAGAATTTGATCGGCGAGAATGCCCGTTGCCTGCACACCAAAGGCAAAGGCAATTATGGCAAATCGCGAATGCCCGGTGGCAATAAAAGCAAGCCCGCCCTTTTGATCAGGATGAGTGGGTCGAATATTGAGAGAGAGCCGCGACAATCTAAAGAGGAAGAAACTCCAGAGCAAATAACGCCAGAGCCAGCGCAGCCAGATGAAGCGGATCAGCGGTTTGGCAAAATTGGCATACCAGTACCAGGCCAGTGTGGGAGCATCGGTGAGAGGCAGTTGTCGCCAGGAAGTGACGGTCGAATGCGGCATCACTTGCGCCTCGAACCAGACGGAACCAAAGGTGAAGATGAGTAGTGCCAGCTCAATTAAATTGGAATTGCGCCAGCGCAAAGATGAGCTTAGAAACTTATCGAGCTTCTCTAGTTCGGAAGCGTCGATCAAATTTTCCCTGGCATGTTTTACCACTTGCAAGAGCCAGGGCTCTACCACAAATTCAGCCAGAATGAGCAGGGGCGGCACTAGTAGAAAGCGGCAGACCTCGCTGAGGTCGTGCGAAAAAGGAATCTTGACGGCAGAGCCAAAGCCCACCCCCTGAACACAGGCCAGCACAAGAAGCGGCACATAGGTAAGGAAGACCATTACCAAAACCCGTCCCCAGGCACCGCGCAGATCAGGTTTCACGAGCCCGACCCGGTTTAGAATTCGATAGACCAGTCCTCCAGCCAGGAAGGAATAATCAGGCGTTTGCTCTTCGGCTTTACTTTCTCTGGTCACACAAGGGTTCCTTTTCTTCCATTACATCCAGGCACTAAGGTCTGAGAACCAATAGGTCAGGTCAAGTTGGCCTGCTTGATGGCTTTGATAACAGCCCCGGCCAGGTCTTCAACGAAGTAATGCTCCTGGGCACCAATGAAGCGCTTAACCTCGCCGCCAAACTGCTCCTTGAACTGCGAAAAACGAGCGTATTCATTATCAGGGGATCTAAACTGATCGTAGCCGTACATATCATATTCAACACAGCCCAGTGCACGAGCGCTCTGCATGGCAGCCCACTGCAGGGCATAGCCGCACATAGCTTCCCGCTTGCGCCCGCTCACGCCGCCATACAAGTAAGTCGCACGTCTGCCGTAGACCACCATAAGTAGTGCACCAATCGTATCTCCATCCAATTCGGCAAAGAAGAACCTTATCTGAGGAGAGATTGCCGGTGCCTTACCGACATCCAGCCAAGTGGTGCTGCCGCTATCGGTTGACGGGGAGCCTGATAAACCGCAAGGCAAAGCTCCCGCAGAAAATGCCTCCACCAGGTCTTCAAAAAACTCACAGGGTTCAACGAGAAAACCGTTGCGCACTGCCGCTTCAGAAAGCAAGCCATAGAAGCGGCGCACGCTCTCCGAAGAACCGGCCGGCTCCTCAAGCACCTGTACGCCCCTTTTGGCGGCCTGACCGATATTGTAGCGGCCCTTATGCCGCATAGTGCTGAGGATGTCCTCAACTTGACCGGCTAAACTAACGAAGAGAGTCTCTTGCGGATTTTGATCGGTGAGAGAACGACCAAACTCTCTGAGCAGCTTCGGCACCGGCAGCGGTAAGCGCGGTTCGATGCGCAAAGACATAACCCCCAACTTAGAGGCTAGCGACTCCGCCGCCTCCATAATAAGTCTGAGGCCAGCCCCGGAAAGTGCAGCATCCGCCCAGGGCAAAACCGGACCATCGGGCGCACTGAGGATACCGGCACCATTGTTTCTAGGGGCAGTATAGAGCAGGGCACCACCGATAATATCACCGCAGTTTCGCAAAATGAGTTGCGTCACTCTCATGCCCTGAGCTTGTTTCAAGCGAGCCCAATATAGACTCTGCATAAAACCGCTTGCTTCAGACTGACTGACCAGGGCTTCCCAGCGCTGTCCATCAATAGAAAGCGGCTCCAGAAACTGGTCTAACAGCACTTCCAGGCTGATATCGGCATCACCCTCCACAGCCCCCGGCAAAAGGGCACAGCCTCTATCGGTCAATTGCGAGCAATCAGTCATTTCGCCTGTTCTCACTCCTTAAACCTTGAGAGCCGCAAGCATTTTGCTGGCAGCCAGACTTTCAGCAGGCAGGGAAGAAAGTTGACTATTGATAGAATCAATTTTCTTCTGGGTACGCTTGATGGCAATGGAAGTACGGCGAATCGCTTCTTTGCGGGGGATCATGCGGCTGCCGAATTGCACCATATCGCCACCGCTCTGGTTATCACCGCCGGGCATGCCGGCATTTTGACCGGAACCCTGCGCACCAGAACCCTGACCGCCACTATCGGCGGCACTGCTTTGATAGTCGGAAAGTTCCTGCTGAAGGGAAGTCAGATAATCCTGACCATCCTTGAGGTCCTGGGTCAAACTGGCCTTGGTGGCATTTTCGTCCTTGATCAATTTATTGAGATAGGCCGTCACCACCCCTTTGAACTTGACAGGATAGTTGAGATTCAAGGGCGTCCGACCTTCATCGCTGTAGACTTTCTTACCGTCCATATATACGATGGAGCCGTCATCTCGCTTAAAGACCAGCATATTGCCCTGGGGAAGCATCCACACGCCGGCGAAAACTTCAATAGCGCCCGGAACCAGCGGAGCGGAAACAGCCTGCTGCGGGTCCGGCGGATCGCCGAGCACGGCTTGCGCCTTGCGTAGATGGTCCATGACGGCCTTCATATTATTCAATTCGCTGTCGTCATCGAAGCCATCCTGAGAATCGGCGGAATTATTTGAGAACTGCTGATTTTGAATGGCATGCTGCAGAGAGAAACTCTGCCGCTTCAGTTCCGCACCGACCTGAAAAAGAAGGGCCGGATCGGTAGCCAGGGTCATTACCACCGAGCCCGTGCTCTGCTCCACTATCTGAGTGGTGGAAGAGCCTAAGAGCATGTAAGAAGCATCGGTAAGCTGAATGGCAATGCGACCATCAGAAAGTATTTCGGTCTGGGGAGCCAATTTATAACGACCGGCAGCATCGATGACGGCACCATCACCGCCACCATTATTTGCGCCACCAGCGGCGCTACCGGAGCCCGAATTACCTTGAGCCAATTGCGCCTGAAACTGAGCGGAATTACCCTGAGAGGGCTGGGCACCGGCATCAGTGCCGCCCCAGTTGTAGTTCTGTACTACGGCGCCGGAATTATATCGGTAGTTACGAGGCTGATACTGGTTGCCTTCTTCATCGGTGGACTGATTATTCAAGTTGACGTTGATATAGCCGCCGCCATAGTAGCCTGGCCAGCCCCAGCCGCCACCCCACCAGCCGCCGTGATAAGGGCGAGCCCAGCCATAGGTGCCCCAGCCGTAACCATGACGCCAGCCGCCGCGCCAACCGTCCCAACGCCCGAAACGATTGCCGCCGAAGCCGCGATTACCGAAGCCGCGATTACCGAAGCCGCGATTGCCAAAGCCACGGTCACCGCCCCGATCTCCACGGTCTCCGCCGCGATCACCGCCTCTGCCACCATCATGACCGCCGCCATGACCGCCACCACCATGTTCACCCTTGCCATACACCGCTTCGGGATGCATGAGGTTACCGACAATCACCACCAGCGCCACCACAGTCAAAACCCGGTGTCCGGTTTGCAAAAGGGCTTCGTAGTCGCCGCAAAAATCTACCAGACGCTCTTTCAAATGGCGCAACTCTTGCACCAGCCGCTCCGGCAGTTCGGCGGCGCGCCGCAAGAGGGCCGCTACCAGGGCAGGCAAATCAATTGACTGCAGAAATTGCAGGGGGCGACTCAAAAATTCGGCAATAGCCTGCTTGGTCTGATAGCGGTGCAGAGAGGGCATCAGACTGGTGACACCGCAGAAGAGTTCCTCGGCGCTGATTGGACCATCCGCCCGCGCCCCAGCATCATTTTTCCTATCTGTATCGGTCGTATCGAAGCCACTGCCGTTGAAAGCGACTGGCTGAGCAGCGACATTGCCGATATCGGCCCGACTGAGTAATTCCTGCAGTTTATCTTTGATTTCCGGAGGCAAGATAGAATCACCACGATCCGGCTCCGGCGAGGAAAAGTCGCAGCGCTCATCATTGATGGCATCCCAGACAAAGAGATTGGCCGACATCTGTTCTTCGCCGTTGCGGAAGTAGTGAAGCAAAATGTCGCTACCAAGAGCAGCCGGGTGGGCGCTGCTTTGCAGACCGAGCACATCCTCGGGAAACTCAAACCGGAAGAGCGAACGCAAATGCTCCTCATCCAGCAAGACGGAGCGGGGCTGGGCCAGATTGAGAGGGGCCAGGAGCTCATGCGGCGCAATGGCCTCTCTGGAAGCCAGGTAGAAGGCCCAGTCTGGACCGTAACCGAGCCGGGCAAAGCTTGGAATTTGCACTTTCAGCGGCAAGACATTGAGATTTGCGGCAGCCATACTGTTAAAAATGGACCAGAAGGCTCTTGCTGTAGCCCAGGGTGAGACCCCGTTTACGGCTAGCAGGCCGCGTTCTCCGGCAAGCTTAGTCAAGCGTTCGTACCACTCGATGGTATGAAAGCGCGCCCCTTCAAGATCGGCCGGTACGGTCAGGTCGCAAATAATCAAGTCATAAGTAGCTTGCTCAGAAAGCTTTCTTTCCACATAGGTCCAGGCATCTTCGATGTGGAGGTGCAGGCGCTTGGCCTGAAGACTACCTTCGTTCAAATCTGCAAAAGACTCTTTACCGAGGGACACTACTTCTTGACTATAATCCACCAGGTCAATGCTGGTCACGGAAGAAGACTTGAGCACTTCCCTGGCCGTCAAGCCGTCGCCGCCACCTACGATCAAGACGGAAAGCGGCTTGCGGCAACGCTTCTCAACCAGAGCCAGGGCCGGCAGTGCCAGACATTCGTGGTAGATACGCTCATCTCGACTATCGAATTGCAAATCTCCATCTATAAAGAGGGCGCAAGACCGATCACTTCTTCTGTCAATTCGAATACGCATAGCTTCTCCACTTTAGTCAGAGAGAGAAGTTTGCTACAAACAGAGCGGCGTTTCAATCGAGCCGGAGAAGAAGCCAGATAAAATCAGAAAGTTGCCAAGAAAAGAGATGCGAAATGCCCCCTGTGCCTGGTTCGGCCAGGCCCCTCAGCCGCATCATTAACAACTGTTAACAGACCCTTCCTTTGAGAAACCGCCCCTCGTTTAGCGGCTCTTTCCCAGGGCCGTTAGAAAATCCCTGGTCTCCGTGATCTGCCCCGGTTTTACCAGATTCTTCTCTTTGATGAGAGCCAGAATCTCACCTTTACGCTTACTGGTATTTGGGTGGCTACTGAGAAATTCAATGCTCATCTTGTCGTTTGTGATTGCCAGAAACTTGTCCTTGACCTGGGCCATGGCCAGAGGATTGTAGCCGGCCTGGGCCATGTAATCGAGTCCGACCCTATCTGCTTCATACTCGGCATCGCGACTGAACTTCTGAAAAACCACCAGTTTGACGAGGCTGGTCACCCTGGATTTTTCCAGGTCTTTGTCACTTAAGCGAGACATGAGCCGCACAGCAAGATTAGCGGTAGTCTGGTTGCTCACCCGTTGAGAGACATGATTCTGCGTCACGTGAGCCAACTCGTGACCCAGTACTCCCGCTAGCTGCGCGTCATTGTCGACCAGGTTGAGCATACCCCTCGTCACATAGATGTAACCACCGGGGATGGCAAAAGCGTTTACTATCTCCGGCTCTTCCAGCACGGTAATTTTTATGGGGAAAACAGGATGAGCGGCAGCCGCCAATTTAGCCATGAGGGTTTGCACCGCCTGTGATGCGCGACTATCGGTGGAGACTTTAAACTGCTTGCGCACATTCAGATCCATCTCTTTTCCAAGAGCTTCTTCCTGGGCCTGGCTGAGCTTGAAGCTGAAAAGGCGACCTAACTTTTGCTTAAAGGTCTCCTTTGAATCGGCGGCACAGGCAGGGCCCGTGGCAGTAAGAGTATATGATGTGAGGGTAAAAGACAGCAAAAGCGGAACCACAGAAAACCGTAACCGCGCCGAACCGTTAGTGCTTAGCCTGGACAAACTCGTTCCTCCCTGACAGTGATGTGCCACTCTAGTTTCTTCTCACAGGCGGCAGGGCAAAGCATAACTCAAAAGCAAAAAAAATTGTATGCGGATACGCCTTGTAAAAGCCCCGCTATTTCCCTGTTAACCAGGTCTTTCTCACCTCAAGGCGGCAATGGTGGGGATGATTATATGGGGTATAAGTGTAAGTAGCCCGCAGGTTGAGGAACTGGCCTTGTCTGAACCGGATGCCACCTACAATGAAGTGCCTATCCTCAAGGAGCGTCCCCCTGAACTGGTGGAATGCAAGGAGGAGGCACCCGATGAGAGGAGCGAGGCAGACCTGCCTCAGTTTCCCCAGACTTCCTTCAAGATAGTGGAAACCCTCGGTCAGGGAGGCATGGGCACCGTTTATCGCGTGCGCGATGAGAACCTGCAGGTGGACTTCGCCGTAAAGGTGCTGCGGCAGGAACTGGCCAAAGATCGCAATCTGGTCAGTCGCTTCAAGAAAGAGGCGGAAGCAGCCGGAGAACTCAGTCATGCCAATCTAGCCACCATATACAAGACCGGCGAATGCCTGGACGGCCGCCCCTACCTGGTCATGGACTATGTGCCCGGCGCCAGCCTGGCGGCGGTTCTGCAAAAGGAAGGGCACCTGCGGGCGGAGCGGGCCCTGGATATCTTCCTGCAAATCTGCGAGGTGGTGGACTATGCACATAGCAAAGGGATTATTCACCGGGACCTGAAACCCTCCAATGTACTGCTCGTAAAAGAAGACAATCTGGAGCGAATCAAACTGGTAGATTTCGGCATTGCCCGGGTCTTACCCCATATATCAGGCGAGACCCTCAAGCTCACCACAGCCGATCAGGTGCTGGGTTCGCCTCTATATATGAGCCCCGAGCAGTGCCAGGGCGATGAGCTTGGCCGGCAAAGCGACATATATTCACTGGGCTGCCTGATGTACGAAACCCTGACCGGAAGGGTGCCTTTTCTGGGCGAGAACTCAATAAAAACAATTCTGAAGCATCTAAATGAAGAACCGGCTCACCTCTCAGTTCATCTCAAAAGTGCGGAGTTACCGCAGGGACTCTCCCAGGTGGTGCTCAAATGCCTGGAGAAAACACCCCAGGAACGTTATCAAACTGCCGAACTGCTGGCCAAAGACCTGGAAGCGATCAAGGAAGGCAGGCTGCCGACTGCGGCCAAACAGCCACAAAAGAAAAGCCAACCCGGCACCAATATAGTAAGCACACTTGTTCGCGTAGTTTTGCCGACGGCCTTTGCCGCCGCCATTGTTTGCGGCACCATAATCGGTATGCTGGTAACGAGCAACCAGCAAGTACCAAACATGGTTCCCCATTACGCCACAGAAGGTGAAGAAAAAATCCTGCTGAGAGATCTCGCCCTGGAGCAGTCAGCCGAGCAGATCGACAACAAAAGGCTTGCCGATCTAAGTTATAAAATCGCACTCTATTACTACCGCACCGGTCAATACGCCAAAGCAGAAAACTACTGCAAGTTAGCCATTGCCTACCTGGAAACGAAAGAAGGAGCACAATCAGCCGGACTCGGCCCCTATCTTTCAAAATTGGCATCGATTTTAGATCGCCAGGGTCAATACGAAGAAGCGATCGCCACATCTAAACGGGCACTGGCACTGGAAGAGAAGAACCTGGGACCGAACCACTTCAAGCTGGCGGAAACTCTCAACAGCCTGGCTGTAGCCTGCGACATGCACGGCGACTCCAAGGATGCAGAAATATATTATCGCCGCGCCATAGAGTTAATGACTCACAAGTACGCAGATCGAAATATTAGACTGAGCACCTTTCTCACTAATTACGGTGAATTCCATTATGCCCGGGGCCGCTACCAGGAAGCCGAAGCGCTCTATCGCAAAGCTCTCTCCATCCAGGAAAAGCACGTCAGTCACAGCCACTACACCAAGCGCAGCTACTCAGATAACCTGGTCCGCCTGGCCCTCATCTGCGAGAAGCAGGGCAAGAATAGCGAAGCTATTGCTTTGAGAAACAAGAGCAACGAACTCAAGGCTGCCGGCAAGTAGCAATTTTCAGTTTTTGCCGTCATAAACAGCCAGCAGATCTTCCTGGGTCAAGGTTTCCTTCGTCAGAAGCAGACTGGCGGCAATATCCAACTGACTGCGGTGTGCCGTCAATATAGAAATGGCTCGCTCCAGGGCACCGTTGATGAGGTCACGCACAGCACAGTCAATCTCCCGGGCGGTGGCTTCGCTGAAATGGCGCGCCTCCGGATAGGGCTGATAGCCTGTCAAAAAGGACTGAGTCTCGTTCTCGTAGGTAATGGGCCCCAGGTCTTTGACCATGCCATAGCGAGTAGCCATGCTGCGGGCCACATCGGTGGCTTTGGCCAGGTCGTCGGAAGCGCCGGTGGATTCCTCATCGAACACCAGCATCTCGGCGGCTCGACCACCAAGCAGAATAGCCAGCTTGTTTTCCAACTCTTGCCTGGACATCAAGAAACGATCTTCGGTGGGACGCTGCATAGTGTAACCAAGGGCCCCCACGCCCCTGGGAATAATCGACACTTTCTGGATCGGATCGCTGCCGGGGATAGACATAGAAACCAGAGCATGACCCATTTCGTGGAAGGCCACCACTTTACGTTCGCGGGGGTTGAGAAGGCGATTTTTCTTCTCAAGACCTGCCACCACTCTCTCAAGGGCGAGAGTGAAGTCGTTAGCCTGCACAAAATCAGCACCGCGTCTGGTGGCAAGAAGGACAGCCTCATTAACTAGATTGGCCAGATCGGCACCGGTAAATCCGGGAGTAGAAGCAGCGACATCATCGGCTTTCACACTTTCATCGATAGACATATTGCGCATGTGCACTTTCAGGATCTGGGCCCGGCCGACTCGATCCGGTCTATCCACCAGTACATGCCGGTCGAAGCGGCCGGCTCTCAGCAGCGCCTGGTCAAGAATCTCGGGGCGATTGGTGGCAGCCAGGAGCACCACTCCCTGGCGGGGGTCGAAGCCGTCCATTTCCACCAGCAACTGATTGAGCGTTTGCTCTTTTTCATCATGCCCGCCACCCATGGGATTCAAGCCACGGGCCCGGCCAAGGGCATCTAGTTCATCAATAAAAATTATGCAGGGCGCGCTTTTCTGGGCCTGGGCAAAGAGGTCTCTGACGCGGGCGGCACCAACCCCGACAAACATCTCCACAAATTCCGATCCGCTGATGGAAAAAAACGGCACACCGGCTTCACCAGCTACGGCCCGGGCAAGCAGAGTTTTGCCGGTGCCGGGAGGCCCGACCAGCAGTATGCCCTTGGGCAGATGCCCGCCGAGGCGATTATAACGTTCCGGTTCTTTCAGGAAGCCGATTACTTCCTGCAACTCTTCCTTCGCTTCGTCAACACCGGCCACGTCCTCAAAAGTAATCTTGATATTACTTTCCATATAAACTTTAGCCCGACTCTTCTCGATGGACATAAGACCCATACCCGGTCCCATACCGCCGAATCCGTCTTTTGAGGCCATTTTGGAAGCAATGAGCGACCAGATACCCATCAAGATTATCAAAGGCACCACCCAGGAAAGAAGCGCCTTCCCGAGAGTATCTTCCAGTTCCCCTTGAAATTTGATCTTATGTTCGTTCAACCGTGAAGCCAACTGCGGGTCTTCAATGCGCACGGTGCGAAACTTGTGTACCTTCGCTTTCTCGTCTTTGAAAGTGCCGCGGATGTCCTGCTGCGCAACGACCACATCGTCTACTTTGCCGTCCTGAACATAAGTCATAAAAGCGCTGTAGGGAATATTTTCAGTCTGAGCGGCGCCGATGAAGCCGGAGAACATCATGGCTAACCATAACGAGAGAAAGAAATACCAGAGCCAGGAATCGAACTTAAAAAGACGAGGAAGTTTCTCCGGATCATCGGGAGAGCCTGACTTCTGATCGCTCAAAGGTTCCCAGCGCCCTTCCGAAAGCTGCCGATGCCCTTTGGGGGCTGGCTTCACCGGCGCCCTGGTGGGAGTCGGCTTGACCTGACCTTTGGTCAGTATCTGTTCTTCTTTAGACACACGCACCTCAGCCCGCTCTTTTAAAACCAATTGTGCAAATTGGAACAACTGCGGTAGACCTTCAGTTTAACACCAGCCCAAGTTTCGCCCCTAAGTCTGAGCCAGGGCGCGCTCCAGATCGTCGGTAATGTCGTGCCAGTCCTCCAGACCGATGGAGAGGCGAATACCGCCGGGCTCCAGCCCCTTGGCAATCTTCACCTCCGGCGGCAGCGCCGAATGGGTCATGGAGAAAGGCTCCTCCACAAGGGTACGAATCTGCCCCAGGCTAACAGCCAGGGTAATGCTGTAAGCATTGCCGGCGAGGTAATCGATGCAACGCTCCGCCGCCTCGCTGGCCTCCTTGAGGTCACCTTTAAGCACGAAATAAAGCATGGAGTCCGGCGCAAACTTCCCTTCGTAATTGACCATCTGACGCCTGGCCAGTTCGTGCTGCGGAAAACTTTCCAGACCGGGGTACATGACCCTTGCTACTTTGGGGTGCTTCTCAAGATAGCGAGCCACATGCAGCGCCGTCTTCTGCTGATTGGCCATGCGCGCCGCCAGAGTGGGCAGCCCGTAGACAAGAATAGGCCAGGCATTGCGCGGTGACAGGACGCCGCCGAAGTCTTTCCGGTACATGAGCAGAGGCTCGTGATACTGCCTGGCGCCAATTACTACCCCGCCCATATCAGTACCGAAGCCGCCGATATTCTTGGTCAAACTGTGCAAGACCAGGTCGGCACCGAGGCTGAGGGGGCGCTGACAGACGGGGGTGGCAAAGGTATTGTCCACAATCACCTTGATGCGGCGCTCTTTGGCCCTGTTTTGATTGCATTTTTCAACCAGCCGGCAAAGCGCTGCCAGGTCTATAAGATCGAGGGTGGGGTTAACGGGGGATTCCAAATAAACCACCCGCGTATTCTCATTTATGAGAGCGGCGGTTTCTTCCAGATTGCGCAGGTCGCAAAAACTCGTCTTTATGTTGTAGCGCGGTAGCCAGTTGGTGAAAAGACTATAGGTGCAGCCATAAAGGGTGTGATGAGCCAGAATCTCATCACCGGCAACGGTCAATATGCCTACCGCAGCGCTTATGGCTGCCATGCCGGTGGAGAAGCAGACAGCCATCTCTCCGCCTTCCGCAAAGGAGAGATTCTCCTCCAGAAGACCGCGCGTCGGCTCCTGCAGACGGTCATAGATGTAGATAGGCTGGTTCTCTTCCATGCCTTCGGCGGCAAATTCGGTAAAACCCTGAGCGCCACGATGGACGGAGTCTAGCCGATAGGCGGCGGAAGCGGACATGGGGGGAATAATGTGGTGATTGTAGTCCCAGCATTTGCTATGAAAGGTTCCGTGGATGAGCTTTGTGCGCATCCTATAGGCTCGCTCGGCGTCCGTACCAGAGTTCTTCTTGCTCATCAGTTTAACTCCTGCCATTCAGCCCTTATATCTTGACCGATAGAGCCCCTGATTTTATCCACCGCAAGCATGATAATAGCCATCCACAGATCCCAAGGGTTCTCAAGTGACAACAAGCACAAACAGGACTTTATGAAAGCAACTAATCCAATCTTAGTGTTGAGTGTCTGCTCAAGTTTGTATCTTTTAAATCCGGCCGCCCCGGCCGCACCACCGGCGGCATCAGTGCCCAAGCCGCCCTCCAGCGCCGACAGGCTGACTGCCGCTGAGGCCAGGGAAGCCAATGCCGTAACGGAGCTATGCAAGCAAGGAAAGTTGCAGGAAGCAGCGCCGCGCCTGCGACTACTGGCAGACAAGCACCCGAACGTCCTTTCAATTCAGCTTAATATGGCCCAGCTCATGCTCATCCTGGGAGAAAGCCAGACAGCCCTGAGCGCCGCCGGTCGGGCGATCAAACTCGATCCCGGCAATGCTCATGCCTGGCGATATTTCAGTGAAGCCAATATGCACCTGGGTAAGCAGGAAGAAGCAGTACAGGCTATGAAAAAAGCCGTCAGCTTCTGCCAGTCGCCCGCTCTCAAGAAAGACCTGCAAGAGACCCTGACTGCCATGAATAAGGAGAAAGCCAGGAATGCCGCCGTCAAGAGTAAGGTCTATGCACCGGGCTCTTACATCGATGAAGAAAGCC
Source organism: Candidatus Melainabacteria bacterium (assembly GCA_016212515.1). Classification (GTDB taxonomy): domain Bacteria; phylum Cyanobacteriota; class Vampirovibrionia; order Obscuribacterales; family Obscuribacteraceae; genus Obscuribacter. The sequence goes on from JACRFZ010000019.1 coordinate 44,896, forward strand.
TGAGCTTGATGCCGCGCTGGTCGAAGGCACGCATGCCGCTTGCAGTCTTTATTTCACCGGGCACTGTTAAAGGATACAACGACCAACTGAAAGAACTCCTCAAAGAAGCCTTTGCCGATTGGGAAAAGAAAAGCGGTCTCATCAGTTTTAAATTTACCGAAGACGCGGCCTCGGCCGACATCACCTGCCTCTGGGTGGAAGAAGGTAGACGAGGTCTTTCTATAGAAGTAGGACACGCCATTCAAAAGGTATCCGGCGACGAGATTATGCATGCCACGGTGGAGTTGGAGACCAAGGACGCCAACCACAATCAAGAAGTGGAACTAAAAAATGTCATGCTCCATGAAATCGGGCATGCAATCGGCATTAGAAATCACAGCCAGAGCTTCAAAGACATAATGTACTTTCAAGACTCATCATCAAGAGAACTTTCTGAAGCAGACATAGCCACCTTGAAAGCACTCTATGAGAGCAAGTCTAAACTAACCATGGACTTCGACGGACAAATTCTGCCCCCCACACCGGAACTGAAGCAGGCCCTGAATCTAATTAGAGAAGCCAATGAAAGTATGAAAGATCTGCCCACCGCCGTCGAAAAAAGTCGCAAAGCCATAGAACTTGCACCGCAGGTACACGTCTTTCGCAAGAATTTTTGTTTCTACGCCTATCAGCTCAACAAAGAAGGCAAACTGCCGGCCAGTCAGGCAATTGAGCTTGCCAGAGAAGCAGTCGACAAATCCAAAACGCTGCCGCAGAAGTACAAGCAGGTGCAAATTTCTTCGCAAAAGATGCTCGACTACTTGCTCCAATTCTATAAAAACTAGCGCCGGCACCAGGAAGCGAAACCTGCTTACCACGTATTTCCCGCAGGCACTGCCATGAGAATGTCACTGGTGGAAGGCTATCCTCAAAGCCCCACCGCCCAAGGAAACTTTTCTTATGGATGCCAGTACAGATAGAGCCAAAGCATTTGCCAATATTCTGACAAAATCTTTCATAATCGCCGCCGTATCAGCAGCTTCAGTAGTGATACTGCCCCTCAACGCCCGGGCCCAGACGAGCAACCAGATTGCTTATTTGCCTCAAACAGCTACGCCCCAGAAGCCCAGCCAGGATGCCGCTAGAGGTCAGGCACAAGCTTGCTACCAGGCCTGTCAATTCAACCAGGCTCTTTCCCTCTATCATCAGATCTGCCAATCGGGAGCCGGCACCGCCTCTGATTTCTACTGGCTGGGTGAAGCCTACGCCCATCTGGATCAATACGAAAGTGCCGCCCGCTCATTTTCGGAATCTCTGAAACTGGAACCGAGCAACGACAAGTTGCAGGTGCGACTGGTGGAATCTCTGCTTGCCAGTCGCCAGAGAGAACGAGCCATGGACGCCTGTCGCAAGGCCCTCAACCTTGTATCAAGCGAAAGAGCCCGCCAGCAATTGACGATCATGGCAAAGATCTGCGGCAAGGCAGAGCCTGAACCCCAGCGAGGCAAAAGCCTCGGTCTGAACTTCGGCCGCCGAGCCCTGACGGAGCGCTGAAATCATGAAGAAACAAGTCTCAAGAAAATATCAAAGCAGCAAGCGCGGCTCGGTGGTGGCAGAACTACCCCTGGTGCTGTGGGTATTTTTCATGGTGATTGCGCTACCGCTCCTCAATCTAGGAGCAGCTTTCATTCGCATCACCTTCCTCTACGCCGGAGTGCACCTGGCAAGCATTGCCGCAGCCAGAGCCAATACATTTTTACTGCCCATAGACGGCAAGCCCTCTGCCCAAAGCGAAGCCATTGCCAAGTTGAATCAGATGAAGGGAGCCTTCAGCGGCGTCGATGTCAGAAATGTAAGAACTGAAATTCTGATCACCAATGTAGACACACTGGCTGCTTCCACATCGGCGTTACCGCTCTCAAAGCCTGCCGATGCCAGTGTCAATACCTACCAGATCGTGGTCACGGCTCAGTGCGAAGGGCAGCCGCTTTTACCCCTGCCCACCCCCCTGCCGGTAGCCGGCATAAGCGCCCCCCTCACCTTCACTCTTAGCGCCCGGCAATACTGTGAAAACCCGCAAGGGCTAACGCTCTAAGAGCCACCGATTCCAAAGAGCCACCGACTACTAACGGCACCACCCCGAGTATCACTTCGAGTATAAATATGAATAGAAAATATTCTACCAGAGCACTTTCTAAAGAAATCGACGGCAAAATCCTGGCAGTAAAAGCAACCGGCGGCAAATGTCCGGCGGCGGTTACAAGATTACGGCGGGGGCAGGGCATCCTCTCCTTAATCCTGCTCTTTGGCTTCACCCTCTTTCCCCTGCTGGCCATACTCACGTTCGAACTGGGAAGACTTTACCTGGCCAAACAAGAATTGCAAAATGCCAGCGATGCTGCCGCACTTACAGGTACAGCCACTCTGGCCAGTTCCGACAATACCAATCCGAGCCAGGCGCACCTGGACGCCATTGCCAGCGCCCTGAAAATATTCCGCGCCAATACCACCCTGGGAGTGCCGCTAAATACAGCCACCGTGGTTAGTTCCCCGGCCCTGCTCACCTGCAATATCGGAGAGACCAAGGTCTTCTTCGAGTTCCTCAATCCCATCACTTATGCAGTCGAACCAATCACCAGCCCTAACGGCAAGGTAGTGAGAGTAAGCGCCTGCACCGGCAGCGAACTGGCTTTCGGCAAGTTCATGGGCATCAAATCCTGGGGAGTAACTGCCCTTTCCACCAGCGCCGTACCCAAACTGGATGTGGTGGTTTGTTTCGATGTGTCCGGTTCTATGGACGACCAGACTCCGGTGACCTTCATCAAACGAAAGTGGGACGACACCCTGGGCGGCGGCAAGACAGTATATAACGATGTCACCGGCGTAAACGGCGTCATGCGGGGCAAAATCTACGACATAGTCAAGCCGGGTCCCACCGGTACAAGCCTCAATGCCACCTATCCGCAACTACTGACCGACTCTTACTGGAATGCCAGAACCTACTTCTCCGAATACCTGGCCAACTACTACGGAGTAACCGGACTGCGCTCCGGCGGCACCTATCCGGAAGCCGGTCTGCCGCCGGGGAACTGCCCTCCGGGCACCGCCTATACCTTCGACGGCTTCAGAACCTTTACCGATGTGGTGGTCAATATCGACGGCAACAACACATTTTCGGGCACAGTTTACGACGGCTACGCCTTTCCCGATGTGGCTACCCTGGTGGAAGCAGCCAGGGGCAACCTGGAATCGGACTCAGTATTTAGAAGCAGCAAAGCCAACACGGCACTATCGGTAACACCACGGCCCGGCTATCAGAAAGCCTATTTCGAAGCCGCCGCCAAACAACTGAAGCCCATGGCCGAGGCAAAATCGGCGCTTCTGACCATGAATCAGATTCTCAACACCGATGCCGATGCCCACTTCGGCTTCGCCGCCTTCGACTCCGAAGTCGGCACCACCCCCACAACTACAGTGGACTGGCATAATATAGACGACTCAGCCCCCTACGGTGCCAAACAAGGGTTTCCCCTACCCAGGGTGACAATAAGCAATGCTGCCGGCAATACACAGTTCGACCAGGTCAACACCGCCATCAATAGCTGTGTGGCCATGGGTGCCACCAACATCGGTGCAGCAATCCATGCCGCCACGCAAGACCTGAAGAGCAGGGGACGGCAGGGTAGTGTCAAGGCCATAATACTCTTCACCGACGGAGAACCGACGGAACCAGGTGGTCCTCTCAGTTCCGATCCCAAGGCCAATGCCAGAATGGCAGCGGTAGAGGCCCGCGATGCCGGCATCGCAGTCTACACAGTGGGGCTGGCTCAAAATCCCGCCATCATTCCAGACCAGAGGGCGATTTTAAACGACACCAACTCTGACCCTACCACCGGTGGCATTGCCGCCATCGCCGGTCACGGCAGCACCTTCAACCTGGTCACAGACAGCAGCCAGCTCAGAGGCACCTTTGCCAAAATCGCCAGACGCCTGGTCAAGCTGGTATCCAACAAGTAGTCCCCAAAGCCCATAGCACATTTAAGGAAGGAGCAGACAATGAACGCGCAGGCAAGACCGTTTCCGGTAAGCAAAGCAAGAAGGAAAAGAGGCTCCCTTTCGGTGGAGTTGACCTGCGGCAGCATGCTCATGGTGGTCTTCGTGGTACTTGGTCTGCATCTGGGCATCATCGTCTTTGGCGCCTACCTGAACGACCGCGTCTGCCGAGATGCCTGCAGAAATGCCGCCCAGGGGCAAGATCTAAGCGAATCCACCAAGCTTGCCAACGCCGTCATCAAAGGCTACCAGCCCAATACCTTCCTGTCGGCCCCACAGATAGTAGCGCCGATTGTCTACCAGGATTATGCCGGCAGCCCACCGGCGCAGACATCACCCTATGTGCAAGTCAAGACTATCACTCAAGCTACCATGCCTTTCGGTCTTCTGGCATTCTTCAACGCCGGCGTCTTGCAAGACGGCAAACTAACTTTTGTAAAATCCTACACCTTCCCCATCGTGCGGGTGAAATAAGCACAAAATATAGTTCTGTTCACTATCTATTCACGCAGGCCTGCCAGACTAAGGCTCGGGAGATTGATATGGAACAAATCACTAAAGACAAAAAACAATGGCTTTACTGGCAGGCACTCTCCAGGAAAGTGCTTCTGGACTGCGGCTTCCTCAGGCTAAATGAAGTCATCTCAAAAAGCCAGTGCTCGGCCGGTAAAGAGGATAGTTTTTTCACCCTCAGCCTGCCGCCCTGGGTGAACATCATAGCGCTGACGGACGACAACAGGGTTTTGATGGTAGAGCAGTACCGCCACGGTGTAGAGGGGCTCACCCTGGAACTACCGGGCGGCTGCGTGGAAGGAGAAGATCCACTGGCAGCAGCCAGGCGGGAACTGAAAGAGGAAACCGGTTGTGTGGCTGAGACCTGGACCTACCTGGGCAAAAATCACCCCAATCCGGCCCTGCAGGACAACCTCTGCTATACATACTTGGCCCAGGGAGTCGAGCAAGTAGAGGAACCCACCTTCGACGGCAGTGGCACTGAGAAAATCAATTCCTGCTACGTCGATCTCGCTGACATCGGTACCTTGATTCGCGGCGGCACCATCACCCATAGCCTGGTGATAACGGCCTTTCACTTCCTGCATCTTTACCCCGATCTCAATATAAAGGTCTGAAAGGGCAATTAACCGTAACCGGTCTAACCGGGCAAAGACCTGCAATTTTACTGACCAATCCAGCACAGGCGGGAACTTTTCCTGGCAACGGTAAGTCTCGTTGCATCGGTAAGAACATCGCCCTACAAAGGGAAAAATTACAAAACTGTTTAATCCTGCTCGATTCAGGCGAATCCGTTACAAGCTAGATTGAGAGACAGCAATAATAAATCCGGGTTGCAACCTGGGAGGAAAAGGAAAGGAGGAGATCACCTTGGCCATTGTCAAAAGAGTTTTTCTATTCCTGCTTACGAACTTTCTGGTCATCACCACCTGCTCGATCTTCTTTTATGTCTTCGGTATCGGCAATTATTTAACGCAATACGGCATCGACTATGTGGGCCTGGCTCTCTTCTCGCTTATCTACGGCATGACCGGCTCCATAATCTCACTGTGGATGTCCAGAGCCATAGCCAAGTGGAGCTACGGCGTGCAACTCATCGACGAGAGACAGCCGGACCCGGCCCTGCGCTCAATCATGACCATGGTGCACGACCTGAGCCGCAAAGCAGGACTGACCAAGATGCCGGAAGTAGGCATCTACACAAGCCCGGAACTGAATGCCTTCGCCACGGGACCCACTAAATCGAGAGCACTGGTGGCCGTCTCGACAGGGCTACTGGAGCGCATGAACCGTGAGGAAGTGGAAGGAGTACTTGGTCACGAGATAAGCCATATTGCCAATGGTGATATGGTCACCATGACTCTCTTGCAGGGTATCGTCAACGCCTTCGCCATCTTCTTATCGCGAGCGGTGGCATATGCCGTCACCCGCAACCGAGACGAGAATTCAAATAACAGCCTGGCTTACTTCATCGTCAGCTTCGTGCTGCAAACAGTCTTCTTGCTGCTCGGGGCGATTGTGGTGAATTGGTTCTCCAGGCAAAGAGAATTCCGGGCCGACGCCGGTGGAGCCTCCCTGGCCGGGAAACAAGCCATGATTGGTGCTCTTAAACGCCTGCAGAGCAACTACGAAACGCTGCGGGCCGAAAGCGGCAGCATGGCCACCATGAAAATTTCAAATCGCCCGGCAGGACTTTTCGGTAAGCTCTTCTCCAGCCATCCGCCCCTGGAAGAAAGAATTGCCGCTCTCTCCGCCGCAAGGCAGGGCTGAACAGCCCAGAAGGTCAAAACCTAATTATTGTCATCGTCCTCGGGACGGGCAGTACCGATGAAACCTAATTTGCTGTTGACGGCGTCATAGCCGCCATCCATTCCTGGCTTCATGGTCGTAATGGTTTTATCAGGGCGATATAACACTAAATTGCGACCATCTTGAACAAGCTTGCCGCGCGCGCCATTGGGATAACCAATCACCCAGGAACCGCGAGAAAGAGGAGCGCAAATCGTACCATCTAGGTAGCTGCCTTCCACCTTGGCGCTGCCGTCCGGAAAGCGAGTAACAATGGCCGAACTGCCATCAACTATGCGCAACTCAAAAGCTTCATAAGGCTTCTTGGGATCTGGCTTGGTCACATAAGGGTCGATATCTTGGGCGGAGAAAACAAAGATTGAATCTTTCACAAACATCGAGGCATCTGCGGCGAATTCACCGGCGATACCATGCACCATTTTGCGCAAGGGGCCGCGATGCTTCTCAGGCTTGCCCGGCTGGGCGGCCTCACAGGTCTGAAGGGGATCGGGATTGAGATTATGAAGCCCCTGCAACTCGCTGACAATTAAAGCATCTTGCCTGGCAGCGGCGGCGGCTGCCTGGGCCGCGGCGGAATCTGCCGCAGCACCGCCACTCTGTACGGACAAAGTGGGACTGGAGGCACCTGTGCCGGAGCCGACACCGGCTTGCGACAGCGCCGGCAGGCTCGAGGAAAGCAAAAGACCGGCGCTCAAAACAAAGGCGCCCAGAACACGGTGGCAAAGGTGACAGGATTTAGCTAATTCAGACACAACTTGGATCTCTCAATTAAGAAGTGGAGGCAGCGCTTAAATTGCTGCCAAGCCCCAGAATAACACCAGACTTAGGCGGATCAGCAATAGTAAAGTGCTAATATCAGAGGTAGTTAAGCTCGCCCGGGATGTCACGAGGCGCAGCAGACTGACAACTCTTGCCAGCGGAAAGAATTAACAACCAGGGCTAAAGCATTGCCACAGTTACCTCTTAAGACAATCGCCCTGACCTTAACCCTTAGCGCTCTAAGTTCGGCATATTTCTTAAAGCCTGCCAGTGCTCAGGATTCCAGGCAAAAAAGCAGGGGAAGCGATGCCAATTCCAGAGGCCGGGCTAAAACCGTCAGGCTGAGCCCGGAGGCTGAACAGCACTTCCGCCATGGTCAAAATCTGCTAAGGACCATGCAACTGCAAGCAGCCATGAGGGAGTTCGACCAGGCCCTGAAACTGGCACCGGGCAACATTGGCATACTGGCAGCAAGAGGTGCCTGTCTGATGCGCCTGAAAGATTTCGAAGGGGCCTACAGAGACTTCAATGAAGCCCTTCTGGAAAGCCCTGGTCAGCCGGAGCTGCTCAGACTACGAGGTACGGCCAACATGTGCCTCTGCGAGGCCGACAGAGCCATTGACGACCTCAGTCAGGCAATTGCGATAAAGCCCACAGCACAAGCCATTTTCAACCGAGCCACCTGCTATATACAGACCGCCCAATATGAAAAAGCCATAGAAGACTATACGAATCTCATCAAGGGGCGAGCCAATCTCTACGCTTCGCTCTTTCAGAGGGGCCGGGTTTATTACCTCCTTGATGAATACGACAAAGCCATAGTCGACTTCTCGGCCGTTATCAAAGCCGATCCAGACTCTGCTCTCAAGTGCTATATCTGCAGAGGGCGGGCTTTTGCCGCAAAAGGAAGGACGGATCTGGCCCTTGCCGATTTGAGAAAGGCAGTGCTGCTCGATGATGACTACGCGGAAAGTTTCTATGCACCGGCAGTGGAATCTCTCATAGAAAGCGATGCCAGAGCAGAAGAGTTAGCCCCTGCGGAGAACCAAAGAAGCGGCACCACCAAACTAAAATCGCTCAGTTCAAAGCAAAGCCCCAGTAATCAAGAAGCCGGCGACAAGTATCTGGCAGAAGCTCTGGCGCTGAAAGAGAAGAAACAATTGGCGCGCGCCCTGGCTACTTGCGATTTAGCACTGAAGGCCAATGGAAGAAGCACTACCGCCCATGTGCTGAAGGGCAAAATACTAATGGACAGCGGCAATTACAAGGCCGCTCTCGCTTGTTTCAATCAGGCCTGGACAATGGACAACCTCAATGTAGACGCAGTTAGAGGCAGAGCTGAAGCGAATTCAGCCCTTGGTCTCCCGCAGCGAACCCTGGCGGATCTGGGCAAACTGGTCCTGGCCAGTCCGGATGATCCGGAGCTGAGATACAGACAAGCCGAGATTTTCGACAAACTCAAACGCCGAAAAGAGGCCCTCACAGGCTACCTCAAATGCCTGCAATTGGATGGCAGGAAGGAGCTACTTAAGGACAAACTGGGCAAGGATAAAGAAGCCTATTTCCGCATCGCCCAGGCCACACAGGCACTTTCAGCTGAGCAAAGGCGAAAGGCATCAGCGCGAATCGAAATCCTTAAACACTGATGCCAATCTGAATTTAGCGAAACGACAAATCGCTTCTAAGAGAGTAGAATTCCAGCTGCCCCCGAGGCTGGCTGTCCTCAATGTCGTAGAGAAGTCGAAGCAAATGACCATAGAAACCAAGAGCAAATCTCAGAGAAACTGGACTGAGCAATTCGACTCAGCCCAGAAGCATAAACAAAACAGAAAATATAAGAAGGCCCTGCAAGCTCTGGAAGAAGCACTGGCTCTCGCTCGAAAACACAGTTTAACGGAAGAAACTTTTCTTTCCCTGAAGGCCCTTGCTGATGTGCAGCGGCTGAACGGTCACCTGAAACAAGCCGGCAGAGCGGAAGAAGAAGCCCTGGCTATGAGCAGTCAGCTCTTCGCGGTGAGAGCTGCTTCAGGGGGCGAAACGGCACTGACAATCGCAGAGAGTAAAGATTTGCCCGAGGACGACCGGGAGAATGCAAATGACTTAAAATCGAACCGGCAGGCAAAGTCGAGCAAGAAGTCGGACAAAGACAAAAAACACGACAAAACCGAAAAAGTCGAAAAAGTCAAAAAAAGCGAAAAGACCGACAAAGGCAAGAAAGAAACAAAATCAGTAAAAGGCGAGACCGGTAAGAAGTCGGATAAAAAAGCGAAGTCCACTAAAGAAGAAACCAGGCAGAACGATAGTGCGGAAGACAAGAAATCCTGCCGCTATTATCTGGAAAAAGCAAACAGCATTAATGACTTTGAAGAACGGGCCGATTGTTTTCGCAAAGCCATCAAGGCCGGTCGCAAAGAAGTAGGCAAAGACTGGGAGAAGAAATACGCAGGCGTGCACTGGCTCGCTCTGGAAACACGGCCCATTATGCAGGCCATGGCCTGTCTGGCGCGGGAGCTTAGATGGCTGGACGAACTCGACGAAGCCATTGAAATTTACGAAACCCTTCTGGCTCTGAATCCCAACGATAATCAGGGAGTGCGATATGACCTGGCGCCCTGCCTCTTTGAAGCGGGCAAATACGAAGCACTTGAAGCCCACCTGCGCAAATATGGCAGCGAGTCTGCCGCTATTTTTCTCTACACGAGAGCGCTCTATCTCTTCCAGAAAACCGGTAACAGCAAGGAAGCAAGGGATGCGCTCCAGAGAGCATTCAAGCGCAACGCCTATGTTCCAATCTTCCTTTCAGATGTTGTGGAAATGCCAGATGAAAGACCGTCTTTTATCGGTATCGGAGACGAGAACGAAGCCCTTTCTTACGTAATGGAATATTCCTACCTCTGGGAACCGGAACAAACAGCCTGGCTGGCTAACACCCTGGAAAAGGATCTCTACAAATCATTTGCCGATGATCCCGAACTGGTAAGCGATGTTCTCAAGGAATTGAGACTGGAGTAGCCGCTCAATTAGCGCAATATACCGAAAGAAAGGCAGAACTAGAATGCATCGACAAAAGGCGGTCAGCGCTCTATTTAGTTTGCTAATGCTGCAAACGGTTATGCCTGTTCTGACCCCTCTGCCGGTTGCCGCGGCTGACAGACTGGATAGCCCCAGGCTGGTGCTCAAGAACAACTCTCACTTCCTGGTACTCGGTCCGGATGGAACCATGACGCTGCCGGGGGCGGCAAGTCGCTCCCTGCCCTATGGCCTGTACAAAGATGATACCCGCTATCTGTGCGGGCTCAGCCTGAAAATAGATGGTCTGGCACCGACACTGGTAAGTGCCGACACCGACCAGGGCTATTGCGGTCAGTTCACCTACCGGGCAGGCAAAGCAAATCAAAAGTCAGCAACGGAGCTTTTGCTCGAACGAGAGGTGGTCATTCAAGACGGGCTCAGCGAGAAAATCACAATCAAGAACGAGAGCAGCAAACCAGCCTCATTCAAGCTGACTATGCAATTCGACTGTGATTTTAAAGACATGTTTGAAGTGCGGGGACAAAAGCGCAAAGCCAGAGGCAAATTCAAGAAGCTGGTGGAAGTCGTGAGAGAAGAAGACAAGCAAGCTTCCCTTCTAGCCCGGTACACCGGACTTGATGGCAAACTGATGAGCACCACTATCAAGCTGTCCGGTCTAACCGCCGGTTTCAAGGATGGCACATTGCAACAGCAAGTAGAGATTCTGCCCCATGCTCAAATGCAGTTTGAGTGGCAGGCGAGAACCAATCTTGTGGGAAGTGGTGACAGGGAAGAAGGCGGCAACTCCCCCGCCGGCGCTTCAAGTTTCCTGGCCGCAAGAGAAAAGGCCGAACAAGAATACAAGTCATGGCAAGAGAAAATAGCAACAATTGAATGCGATGATGCGGCGCTCAATAAGGTCTTCCAGCAAGCCCGCCGTGACCTCTTCCTCTTGAGTCTATCGACGGAAAGAGGACCGGCACTGGCAGCCGGTCTTCCCTGGTATGCCGTGCCCTTCGGACGGGATCAAATTGTCACAGCCAGGCAGATTCTGCCCTTCGCCCCAATGGTTGTGAGAGATCTGATCAAGACCCTGGCCGCTTACCAGGGTAAAAAGGATGACCCTTACACGGAAGAAACCGCCGGTAAAATCATGCACGAGCTGCGCAGCGGTGAAATGGCTCGCACGAAAGAAATACCATTCATTCCTTATTATGGCACCATAGACGCCACGCCACTATGGCTGGTGCTGGTCGGCGAATACTTCGAAAGCACCGAAGACGAAAAATTACTGCAAGACCTTAAGCCCAACATACAGGCAGCAATAGACTATCTAAAGCGCAACACGGAAAACGTATATCTGTACTACGGTGAAAAAGCAGACAACCATAAAAAAGCAGCCCTCACCAACCAGGCCTGGAAAGACTCCGGTGATTCAGTCATGCACAAAGACGGCTCACCAGCAAAGGCCCCAATAGCCATATGCGAGGTGCAGGGTTATCTCTACCAGGCCTGGCAAACGGCGGCTAAACTTTCGAAAATTCTGAAAGACGAAAAGCAGTCTTCAGATCTGGAAAGCCGGGCCGCGAATTTGAAAAAACGCTTTCATCAAGACTTTGCTCTCGAATCCGAAAACTTCTTTGCACTGGCGAAAGATGCCACACCGGAAGGCTGTAAGGTGGTAGCTTCAAACGCCGGACACTTACTGGCCACCGGTATTCTTGAGAAGAAAGAAGAAGAAGCCGTGAGCAGGCGCTTAATGCAGTCCGATATGTTCAGTGGCTGGGGTATTCGAACCTTGAGTACGAAGGAAATGGCCTACGATGCCAAAAGCTATCATAACGGCTCCGTCTGGCCCCACGACAATGCCATGATTGTTAGCGGCATGAGCCAGGTAAGCGAAGCCGCCAAGTCTGAAATGGCCCTGAAAGTGATAGCGGCACTTATGGAAGTAGCCCGCACCAGTAAAGACAGCCGGCTACCGGAACTCTTCTGCGGTTATGAGAGAGTGGCCAACCAGCCCCCCGTTCCCTACCCGGTTTCTTGTGTACCGCAAGCCTGGTGCGTCGGCAGTATTTATCAAATGGTACAAGCAATGAGCGGCTTGAGTATCTCCAGGGGCGATATCGAAGGTGAAGACGAAATGCAGGCCCGCTGCCGAGATCCTCAATTACCGCCCGGTTTGAACAAGCTTGAGATTCGCAATTTGAAGGTGGGCAAACAGCCGGTTGATTTAATTCTTGAAAGAGACGAAGATGGCAAAGTGCACGCCAGCGTCAAAAGCACCGTGCAATAGAAGCCTACAGCACCGGCATTTTTGAGCGAATTCAGGAACTAGGCCACAAGCATTTCCTGCAAAAGCGTTTGCACGCGCTTGTAGCCATTCTCGTCACCGATGCGCCGGTAAAATTCAGCCAGCGACAAGTAGGAAACAGCGCGCGGCGCCTGCTGCCAACCGAAGTACTCGGTACTCTCGCACAGGGCCTGGCGATAGCCGGTCTGGACAGTTTCAAGATGCCCCGCAAGCGCCGCCTCTTTCATGCGCCCAACCAGTTCCAGAAGATAAGCGAAGTTACTGGTCCCAAAGAGTTTACCGCCGGGAACATGGACCCTATCATCAGGCTCGGTGCCGAAGTATCTCATATGCGCCTCACAAAAATTGACCACACTTTCATACTAAACAGGCTCCGTGAAGGATCAGTGAAGGTAGCATGAATTCTGCGTGAAGCCGGGGTAAAATGTCCCTTTTAATAAATATCCCTTTCAATGCGACACCAAACTCTTGCCTGAAACTTCCCATTCCAATAACCTGCGCAGTGGCAATACTCTTTCTTCAAATTTGCCGACGGTTTCGGTGCGACAAACTGCATTCGCCCTGCCGGTTTTCATAGTTCTACTACTGTCTCTGTTCTCAGCGGAGAGCCTGGCTGCCGCCGAGCTAAAGAGCCGGTCCGAAAAGAACCCCGGCAGCGTAAAACCGGCAGACGCCGGAGCCAGGCCCTTCGATGTGGAAACACATATCAAAAGGCGTTTCAAATCCAAAGAAGAAGCCTTGAGAGCGCTGGGGCAGCCGGTCAGGAAAAAATTGCAGACGGTCTTCCAGACCCGCAATCTTGCCTATCCTCCCGTCAGTCTTACGCTTGTGGGGCTCAAACAGGAGAAGAAACTGCTGGTTTATGCTCCGGACAGAGGCGGACGGCAGACACTGCTCCTGACCTATCCGATTATCGGTCTGAGCGGCGTCAGCGGTCCCAAACTGAAAGAGGGAGACAAACAAGTTCCCGAAGGCTTCTATGACATCAGTGGCTTCCGCACCGATGTCATCGCCTACATGGCTCTTAAAGTGGCCTACCCCAATGCCGAAGATCGCCTTCATGCAAGAAGTGAAAAACGCAGCAATCTAGGTAGCGACATTCTAATTCATGGCTCCCGCTGGTCCACGGGTTGCCTGGCTATGGGAAATCCGGCCATTGAAGAGCTTTTCGTGCTTGTAGCCGATACCGGTGAAAAGAAAGCCCGCCTTGTCCTTTGCCCCTGCAATCTCCTGCAGCGAAAGCCCCAAATAGACTACAAGAAGCAACCTCCATGGGTACCGACCCTTCACAGAAGACTGACTGAAGAACTGCGCAAATATCCGCCTGCAGTTTTGACTCTTAATTAGAACAAGAAAGTAAGGTCAGGCAAACCGTCAATCATCAAAGGAAGGTCTCTGCCGCCCTCGCTTTTTGTTTCCCTGGGCTTGCTTGGACTCTATTCTGCGAATTTTTGCCCCGAGAGTGGGCTTAGTGGCAAAGCGAAGAGTGGGAGGCGTGGCCACCTCGGTAAGCATCTGTTCAAGTTTGGCCAGGCAATCTTCCGTGTTGCGCTTCTGGTCCCTGTATTTCTGACTGGTAATGATTAGCTCGCCGGCTTCGGTGAGGCGCCCACCATACTTTTCCAGAAAGCGCTTACGAACATCAACAGGCAGGACCGTGCTGTTCAGTACAGCCCACCTCAAGATGGCTTTGCTACTCACTTTGTTGACATTCTGGCCGCCCGGGCCGCCGCTGCGAGCGTAGGAAAACTCAAACTCACTGAGTGGAATTCTAATTCTGGTGCCGATGGAAATCATTGGCCAATTCTAGCCCAAACTTCCCCTGAACGGATGAACAGTTTGGCTCTTCAGCTTTGCTCCTGGGGCGGTCGGGGTAGGGCCAGTCCGGAAATTACCTCTACGCCGCTCAATTTCTTGAACTGCGAAGGAGCTAGTATTACTTTCGAGCTGCGATTACCACCGCCGGCAATCACTTGCGGCTGCTCCATCACCGCCAGATCCACATAAATGGGCATGGGTGGCAAGCCGAAAGGCGCCACTCCGCCAATTTGCATGCCCGTGAGGCGCACAGTCTCTTCGCCAGTGGCGAAAGAGACTTTCTTGCCGTCCATCAGGCGCCGCACGCACTTGTTCACATCCAGCCTGGTAGTGGCGAGCACTACGCAGCAGGCATAGCGCACCGGTTTATCCTTGGCGGCCACGATAATGGCGTTTGCAGCCTGGGCCGGCGAAAACTCATATCGCTGGCAAAAGACCATGGTATCGGCCAGGTCCGGATCACAGGGGAAGGCGCGATACTCGATACAAGCCTCCTTAAGAGCCACTTCTACAATGGGGTGGAGGCAACGAACCTCCCCATTAATTAGTCCTTCGTCCATACCGACCTCCCTTTCGGTTAATTTTATCGAGATAATCTCGGGGTATGTAGAATATTGGTTGAAGCAAAAACATGGCAGCCCTTCGCTACGGCTATAAAAGGTAATTCCTGAAGGTAACGGTTCCGCAACAACCTGCACCATGATCGTTTGAAACTCTTTGAACGGAGAACGCGTTTGAAATTTCTGTTTCTCAAGGGCCTATCACTGTCAGTACTGTCGGCCCTGAGCCTACTTGGCCCTCTATCGGTATTGCCGGCGAGCGCGGAAGACAGCGCCGTAGACTTCGGCGTGGCCATCGCGGCCTACGACCGAAAGGACTACAAACAGGCGGAAGAACACTTCCGTAAAGCCATCGAAAAGGGCGAGAAATCAGCCAAAGCCTGGCTTTACAGCGCCCACACCTTCATGGCACTGGGGCAGTACCCCCAGGCATACAAGACCTATGAAATTGTCACGCGCTCCTTTAAAAACACCCCCGAAGCCCAGATTGCCCTGCAAGGGATGAAGGCCACCAGAGGTCGGGCGGCGGTACCGACAGCAGCAGCGACTACACCGGCTACGCCGGCAAAAGGGCAACCGGCGGCTGGACAGACAGCGCCGGCAGCACCCGGGGCGGTGGGACTGGCCACAAGGATTCTTATCATTGCCCCCCTGATGAATCACCCGCCCTGCAGCAGCGCCTCCATCAAAGCGGTGCAAGAAGCGGTGAGCGGACTGCCTGCCCATCTACGCCAAAAGCTCGACAATAATGGCGCTTCGATTGTTCTTTCTCCAAACTTAATCGATCGCTGGCCGAATTCCCTCAACGATCTGCCCGAAGACAAGGATGAGCCGACCTTAGCAGAACTGGGCGGTCGCATATACGGCAAAGAGATGTGCGTTTATGAGCGACCCAAGGTGCGCGGTTCTACTAACCTGGGAGCGGCTCGTGCACCCAGGTTGATCAAGCATACGGTATTAAACATGTGCTTTCAGGTTCTTGATGATGAGATGACACTTTCTAAAGATCCCGGCCTGAGAGCCGCATACGAACTCGATAAACAATCAGTGCCGGAGAGCATGACCGAAAAACTAGCTACTTTCTTGAAAAACGACGACTGGGGACCGCGCGAGACCTGTGCCGAGATGACAGGCGCAATGCTGGGCGGCGGCGATGAGTATACCGACGATCTCTTCCGCTGTTTTCCAAACACCAGAAAGTGGCTAAAGACCAAGCTCCAGATCTGATGTGCTATGATGGAGAAAAGCTCTGGTTTACGGATTTAGCCGGGGCACAGTTTATTTTGGGAATTTATTAGGCAACTTTGGGCAGTGCCTACATAGCGAACAAATCCTCGATGTTTTGAGGGCTCGAAAGAACAGGCGCAGAGTCATGCTGCATCTTTGAAGAGCGGCAGTCACCTTTTTTCAGTAGAGCATAATCCGCTTTAGCCCAGAGCTAAGGCCGCGCTCCAGGCAAGGAAAAATATGACTAGCAAACTACTGATCGGCAATATCTCCACAAGCGTCAAAGAAGAAGACCTGCAGGAAATATTCACCAAAATAGTCGGGCAATCGGTGACAGTATCGATTCCACGCAACCCTAAGACAGGCTCTATTCGCGGCTATGCCTTTGTTGAATTGGAAAGCGATGTTCTTGCCGAGAAGGCCTTAGACGCTCTCAATGGCTCTCCGGTCGACGGTAGAGCCATGTCGATTAGCAAGGTCGATAGAGTTCTCGCCAAGAGAAAATGGTTTCAATTCGGCAAACCGAAGCAAGCCCGATAAATTAGTCGTTAACGCCTATCTCTGTGAACTTATACTTCCCGTCCACCCGGGCAAAGATGAAAATCTCTTCGCCGCAAAAGACCATGTAACACTGCTGGTCCTTGATTGGTTTCTCCTTCACCAGACACTTACGATGAGCCGGCGGAAAAATCGCATTGAACTGCGCAATGAACTGCTGCCGATTTAGTGTCTTTGACTGCAACATGTAAGGCAGCTTTGTCAGGTCGGCAACCTTTTCCCGGTCTGCCCTGCTTATAGCTTGCTTGAACTGCGCAAAGAATTGCTCAAAGTCTTTGTCGGCACTCTTATCGGCCGAATAAACCGGCAAAAGAGAACAGCCGGCCAGTGAAGCAAGCAGCAAATGCACAATGGGGCGGGAAAATTTGCGCGGGCTAAAAGTTGTCATGAGACACCTTCGAAAGAGAGTGAGTGGCACAGCCTTATTTTTACCACTTCCCCTCTTCAGATTTCAGCCATCTATTTCACCTGGTTTTCACAGCTAAACACCACACTGAATACATCGGCACTACTACCTCTGCTTGGAGTCATTCAATTTAAGTTAAGGTAGTCGGCAATAGACACACGAAAACGTAACTGCACCTACCATGACAATGGAGCGAAGTAATGAATAGAACTGAAGAAATAATTCAAAGATCAAGTGATGGACCTACCGTTATTGAACGAGATAACTCGTCTGGCTGGGGGGCTGCCATCGTGGTAGTGGCACTACTGGCAGTGCTGGGTGGAGCAGCCTACATGCTAAACGGCTCCGTGCAAAATACTGCCAGAGAGCAGACGATGAACGACATCAAACAATCAAGCACCCAGCAAAAGCAAGATGAAACCGACATGAGACAGAGCGCCACCAGCTACCAGCAAGCCGCTACCCAGGCACAACAACAGAACTCGGGTCAGGCGGGACCACCCGGACCGCAAGGTAGTCCTGGAGCCACTGGTGCTCCCGGCGCGGCTGGTCTGGCAGGCTCCCAGGGAAGCACCGGCAAGCAAGGTTACAATGGCGCCAATGGTCAAAACGGTATCGACGGCAAAAACGCCCAGCCTGAACAGACCAACCCCTAGAACCTTGAAGACGCCTTGAAGACAAAATACTCCGCCCTCGAAGCAAGGCAAGATTGCCACTTCAGGGGCGGAGTATTTCTATGCAAACATGACTCTATTCAAACTGCACGCCTACCGGAGATCAGGTTTATAACAAAGACCACAAGTGCAAGAACGAGAAGAGTGTGAATGAAAGAACCTCCTACATGACCCAAAAATCCAAAGAGCCAGAAAAGAACCAGTAACGATATCAATGTATAAATCACGTTTTTACCCTCATAAGTTACAGTCCATGACCGGCAAAAGAATGAAAAGTTCCACTCACCACACAACATCAATGCATAGCCTGCGCATCTTGTCCTGCCCGTCAAACAAACGCCGAAGCACTTTGATGTTAGCGAACAAACGAAAATACACCGTCCGGGCAAGGACAGTGTATTTCCGCACTCCCACCTATTTACCGAAATTTGCTATCGAGTTGCTCAATCTCGAGCGCATTTGAGTAAGCGAGCAATTCAATCATCTCACCACGCTCCCATGAGGCGGCTAAGTAAGAAGGATTGCAAATACCCCTCGATATCGGCGGCATAGGCTCGGTGCAAAATAGAGGACGGGGCAACTTCTTCCTGGTTATGAAGTTCACCCGCCCGCTGCCAGCGGCTTCACCTGTAGAAGCCAGGTGGCAGCCCTTGCACCGTTGTCTGAGTATACCCATCAAGATTTCTCTCTCCCGAGAGAGACAAACGCTTATCGCACCAGGTAATCACGAACAGTTGATAGAAGCGATGGTCTATTGTTGTTTAGATAGTCAACAAAATTAGGATCCGAGTACTGGTTCCATCCCAGATTGCCGGCTGACTGACTATTGTAGCCACTGTATTCCGCTCTCAAGCGGCTCAGTAAATCTTGCTCTTGAGCGCTGGTGATGCGCCCGTTCAGAGCCAGCGTATGAATCCGGGACATATTTTGCGAAAGCTGAGAACGCTCGTTATTCCAGTTCGAAGAATAAAGATAGTTATCATTAGACCCTAAACCTATCGATGAAAGCAGCCCCTGCAAAACAGTTGGTTGCTCCGTCCGCAGATAATCAAGGAACTGAGGATCCGTGTAGTTTGTCCATGTCGTCGGCGCGTTATAGTCATTTCCGTTATAAGAAAGGTACGCCGTGCGCATCTGATTGTTGAGCGCGTTCTGCTCAGCCTGCGTCAAGCGGCTAATCTGAGTGTAACGCGGCAGGTTGGTACTCAAATAGCTTCTCTGGCGGTTCCAATCGTTACGGTAACTGTTGTAGGTTCGGTATCGCAAACGATTATCAAGCCTGGAATCCCATCGGTCGGCACGCCATTGGTTGGTAGCAGAGCCATTGAGGATAACCGGTGCACCCAGCCAGCCACTGGTATAGTTATTGCGGTTGTTGCTCCGCAGTTGACTGGCACGGGCGCTGTCATTCAGCCACACCCGATTCTGATTGTTGGTGTAGTAGCGCCGCCCTTGCAGATCATCATCATCATCTCCATGGTCGACCTGCCTCATGGCGCTTACCTGAAAGCGACGCCCCTGACTCACCTCATCGAATCCGTCGCTGGCAGCTACAGGCCAGAACGGGAATATCAAGGCAGCAGCAAGGACAGACGAAGAAAGGAGACGCGATAAAAGCCCGCTTCCAGCAGCTTCAGAGGTACCGACTGCGGTGTCAAGAGACGCTCCAAGTGACGGCGCTGAATTCTGGTTCATTTGCCAGTCAGACTCTGGCTTACTTAGAATAAATTGCATAAACCCTCCGGTTTTATTCAGCAACGGGCGCAATCGTTATTTAAGGCAAATGGACTCGGTCGATTCTTTGACTCGACGCCGGAGACCAGCCTCATGCTCACGTGCAGCACCAGTCGTTGCTCGCTTTGCCTTACCAATTAGCGGGAAGACAATTCATACTCACAGTCTGTCCAGTGCAAGTGAAAACTGAGTGAAAGATGGAAAAAACCTGCAAACAGTTCGAAGTTAGCAGGTTTTCTGGCAGACATTAGCCGATAGCGTTCAATTCTGCAGATCATCCTGAAACCAGTTTGAAACAAGTCTTTTCTATCATTAAATGCAACCGGTCAAGACCTTCGAATAAGGTCACGCGGCTGTTTTCTACCTCTTCTAACAGGCTTTCAAAATGGCAGACGATCTACCAAAGACCAGGACTTCGGATCAGACCCAGAAGCCCTCTGATAATCAAATTAATACCGCCGATGCCTTCAATGCTGCCAGCCTCTGGAACGACGTTGTGAAGCTCACAACCGCTCAAAAGTCAGAAGCAAAGCTCCCCGGCGGCTTCGCCGACGCTTCCAATCTATTGCCTTTGCCGGAAAGAGAGACGGGCAAGGGAGGTCTGCAGAAAACCGAGGCCCTGCCAGAGCTTCGGGAAATCCCTGCCGTCAAGAAAATTGTGGACTCGGCCGACCCAGTGGGAGCCTTATCTAACGGACTGGACAAACTAAGTAATGTCAGGTCTGTAGAACTGACCAGACGAGAAGGAGGCTGGCAGCACGTTGAAGCAAAGCTGGAGAACCCTACCACAGGCGATGCGCCCAATATTAGAGTCGGCCGCCATCGGCCCGTTGCCAGCCACCTGGGGCAGGATATCAGCTTCGATCTCAATAAGAGTGCGGAAGGAATTCGCCTGACCAATATGAACGGCTTCACCACGGACGTTCAAGGTCCAAGGGGCCGCATCAGAACCAGCCATACCAATGAGATGACCCTGGGGCATGACCAGAATGGCGCTTTTCTGCGCTCCACGGCCAGCACTCAGGGGCTTCTGAGAATGAGAACAAACACCGTCACTCTCAGAGAAGGCGACTTCAACCAGGGAAGCCCCATGCGTGCGCTCATGAACCAGCCGGAGGCCTTGAAGAAGGTCGGCGATGCCATGCATCTCTTTCAGAACACTGAAGACGTGCAGAATCTAAGCATGAAGAAGAAAGCGCCCGGTCATTTCGATGTAGCCTCAGAAGCACTCAAGGCCAAACACATTGACATAAACAAAAAGCTGGAGGGCAGTGCCGCCACCGTAAACTCTATAGATCTAGACAAATCTGTTTCAGCTTCTATCAAGCACGGCAAAGACTCTGTCAGCATGGAAAACATCAAAGGAATCAAAGTCAATTTGCAAAATGAACTCTTCGGTCTCAAGACGAATATGACCATCACTCCATCAAAAATATCTCTGGAGAAAGGACCCGACGGACTGCCTGCCGTCAAGTTGGAGTTGACTATTCCCGGTGGTGCCGCTACACAGTTTACGGTGCCCATGTCAAAACTGCGCGGAGAGCAAAAGAAAGCCGGTTAAGCATGCCCATATAGAGGAAGTCTATGCCAAATCTCAAGAGCAAATTCCATAAAACCTTAAGCTAGCCCGGCGCCCGCCTCTCCCTGCTATATTATTGTTAAAGCAAACTAGCTCAAAGAGGCCTCTAGAGGAATTGCATGGAACCGGTGTCCAACTTGCCAGAGTGGGAGCGCAGACTATTTCAGCCCGGTGGTGGAGACGCCTTTCTTTTTTACGTAGTCTTTGGGCAGTTCCATCAGCCTATGACAATTTCGGGAAGTCATTACAAAACCGCAGGCTTACCCAAGCCGGTAACACTGGGACTCTATGAAAGAGAGAACGAGCCTCAAACCCTGGAATCCTTCGTTCAGGGCTTCCTGGCGCAAAAGCTGAAGGAAGAAGAACCGGAAATATTTGCCGCCGTGACGGAGGCACCACAATGCCTTGTCATCAGTGGTACCGTAAAAGACCCGGACAACCTCAACTACTTAAGAGATACCCTGGGAGTCATCTCTGCCATGCTGGACAATGGCGGAGTCGCTGTCTACGACCCCCAGAAATTCCACTGGTGGAGTCCTAAACATTGGAAAGAAGCCATCCAGAAACCCAAGGACCCGGCCCTAAATCAACATGTTTCCATCCTCATTTCTCTGGAAAATGAGAAGTCCGGAGACAAAAATGGACCGGTCTGGCTGCATACACGAGGGCTGCGCAAATTCGGTAGGCCGGACTTGAGCCTGCGAAACCTGGATCAATCGCGCCTGGACGCGGGAGTGGACCTTTGCAATTACTTGATAGAAGACCAGATTATGGGTTTGCAATTATGCGAAGGGCAAACCCTCGATGCACCGGGACTGCCCTTCGGTATAACATGCCATCCCACCGGGAATCTGGAAGATCCGGATTTCAACAACGTACATATTGAGATCCGATTACCTTGATCTGTTCGGTTACTGAGGCCGGACTGAACAAAGGATTAAACCCGGCGAGAGTATATAAAACACACCGAGAAGCGACATGAGGCAACCAGTCAAGCTGATATACTCTAGCCACACTGGTAAAAACTATTGATGCCTGGCCCTGAGACCTTTGTCTTTGAGTCGGCGATTAACTGGAGGCGTTTTCATGAGTACCCTGGTTGTAATTGGCTATGACGATATACACAAAGCCCAGGAGATGCGCATACATCTTCTCAAGCTGCAAAGAGACTATTTGATAGACCTGGAAGACGCAGTGGTGGTGGAAAGAGATGCCAAAGGCAAAATCAAACTGCACCAGATGATCCCCATGACTGCCATGGGCGCTATGCAAGGCGGATTCTGGGGCACTCTAATAGGCTGCCTTTTCTTCGCTCCCATTTTCGGTATGGCAGTAGGAGCTGCCGGCGGTGCTATCTCCGGCGCTCTCGCCGACGTCGGCATCAATGATGATTTCATGAAGGAACTGGGAGAGACCCTGACACCGGGTAAATCAGCACTTTGCGTTCTAATCAAGCAAATGACGGAAGACAAGGTTCTGGAAGATTTGCACGGAACTGGCGGCAAAGTGCTGAAGACTAATCTCTCCAAAGAAGACGAGAGCAAACTACAAGAAGCCCTCGGCACCGCCCGCAAAGCCGTAAGCGAAACAGCCACGGCCGCCGTATAGATAGACTCAAAAAACAAGAAAGACGAAGTCGGACATGTTCCGGCTTCGTCTTTGTTTCTGCAGCAAGGCTAAAATGCACAAGAGTCGACGCCACCACTTACGGTGCCAGACCTATTTCAAATTGATTTTCCACTTCTGCAAAATATTCTTGGCCGCATCGCTTTGCTTAATTTGCTCAGTCACACCTTGCATCTCGGCATTGACACTCTCATTGCTCAATCCGGCCAGGGAATATCTCATAAGATTATGTATTTGATCGTAGTAGTCGAGACCAAGCTGTTCAAAAATTTCCGGCACATTCGCAATACGCATCAAGCGCCAGTCGCCAAACATGCCTGACTTAGTGAGCTCCAATTTCACCACGAATTCACCATTTAGTTTGGGGCTGAAAAACGAAAACCCCACCCGGGCAATTTCACCACCACGATCATCGCTAAAAATCTTACAACTGCTCAAGCCGCGAAAATTTTCACGAGTCAGACCATATTCGTTTAATAGCAGGCGAAGCTTTTCCTGGCGCTGGCTGGGATGACAACCGAGCAGTCGGCCTGGTAGCGTCTCCGGATGCTTGTATATGTAAGTCCACATCCGATCATGGGCGACCCGCTTCAGTCGCTCGGCTGAACTGCCGGCGGCGCGACTGGCGACATTCAGAAGCGTCTTTACATCATCCGGTCGAACCGCCGGAGAGGCAGCCATGGCCGGGGCAAATATGGGCAACAACTCGATGCCTGTCTGGACCCGACCAAGCTGGGGTAACCTTCTCTCAGGCAAATCCAGACTTCCCACGGTTACAGTCCTGCGCACAGCGCTTTTGAGATCACGGGCCAAACCGGTTACAACCAGGGCGATGGCGCCACGGCTGACCTGAACCTGAAAACTTGTCAGGCCGGGCGTGGATTCAGCCGGTCGGAGAATCAGATCGGCCAGAAGCTCATCTATGAATCCGTCAATATCAACCCTCCGCTCGAAATTCTCGCGGTCGTGCTGGTAGGCGGCAAAAGCCGCGTCCTGAAGTGCATACAAGGGGGTAGTCATCCAAAGTAAATACAAGGTCGAGAAAAACAAACCCAGGCAGAGGACTATTGAAATGACTTTGCGCAACACCATACACCGACGCAAGATTGAGGGGCGCGGAAACGAAACAGCCTCCAATTATGATTCATGAATGGACTTTTCGTAAAGGGAAGGCCGGGTTGAGTTCTAATGAACCGGCGCAAACAGGCTGGAGTCGATGTCCTTTTCCTTGGTTCCCTCCTCCAGCATTACTTTTGGCAAGGCTTGCTTGAGCAACTTAAGTTCAGCCGGGCTCATATCACGAAGGCGCAACATTAATATCGATAGCTCAGGAAGAGCCTTCAGTCGACATAACCCTTTCACTGTCACCTTTGTGTCGGCCAGGTGCAAGCGCTTGAGCTTTTTCATCTTCAGTATGCTGTCGATACAAGCATCGGTAACGTTATTGCGAGAGAGGAAAAGTTCCACCAGCTCCGGTAATTGCCAGACCTCCGCCACCAGCTTGTCGGTGACGAAACAACTGGTCAGACCGAGAATCTTCAAACTCTTTCGCTTGACCAGATGGGGTGCCACACCATCGCCCAAATTAGAACTGGAGAAAGTCAGCCTGTCCAGTTCCGGCAAACTACTGAGAGCCTGCACCGAAGCCGGACTGATGCGTAGAAAAGACAAATTGAGAGACTGTAATTTGCGGAGTCTGGCAAACTGCTTAACTCCCGCATCTGTCAAATCCGTTCCATTGGCATCGAGATAGACCAAATTTGCAAGGGCTGAAATTACTGCGGCATCTTTATCTTCTACTTCCAAACTGGCAAGCTCCAGCTTCCGCACATACTGCCCGGGAATAGAGGCCAGGGCACTGCAATTGGTAGCACCAAAGTAATTTAGCTTGAGATAGATCCGGCAATCGGCCGGTATCTGGACCGTACCCATGGCATAGGCCGGACGAGTGATCACCTCATCTTGAGCCAGGAGAGTGCCTCTCGGTCGCACCACTAAAAAACGACCGATACTCTGCGCCGGAAATCTCAGAAGTACTTTATCGGACCGTGCTTTGGAAACTCCGCCGGAACTGGTCGTCCTGCCGGACTTAGGCTGCATATCTCCGGCCAGAACTGAAGAACTGCTGAGCAGAAGCAAGCAGAAAAGCAATGAAGCCCGAAGAAGCAAAAAAATGAGACCCCGCATGATATCAGTTTCGCTTGCCAGTGAGTAAAGCCTGCCGAACGCCAATCTGATGCCTGTCTCAAGTCTACCACCGGTGATGGAAGCGGAGATTAATAGCCACCGCTTTGTACAAATGTTAGGATCAGACCATGCCTATCGGTCAGTTTCCCCTCGAATTTCATACAATCTTTGAATTTCTTGCAATCGGGCTTGGGTTCCGCCTCTATCTGGCCAGAAGCAAGGGGCAGACTAGTCTGCCTGAAAACAAACGTTATCCGCTTATAGCGGGAGCACTTCTAGGTGCCCTAATAGGCGCAAAAGCCGTGGTAGCTCTCAATCATCCGGAAATCTGGAACTCCGGCTGTCTGGACTTACTGGCCAGCGGCAAGGGTCTGGTGGGGGCCCTTGTCTTCGGTTGGCTCTTTGTGGAACTGGCTAAACTCTTCACCGGCATCAAAGAAAAGACCGGCGATACTTTCGTAGAACCGCTCCTTCTTGGGATTGGCCTTGGCCGTATCGGTTGTTTTCTGAGCGGCAAGTTCGACCAGACCTACGGCATAGCCAGCCCGGATTTCAACTTGCTGGGTAAGACCATCAACCTGGGAGTAGACTTTGGTGACGGCGTTCTGCGTCATCCCTGCCAACTCTATGAAATAGCAGCTCTGTTAATCTTCTGGCTCTGGTTGGCAATGAACCGAAATATCCCACTGTTTTCAGAAGCGGGCATGCAGTTCCGCTGTTTCATGCTCTACTACATGGCTTTCCGCTTTTGCATCGACTTCTTCAAACCGGTGCCCCACCTATATTTTGGACTCAATGCCGAGCAGATTTTCTGCCTGCCGGTAGTGATAATCTGCCTCGGCTCTATAATATGGAAACTAGCCGGTCCGCCAGCCAAGAAATTAATGAGGTCTTGAATCAAAGTGTCTCCTCCCATCAGCGAACGTCCCTACATCTTTTACGAGCTGACCAATAGTCTGTGCAGTTCCTGCCTGAAGAAAGTGGAAGCCAAAATCATCTTTCAGGACGAGCGCGTTTATATGCTTAAGACCTGCCTCGAGCACGGTCTTGAGAAAGTCCTCATTTCCATCGACATCGAATACTACAAAAGAGCCCGCAACTTCCTCAAACCACCCCAGACACCGTTGCGCTTCAATACGGCAACCGTGCATGGTTGTCCCTACGACTGCGGACTTTGCCCGGATCATGAACAACATAGCTGCCTCACTCTCGTGGAAATAGCCGAGCGTTGCAATCTCACCTGTCCGGTCTGCTACGCCGATTCATCACCATCTAAAGGGGGCTTTCGCAGCCTGCCCGAGATTGAATTTCTCCTGGACGAGCTGGTCAAAAACGAAGGCGAACCGGATGTGGTGCAGCTTTCAGGAGGCGAACCAACCATCCATCCGCAGTTTTTCGAGATAATGGATGCCGCCCGCAAGCGGCCGATTCGACATCTAATGGTCAACACCAACGGTATCCGTATTGCTAAAGATCGCAATTTCGCTGAGAAACTCGCCGCTTACAAAGATGGCTTCGAGGTCTATTTGCAATTCGACAGCCTCAAACAGCAGGCTCTTGAGGTATTGAGAGGGGAAGACTTAAGACAGGTGCGGCGGCAAGCCCTCGATCATCTAAACGAATTCGATATTTCCACAACCCTGGTGGTAACACTGCAGAAGGGCCTGAACGATCAAGAAATAGGCGAGATCATCGACTTTGCCCTGAAAGAGCCCTGCGTGCGCGGAGTTACCTTTCAGCCGGTGCAATCGGCGGGACGACTGGAGACATTCAACCCGGCCAAAGACCGCCTTACACTCTCGGAAGTACGGGCGCAAATACTGAAGCAAAGCCCTATATTCTCCCAAGCGGATATACTGCCTGTGCCCTGCCATCCTGATTGTATAGCTATGGCTTACGCTCTCAAACTGGAAGGCAAAGTGGTGCCGCTTTCGGGGCTCATTTCCCCGGAAGAATTGCTCAAAGGGCGAAATACCATTCAATATGAGCAAGACCCGCTTATGAAGGAAAAACTCTTCCAGCTCTTCTCTCTCAATCAAGCAGAGAAAAACACCTCTCATGCCGTGGGCGACCTGTTGTGCTGCTTGCCGAAGCTGGAATTCCCGACGAAACTATCCTACCGCAATATTTTTCGAGTGATAATTATCGAATTTCTTGACCGCTACAATTTCGATGTAAGATCAGTAAAACGCTCCTGCGTGCATATCATGCACCCGGATGGGCGGGTCATTCCTTTCGACACCTACAATATGTTCTACCGCGAGAATCTAGAGGTCGGGCAAATAGCCAGAAACGGCATACAGAAAGCTGAAGTGAAACTGGACAGGATTAAATGAAGATGGCGAAAACCTACAGCCTGGAAGAAATGAAACAGAACTTCGTCAATTACTTCTCCTACACAGTGGGCATTCAGGTGCTGGTGTTTACAGGTTGCCTTCTGGCCAACTATCTAAAGACCAGTCTAACAGTCTTAGGGGCGATTTACAGTTTCTTGTTCATAGCCTTTAGCCTGTATGCCGCCATTCCCTTTTGCCTCTCCCTCTACTTCCTCACCTGGAACTTCAGAAGCGGAAAAGCCCTGGGGCTTTTCACCGCCTCCATCGTTTGCCTGCTCGTATCGGCAGCGGGCTGTGCCCTGGGCAGCAAGATCTTGACGTAAATTAAGAAGCGGGATTGACAAAGACTTGCCAATCCCGCCGGATTTCACTTTAGCTGCAGAGCCAATCTGAGCTCTTATTTGGCGGAGGCCGCCGAAACAGGAACTGGAATGGGCTCCACCGGCGACTCCACCAGAGATGGCACCACGGAAATGCTGAGAACTTCGCCCAGAGCTTTGCGAGCCAGCTTCTCACAGTGCTGCTCAAAGGCCGTGTCATTGGCCCAGCTCACCAGACCGATCTTGCGCAAGAAGGCGATGGTGTACCAGGCCGGATCGATTTCTTCAACCCGCATTCCGGCTTTAGCAGAGCCCGGACATCCGTGGTGATTGTTATGCCAGCCTTCGCCCATCGTAATTAGAGCCAGCCAGAAGTTATTGACGCTATCATCGGTGGTGGCAAAATTGCGGTAGCCGATCTTGGGAATATGGGAAAGCAAGTTGAAGTAGAGCGTAACTTGCTGAATTATCAGCCCCGCCGCCAAACTACCAAGAGCAGCCGGCAGACCCCAGATCATCAAGATCGGTACGCGAAAGAGGAAACAAAGAAAACCGTTCAGGATGTGACCACGTTGCACATTACCGCCCTGATCCAGAAATCTGTAGATAGGATCTTTGATGAGGTCTTTGCTCATCACTTCAGGATCTATATGATCAGGATATTTCTCATCAAAGATCCAGCCGTAAACACAACGTCTGAAACCGTACATGAGAGCATGGGGGTCTTTTGCCGTATCGGAGTAGCGGTGATGGGCCCGGTGCAGGGTGGCCCACCATATTGGCGAAGTCTGAAAGGCAAGATAACCGGAAGCCACGAAGAAATACTCCACAGCCTTATTGCAATGGAAAGAGCGATGAGAGAGGAGTCTGTGATAGCCGATGGTCAATCCGAGAGTATGGACCACATAGGAAAGGAAGAAAGCGACGAGGAACTCTTGCATGTACTTGGATCTCCCGGCGTCAAACGCCAAAACAAGGTGAATAGGCTAATCGAAAAAACTGTCAACCTGACAATTCCGGTCAAGCACTGGCACCGGCATTGCCACTTAAATATGAACAGGAAGCGCGAATAAAATCGGAGAATCAGCGATAGAGAGCCGACTGCGGACGGCCTCTGCGAATGTCTTGACTCAATTCACCCTGTTCAACAAATTTGTCAGACCACTCAGTAGACAGCAACTGATCAAAGAACTGCTGGAGTGTTTCAGGAACTTCAGCAACCTGGAGCAGTCTTCGATTATCATCATCCGGGCCCGGATATTGATTCCAGACCAACTTATCTATATCCATACCCTTGCGATTGTAGTAATTCAGAAGGGCCAGACCGACTTCCTTAGAAACGGTCAACTTATCCTGAATCTGCCAGTCACGCAAGATAGTGCGGCCGATGCCGATGACATAATAAGCGCGCTCTTTCTCAAACTTAGGCTCATCGATGAAGAAGGCAAAACTTGTCTCATCGACGTTATCTATGTAGAGCTCACTTCTAATCTCAAACAATCTTCCCGAGGCGGATGTTATGGAGGTCGGACCAAATCCTGAGCTCATCAAATGTAACTCCAGAACACGCAGCAAGTGAGCATTGAAACTCACTCCTTTTTTGTCCGCCTGAAGTTGCAGCTGCTTACGATACTCCTCGGGTATACGCAGGCTGATGTTAGTGGTCTTAACCTTATCTCTGGTCATCTATACTCGTTTACTCACGAATTACAATTTGTAGTCACTTGAATACAAATTGTAGTTACTCGCTATCATATCACGGCAGTCGCAACCTCGTGGAGCCTTTAAAGGAGATCCGAGATTGGAAGCACATTAAACCTGCAACACAGCCACGAAGGGTGAACAGGGCGCACTTTCAACAAACAGGAAGCTTTACACAAGGTCTTAAATAGTAGCCGGACCACCGGCAAGTGCCATATGCCGGCTATTTCATCAAGGCCACGCGCCAGTGACCGTTTCGCAGCACAAACTGCACATCGCCGGTGCTTCCAGGCACCAGGTAGCTGCCTGGCTGTCCCTTGATCAAACCACCGGGAACCAGCTTAATGCGAGCGCTGGTAGCAGATTCGGTTGAAATTACTATGAGACTGGTGGTACCAATTACTTCAGATGAAGGAGGCAAACGATTTTCACCTTTGGCCCCTTCTCCTTTCACTATGGCCACGTTGTAAACTCTGCCTTTTTCCAGAGCAGCGAGATTGGCAGGGCCCCTGCTCACATTAGTAGAACCCATCTTTACGACCGGATTTGACTGCCCGCTCCATTCCTGAATAAACCAGGCATTGTGTTCTTCGCTACCGGGGTCGAGATCCAATTTATTCTCCTTCTGCACCTTGTGTGAAATAGCCAGATTTGTCAGCCAATTGGCAGCCACTGTGCGCGTACCGCAAAACGCACCGGCTTGCGAGGAGACGGAAACAGGAATAGTATGGCAACCAACCAGACGACCGAAACTAGTATGGACCGGTCGACTCATTGAAATACGGCAAACTTGCGGTGCAGAGCCGCACCTGACCTCGGGGGAGTACACAAGAGTACTGGCCTCTCCGTCATCTTCAAAATAATTTCCGTCAATAACACTGCGTGCCGCCATTTTTCGAGCCATTTCTTCGGAACGCTTGATGTCGGCTTGTCCCGGCATCAAACTGCAGAGGTAGTATGCGCCGGTGAGAGCCGCATTGTCAGATGCTGCCTGCAACTGCGCACGCACATAGAATGCATGACTGACATCAATGCCGATGCTTCCCACAATAAGTAACCCAAGGCAGGTCAAAAGCAGCAATACGGAAGCCATAGCCCCGGATTCATTGCGGAAAACTTTTCGCCGTCTTGCTTTAAACATCCTGGTCCTCGAAGAAAATTCAATCCAACTTCTCTGTTGACTGCGCACTGATCAAGAAATAGCGCCCCAAACCAAGGATGTCCGGCTCTGGGAAATGCCTGCAGCCGTATGCATCAGGGGCATAATTAACCTTCATGGTCACCGTCGGTGGTATCTTCTCCGGAGAAAACTCAACCAGCTCGAACTGTTTGTAACTGTTCACTACTCCGGGATACTCGATAGAGAGCACTACGTCCGCCCAGTTGTTGGCCAGGGCATTGGGGTTATGTGTATAAGAAACCGCAAATTTCCTGGCAGCCTGTGCACTGGCTTGTTTGAGCGTGCAATAAATCATGTAGGCCTGCACGCACTGAAGGCATACGTAAATAGCCACAATAATCACAGGAATAATGAACATGAAGGATGCGGCCAGCTCTGTGGAATACTGCCCGCCTCTACCCCTGCGCAAAATCTTCATTGGTGCACACCGTGGTCTAGAAAAGGGGGCTGGTGGAAGTGGACTTGATGGAAATCTGGCCGGCAAGCTTCAAGGGATCGGGATTGGGAAAGAGAGGCAAACATGGATCGCCGGCACCTGGTAAATAACTGCAGGTGACGGTTACAGACCGTGGCAAGGACTTGGTGGACCAGCCACCTTCCGGTATCGTAAATTGCTCGTTACAGCTGACCATATTGGGAATGCGAATACGACTGAGTATCCGCTGTTGCTTCAACTCCGACTGAACGATACTGGGATCTTTGGCAAATTCATCAGAAAGTGCATGAGCTGCCAATTGAGATGCTTCAGTCATATTTACGCCAATCACATAGGCGTAACAGACCTCCAGAACAGCCCATATCAGGAACACAATCATAGGGAGGAAGAAGCAGCAGGAAAGCACAGCTTCAACAAGTATGCCCCCTCGCAAGCGGCGCCGTCGCAAACGCAATAAATTCACCTCGCAAGCTAGATGAACCGCCGCTGATCAAAGGGCGCCTTCAGTATCTTAGCAACGACTCTCACCCCTTGTCAAGCGCCGCAAATACTGACACAACAAGCACCTGCGGTCATTTTACCGCATCGGAAATCAGTCTTGACCCTGTAACTGCCGCTCTCTCAATACCTCGATAGCTCCACACTCTTTCCCTTCCGTCTGAAACTGATCAATCAGCCCGCTTACATGAGCACGGGTACCGGGTTTCGATTCGATTTTCAAGCTGGATACCCGGCAGGACACCACCATCGCCTCACTTTTATCCCCCAGGTTAAGCTCACATCGCCCCAGCGAAAGAGCAGGCTTGCCCTCTGCCTGACCGGCTCCCAGATGGATGCGGCTCTCACCGGCCGCCACCGCCTTCAATGTACCAATGTCTCCTTGCCTCAGGTCGATGCGAGCGACTCCATGGCTTTCCATATACATTGAGGAGCATTCAACCTTGTCCAGGGTCAGTTGTCCGCCATTCATACTCTTGATGCGGCATTCATTGAAAGCCGGCTTGAACTCGTGAACTCTCAGTCTGCCACCGCTATCAACCACCACATCCGCTTCACTATTGATTTTCCCGATGTCGAATTCACCCCGACCTGAAATCAATAGCCGGCAATTTCCCCCACTCCAAAAATCCATCTTCGCGGGCAGATATCCCTTCCAGGTCAGGTGCAAGCAACCCTGAAAATCTTCCGGCAAAAGAATCTTGACCGTATCAACTTCAAGGTCACTGCCTTTAATGTTCATAGGCCTAAGCCGATGCCCATCCAGATACATTCCGCTCTCGTTCATGTCGAAGCCGACTGACTCAGGTCGGCTAAGTCTTCTTTCTACCGGCATCTTCTTACCACCCATGTAAATTCCCTGGCCGGTGATGTTGATGCAAAACTGTTCCGCCGGTAAGGGGGCCGGTACGGTACCCATTCCCAATAGATTATTGCCGTTACTGGTGTGGTAGAAGCCCGGATAGCAGCGGGCAATATCGGTCTGACGCACAAGACCGTTGCTCTGGCAACGCCAGTGCCTGGGGTAATTGGCTCGCACTTCGATATCGGAACGCTTCTCGTGTACAAGCAGGAAGTCACAGTTGAGCAGATCAATGTTCAGAGACGGCGTACCAAGGGGCATTTTCGCCAGAGGAGCCATTTCTAAACCGACTAGGTCTTTAGTTGGATTTTTGCCGCGGTCAGACTGGCCGGCCACAGCCTGCGGCGCCCAAAAGCAAGGAAGGAGGGTTGCGACTCCCAGAGCTGACAACAATAGAAAATAACTGCGCCGCATCATAAATACTAATGAACCAAAACCGATGCTGGAGACCCGGGCAAAAAGAACTACCGGTCCCCGCCCTATTTTAGGAATGCCGGAAGAGCGAACAGCGGCTACGCCTGCCCTGAAACAACAATGAAACAATTATCACATAGAGTTGTCATACCGACCCCATTCTTTCTTACGGAACTAATTACCATGGCTCAAAATACAATGTCCCGCGTTGATTCCGCACCGGAGCAGGAGCACAAAACAGGCTACCAGGTGCTTGAGAATGGCAAAGTCCTGGCCCCCTGCGAAGATGGGATATGCAAACCTCCCATGGACGAAAACAAGTTCATGAAAGAGGTTCTGGTCTCACCGGAAAACCAGGAGGCCTGGAAACAGTGGCGACAGTCCCACCCCAATGGCTCCACCGAACTGTTCCATCCGGTCGAAGCCACAGGCGGCAAGATAACAGCCGGTGACAAAGCCAAGTTTCCCGGCATTAACCTTTTCGATTCGGAAAGATTCGATGTTCCTGAAGCAGTACTCAAGGCAAAAGAAACCGGCAAGGCCGGCGACAAGGTCGTAGAGCCGGGCAACGTCAAAACTCAAGAGGGTGTCAAATCATCCGCAGAGCAATACCCGTCATTAGACGAAATCAAAAGAAGCAGCCTTCTCAATTTAAGACGCAACAGCACCATTCAGTGCCACGACTCCGGACAGAACCAGAAACCGGAACTGGATTTCAAATCTCTGGACAGCCTCTTCAAACAGAAACCAGGAAAGGATCTCAATTCTCTGGAGAGTCTCCAGCCGCCTAAACCAGGAGAAGAGCAAAGGCTCGACAAAAATTCAGCTCAATACAAAGAGATGATGGAATTCCTCAAAGGCTTAGAGAATCAAGGCAAAAAGGACAGCCCCAAAAACCAACCCACCGAAAATTCGCAGACCCAGCCTGCCGATAAGCCTGCCGACAAATCAGTCGATAAGCCCGCCGACAAGCCTGCCGACAAATCAGTCGATAAGCCCGCCGACAAATCAGTCGACAAGCCTGCCGACAAGCCCGCCGACAAATCAGTCGATAAGCCCGTCGATAATTCAGTCGACAAGCCTGCCGATAAACCCGTCGATAATTCAGTCGATAAGCAGGCCGAGAAAAAGGTGGACCTGCCTAAACTAGAAGAGAAGCCCCTTTCTCCGTTCCAACAAGCCATCAAAGATTCAGGTGCTTACACCCTGGATAGCCTGCAACCGGCCATGAATGCCGCAGCTAAAGACAAAGCCGGCGTTGCCTTCATGATCGTGGGAGAAAATACCCCCGGCTCTAAAGAACTACTGGCAAAGTTACCGGAACTGCAAAAACAGCATTCGGACTTGAAGTTTGTCGTAGTCAATAAAGACGAGATCGAAAAGAAGCTAAAGGAAAATCCAAAAGACCAGGAGGCCCAGAGCTGGAAAGGATGGATCGATCACAATCTAAAAGATTGCAGCGGCAAACCAATCGACTATACCTTCACGAGCGTTCAAACCCTGAAAGCAGACGCAGCCGGCAAACCTATGCCCGACAAAGTGACAAGCACGCACTGGGGGGCTGATATCGAAGCAGGCTTAGCCGACCAATCTCGCTACGCAGCAGCCGGCACCGCCCGTAATGCCGATAAGTTCAAGCTGGCCCTGAGCGCCGACGATACAGCCAATGCCGTAAAAGCTCTCGATGCTCTGAAACCGCAAGGGGAAGCCACAGCTAACAACCCGGCGGAAAACAAGCTCCGCCAGGAGCAATTTCTAAAATCCATCAAACAAGCCGACAGTATGGATCCAGAACTGCTGGCAAAGCGGAAAGAGGAAGTGCAGGCGCAACTGGAAGAAGCCAAAAGAGAACAAAAGAAATTAGACTACGAAAGCTCTCCCAGCGATAAACCGGCTGATACATCAAAGCTGGACAAGCTAAATCTGCAGTTGCAGCAGGTTGAAACGCTTGAGAAAGCCCCCGGTCAACTGAGAGCGGAAATGGGCTTTGAAATGCTCAACCAATCAAGTAATGAAAAAAATCCTGTTCGACAGGAAGCGATGAAAGCTCTGGCAGGCGAACTTCTGCGGAATTCCATCAAAGCAGATCCGGAACTGGCTAACAATGAAGACTTCAATTGCCGACTCTTTGCACAGGGTATCGATGCTGCCAAATTGGCGGAACAGGCAAAGAACAGCAGCCAGGTTCTAAACGCAACGCAGCTAGCTGGAGCCCTGGAGCGCGCGGCAACTGCCGGTGTAATCAATGACAGCAATGTGAAACCAGTCAGCCACGACCAACCCAAGCCCGTCAAAAACGAAACCGACCTGAACAAGCCGGTTCCACACGAAATCGAAAAGGTCGGTCCGGAGAAGAAACTGGAAGCCCCGGCCAAAACAGTTTACGACGGTGCCGGCTACAAAGATGCTCTGGCCGAAGCGCAAAGAAGAGGTTTGCCGGTAATCTTCAAGGTCGGAGCGGAATGGTGCCCGCCCTGCCAGAGCTTCGAAAGAAATATGGCAGGCAACCTGGAAAACACCTATAAGGACAAAGCCATCGTAGTAAAAGTAGACTCAGATCAAAATCCCGACATTGCTCGCGCACTGGGTGCCAATAGACTACCTACTTCCGGGGTGGGTTACGTGGATGAAAGCGGCAGACTGCGCATTCAAAACTCTTTCGTTGGATTCAGCGGCAACCAGGACTGGATGCGTCGTATTCAAAGCGGCATGACGAGCGCCCAGTCCAACATCAATCGCATGCCTCGCTGAGATTTCCGGGATTTGCGCTGATGCACAGGGTATATCGGTCAAGTGACCGATATACCCTGAAAGTTTTTCCGGCACTGGCGGAAGAACTCCGCCATTCAACCGATACTGGAAATCCACAACTTCTGAGAGAATCTAAGAAAATAGGATAATCACGGCCCTGTCGAGCATTTGAATCAAAAGCACTTTCTGCCGTTATATAACAAAACATTCTTGAAAAGACTTAGAGGCACCGCCCTCGGGTACAGAAGATATGGAATCCCGAGTATTTGCTTCCGGCTATCGAATAATTTAAAGAGAGAATGAACGAAAACTCGAAAGATATGCCGCTGTGCGCCCAACCCGAGCTGGTGCAGCGCCCGGAGGGACAGGCGGAGGCGGTCAACCTGGCGGAGCCCTGGCAAAATCCACGTCTGGTGGTTGAGCCATCGGAGGCAGGGGCTGACAAATCTGCAGAGCTTGACCCCGGCACCGCTCCGCCATCGAAAGACAAATCTGAAGCGGCGGACGAGCGCCAACCGTTGCCAAACGAAGCCGCCCCCGGCTTGGTTCAAAATCGAGCCAGTTTTACCAGACGCTTCATGGCCCTGGCTCTGGACACCGGCGTCATCGCATCTATGGGCTCGACCATAGCATTTGTAGGTTTCCTACTGCTGCTCCAGATAGCCAACGCGACCGGTGTGGAGGGAGCAAATTTACCCCTCGGCGAACAAATCTTTCTCAGCCTGCAAGGGGCCCTCGTCTTCTGGTTTACTCAACTGATGCCTTTCTTCAACGCCTTAACGGCCGTAATGGGAGGCGGTATGGCGCACTATTTCACCTATACGCTGGCCAATAACGCCAATCTGAATGCCCCGGGACTGCCCCAATTTTTGGCCGGCGGCATTCTCTGGATAATGCTCACCGCTAATTGCGTACTTTCGGTTTTCTATCACACCCTTCTTACGGCATCGCCCCTCAAAGGCACCCTTGGTCAGAGACTGCTCAACATAACTGTGGTGGGAGCCGGCGGCAAAGGACTTTCAATCGGCCAGTCCTTACTGAGGACGGCCATCAAACTGGTGGCTTGCACAGTGGTGTCTCTCCCCCTGGCCTTGCTTCTTACGAGAGCACCGCTTTTCTTTGTTTTGCTTTTGGCAGGCATCACTTTTCTGGACCTATCGAAATACTGTCGCCCGGCACGAAACCGGTTGGAGTTCCTGCTTAGAAAAGCCTGTCACAACTTCAGCGTCCTGGAAGGAGGCAAAGAATCCTTCAATACCCTTACCCTCTCAGAAGACGAGAACTTGCCGGCCCCTGAGAAAAAGCGACTGCAAACCCACCGGGATCATATTCTGATTCGCTATAAACCCTATGCCGCCGTGAGCCGCTGGCTGGAGCAACGCTTCAGCCAGACCAATCAATGGTTGTCGCTGGCGATTGTGATTGCCTCTTTTGCTACGTTCTGGATCGTAGCCTTTTTCTGCACCACCACTTTAAACGCACTGGGCATCACGCCAGAGGTCTTCTTCAACATTCTCAAATCACCTACAGCGGCCGTCAATGCCCTGGGCACCGGTGGTGCCGCCGGGGTGGCTTCCAATCTGGTCAACTATGTATGTGCCCTCCTCTTTCTTATGGCCTCCGCCATCCTGGGCAAGTTTCTGGTCACAGCAGCCTACAAGCCTTCCCACCTGCGTTTCGATGACGAGGGTATTCGCTTTCAGCGTTATAACAAGTTGACCAATACTTACATCGACACCGAGAGAAACCGCTGGCAAGATCTTGTGCATGTGGGCATGCAGAGAATAAGCGGCAGATCGATTCAGGGGGAACCAACCCTCTTGCTGACCTGGAATAACGGCAAGACAACTAGAGTAGAACTCTCTTCCGTTCCTACCATGGACGAAAAGGCTCTCATTCTAAAAGCCATAGACCGCTGGCGCAAAGACGTAACCATCGACGCCGAAGTCATCACCTCGCTGGAAATTCCGCCCGAGTATAGTTACACCGAAGTCTGGCTGCAAGCTCTCTGTGCGCCGCCCAAGAGAGAGCGCTTGAAGCCCCTGGCCGAAGGAGCAATACTCAAAGAAGGCAAGTACACAGTGGAAAGCAAACTGGGGGCGGGAGGACAGGGGGTCGCCTATCTGGTCAAGGACAATGTGGAAAGCAAGTCGGTGGTCCTCAAAGAGATGCTTCTGCCGGTCTTCGTAGACATGTCGGTGCGAAGACAGGCCCTTGATCGTTTCGAGAGTGAATGTCGTATTTTGAGAGCCCTCGACCACGACCAGGTGGTCAGACTGATAGACTTCTTTGTGGAAGATCACCGCGCCTATCTGGTTCTCGAATATATTGACGGGCGCAACCTGAAAGATGAAGTAAAACTTGGTAAGACCTTCAGTCCATCAGAGGTAAAGCGGCTGGCGCTGGAGATGTGCAATATTCTCGCATACCTGCACGAGCAGACACCACCGGTAGTGCATCGCGACTTTACTCCGGACAATCTCATGCTAACTAAAGCCGGCGCACTCAAGCTCATCGACTTCAACGTAGCCAATCAGCAGGAAGAGACCGCCGCCGGTACGGTGGTGGGTAAACAGTGCTACATGCCCCTGGAGCAATTTCAAGGGAATCCCAGCCCCCAGAGCGATATCTACGCCCTCGGCGCCACACTCTACTACTTGCTCACAGGTCTGGAACCGGAGCCCCTCACCGCCTCCCATCCCAGGGAGAGCCTGGTCTCTTCCGGTCTTCCCGAACAAGCCATTGAAGCCATAGATGCTCTGGTGGCAAAGTGCACCGCCAAGAGCCTGAGCGAACGCTTCCAGAACATAGAGGACCTGAGAGAGGCCCTCAGCCGGTTACCCGATTAAAAGTAGACGAAAAGTCGAGGATCAAGCATGGCCGAATTTCAAATTGCCATCAAGTACCAGCCCCCCGCACTTCACCGCTCCTTTCTGGCCATGTGCTTTCTCTTGCCGGTGTGGAGCATACTCTTACCGCTGGGCTTCGGGATAGCTACCACCTGGTTCTTTCTTCATCTATCAGAACCGGTGGCACCGGTGGCCTTCGTCTTTTCTCTGATATTTCTCTTCCTCTACATTATCGGCTACCTTGCTTCAGCAGCCAGCGAAGACAAGTTTATCCATGTGCAAAAAGAGGGAGTGGCCGTACCGCTCTTTATGCTGCCCTACCTCTCTTTCAAACGCCTGCAACCCTGGCAGGAACTGCGGGCCGCTCACCTGGTCAAGACCGGCGACAAGCAAGTGCTGATGCTTACCTTTCAGGACGACAAGACCATAAAACTCAATACCAGGCATCTGGATAATTCCAAGCTGGAGAGTTTCCTTCTGGCCCTTGAACTGTGGGGCAAAAGTTGCAACCGCTCGCCGGAACTACTGGCCTTTCAGTCGGAATTGCAAGCCAACGCCTCCGGCACGGGCGAACTATCCTACACCCATATCTGGCAGGATGAGCTATCAAGACGCTTTGCCAGCACCAGTTTTGTGCCGCTGGAGCCGGACCAGACGCTCCAGCATGGCAAACTTAAAATAGTCAGGCAACTTGCCTTTGGCGGCTTCTCTGCCGTTTACCTGGCCCAGAGAAACGGGCACGAGCAGGTCGTGCTGAAAGAGGCAGTGGTGCCGGAAAATGCCGATCCACGCGAGAAAGAAGTGGCTGAGAACCACCTCAAGCGGGAGTCCCTCATGCTCTTTGCCGTCAAACACGAGAGTATCGCCCGGGTGGAAGATTACTTTGTGGAGGACGGACGCTACTACCTGGTCATGGAATACGTCAGCGGACAGGACCTCAGACAACTGGTGCGCCAGCATGGACCGCAGAGCGAAGAGCAAGTGCTCAACTGGGCCATTCAGACCGCCAAAGTGCTGGATTATCTACATAAATTGGACCCACCCTTGATTCACCGGGACTTGAGCCCGGACAATCTGGTTCTAAGCAATGAAGGAGCCATCAAGGTCATCGACTTTGGTGCTTCCAACGAATTCGTCGGCACCGCCACCGGTACGCTTATTGGCAAGCAGGCATATATGGCGCCGGAACAAATCCGGGGCAAGGCCAGTCCGGCCAGCGACGTTTACGCCCTGGGTGCCACCATATTCTATTTGCTTACGGGCAAAGAACCAAAACCCCTCACACCGGCAAGACCTCGCCAGTTCAACGAAAAGGTCAGTGAAGACCTGGACAATCTTGTGGCCCGCTCAACGGCCTATGAGATGGAAGAGCGCATTGCCTCTGCTTCCACCCTTCTGGACATGTTGCAAGCACTGGCGGGAAACACGGCGTCCACCAATAAGGTTTAGATTTGCCCATATCCAGGCAAACTGAAAATAGCCCCCGACAATCTAGACTCATGGAAACCGGCAAAATGAAGCAAACAAAGCAAAGAACCCTGATGTTGTGCTTACTTTCAGGTCTCATCAGCCTTACATGGAACACCTGGGGCAAAAGTCCTGTCTCCGCCGCGGGCACCGACGATAAAGGGCGCCCGGCCAAAGCGGCAAAACCTAGTGCCTCCATCAATTTTGCCACCGGACTGCTTAGCTCGGCCCTGGCTCAGCAACTTCTAGGGGGAGAGGTGCTTCCCAGCCCGTCTAATACTTATCGAGACGCCAAAACCGGCAATACTACATGGGTTAGCAATGCCAGCTTCCTGCTGAAAGAAAATCCCGCCGTCAGTCTCGGTCTTCTAATCAGGCACGAAGAGTCTGCAGCCAGTGCCCGGGCTCGCTATGAGAAGGCGCGTAAAGATAGTAAAGGCAGCCTGGTGAACGGACTGGGGGCACCGGCTTATCGTACCAGTAAACCGCCGGAACTAAATGTGCTGAAAGGTGCCAACTGGATTGTCATCACAGCCGGCACCAGTGAAAAGGCCAACAACGGCGCAGAAGAGAAGCTAGCTAAAGCGGTGCTACCGAAAATCAAGTAGCGGCCACTTCTTACAACCCTTAGTGCACGGTTTGAGCACCATGTGAAATCTTCGGCGCCGAGCCGTCCGCTTTACCGTTCAAACCAGCCAGATAATGAGCCAGGCTCTTAAGTTCCGTATCATTAGCAGCCAGAGGCGGCATGATGCCGTGATAAGGATTCTTTTCCGGATCCTTTTCTTTCAGCATGTTGAGGAAGCCTACTACGCTCTCCTCATCGCGGTCACCGATCATACGCTTCATACTGCGGTATCCATCGACGGTATGGCAGCTCATACACTGATAGCGGTAAACCACCTCTCCGGGGTCGGCCTTGCACTCAGGAGTATTGGCCAGAGCGGAGGCCCACTTGCCCTTGTTCAAGAAACCGGCACTGGCAATATCGGGCACTTCGGTCTTACGGATTCCGTTGGAATACATATAGTTGTAGACCACATAAGGTTTACGCAATAGCTCACGCATCCACTCCGTGGTTCCGGTCACCGAGAGTCCGCATATCATGAACAGAATGGCGATGCGGAAGGTAAAGCCCCGCGGGTTGAGATAGGGACCAAAGAAAGCAAAGAGAATAATGGTTCCGGAGAGCACCATGCTCAAGTAAAGAGCCCGGGCCAGAATCGAGAAGTTACCCAGACCGGAAGTCTGAATACCGGTGAAAATTGTTTGTACCGCTGCCTGGGGGATCTGATTGAGGTACCAGAAAGAGACAATCGGTCCAAGCAGAAATATCGGGATCAACCATTTTGCACAAAAGCGCACCATGTATGTCCGGAAATGCGGATCGGGAATGCGGGAGGAAGTAACCAGGGCATACATACCGGCAATGGCAGCCATGATAAGCATACGAATGATCAGTCCCGGGAAATAGGTGGGATTCAAGAAACCATCCAGCCAGTTATGGCTTTCAATCCACTTACCGGGCGTGAGCATGAAGGTGATGATACCGTTGATAATGACCAGGGTCATGATCGAGAAGACCATGTACAACCGGGCAAGCAGAAGGTGAGTCTCTTTGGAGACACGATCCCAGGTGTAATAGTAGACAAAGGCGGTGGCCAGTTCGGCGACAAAGAACAAGTATTCAAGGGCCCAGGCCAGCGTAAAGCTTTGAATAAGCGACGCCGTGCCGTCCGGACTGACAAGGGATATGGAGAACCAGATACCCACCCCGGTCATAGCACCGGATACGGTGGTAATGATCAGGAAGAAACGGGAATGTCCCTTCAGGTAGTTATAGAGGTTCTCGTTCTTGCGCTTGTAGGCAATTTGTTCAGCCAGGGCAAGGAAGGCTCCGCCACCCACGGCAAAGTGGGAAATGAATATGTGAATAATGGATATTATGCCGATAACCCAGGGTCCACCGAGATAAGGCACAACCCAGATTGGATAATTCATGACAGAGCTCCCCAAACACTAAGTGCAATAGCGGCTATTGCAATGATGACACCATAAGCAGTTGCAAGTTTAGATATTGATTTCGACTGCCCCTGGTCAAGCAAAGGCAAGACGGCAAAGGCAAGAGCAGCAATACCCATCAGTAAAATTCCGAAGAGTTCACCCTCGATTGGACCAATCATGGGCGGTACCAGTTTCAAGAACTGGAACATGGAGAGGAAGTACCACTCAGGCTTAATACCGATTGGAGCAGCACCAAAAGGATCAGCCTCGGGACCGATACCCCAGGGAGCAAGCATGACCAGTACGAAAAGCACGTTCAAAGCAAGAATCCAGACCAGGATATCTTTGAAGAAGAAGTTCGGGAAGAACTTTTCATAAGTCTTCTTCGGTGCCGGCAGATTCTTGAAAGCATCAGGCTCAGACATGCCGTGCATCTGCACAAAGAGCAGGTGCCCACCCAGCAAGCCCAACAAGCAGATGGGCAACACCGCCACGTGAATGACAAAGAAACGGGAAATGGTGGCCTGTGAAATGGCCTCGCCGCCCCTCAAGAGATCGGCAATGACTCCGCCCAAAACCGGTGTCTTGGCAGCTACATCAAGACCAATCTTGGTGGCGAAAAAGCTGACGTCGTCCCAGGGCAAAAGATAACCGGTGAAACCAAAGGCCATGCAGAGCACTAACAGAAGCAAGCCGGAGAGCCAGGTAAATTCTCGCGGTCGCCGGTAAGCCTTCATAAAATAGGTGGAGAACAAATGCAAAACCACCACGGCAATCATCAAGTTGGCGCCCCAGCTATGCAGGGAACGGATGAACCAACCGAAGTCAATCTGAGAATTGATTTTGAGAATGGAAGCATGGGCCGACTGAATCTCCGGCACGTAGTAGACCATAAGCAAAATACCGGTCACCACCTGCACCGCCAGATAGATAGCGGCAATCCCACCCATGTAGTACCAGACCGAATGCCGGTGGATTGGTACTTTCTTCTTCTCGGCCAAGTGCAAGAGCGTGCTCAGTGCAAATCTCTCTTCAAGAAAGCCGAGCAGTTTATTACCTCTGCGTGTGTCCCCTACCATGATGATTCCTTGTCCTCTTCAATATCAGTAAGTTCAAGCCTGCGACACGACGATCTTGCCGTTCACGACCTCGGCTTTCAAGGGCGCCAGCGGCTTGGGCGGAGGTCCGGCGACGTTCTTACCGGAGTGCGAATCGTACTGCCCGCCATGGCAAGCACACCAAATAGCGTCTTTATCGTTGCGATACTGCACTGTGCAACCCAGGTGGGTGCAAATAGCCTTGAAGGCGTGAATTTCGCCATCAGGGGTGTGAATAACAAGCGCCGGCGTAGAACCGAAACGAAAGTTACGCCCCGAACCCTTCGGCAATTCGTCGACTTTGCAAACTTCCAGGCTGGTGACCTTGGTCTGCTCATCTTTGTCTGAGGCTTTGGGTTTCAGATAACTATAAATAGGATATAGGGTCATGCCGCCCCAGAGCAAAGCGATGCCACCCATGGCGGTGCGCATCAAAGTGCCCCGACCAACCTGTCCTTCCCCCAGTATATCCAGGTCCCAGTGGCTATCTGCCTCTGCATGACTCTCGGAAGCCTCAGGTTTTTGCGAGGACTTATCTTCCTCTTCAATTTTGGTGGCTGAATTGTCTTCCATCTTACGGTTTCCTCTTCGCAATTCTTTTATTGGGCGGCTAAACGCTCGCCGTCCGGTGCCTGCACCGGCGCAGCAAAGGCTTTCACACAGAGTTTACTGAGCCAGACCAGATAAACAATCAGGGCCACTGCTGAAACCACAAAGGTAATGAGCAAGTCCCACTGTGTGGCCACCGGCACGGTACTGGGCTGCACATGTGTAAGGAGCCAAACGCGCAACTGATGGCGATTGAAGATCATGGCCAGAATAGTGAGGGCGTTGGCTGTCAGCCCCACAAGAAACATCTTTTTATTGGCATTGGTGCAGGCCATGGCCGTGGCGATAATTGCTATCAACATAAAGACCATGGAGGCCCCGAATACAGCCGTACCAATTGTGTCGCCACCCATGAAGCGCTGGGCCATGCCGGCAGGCAAGCTCTTCATGTACCAGAAGCCCACCGGCACCTGCAGAAGAGTGGCGCCCAGATAAAGCTTGGAACCGAAGACAATCATATATTTAGAAAACTCAGCATCTCGCTTGGCGATATAAAGACCAAAGATACCAAGGGTCATACCGGCCACCGCAAAGGATGCCACGAGAAAATGCAAATAACGAGGAATAAGCTGAGGCTCGCCGAGATTGAGATTCAAGCCGTTAGCATTGTGGCTGTACATAGAAAGCCACTTCTCCGGAGAGAGCATGAGGGTCATGTTGTTGGAAAACAAGAAACCCACCAGGGCAAAACCCACACTCATGACTAACAGCAGCATGGATGACTTGACGATACCGGCGGTATTCTGCATGGCGCCGTTTTTAAAGTATCGGTAAATTACTACATAAGACATGTAGTAAGAAACAAGAACGATAAAGATCACAGAGATCCACGGCACCGCCATCAATATTGATGATGTATAGAAAGCCGGACCATACAATAGCTGGACAAACAGGAGCGGCACAATCCCCTGGGTTACCGCAAAGGAAATGAAGAGCGGCAGGGAGGTAGCGAGCGCTTTTCCGGCTCTATATGCAAAACTTTCCTTATTGTTTCTACCGCTAAATATTAGGGCGGCGCTCAAGAAGCCACCGCCCAGAACAACATTCATCGGCAGAGCATGCAAGAAGAAACCTAGAATGAGAAGGGTCTCAAGAAGCCATACTGGAGCGGGAAAAGGCAGAGGTTGAAAGAGCGGAACGATTGAACTTGGATCCATATTCGGTTACCAGAAATGTGTTGCGATATGTCAATTGAGCATTACGCAGAGTCGTTGTCTGGGGATATTTTGTCACTGACCAGGCC
This sequence comes from Candidatus Melainabacteria bacterium, assembly GCA_016212515.1. Lineage (GTDB taxonomy): Bacteria > Cyanobacteriota > Vampirovibrionia > Obscuribacterales > Obscuribacteraceae > Obscuribacter. The sequence continues at coordinate 89,471 of JACRFZ010000019.1, forward strand.
CTGAATCATCCACATTTCGGATTTTCGAAATAATCGGATAGAATGCCCCTAAAGCATGGCTGCAGGCGGCATTGAAGGGACTTCCACCATGATTACGTTTGCAACGATTTTGAAAATTACGCTATCCTTAAGTGCTACACCAAAAGGATGATCGAGAGGATGATTGTGCAATAAGTCTTTCGGAGGAGGGCTTACAGAAGCCTCCCGAGAGCGCCTTTAGAAGTAAGCCTGGCAGGCTGCTGTTCTTGAACTGCACCGTGCTTCTAATTTGATGCCAAACCGGCAGCCCAGAGTTTGCGAAAGTGGGCGATGCCTCGATCACTTTGATAGAGAATTTCATCACCGGCATGCATGACATTGGCCGGCTTCTGACTCAAAACCACAGTCCTGTCCTGATTCAAGATAACTGAATTTTGCGCTTGCACAAGCATGCCAAACAAATCAGCCAGCAAGGGCAGAGTGACAAAATTTTGATAGCCTCGCAAGTAAATGCGGGTCTCGTTATCATCAACCGGCACAAAGGCAATCATTTGCATGAAACGTCCAGGCACTATGGCCAGCCGCCAGAAAGCCGGAAAAATGAAGCTGATGCCACTAACGGGCGCTTTCTTTCCACCGGGGTAAAACTTAATAGTTTCCGCGTTCAGCTCAAACTCTACGGCCCGGCTTACATCGAGATTGCCGCCAATAGTGTTGGCATGCACGAAGGGCAGGTGGGCGTAATCAAGCTGATTTTCCACACAGCGTGTGATGTGCATGGGCCAGGTATGACAGCGCTCACTGTAGACCAGACCGGTTTCGGCGCCTAATTCTTCAAACCATGGGGGTTCCCCCGATGGGGCGGCAGAACCATAATAGTGCCAGATGAATCCGTGTCGTTCCACGCAGGCAAGCACCTCTACCTTGAGATTCTCCGCTCCCTTGCCGGTCTCCGGTATGTGTTTGCAATCGCCTTCGGCACTGAAACGGAAACCGTGGAACGGGCATTCGATACAGCCCTGGCGAAGGCGACCGAGACTGAGGCTGGCGCTGCGATGCGGGCAGCGGTCCGCCATGACCACGAGTTTGCCCTCGTTTCGCCAGAAAACCAGATCGCGCCCCAGCACCCTCAAAGACAGGGGCTTACCGGATTTGACCTCATGACTGGCAGCCAGCACATACCAACCCCGTGGCAGTTGCATCAATTGCGCCCCTCTCAAATGTAAAGCCCAACCACCCCATGACGACCGTCATGGCTTAAACTCCAGATCAAATCCTAGCAGCAGCGCTCTCCACTGGTCCGCAAAAATTCCTGCCGCTCAGAGGACAAGAGAAACCACTCCTACTTCCCGACTGAGCCAGGAGCTACAATTATCTTCTGCCGCCCAAAGCGGTAGTAAAGAGTCGACTCGGCCCGGGGCAAGCCCGTGGATTCAAAGCCGGCCCAAAAGGTTTCCGCCAATCAGAGTACCAAGAATGTTGCCATCAACTACAAGTAGAAAGCATCCTTGCAAAAGACCGTTGAGCAAGGTAGCCCTCCTGCTCTCAGTACTGAGCCCGGCATTAATGGGCGGCAGTCAGGCTCTGGCTCAAAAGCCGGACGAATCGGAAATGCTTTTGCAGAAACTTCTTGACAAAGAAATGTCCGGCACCCTGGAGCCTTCCTTAAGCCGTCCGGAAATTTATTTGCATATCGGCGAGCAAGTTAAGAAAGTAGAGGATGGACCACTATCTTCCTTCAAAGCGGCAAGCAACAGCCCGGAGGGAGTCAAGCAATTGAACGAAAGTGAAGGCAACTGCCTTCTCTATGTAAAAACGGAAGAAAGCCCGGACAAAATCCGCATCCTGGCCAAATTGAACGGCTTCGAGAAAGGCACCATCGACATCTTTGTCACCAGCTCGGAGTTTTCCATCAAGGGCTTCGAAGCAAGGCAGATACGAGGCAAGACTCAGAAGCAGGAACTGATGAGCGCCCAAAAGGATACCGCCTTCGAAAGGACCTTCAGCTTACCGCACCATGTAGAAACTAAAAGTGCCCGTGCGGTTTTCCACGGCGGAGAAATTGAAGTGCTCTTGCCCAAGCAAAACAAACCGGGCGAAGCAATGTGACCGACGAGCCACTCAAACTGCTCATTTTAGGCGGCACCGTGTTTCTAGGCCGGCATCTGGTGGCTTCGGCATTGCAGGCCGGGCACCAGATCACCCTCTTCAACCGGGGCAAATCCAACCCGTCTGTATACGGCAACCGTTTGCCGTCCGCCGGCCACGCAGTGGAGCAAATTGTCGGTGATAGACAGGCAGATCTGGACCGGTTGAAGGGGCGGCATTTCGACGCCGTCATCGACACCTGCGGTTACAACCCGGCTGATGTGGAAAAGTCCTGCCTGGCCCTGGAAAACTCTGTGGAGAGATATATCTTCATCTCTTCCATTTCAGTTTATAGAACCCATGGTCTGCCCAGCGGGGCCAGCCTGAGCGAAGCATCACCGCTAGTGGCACAACCTGTGCCACCGGAAGAAGGCAACTATGCCACGGAGAAAGCCCTCTGCGAAACAGCCGTTTCTAAGATTTTTGCAGGGCGTGCTCTCATCCTCAGACCGGGTCTGATCGTCGGTCCCTACGACCCCACCGATAGATTTACTTATTGGATCAGAAGAATTCGCCGCGGTGGAAAGGTATTAGCCCCGGGTAGCCCGGCCAGACCGGTGCAGTTTATCGACGCCCGTGACCTCTCCGACTTCATAATTACTCTCGCCCAGGCAGGCGAAAGCGGCATCTTCAACGGAGTGGGACCGGACAAGCCACTGACGATGCAGGAATTATTGCTCTCTATAAAAGACAGGCTGGCCAACACCAGTGAAAGTCTCAGCCATACGTCTGAATTTACCTGGATGACAGATCAAGCCTTGCTCCAAATGGATGTCGCTCCCTGGATGGAGATGCCGCTCTGGCTGCCGGAAGCAGATGAAACCGCCGCCATGCTTCGAGTCAGCACCGAAAAGTCTCTGGCCGCCGCACTCAAAATCCGCCCCCTCATTGATACCATAGACGATACCAATACCTTCGACCTCGGTCGCGGTTCGGGCTATGAAGCGAAAGCCGGTCTCAGCAGCGAAAAAGAGACGAACATCCTCTCCTCTTTTACTCCCGGGATACAAGCCAAATAGTCCTGAAACGGTTAGGATGGACTTACAAAGGCGACTCAATACCACAAACCTGCACTGGTTTCCCTCAGACGAGAAGATTGCCATGACAAAATGCCAGAGTGGCGCAAAGGAACTTCAGTCGGACCGGAACATCTGCCCGGGTTGCGGCAAAGCGAATTTTGATCGAGAAGGAACTGCGCGGCAACTCCTGCGCGAGTCTATTAAAACTGGTTCTTCATCTGCTCCGGTGAAGGCGGTTGCCCTTTGTCGTAATAGTGAAAAATCATACGATCCAGCCTGAAAGAATCCGGCTTAACGGCGAAGTCGCCGCTGAAAGGCGAGCCGAAGACAAAGACCAGGAACATATTCAAGGCAAGCGTTAGAGAAACCAGAACGGTCATGAGCACCTGGGCTTGCAGATGCTGCACGGCAAAGAAATAAGTAAACACAACCGTCAGGCAGCCACCGACAAGCAAAACCACCCAGAGCAGCGGTGCCACGCCGTGGGCAGCACTGGTAATACGGGTGCGCCGATTCTCGGTCATGCTGCATATCTCGCTGACTAACTGCTGATGAAGAGTCTTTTCCGATTCGGTCACCGGCTGAATGGTAGAAATTTCATGCCAGAGAGCCCAGACCGTAGAAAAGGCCTGCACGCTGTAGCCGCCGCTCTCCATCGCTTTCCATTCATCGCCCACTACCTCCTCGGCATACTGCCGGCACAAACTGCGCAGGCGGCTGCGCTTTGGTTCAGGTAAAGCGGACGAACACAAATAAATATTGGCCAGTCCGCTGGCCTCCTTCTCCACAAGAACCCTCAAGTCCTGGGTGTGTTGCATGGTATCCACAACCACAAAGCCAAGCACCACGGCATAGAGCGTACCAACCACGGAAAGCAAGTAGCCTGCCACTTCGTGATAAGAAACGAGGGAGTCGAAACTGACCCGCTTGCGCACCAGGAGCATACCGCCGACAGACAAGCTGATGGTAGCCAGAACGGCCAGAAATCCGATCAGATAGGTATTCACGACCCTAGATCTTCAAACCTGAGTCATGGGCGATGCGGGGCGGCTCGGACCCGGTGTCCTTAACGGATGCATCAAAGCTGCGATCTATGCCGGAGGGCATGCCCTTGCGCTCAAAAAGGCGCAACCATTTTTCCAGACGCAAGGTCAAGTCGGCCTGCCCGGAAAGATCACGGTAGACAGCGATGGAATCCACTCCGGTAGCCAACACACTTTGAGCGTTGGCAAGGACGATGCCGCCCGCCGCCACCAGCGGAAAATCCAGGACCTTGCGCCAGCGCAAGAGCGCAGAGAGTCCCTGATGGGCTTCCCGCTCCGGAGCATCGTCAAAGAAAATCGGTCCTACCGTAATGTAGGAAGGCTTAAGGGCTAGAGCGCGCGCCACCTCCCAGTAAGAGAGGGCAGTCACACCCAGCTTCAATCCGGCTTCCGCCACCCGACTCAAATCCTGCATGACCAGATCCGCTTGACCGAGATGAACGCCGTGCGCACCATGTTTGATGGCAAGGTCGGCATAATCGTTGACGAACAGCTCAGCCCCGGCCTGCCGACAGAGTCTGGCAGACTCACGGATTTCTTCACTGAGAGCCTCACCGCTCAGTTCTTTGATGCGCAGTTGAATATGTTTGACACCGGCATTTACCATGGTCTCCACCATGGCGAAACTATCCACGATGGGATAGAAGCCCATATTGTTGGCCGGTCTGAAAGACAACCGGTGGCGTCCTTCCTCCCCGGAGAGAGTCAACCAGGGTAGGGTCGACTGATCGCAGGTCCAGTTACCATGCCCGGTCGGACCATTACCGCGACCGATATGGGGAGCCTGATCAAGGGTCTGATTTAAGTAAGACTTGGCGATGATCAAACCGTCGAGAATACCGTGACCGAGCGCTACACCGGCAGTAATGGCACTGGAAAGCGTATCGCCGGTACCGAGGGTACTCTGGCTGGTGCGTTTGAGACTGGTCAACCATAGTCCGGTCAGACCATTGGTAAAGTAATCCTGACTGAAGGAACCTTTGCGATCTCCGCCTTTCAACAAGACCGACTTGGGACCGAGAGCCACCAACTTCAGACCCAAGTCCTCGATGAAGGCATCGAGCAAGCCGCGATCATCGCCGGCGGGACAAGCCTCGGCAGTGA
>JACRFZ010000017.1 GCA_016212515.1 Candidatus Melainabacteria bacterium
CGGTCGAAAGATTGGGAGGGTGGTTCGAGTCCCCGCAGCTTACCTTTGGCAGATGGCTGCCAAACCCTGGGACCTCTCCCGGGGTGTCTCGTGTCCCATGTTAACCATATTCCGGAGTAATCCTATGTCTATTTGGACCAGCATCAATGATGCTTTGTTTGGTTGTCCCGAGCAAGACGACGTTGCCGAGGCTCCTGCGCAAGCTGTCGCACCCAGCCTGCTGGATGTGGTGGCTGCTTCAGGCTACTGATGCGGTGCATTTAACCTGCCAACTGGCATCGATTCACTTTTAACCTTCTGTATTCTATTTTTGAAAGTCATGGCTATCAACCTAAAAGAACTAAAGCATCCGCTCGCAGAGCACACGCGCTCTTGGTACAATCGTCCTTTTCGCACAACTCCAGCTGATCCAGAGATAATGGCACGCGCTTATCAGCAGTTGTATGCAGCTGTAAATCTTCAGCCTCCAGTTTTTGCACTGGTGCCATCTCCACTGGTGACGGTTGTTGCTGGAGGATTCGCGGCAGGAATCTGGCGAAGAATGTATGGCATAAATGGTGCCACCCGTGAGGACACTCGGAAGGCAATCCAAGCTGCCATTAGCGCTGTCACCAGTGCTGCTGCTGAGTCTAACTTCAGTGCTGCCAGCCTTGTGGCAAAGAGCGATGTTAAGTGCTTCCCAGTCAATAGTGTCATATCGCCCTCTCCGTGCCGCGCCGTGGAAGTGGCAGTGGATAAGTCCTACTCTGTTATAGAAGGTTTGTACGATAGTGGAACTCTGGAGGCGGTTTTTGCTGCCACTGAATATAAAGATCATATTAGTTCTGCAGATCTAGGAGCTACACAAAGTGTTATTTGCCAGGCGGTCGATGTAGCCCTTCTTCCGAATGGATGGGCTGGAGCCGTCGCGCGAACAATTAGTCAGGGGGACGAATTCTTGCTGAGCTTGATGTTCTCTTGCTGTAAATCTTGGACAATTAGTCGTTATGGTGCCGGCCTTTACTCCCGCTGGATTTGCTACTTGAGCGCGTTTCCTGATGTGCTTAGCGCACGGAAGATTCCAGTTCTCCAGGCTGCAATAGATGCTGGTATTGATGCTGGCTCCAACTTACAGTGGATGCATCCAGAGTTCTGCATAGTGTCAGATTTTCCAGAGACTGTTAACCTCTTCACGGTCAACCGCACATGGAGAGACGGATTCAAAATTTAGGACCGCTTCTGTGTGCAAAATGGTGCATATCTTAGGAAGCGTTTCGTCAATTATCCACTTTTAGTTTGTCCCTGCAATTTGCTTTGTGTGACTTACAGACCTAAGTTTGAGGTGAATAGAATCCTCACTTTGTTGGTGCTGCAGCTAGAGGAGCGCCCGGTCGAAAGATTGGGAGGGTGGTTCGAGTCCCCGCAGCTTACCTTTGGCAGATGGCTGCCAAACCCTGGGACCTCTCCCGGGGTGTCTCGTGTAAACCTGAAATTAGGAGTTTGAATTATGTCTGCTGACAACACGATCGTTGTGCTAAGACAGGGTCCGGTTTATCGCGTAGCCCATGTGCAGAATGCTGAAGTCCTCTGTGACGACAGCAATATTGAAGCGAAGAAGGAATACATCCGCGCCAACTTTGGCAAAAAGAGCTATAAGACTCTTGCCGAGGCGATGTTGGCCGCTGCCAACAAGTTACTTGGCATTACCTCTCGCGGCGGATATGTCGAGTACGGTATCCAGATTATTCAGCTTCGCGGCTTCAAGCTTGTGGGTGTTCCACGCCCTAAAGCTGATGATGCGCCTGTCGATGAGGATTTATCTGAGTTTCCGGAAGAACAGTCGGATCTTTCTTAACTGCATACTGACCTGAAGGGACCCATTAGTAAAAAGAGTCGGCCTGGTCTAACCGGTCGGCTCTTCTTCATTATAAGAATTGACTTGCGTTGAAAGACGCATTTTCCTGGAGCCGTAGCTCAATTGGCTAGAGCGCCGCCACTAAAGCGGTTATGCGGGTTCGATTCCCGTCGGTTCTATTGACGCAGCTAAGGTCCGATTCCTTATGGAGTCCTCGCTGCCGACTGATGTTTGAGCTACCCCGGCTCGACAAACTCTTGTGTGTCCGACATGAGAGTAATACTTCGGGGAAAGGAGGAATATGAGAATTTTCAGTATGCTTGGAAACGGTTTAACAGAAGGCGTTAAGCTTACTCGCACCCATGAACAAGGTGATTTAGTATTGCCGTATCGCTCGATTGGCGCAATTGCAAAAGTCAGCGCAGCCGACTTTGCGGAGATGCTGAATCGGGGTCATGCATCTGACGAGCCGCAGTTGGAGTACAGCTATTCAGCTGGTCTTGGAGGAATGGTGACGGACACTCTGGGTGGACCCCACGTGAAGCGTTGCGCCGTCAGTGTGAGCGATGGACAGGTATGGCTCGTACCTGAGCCAGAGATGACCAGTAGTAATGGCATAATCTTGGCTTATCAGTGGGACTTTTGGACGCATGAGTGTGGTGAATGTCTAACTACCGGCGGTGCCGAGATTATATCAAGACTGGATGACAAGCAATGGCATCGTCAAGCTGTGTTGGTTCGGATACCGCCAGATTCTGGTATCTCAGTGAAGATTGGCGACATCGTGTCTGTGCCTGGGTCTAAACCGAGCTTGTGTCAACCCTTCAGAAAGGAGCAGTTTCAAGTGGAGTTCAATGTCCGAAGAGAATTTTATTTGTCTGCTGACGGTCGCATAATTAGCTTGTAAGCTTCTGCCTGTTGCTGAACAGGCTAGAGCGCCGCCACTAAAGCGGTTATGCGGGTTCGATTCCCGTCGGTTTCATCAGCACCGGGTGTATCTTCGGGTCATTCGGTCTGACGAGCTTAGGCTCGTATCTATTGCCAACGCATCCAGCTGCTGCATTTTACTTACTCATCAGGGAGACAAAATTATGTCTGGCATTACTTACCAAAGAACTTACGATCCTGTAGTTGGCGGCGACGATATCTGGACCTTTGAGGGGACGGGCCGCTCAATTCGGCACTGGCGGGGCGGTTTTCTCGTCTACCAGAATGAAAAATGCCTTGGTGGAATCGAACTGGTTTATGGAGTGACTCCCTTGCAGTACTTCAAAGCCAACGGGATACCTTATGAAGGCACCATGGCGGAATATTATCTAAACCGCATGACCGCTTAGAGTCAGTCCTCATGCTGCCGCCCACGGCAGCCTCGCTGCGGTGTCGAGATTTCTATCTACTAGCGTTAAGCTCCGATCGCTATACAGCTGGCTGACGGAATCTGCTTTTGACACCGAGCCCGGTCATGGGGATTTTCGCCGGTTTGTTGAGCCAGTCATGTACTTGGTTGGCTCCGATTACGTACGCAAATACCACTTTTCTGAATGGAGGCTTGTTTTATGACCATCAATTTGAGGAAGTTGACTCTCGGTAAGCGCTTACTCTGCGAGTATGATATCGAAGTTGCCGTTCATGATTACTTCTGGGATAGTTGGGATCGGCCGCTTGTAACCTGGACTGAAGCTCTGGCCTTTATAAAGTCATTGACAAATGCAGCAGAAGAACTGCATCAATCTGGAATACCGGTAGGTCTGTTTCACAAAGAATTCCCCGAATGTGTGTGCAGTCGCGATGTGGAGGCACAGTTTCCAGCTGATGGCCGTCATATCAATAACCAGGCGTTATTGAGCCTCAGCTATTTCTTGGAAGCCCGGTTCGATAAATTTATGATGCGGAGAACCGGCTCGAAAGATTGGGGACGATATTCCGGTGAACTACCTCAAGTCTGCCCACCAGGCGGACGCAAACCAAGACCGCTACTGTTACTTGTTTTATTGTCGGGAGGGTTTCATCTGCGGCGGAACCTTTGGCCAGGGTCTCAGTATAATCGGAAGGCTGATTCAATCGGCTACATCGCCTTTCATATCTCTTCCATTAACAGAAGGCTTGCAGATCTCCCAGATGGTAGCGGAGACGTTAACATTGTTTTTGTCAACTTCGGAAGCGATCGGCAGTTTCTAGAAGATTTCGAGTTTCTTCTCTCTGACGTTGAAAGAAAAGTGAGGGGAGATGGCCCTTGCAAAATCTATAAGGCAAGTAATTTTGCAGGCATGAGTACTGATGAAGAGGTTATGACCGCGCTCACCGGCGATGTTTTTTGAGCTTCAGCGTGGTACCGCATCATTGCCGTCTGATCACTTTCTTGCTCGCTCAGTCTGGCTCTAGTTTTAGTGCCGGGCTATTGCCGATGTCCGAACTCGCCGTCATTTAGGGTCTGCCAGTTGCAGTGGTAGCCTGTTCGCGAGTATCGAGTTTAGGTGCGTTAACAAACGCATTCCTTTGGAGCCGTAGCTCAATTGGCTAGAGCGCCGCTAAAGCGGTGATGCGGGTTCGATTCCCGTCGGTTTCATCAGCACCGGGTGTATCTTCGGGTCATTCGGTCTGACGAGCTTAGGCTCGTATCTATTGCCAACGCATCCAGCTGCGGCATTTTACTTACTCATCAGGGAGACAAAATTATGTCTGGCATCTCTTACAAACGGACTTACGATTGCGTAGTGGGCGGCGACGATATCTGGACCTTTGAGGGGACGGGCCGCTCAATTCGGCACTGGCGGGGCGGTTTTCTCGTCTACCAGAATGAAAAATGCCTTGGTGGAATCGAACTGGTTTATAACATGACTCCCTTGCAGTTCTTCCAAGCCAATCAGATCCCCTATGCAAGTTCCATGGCTGAGCATTATCTCAACCGAATGGCGGCCTAGGGCCAAAAGCCAGTCCAAGTCCAATTCTTGACTGGCATAAGCGCCAGGCTGAAGGACATCACCGCTTTCAGCGGCGCATGTAGTTTCAGATCCTCAATTTACCCATCTTTACCGGAGAGAACTTATGACGAGAGTTATTGGAATTTTATTGCTTTTCGCAGCCGGCTATTTTTGGACTCGTCAGCCCGCCGAACTTGGTCTGTTTGGAGGTTGGCTATCATCAAAATTTCATTGGGGGCGGGTTGTAGCAATCATCGTCGGTGTAGCCGGAGTGATTCTCATTCTGCTCTAGACGCTTATTGGATCAGCATGCCTTTGTATTCTGTAGACCGCCCTACAGATGTTGAATAGAAGGTAGACGTGAAGTTTATGGAGTCGAGCATGCTAGTTGCTTTGCTCGACTGCCAGCCTTCTATCTTGCTCGAATAGACATACTCAAGAAGAGGCTTTGTTGCAAGAATCACCGTCCAAAAGGGACTTGGTTGAGTCAGTTTGTAACTTGCACTTTGCTGTTTTTTCAGCTTTTGCGACAGAGCCTTTTTTCCTTCAAAGGAGCTAGTCGACTGGTCTAATAGAATATTGTCCTCTGTCTATAGATGGCAAGAATTCGCTCTAAAGTTATTGTGCGCTTGAGTCTGGCATAAGGTCTAATCAGCTAGGAATTAAGGAGCTCTTCTATTTGTCGGAAACTAACCGACCGGCTGGACGTAAAGGGTAAAGTGCGACTAGAGGTTTGCGTCTAAATGAGAAAATCTGCTGTCAGGCTGCTGCATCATTGGTTCAAGAATTCAGAACTTTGCAGAGTGTTTTGTTTCTTCGTTATGTTTTTGTCACAGAGCTTGCAGTAATCTTTCCACACTTGATTACTAATTTTCTTTCCTTTGTTTTCTTTCCTTTGTTTCCTTTTTACCAGTTACTACCTTACTAAATCTCGTAAGCCTGCTCTTTGCACTACCGGCGGTGGTCTTTCCGATCAGTCTGTCGGCTTCCCCTTCGAGAATAATTTGGAGAATTCTTACTATGCTTTCCAAGCGTTTTCATAACCTGCGCCGCGGCGCGGGTGGACTCTCATCTAGTGGCATGAATTACTCACAAGGAGTATCTCAGGCACCAGCCTGTCCCTCCATTGCAATCAATCTGGCTATAGAGGCAGCCAAGTCTGCTGCTAATCTGCTTATGACTTACCCTCGTCCCTTTTCGGCGCGAGCCCTGGCAAATGTAGAGAGCTACTTGAACAATAACTGCCCCAAGGAGTTTGCATCTTTGGCAGTTACTATCTTCAACGACCATTGCAAAGGTCTTGTGCAAGCGGTGGAAAGCAAACGAGAAGGAGGTCTAATTTGTCTGAGAGTGCTGGACAATTGGAGCGATGACCTGCTGAGCTGAGCGGGCCATTCTTAAGTTCCCTTTCAGTTACCCTTACCCGGAGCATCGGCAGTCTCAGAACTGCCGGTGCTTTTCATTTTCTGTATTAAGCCTGGGCGATAAATACGCGTCGCGAGCTAGCGCATGCGAGGGCTGGAGTTTGTGTGGAGTGTTGTGAAAAGGCATGGCTTCAGCTTTCTGCTGGCTACACTGCATTTGAAGGGGCTTTCGGAGATATATGTATGCTGATTGCATTAGGTACTTTATCCTGCCAGGATAAAGTACTTCCTTTTTTCTCTCAATAGAGTTTGTCTAAACAAAAATTCTTGCTCCAGCGCCATCTTCTGCTCCAGACCCGCATCCTCTCGATGTGTCTAGTGCGTCGGTAAGTTAATTAGTTGTTTAGCCTCTCAGAGAGATCCTGCGTGTCGTCGAATCCACTGAGTTGGTCCAACGTCCGCATGTGAAGTAATCACTTAGTTCAATTACAATTGCCGATGAAATTAGTTCATTTCACGAAAGTTGCCAATTTAGAAAAATACCGCAAACATGGCATTCCTCAATCCCGGCGCCAGAACCGCATTCACGGAGTATATGCCGTTCCGCTTTTGGATTTTCCCCGTACGGTGGTAAGTGCCTGGCGAAGAATGCTGCAAGCCGACCGCCGTACTGTGCATGGGGGCGTGGTTTTTGATATTCCTGATGATGAGCTTGTCTATTACGCGCCGGATTGGACTCACCATATGCTGGGTGTGCGCAGCCTGATGTCTTGTCGGGAAGCTAAGGCTCTAGTGCTTGAATTTGGTCGTCGTAACCTTGAACCTCTCACTGAAACACAGCGTCAAGCTTGTATGACTTGTTATGGCGATATACCTTCGTGGGAGCAGCCTTCGTACACTTTCAATCTGGCTGAGTTCGTCGTACCGCGGCGCATAGATAGCCATGAGATCGTCAAGATTTGCGATTACCGACAAGCTAAACGACCTGGGCGCTCAAACCGACTTTCGCGAAATTGGTTTGACTTCGACCAAGATGATTTCCTTTATGAAGAAGACTTTTCATAGGAGCTACAATTCAAGTCAATTAGGTGTCGGCGAGTGTGAGTTGTGCGCTCATGCTTGTTAGATCATTAAATGCAGAATCTCTCTGGGTGCCGTGAGTCACGCATCCGGAGAGCTTTATCAAACTTAGAAAACGTTTGAGAAACAGGACTTTTGTTATGTCTAGATCAACCAGATTAACAACCCGTCAAGTTAACGAGTACCTGCAAGAGCAGGAGGACGGCGACTATTTCTTTGATGGGCGCACTCTTTGTCTGACTCATGATGAGTATGCAGACGCGATTGGCTTTGATGAAGAGTTTGAGGATTTCGATGGGGATGACTTCGATGGAGATGACTTCGATGATGATGATGACTGGGATGAAGTGGCTCGCGAGTTCTATGAACCATCCGGTTCTGAACTGGACTCTCTTAGCGCCGCCGATATACAGGCTCTGGATGTCGCAATAGCATCTCTTCCCCCATTTTCGCCGATGGTTTTAGAGGTCTTGCCGGAGGGGATTGCAGAAGAGCAGAATGTTGGAATGTATGAGTATCGGGGCACTCAGGAGGGCCTACAAACTGGTGGGATCTGGTCTTGCTGCGGTTTGATGTTTCATTACGAGGGTATTAGCTTTCTAGCCCATGTTGTTTCAGACACAAATTCTGAAGATGTCATTGAAGCAATTTCTAGTGCTTTTGGAGCGGAGCGCCTGGCTCGCCTGAAAGCGGAAAAGGATGCTTGCGTCTATCTTGTGCCTGGTTTCCAGTATGGCGAATTCTCCCGCCGTCTTTGTTACTACATTCTTGACTCTATGGGGCTTGCCACTAAAGCGAGAATCTTTAGAGGCATTTTCCCCATGGAGAGCGTAGGCATCTCCTCTGCCGGACCATTTCTGGTTCGCCCCCAGGATGAGTTCGGTAGCTATGCCGAAACTAACGAGCGAATGTGGCGGCAGGCGCGTCTGGAGGAGTTGATGGTGTTACAAGACGCTGATGCTCTGGTTGATGCGCTGGCCCAAGAGTTGATGGATCTGCTCACGATTCAATTCGGTTTGCTCTCTGCGTATCAGTCCCAGCAGTCTTAGGAGTCAGACTTCTCCTTTTGTGCGTCATACCGACCACCTCGGCGGTGCTGTTCTCTATCGTTTCTTATGGCACGGGTAGCTGCATGTTTCAGCGGCCTACCTGTGTTCTTCTTCCGTTAACCATTAGTAAATCTTGTTTTCAGATTATGGCAACCCTTAAGAATTGGTCCGTTTCTCATTATGGTGATTCTGTGTCTTTACAGGGAACAGTTTTTGGTCATTCATACCTGCCCGATGGAAAAACAATCAGCACATCGAAGATCAAGAAAGTTGATGGTCTAACAGTTTGGACCGTCGGCGGAGACTCAAGTGAGGGCGGCAGCGTCTACCAACTGGAAGAACCCAGTCGCTATTACCTTGGTCTTTTGCAAGATTATTCCATCACTTATGGTGAAGACGGCATTTACGTCTATTTCCTCTATGGACGCGGGCGTGCTTGTCGTTTAGTGAGTTGGGGGCAGTATTTGGAGATTCAGAAGCAGCCCTGGGTGCGCTTTCTAAAAGCAACAGCGCCCTTGCGGTTGCTGGTCTGGAATTTTTTCGCTCCTGTTCGACGCCTCCTTCGGCAGTTCCGACGTAGCTTGCGTGGTTAGTTCATTAATTAGTTAGTTAAACGAGAACGAGGTTTGCACCGGCAGACCTCCCTTGCATTCATTGGTCTTTATTTGGGAGCTACTATGACAAGAAGACGGAAAGTCAAAAACGGTCAGGTTTCATGGTTTGAGCGGCAGATGCGCGAGCGCACGGCTGCTCTGGCTGAGAGCGCACACCAGGAACATCGTAATGCGATAATTGAGGCCCTTGCTATGCTTGAGTCTGATACCCAGCAGGCTCAGAACTGGCGTCAAGGACAATTGAAAGTGGCAGGCTGTAAGCCTACTGAAATTGAGCGCCAGTTTGCCCAGCGAATGCAGGGCGCGGCAAAAAAATTCGATGAAAGAGTCTTGGCTGCCTACAACGTTTTGCGAGGTGCCAGGAAGTGGCGCAAGGGAATTTGGAAGGACCCTCTCCGGAGCCTTCCTGAGAAACTGGAGGCTTTGAGTCAGGGATAAACAGCTTTCTTGGAGTCTTGTTTTGAGTGAGGTGAGGTGGACTGTTATTGCGACAGTACACCTTAGCACTCCTCTCTTTCTGCCTTTTTTTGAGGGAAATAATAGTAGACCAGTCAAATATATGAGGGCCGTTGAATTTTGCATTCTCCAGTAAGTTCCTGCCGTCCAGGGTCCGCAGACAGTCTATCTGACCGGCCCGAACTTACGTGTTCCCCCGACAGCGCCAACTCCTTTCTCTATCGTTTTAACGGCCTTGATGCAGCTATGGATGCCGCAGCTTTTGGTTGTCCTTTGCGTTTCCTCTTCCATGATCCGGAGCAGGGCTGGCACAAGGTGATTGATACATATCAAATAGAGTGTAAGGAATTGGACCAGAAACTTTTCCAGGTTCCCACCGGTTTTAAACTGGTAAGGAGAGAAGAAGAACTTGAGGATTATTCCTGGATAGACGCTAAATTTTAGCTCTTTTGAAGAGCTTTGTAACATGATACCTGGCCCGGCTGCGTCAGGGTGTTTCTTAAAGCTGAGTCGAGTGTTATCCAGATGAGCAAGTTCATTGATGTTTTTTCCACATTTGTACTAGCAAAGAGGTAATGAAGTTTGGCAGTCTGAGGGTATTGTTTCTCTCTTGAATTATTCGGCAAATCTCTCGTAAATACTAAAATCTCAGCCTGCCTATCTTCTTAAGCAAATTCCCTGGTATTTCGGTGCCGCCGGTCTTTCTCGATGTGAAGCCCAAGCCAGTTGCGACTTCTCGCGATGTAAATGCTCTTGGTTCGTCTGTTCAATCTAGTAATTAATTTCTGAATCTCATGGAACAAACACTCTCGCATGAGGCAATGGTCGATGTGGTGCGCTCACTTGCGATCGATCCTGCCCTTTTGAAACTTTACGCCCAGGGCGACAAACTGAGCCGAGGTCAGACTAAGCATAATGCTGACCATGCTTTGTCTGTGGTTGAAGTAGCCGACAAGCTTGCGGCAGAGGTTAGCTCACGCTTTCCTGAAAAATTGCCGCCTTTATCCGTGGATGTGATAATTCCGGCTGGTGCTTTCTTTCATGACATTGGGCGGGCCCTGAATGTCTCAGATCATGCCGAGGCCGGTCGGAAAGTCGCGCTTGAATTTCTGCGGTCTCGCGGGTTTTCCCTGGAGGTGGCCGGTAAAGTAGCGGCGATTGTTTCATGGCATCGCTCAGAGGATTTCCTCAAAATTTCCCAGGCAACTCTCTCTGAATTTCCGGAACTCTGCATTGTGGTAATCGCCGATAAATGCGTCGGAGACGAAGACCGTGTGCGTTTCTGGCGGGCCATGGCATTGCGCGTTCTTAGTAAACTGGGTCTCGCTCGTCGTAACCTATGGCGAAATGCCAAGCACGATCGCGTCAACTTCAGTATCAAGAACTCCGAGATGCTCGTTGACTCAGATCCCGACTACAACGAGGCTCACGCCGGAGCCATGATTTTGCAGTTGCAGGTTGATGAAAGTATAGCTTCTGCCAGGGAGTTGGTGACTCTCTACACTCGCCGCTTCCAGGCTTGTGATGCTGGCGCCCGTTCCATGGGCTTCATTTTCCGGCTTGAAATCAACGGCATTCGCTATCGATTCGACGAGAGTCATCCCACCGTTTCCTGGAGTGCAATCGAGACATTTTCCATTCAGCCACCGCAGTAACAGTTCTGAGTCGCTGCTCTTCAGGGCGGCGACTTCGGGCTGGTTTCAATTTACATTCATCGTTCATTTAGTTTAGGAGACACACTATGTGCGTATCAATCGGTCCTGCAGAGTTTTCCAAGACAATTGTTTCGACCTGGGAGGTTGAGCCTGGCATTCATGCTTTTGGGTACAAGAACCGCATGAAAAATACCGCTGGCGGTGGCAAAGGTTCTCAGTTTGACGGTCAATTCACTCGCTCTCGCGGTAGCAGCCGTCAACCACGATTTGATTGGGTTGACCTTGGCTATGAGCCTCGCCGTACGCCTGGTAACGCTATGATTTTGCCGGTTCCTGTGGCTGAAGGTGCAAATATCATCACTGATGCCTACCTGCTGGATACACTTGGCTATAAGCGAATCCTTGAAGACCAGGCGGAGGCGGTGCAGGAGCAGGAAACGACCCGGGGCGGCGCCAAGGGCCTTACCTTCGGTAGTCGCAGTGCAGCAGTAATTGTGGAGTTCGGTCCTTACGAGGTTGTGCTGGCCCAGTCTCCTATGGCTGCCTTCGACATTCTCGACAAGGTATCCGATGCCAAACGTCCAATTCTCAATGAGGAGCAACTCGCTGCTTATGAAGCGTGGTATCCGGGCTGGTCTTTGATGATGGCTTGTTTCAACAACAAGGACATGATGGACGCGGCACCTATTGTGCTTGTTACTCCAGTTCGGCACGGCGACTACCTCTTCCTCCCTGCGATTCATGGACACAGCGGCGGTGTGCCTGACCTGAGTGAATCGGTTGCCGATGATCATACTTTCATTGCCGGCTCATGCTTGTCAGGCAAGGATGCCGGTAACCCGGTCTTCTACTCCGATAGCATTCCTGATGGGGTGTCTCCAATTTTACCCAAGCGCGTGGTCGGTTCGGAAAGCCGCGGGTCGGTGAAGCAGGGCGATCTTGTGGTGAAGCTCTCAGATGTAAAAGCGGGTCTCTGGATGCCGGAGCGCTTGCTTCCTCCGGGGGCTCCGTTCTAGATTGGTCGGCGATTAATCGCCCGAGAACCTGGATTACCAGGACGCTACTTTCCATTCTTTCAAATTTGGGCATTCAGGAAGTGTTCGATACCTATCACGGACCGAACTTGGCCTGTTCAGCGATCTGCGACGAGGCAGAAACACTTGTAGAGATTAATTAGCTATCTATTGCTTAAGTGGACTTTAAGCCTGCAAAGGCTAACTGACATCAGCGGGCGCCCTCGTCCTGTTTTTTCTTGGACTGAAAAATAGACCGGTCTAGTAGATCGGCCGAAAAAGAAAGGGGCGGGAGGCTGTCACTACCGAAGCAGTAAGCAGCCTCTGGCGGAGCTAGCTGGAGGTACTTTCAGAATCAAGCCTTACATAAGCCAGGTTTTTGCGCTGGACCTTTTACCCGCCTGGTAATGTAGGGCAGTCAACTGCAAGATATCCTCGACAGGAACGTCCTTTACGGCAGTCTCAATTTGGAAGACTCGATTGGTGGATGCCGGCCGAAGTTCTGAGTGACCGAAACCGAGCTTGAATGTGTGAAACATCATCGGTGCCGCTCTCAGCGCTTCAACAAAGCTAAACAAGAGTTGCCTGTTGGCTTCTTGCGAGCAATCACAGTCCTTTGCTTCAGATAAGTTGCAGGCTTTGAGGAATCTTGATGCCGCGCTCCAACCGTGACATAGCATGTCAACTGCGTAGAAGCTAGGACGGTCCTCGTATTTAGTCTGCAATTGTGGAAGCACCTTCTGCACGAAGTGCTTCTGTTCTTGGGCCGCAAAGCCGAAGCTTCTCATTACCGGATCTAGTTCTAGATAGCCTGAAAGAGAACCGCTTTGAGTTTCGGAGAGATTCGTGCAAAGACTGAGAGCGTATTTCAGACCCTCCCGGCAGCCCCATACGTAAGCCTCTTCATCACTTATCGGGTTCTGCTCCTGGTCGAAAAGACGGCATTCCGGGTCGTATACACTGTGACTGCCAAAGCCAGCCTCAATGCGGTCTACTGCCGATAGCCTTTCAGCAAGTACGTTGCGCGAGATCGTAATGCCATGCTGGAAGGGGTAGAGAGAAAGAACATTACAGAGGTAGTCGATACCGGCCATGATGCCGTAGCAGTAAGGCTGGTGAGTCAGACCGTCGCGCCCATAAACGGAACGAAGTTCCTGCAGGCACTTTCTGGCGGCTTTCCTGACAGATTCGCAACTGTCTTTAGGCTCTGGTCTTGTTTGATTGCCTGGTGGCAGGGGATAGAGTTTCCCGAAAACCTCCTCTGCGGTCTCGCTGGAGATGCCGCCCAGAAATCCAGATTTCAGCGATTTAGGAATTATAGACATGTTGGCTCCTTGTTGCCCCCGTTGAATGACAGGTGGGGACACTTGTGCTGGACCTATTCAGCTTGTGCTGCCGGTCAGTTCGCTCATGCAGGAGTAGCACGGCGGACATTCGCAATAGAACCGGCGGGATTCGAACCCGCATACCTCCACTCACATTGGTGGTATTCAGACCATTGAACTACGGTTCATCTTGAGGAAAGTCTGTGTCTTTTCAAGAAACTGACTTAAACAGGTCAAATTTGCTCGATTTGCTCTTCATTGGCGGTCTCGGCGCTGGTTTCTCCTGACCATGTGCCGATAAGAGCTGCCAAAGCACTGTTAGACCCAGAAACAAGAATAGATGGTTTGCAGAGCCCGTCCGTATTGTCGGTTGTACTCGGTATTGAGGGCAGAATTGTGCAGTTTGCTCCACCAGGCTTGCCAGTCTATTCCTCCGCCTTCCTTGTAAATCGGGCGGGGCATCAGTTCACCTTGTAACCATTCCCAGAGTTCCTCGCAGTTCTGGCAGTTTGAGAGGAACTTGATATATTCGTACAGGGTTCCTGTGATAGTCGAGGCCTGCCGCTCAATTTTGGCATTTGCGGTGCGGCGCTGCTCGATGCGGTAAGAATGTAGTGCGCCTCCCGCGTTCGTGTCGAAAATGTCCAGTGACCGGGAGTTTGCCGTGCCGTTGATACTGGCAATCTGCTGCGTAATTTTGGTTTGAGCCGATTGAATACGTCTGGCGAATTCTTGTGTTTCCATTGTTTTGTCCTGCCGCTTATGGGCGTAATAATTCAGCTTTAGAGCTGAGTTGAACCGTTTGCCATCTGTTGAAATGGCCGAATCACGACCGGGGGCTTCTCAGTGCGCTCCGTCGAGAGCCTAATCTCGTTGCAGACCTTTCGGCAGAAGAGGGGTTGCCTTATTCTGCCGAAAGGATGGTGTCAGAAAAGCAGAAGCATCGTGAAACTAAAGAGTGTGCAGGCAAAGATAGAGAGTTTAAAGATTGCTGGAAAATCAGAGCTAGTCATTTCAGTTTCCTCCTAAATTGTCTCCTAACCATTCGTGATCGAAACGGCCAGTGGTGTATGCGTCCATCACCTCCTCCATCATTTGGTTAAGTGAGTCGATCAGTCCCTTGTAGAATGCGCCCGTCTTAGCGATCTCAAGTCCGGTCATGCGCATTTTACTTTTAAGTTTTGCATCAAGTGTGAGCCAGGGATAGCCTCGCTTTTCCACACCAGCTACCAGGTAGATGTCCATGTACCATCGCAGTTTTTGTGAGATGACACAGTTAAAAATGTCACGACAGGTTTTGCGCGAGAATGAGACTTGCAGCGTAAGACTGCGTCTGAATCCTTGACCGTCCTGCAATTCAATCTCGCTCATGTCATAGCAGGTGTCGTTTTCACAGTATTGAAGGTTCCCTCTTCCCTTAGCGACTTGCTCGATTGTTATTTGAAGCGGATTCTTGCCCCAGGGAATTGATCGTTCGATGCAGAAGCCTTCCGTTTTGGCTGGTAATGTGGGACCAAGATAAACCGGTTGACTCACCAGGTGTTTGCGTAGCACGGCTATCATTTGTTCTGGAGAAATCGACGAGTGGAGGCTATGCCAGCTGTAACCAATGACACCCCAGGACTTCCAATCGCCGATTCGCGTGGGTGATGGAACCAGAGAGTCGCGACCTTGATCGGATGGTATCAGGACTCTGGGATTTGGTCCGTCTTTTCCTTCTGCGGCTAGGATCTCTTCAAATTCTTTCTTGGCGGCAAGAGCTGCTTCTTGAAGGCTTAGTTTGACTTGTGACATTGTTTTAGTCTCTTTGTATGAATAGGAAAGCTGCCCGTTGGGGCCTGAGTTCTGTTGAAGCACGATTTGTGCTTTTAACAAGACTCGATAGAGTTTGATGGTCTTTGTCTTATTGCTTCGGTGTAGGGTCTTATTGGATGGAAAGGTGATACTCCATAGACCTATCAGAACCTTCCTCTTCGTTGCAAGGTTCTGCTGCTGTGTATTAGAGCCTTGGGGTTGGTTGCGTCCTGGAGGGCGTGAAAAGTTTGCTTTGTTTGCGCGAAGTGCTGCATGGTGGTGTTACGAAGATGAGCATCGGCAGGCGAAAAAGTGTGTGTAATTTGCCGGTTCGAGCTTTTGCT
The DNA here is from genome assembly GCA_016212515.1 of Candidatus Melainabacteria bacterium. Classification (GTDB taxonomy): domain Bacteria; phylum Cyanobacteriota; class Vampirovibrionia; order Obscuribacterales; family Obscuribacteraceae; genus Obscuribacter. Next base: position 15,450 of record JACRFZ010000017.1, read on the forward strand.
ATCTGGTATGGATTTGTCACGGTGGTGAGTTGTATTCTCGATCAGAGTTATGCAATTTGAATATCAGTAGCGAGGAGGCACCAAAAGCGGTGCCTCTTTTGTTGTATTTGAATTCTCCTTACATCTTCAGCTAGCGCTAGGTGCACCAGGGTGAATCTAAAGAAAATGTGAAAGGGGCTGGGTCTGATGGGGCGGCTGGCGGCTTCAGGGATTGCATTGCTTCCACAAAACCTGTTTCTCTGAAGGAGTTAATTGATTTAATTTCCGCATTCGGTAACTCCGTTAAACAGTAGCTATTTTGCACCAGTCTTGTTAGAGCTTGTAAACAAACGCCTCCGTCGCTTGTTTGCTGGAGCACATCTGGCCGCTACTGTTTACGCACCGGTGCGGGCAGCCCATCAGGGCGGGAGTTTCACATGAAATCCACGCAGTTGATTTCTCACATGGACATTGCGCATCTACTTCTACCCACTTGCCTTAGCGAGGGCGTAGTGCCGACTGAGAAAGTTGTTTGCCTTTGTCACCAGTTTCCTGAGTATCGCTCCATCACGGAAGAAGAAGCCCGCCAGGCCCTTGCCGCGTGCGGTATTCCCTTGAGCTATATGCCTTCCTCCGAGAGCTTTTGGGTTCCCGGTTCCTTCTAGTGGTGGTTGTGATTCGACCATCCGGTCGATTCGCATTGCTAGTTCATTTTCTATCTAGATTCGGAGAATTGTTATGGACGTTCAATTGTTTTTGCTGTTTGTTGTTCGACTTTTGAATGCAGTTAGTATTGCCATTCTTCTAAGCGGTGCTATCTGTGCCGCTTTGAATTGGGAGGCATTCAAAGAGCTTCTGGGTTTAGGTTCTGATGATAACGACGACGATGATGACTTTCATGGCGGCATCCCCGTCTATGTCTATGCGTCCGACCGTTAGGAGCCTCTTCGGCTTACATGAGAGATGAGAGGAGGACCGCGTGTTCTTCTCTTGTCTCGCTTGTGTAGGAGCTTTCTTCTTTTCCCCGAACCAGGTCTGACCTGGGGTGGCGTGAAGCGTGCGGCAGAGCAAAGGTGCTCATGATGGCAGGGGAATTTGGATACGATTATGAAAATCAAATCTCATGAGCAGGAGCTATTACTTGAACTCGTTCAGGAACTTCTGCCTGATTTTTTGCAAGATGTTTATTTCGGTATGAGCCTGCCGGAGCTTTTTGTCTGGTTGGTGCTCTTTACGATTTCAGTTATCGGCCGCAAAGCGTGATGCTGCCCCATCGAAGGGGTCGGCTGGTTTTGCTCCCTATTGCGAGGGGGCTGTCATTTCAACCAGAGAGGTGAATCTTATGTCTAAGTATCGCAATAAGCTAGTTTCTGTAAGTATTGCAAGCCCTGTACTTGTGGTCATCGATATGCAAAAGAATTTCACGACTGACGCCGGGCTCATCCAGGTGGTCGAGCGGGAAATTACCCTTGCCGTTGAAGCCCAAACACCGGTGGTGATCGTCGATTACAAGTTCTGCGGCGACGTTTACGAAAGTCTCCTTGATGCAGCCCAGCTTGAAGTTGGCAGCGACCTGCGTTTTGCTGTTTCAAAAAAAGATGACAACGGTGCTGCCGAGATTCTTGGTTCATGCCGCCGGCGGGGCATTAGCTTGGATTATGTGCGCATTTGCGGTGTTAATACCAATGCTTGTGTGCTGGATACCACTATGGCCCTTGCCCGACAGTTGACGCGTAGTCGAGTTGAGGTGCTTGGATATGCCTGTCGCAATGCCTTTGGACCAAATGACTACCGAGATTTCGTCGGTCGCAATATTGCCGTTTTGAGAGTCGAGCCTTCTTTGTCCATGGCGGCTTAGGTAAGAGATGGCAGCGCTGACTCTTGGGTTGTCCTTGTACTTTTGGAGATATCGAGGGACTGATTCTCTATCAGCCCCTCCGATATTTTCTCTTTTTCGCAAGCATAAATAGACCGGTCGACTAGCCTTTTGAAAAAAAGCAAAAGTAGCGAAAGAGAGGCTGGAATTGCTCCAGTCTCTCAATTTCAAGTTTTGCGGTCTCGACGAATTAATCACATTTGAACCGATGAGAGAAGGTGTTTTGTGATTGTTACCCCGTCAAAAGTGTCCGGAAGCAGATTCAGACTGTCTGCGCTACGGGCGTAAGCATTGATGCAAAGTTTGCCGTCCGGGGTGAAGCCGATGCTCTTTGCCGCAAGTAAGTAGGAGCGACCGCTACTTGCCAGGCTTTGCAGCAAGCAAGTTTGTGCGGCAAGAATTTGTTCGTAAGTCATGAGCGTTACCTCCCTGTTTGTTTCAGGTTCTAAAGGAATTGAGGATGGCAGGGACTGCCGCCGGTCAGTTTAAGTTTAGTTGTCGGCAGCCCCAGTGGTTACGCGGTCTTGATGGGGAAGATAATGGTGCGGAAGGAACCGTCATTAGCTTCTAAGACACTGTTTCTCGTTTCAATGCCCGAGAAAGGTGCCGTTAGTTTATTGGCTGTTAGACAGGTGGCTTCACCTGCAGCCAGAGCGGCTTCGGCTGTGGAGAATGGGATGAGACCCAGTTGATAATCCTCGCTTGCGGATGACTCCTGTAGCGTTTCTTGCGTGATAACTAGTATGTTGTTCATGAGTTTGACTCACCAGTGAATGACGATATTCAGGCCTTCGATGGTATATGAACCGAATTGGCCTTCTTCGCGGCTCCAGTATTCAAGAGTGGGGGCAAAGTCGCTGCAGGCTTCCCAGACGGCTGTGGCCACCGGTCCAAGGTCGCTTGCCGTTGCTTGCGACACTTTCTTCCCGGTCGGCACCTGGAAGTCTTTCCCGGGCGATAAGCTCATAACGATAGCCCAGGACTTTCCTGTTTGAGCTTGTGCCACGGCCCTTTGCTTCAACTGTGAAAGTATGCCGGCGGCTGCCTCCTGCACCTTTTGATTGCTTTCCCGTACAACGGCTTCTAGATTTTCACGCAGAGCCGGTGAGAGTTTAGCTGACCGTTTGAGCAAGTCATCTGAGTCTTGCCAGTGCAGAACGATATTGTAACCCTGCACAGTGTATGGATCACTTTGGTGTCCTTCCTCCTTGCTCCAGAATTCCAGGGTCGGTTCAAAGACTGAAAGGGTTTCCCAAACCCTGGCAGCAACTCCTTGCAGAGCCTGGGCAGTAAGGGGTCCATGTCCGGCAGCAGGTTGTGCAATGTCTTTACCGATTTGGAGGCTCATCACCACGGCGTGGCGACGACCGGCGGCCGCTTCAATCTTTAGCTGTTGAAAAGCGTGTTTGATGATCGCTTCGCATTTTTCGGCGGTGGCTTGTTTTGCCGCTTCCACTGCTGAAGTCGTAATTTGGAGCAGTTCTTGTTTGAGAGATAGGAAGTTTGTATTCATGTTGTTTCTCATTGCTATGAAAGATTGTCACCTGTGAAAGTGTCCATTGCGCTCCGGACCGGCGGGCGGCAAGGAAAGGAAGAGGCAGTATCTTTTACTGCCCCTCCCCTTGCGTCTATGGCGAGTTGGTTTGGATTAGCGCAGCAGTCCCCGTTCTTTCAGCGTGGTCTCCAGTGCCTTTGCGTCGTTTAGTTTGACGATGCTCACTAAGGACGGAGGCAAGTTGGAAAGCACTGCCTGGCAGTCGGCGATTACACTTGTGATGCGGGCTTCGATGTCTGCCTGGGGCAGACCCTTGGCCAGTTGTTTGGCTCGGTATTCACTGCAGGTGTAAGTCCAGTCGCCATCGCGATAGGCTTTGATGAAAGCATCGGTTTCTCGCAATGAGCCTTCCACGGCGATGACAGGAATTCCCCGCTTGAGCGCTCCGTAGATTTCATCACGGGTGATTTCGCCGCCGTTGAGCGCAATCAAAGCGGTACCCCAGCCTTGTTCCATTAAGTCTTGCATGAATTGAAAGTAGACCGGCACATCCAGATCCCAGGCGGAAGCTTTCTGGGCGGCACTCACTTGCACAATGGCCAGGGCGTGTTGGCGAATGTCCAGAGCCTGGCTGCCGATGGCGATGCCGGCTCGTTCGCGGTCGGCATAAAGGTCATCTGTACGAGGCGTAGTCGAGAGCGAGATACAGTTGTAATAGTGTGAGAGTACGCTGGGAATATTGGTGACCATATCGGCCTTGAGATTGCCGGCAGAGTCACGGTTGGCAGTTCCGCCTGAGAAGGCCACGCCGGCAAAGCCAGTAAAGCCGTTAACAAAGAAGGGAATCATGCCATCTTGTGCTTCGGGAGAGATGCCGGTGCAACCACCTGCAATTCGCACTATCACCTGATGTCCGGCATCGGCGGCTTTGAGCTTGAAGGCCGGGGGCAGCGGCTCGTTGGGGTTCATGACCGTGAATAGACAACCTTTCGGGTCGCCGGCGAATTTGGGGCTGTATCCGGTGAATTGTCCCATTTTCTGAGTGGTTGAAGTGTTCATGGATTTTCCTGATTTGGTAATGGATAAGGTGATTCGACTTTGATTGATGGTGGCGCCGGTAGCACCACCTTTATGTGATTGCCTGCAAGTGCAGTAAAGTCTCTTGCATTGATCGGTAGTCATTGCCGCATGTGAAGACATTCTTGTGTGCTTTTAGAAAGGCTTCCGAATAGGCATACTTATCGGCGCAGCCGCCGCTGTCTTGTACCAGTAAGACTCGGTAGAAGTCGTTTGTCAGACCAAGTTCGGCCCAGGTGAGAAGTTCAGCTTCCGATACAGGACCGCCGTTGTAGACAAGTAGAAGACCCTGCCAGTGGTTGGAGGCGTGGGCCTGACAGATGTCCAGGCAACGTCTCCATTCACAGTGCCAGTCGGCCTTGCTGTCTACGTTTGGTTGCAAAAGCAGAACTGAGTGCTGCTCAGGGTGGATGATTGTGACGAAGGCGTTTTCAGGCTCATCTGCAACCACCAGGCCGAAAGGTGTGGTTCTGAGATGTCCGGCTTTGGCCACAATACCAAGAATTCTTGCATCAGGGCAGTGTTTACCCATTGGCGGAAAGACTTCTGTGATGCCCGGCAAATACTCTTGCGGTGCATCTTTGAGTATCATGCGGGTGCCGCCGAAGAGACAGAAACCGGAGAAGCGCGGCTGGCGCTCAGTAGGGTCTGTGCTTGAATCGTGCTTGTTGGCTTGCGGAAGCCCGGAGAGAACCTGACTGAGAGTCTCGAGACCGGAGTAGTATTTCTCTTCCAGTCCGGCGCAGCCTCCGGTGGCCCGCAGTACAAAGTGTCTTGTGTTGGCGAAGAAATTGGCAAAGAAGCGCTCACAAGACTGCCCATCGCTTTGAACATAAAGAGAGGGGGAAGCGCTAAGCCAGGCGGGTTTGCTATACACTTTAGCCTCGATTTCCGCAAAAGGAACGCGGAGCATAGGGTTTTCAGTTGGAAATGAGCCGCTCAGCCGGAGGCCGGGCGGCTTTCTTCGGGAGTCTAGTCAGGGGCGGTGGCTCCGGGGAACTCCGCCACCCTCCAGACGGTTAGGGAAAGTTGATTCCTCAACTGAGGCATTATGAGAAGCGTGGCAGAGCCCCGGTGTGGCGCATATACAGTAGAATCGCCGCCAGGCTGTGAGCGTCGCAAAGTTTCTTGCCGATTTCAGATTTGACCTTCTCCATGGTCCAGAGTTCGACCTTTAGTTCTTCGGAGCCGGAGAGCTTGTCCGGCAGGTTGGGGGCTTCTATTTGCACCAGATAACAGGAGGGGGTGACGGCATGGGTGCCGCTGTTTTCGGCAATGTTTCCCAGGTGGGTGACCGATGTGATTTCAGCATCTGCCATGACCTCCTCACCGAATTCGCGTGTAAGCGTACCGAGGGGCAGGTCCCCTAGTTTGAGGGTGCCAAGCGCACCATTGATGCGGGCTTTGTCTGCCCTGTCTCCGAAACCCCGGGCGATTTCGTACGTCCAGCGCTGCAGGGGCAGGCGCCATTGTTTCACAATCGCAAATTTGTAATTTACTATGGCCACAATGACTGCTCCGTCAGATACTGCGCCGTTGGCATTGAAGCGCACGGTGAATTCGCCGGCATTGCCTGAGGGTGGCAGCTTGGCTGCGAATTTTACATCCGTGAAGAAGCGCGCGGAATGGGCGAAGATTTCTTTGATGCCGGTGATCTCGAATTCACCCTTAGTGTAGTCTCCGAGCTTGCTGATAGTTTTTAGACCGGCAGCGGAGAGCGCGGCGTTAATTTGAGCAAGAGTTTCCTGTCTGGTTTCCATGAGTTTTTCCTTTCTGCCTCTGCAGAATAGAGAATTGGTCGGTCGGAACCTGGTTGGTCTCTACCAACCAGGTCCTAAGTTAAAAGTGGTCGTGTCGAACGGCGAGCTTTACTTTCGCCGTAGCCTTCCGCCCGTCAGTGACTCCAGACGGCCGGCGCCGTCATAGCTGAGTCTGGCCCGGTATATGGTACCGGCTTCGGCCTCGGCTTCCGGTGTGGCTTCCAGATTCCAGAGTACTTCTATGACGCGGTCTTCGGAACGCTTCATTGTTGAAGGAAGACGCACCAGGATGCCGTCCGGTAAAGCGGTGATTTTGAAATCGCCTTCCGTTTGCCAGGCTTCAATCGGCGTGAAGGATGACTTTCTGCGACTGTAGCGCAGGTCGGCGGTGACGGTAGATTCCCAGCCAGAGTAAGAACCTTCCGGAAGAACCGGTAGCTGTTGTTCTATGTCTTCAGACCAGAAGGTTTTGTCTTCTTCCAGACTGAATTCCCGTACGACGGCCAGGCGTTGCAGAAGACCGGCGTCACTGAAGACGATGCCGACGCTGAAACGCAGAGCTTTGTGCCGAAAGAAGATCTCCATGCCGTAAGGCACACCGTTTGCCGCGCAGGGGAGTTCCTTGCAGCTCCAGGTGGCAATTTCCGGCAAGAACAGTCCACGCTGACTTTCCGCTTGTGGGTGGTAAATGCCGTCCGGGAGGCTATTGGTGAGCCTGTCCAGGGTCCAGCTTTGTCTTCGTTCTACTTCCTGATAGTAGGTGTTCTCCTGGAGAACGAGGTCGGTGTCGATAGCTTTGTAGATCTGAGGCGGGAAATAGATAGGGTAGGTCGATACTGCCGTGTAGATACGGTCGGACATTCCAAAGCGAAAGTCGCGTTTGGATTTGAAGTCCTCAATTACTTCACCCTCTGGAGAGTAGCGAGTCCAGCGACCTTGCCAGGTTGAGACGTGCTGAGAGGCGAAGTGAATCCAGTTGGCATTGCTTCCCTGGGGCATCGGCAATCGGTAGAAAAGGTCGGAGAAGTCGGAGAGAAAGTCCTCAGATAGCTTCAAGCAGTTCTTTGTAAATTCCTGGAGGGATTGTTGTCGGAGATTTGATCTTGGTTCATTCATTTGTCTCATGCGCCTGTTCTTCAGGTGCGGTAGGTTGGAGGGGGGATGCTTGGTTGGCAACCTCTATAGATTGCGAACAGCTAAACACTGCTCAAAGCCGGCTTCAAAATTGGGATACTGCGGCTGGAAATTAAGCAGGGCGTGGGTAGCGGTAGGGTTAACTTTGCGGCTGACCGTGAGAGATGGATGTAGATCCTTTGCGCTCAGTGTCGGCGGCATTGGTTTGTCCAGTCTGCGGCTCAGCCATCGATATAGTTCGATTTGCCGGGCCGGGTTCCCATCGGCGGCTAGCAGTGTGCGGCCGCTCAGGTCGGATTGTAGGGCTTTGATGGTCATAACAGCCAGATCATCCAGGTGAATCAAGGAAACCCAGTTGAGTCCCTCGTCGGCTATTTGCGCGGAGCCGTTTAACATGGCATCGACTGGTCCATCGAAAGGTCCGTAGAATCCGGAGATTCTCACGATGTTAGCTCCCTGACCCCGCCAGCGTTCTTCCGCCGCCATTCGTGCCTTGCTCCAACTGCTGAGCTGCACGGCGGCTGTAGCGGTTGTTTCATCGATCTCCACCGTGGTGCCACCGTAAACGGTGGTGGAGGAAATGTAGATTCGAGGGCGAGAATACTCCCCTGGGTTTGAGCTGAGTTGCTCAAGCCAGAGGTCATCTTGCTTTGCTTCCGGGGCGATTGTGTACACGAGGCTGCATTCACTCAGTAGTGTTTGCAGGTCGTGGTTGAGTTGATAACCTTCGCGGTTGGATATGATGATTGGCTTTAGCCCCAGCGCGGATAGTTGTTCAGCCTTCTTTTCCGACCTGGTGGTGGCGTAAACGGAGTACTGGCACTGCAGTGCGGCGCGCGCTATGGCTTCACCGACATTGCCGACTCCGATGACGAGAAGGGTTTCACGATTGTTTGAATTCATGGTGCTTCATTTTTGCGAGCCCGCTGCAAATTGCCCCCTGTGGAAGAGGACATCAGTGGCGGGAGTATAGTACTGGTGCTTGTGTTTGACTTGAGTTATTTGAGAAATTGTTAGAGTAGTTAGATGGATTACTCTTTTGTCTATCAAGATTTGCACAGTCTGAGCAAGGTCTTAAGTCGGGAAGGCTCCTGTAGCCGGTCTGGAAAGTGAGCAGGGCGGCGATTCGGAAAGATTAGCAATCGCTTATCTTGTCGGGGAGCCGTATTTTAGTTCGCTCACGCAAACTTCTCCCGGCTGAGGGGCAAAATACGCTAGCGCAGGTCCTGTCAATCTTTTTGCTGGGTTTGCCTATGCCTGCTGAAGATTTGTAAGTGCTTTAGGCGCAGCATTCGGAGCCCGTTTCTGCCAGTTGAGGTGCGGCTGGCTCTCGCTTGTAATTGCTTCATGGGCGGTGTTAACCATAAGGTGTTCCCACTATTTTTCAAAACCCTGGTCATTCACTTAATTCTCTTATGGCTGCCACTACCAAGTATTCCTTACCTGCTTGTTTCCAATTGAGCAAGTAGCAGTGGTACTGGTGTTTAAGTTTGTTCAGATTCTTTTGACAATAAAGCGTGGAGGAATTTATGACTATTTTGTTTTTCATCGGCTCAGGCGGCTCTAGTTCAAGGTGTCTCGCTAGGAATGTGGATCGTTTGCCGCTCGAAGGCGATTTTTCTGATGTTGAAAGAGAATGGCTCTTTGATGGTGCCACATTAGCGGTCGCGGACATTGATACGGCGTTTCTCTTCCTCAAAAATTTCGACATGATGCAATCTGAGATTCGAGACTGGAAAGATTCGGATGCTCCAGATGCGCAGCCCTTTTTGCGGAGACCGTTGCAATGCCTGCAAAGAAGAGGCCGTGACGGCAGAGTCTGGTTGCCGCAAGCCTAGCGAGCCGATTGCGGTTCGCAGTTTCTGCCGATTATATCGGCTAAAGCTGTGTTGTTTACTCTTACTTTCAAAAATGACAATTCATGGTGATAATGCCCTCTACCTGAGACGCTATCAAATCAGAGTCGGTGCAGAGATCAGGGGCGGTTATAGTGGTATCACTTATGACGAAGCCACTTTGTGTGCCGCCTGTGCGCAGTGTAGTCTTACTACGCAAGAGTTTGAAAACATTGTCGACAATGCCGAGGATTGGGATCTGCCCTTTCCCGACCTGCCGGAAGGGGAATATCTTTTCTTCTTTACCCCGGAGGGCGACAGACTCTTTCGTTCTTGCCTGGGGCATATTGAAGCATTTGCCTGCGCTCTTGCCCTGGGAGGAGTGCTTGAGGTGCTTCAGGTCCCTTATACTCCTGATGGTCTAGTCTACGAAGATACCTTGCAGGTAGCTTTCCTGGCAGGAAGCAACTTGAATGCCTCCTTGCTTCCGATAGATTCGATAACGCAACTCGGCCCTTTGGCTTAGTTGCAATCAAGTTCCATTCAATCAAGAGAACGTTGTCCTTTATTTGGAAAAACATATGAACATTGCAGAAGCATCCAAAGAACTTGTTCAGTTGACTGATCCTGAAAAGTTTGCCAATGACTATTGCCACTGGAACGACCGTATGGGGCAAGCAGCGAGAATTGCCGGTCTCGATGTGACTCGAATAGACTGGAGCGGCACGCCTCAGTTGGTTGCCTTCTCTGTCATGAGTCAGGCTGAACGGCGCAATGCCATAGATGGGGTTTTGGCTGCGGCAAAGAACCTGTTGCCTTCCGCTCAGGGATGAACACTGGCTATCCTTCCAGGTAAGTAACTGATTCAATCGCTCGGTAGGAGAGCCGGTGCGCAGAGAGTATTCACTCTCTGCACTTGTCTAACTAGATCGAAGGGAGTACCGGCTCTCTTCTTGTTTTCTTTGCGAGGCAAGAATAGACCGGTCGAATATGAGCATCCAAAAAGGGGAAACCCATGGCCTTGGTCTGCATCACCCGTGCTCCAGATGGAGGCGGCAATGCTGACGGGCGGCGGGTCTTCTCTTTCTTCCGGTCCTGTGATAGTAATTGCTACCGCCAGAGGCGGTTTGTGCGTCTATCGCGTGCAACGGGGGTAAATGCCGGATGTGAGTCCGAGCATTTACCCTGAGCGGACATGGTTTGGTTTCCAGTCTAGGCGGGGCGGCGTGGACGTTGCATTGAGGGCGGTACCGCTTTTACCGCGGCTTTCCGAAGGGTAGTGCTTGTTGCCCCTTGTTTCTCGCGGCGGTTGCGTTCGATTAATTGTGAGCGGGAGATGAAGTAGAAGCGAACATCATCCTTCTGGGTGCGTGAAAGCTGCCAGGCGGTAACGCGCTCGAATTCTTTGAGCAGAAATTTCTGTGACTCCTCTGCAGTTGTCAGCTTGCGTACGTCAACAGAGAGTGGTCCTCCCTGTGGACCGCCCACAAAGAAGTAGCAATCTAATCGGTCAATTGTGATTTTCATGTTGACTGGATAGGACATTTCATGCTCATCCATAAGAAATTCCAGTTTTCCATTGATGGCGGAGGCGACGGCGCCGCTACCTTTCTTGGCGAACACACCGTTGAGAAGGTCCACGAAAAAGTCGATGTCGATTTTGGTAGTTTCCATTGTATTTACCATTGATAGAGGGTGAATTTGTGAATTGAATGTTGATAGTGGTAGGGCTTTGATTGACGGCTCGTTAGTGCTTGAGTCGTTTTTCGCCAAGCCACCAATTGCCCTTGAGGCTAACGTTTGCTTCTTTGTGAAAGCTTTTCCAACTGAGCTTGGTGTGGCAATTGCAGGCGCCGGTGATAACTTCGATAGAGCTGTCCGGAAGTCTTCGTGCCAGTCCGTTGACAGTGTCTTGCACGCATTCGTGGGTATTGACCCCACAAACACGAATCAAGCTATCTGAGAAGCCATTTTGCTCAAGAGCGGTTACTACCGGTGTGGAGCCATCAGGGATGTCCTTTTCCACCAGGACGAGCTTTTCATAGCGTGTCTTTTTGAGCAGGGGGCGCATGACCGCCTTAATTGTGGGTTCATGGTCGTAGAATTCTACGATGACAATTCCCCAGTTGTTGTGTCTTGCCGCGGTCACTTCCTTGGTCACATTTGAGATAGTCCAGGGGTGTAGGGCTGCTTCGTAGTCCGGTTGCATATCGACCACGACGAGGGTGCCTTGACCCCGATTGAAAGAGGGGTGGTTGTTCATAGTGAGCTACGTAGGATAGACGTCGGTGCACCGGCATGATTGCCGAATCGACAATGTACTTCAAGGCTGTTTTCCAGACCGAAACAATATCAAGCACAGTTGTGCCTTTGTTTATTGACTTGAATAGTTATTGGTTCTGGAAAGAGAGTTTGTTTTTTTGCCTTGAGATGAAGGTGCTGATTTGGATTTAGCCAATGGTGCCTGATTTGGGTATTTGAGTGCAAGTAGCTTGGGGCGGAAGCCGGGGGGGCGGCCGGAGGGCGGAAAAGCCCCCCAAGCCGCTTTCTTACGCTCTTCTTCGGCGCAAGAAGCTGAAGGTTCTATTTGTTAGCCAGGCTAGCAATACGTGTTTCCCGGGAGCTAATTGCTCTGGTAAAGTCTATTGCGAGGTTTGGCGGTTGGATTCAGCTTGTGGCTCAACCTTCTAGAGTCTGGGTTCCTTGAGCAAGGTTGGAAGCTTAGCGCGAAGAGCGGCCAGATCTTCAAGATCCTCCAGTTGTACAGGTCGGCCGTCTAGATAGAGCCGGTAGAGCAGCAGTACAAGATCATGCTGAGCCCCGAAGCGGCTTTCCTCAGGAGTGGCGCTGCTCTCTATCTCGCGCACATCGATGCGGAGAAATTCCTTGGCTTCTCCGTCCTTTGGCGCCGGTACGCCAATTACTTCCGCTAAAAAGATACTGTCGGCGGTGCCGTAGTAGGCAATGACAGGCTTGTTCTTGTCTTCTGGCGGACCACTCTCATTTGTAACCTTGGCCAACGAAACTTCCCGCACATCACCATAGGGGTCGAATCTCAGGGCGAAGAGTTTTAGGTCTTTCAGGTATGCACCCTGACCTCCTGCCTCCTGGTTGAATTCGTCAATAGCACACTGCCTGGGGCTTTGTTTTGCATGCAACTCTATCTTGCCTCCAGGCAAAACGAGTTTGCCGTTATGTTTGGCGGTAGGCCTGAGCACCCAGACATAGTAAGGATCATTTGCATCTGCGGCGATGATTGTAGCTGTGGGCGCTGCTACATGTGTGACAGCCGAATCTTTGCTTGCTGTATTTGGAAACATGATTGATTCTCCTAATATATTTCTGTGATTGTGAGTCGCCCTGTCGAAGACGGGCAATAAGTGTTCTTCGGGGTAGACCGCACCGGTGTTGTTAGAGTCCGGTTGGAAACTGACGGATAAGTTCTCTAAGAGGCGGGTACAACAAATTTCACTGCCGTAGGCAGTGGTTAGGAAGTTACCGGACTTTGAAATTCGTTGGGGTTGGCTTTTGCCTGTGAGGATCTTCTTGAGACGTTATACTGTCTGCCTAGCAGAACCTTTCTGTTGGAGGCAAGGTATCAGATTGAGTCGCTGTGGTGCTCTTACTCACCTTCTGATTGCCTTAAAGTCCGCGCCATCTCAGCTATGGTAGATCTACTATCCCTGCCTTCCGCCAGCTTGCGCCCCTGTTTTATGAGAGATAAATGCTCCCTAACTTTTCTGCTGTTTGCCGGATTTCATTGAAAAATGCCCCCTGACAGCGCTACGGTCAATATATCAATCAACCCAAGACCCGCCCACGGAATCCCTCGCAAACGCCCTTAGATCAAGCAACTTAATTCATCTACCGCTTCCATTTCGATGGAACCTTTTGGTCCGACTGACTGCATGTGCGCTCTGCGACCGTGGCGTCGGCGTTGATTGCCTTTCCGTTTGGAAATTCAAGCTCGAAGAAAATCAAGAAAATTCGGAGACAATTATGAAGTCACAATTCCAAGCTATGCTGTCCGGTACCTTTGCACGCTCCGCCAAGAAGATTGGTAAGACCGCGATGTTTGTGTTGCCGATGGCGAGTTCGGGAATC
>JACRFZ010000020.1 GCA_016212515.1 Candidatus Melainabacteria bacterium
CTTGAGCGAAGTTCTGACCGCCCTGGTAGCCGCTTACAGAACCCACGTCTCCACTCGGTATCGAGCTTTGAGCAAAGTTCTGGCTGCCGCTGTGGGTGACCGAGCCCATGTCGCCACTGACTGTGGAGCCTTGAGCGAAGGTCTGACCTCCCTGGAAGCCCGTTACCGAGCCGGTATCTCCACTCACCGTGGCAGCATTGCTGCCGTAGGTCTGAGCACTGAAACCGGTTGAAGCATCGGCCACACTGGTGTAGTTACCACCGACGGCGCCGGACTCTCTAGCCTGAACGTAGTTGGAGAACTCACCGGCAGCGCTCGGGTTGTTGGCCAGGAGTTGATGTCCGGCAGCCATAGCCGCCTGAGGGTTGCTATCCGTATTCATGGCAGTGTTGACGAGCGACCGCTCTTCAGGGCTCATGTGGCTAGCCCTGTTCGCAGCATCGAGCGCAACCCTATCAGCTGGATGGTCCAACCCGATAGAGCTAGCTTCCTCTCCCGCAGGTGAACTACCGAAGGCTGCGGCCGCCAGATTTGTAACAGACTGCGGGACACCAGACTCCGCCTGAAGGGCCTGCACTGTAGACACCGGTACACCGGTATCAGCCCTGAAGGCCTCGGCGTTGGTCATCGGCTGACCATTATATGTGGTGGGGCCGTTGGGATCGGCAATGGCCGCGCTGTATCGATCCGGGCTGGAATTGACGATGGAATTCGCCAAAGCCTTGGGATCTGAAGCTGTACCCTGAGCCGAAGATGCATCACCAAGAGAGGCTCTCTCAAAGGCACTATTGGCGGATGTGGCGTTGAAGCCCGTAGCAGTAGAGTCACTGCCGCCGGTCAAAGGCACTCCCGAGGCATCACCATTGATGCCCGTGAGGCTCTGGTTATTGCCCAGACTCATGCCTGTGTCAGCTCCCGTACCGGTGAAGGTCGGGAAGTCCGAACCCTGAGAAGTGCCGCCGAAGTTCAAACCACCATTGGTGGAGCCGAAGCTTGCGGATGTAAGTGGAACTCCATCAACAGATCCGGAGGTCAAGTTACCACCAGGGTTGGTGAACGACGAGCCCGTACTGGAGAGCCCAGCATTGTCGGCAGTATTGAAGCCCGCCTGCTGACCCTGTCCGAGTGCGGTCGAGCCGGCTGTGGCATCGGTGGAATCACCAGAACCTTTGATGGTGCCAGACTGATCAAGCACTTTATCACCGGTGGAGTGGAGACCGATACTGTTGCTGGCGGAAACATCGGTGTGACCAGAGCCGCTGGTGCTGTGAGGCATTCCTCCCAAACCGGCACCGGCACCCATTCCAGCATCCATGTTACCGAGGTTGGCTGCACCGGCATCGCCGGCCGATGGCGGCAGACCTGCGTCTTGACCGGTCATGCTGCCCTCGCCCTTGAGAGCATCGCTGCCGGCTCCGCCCTGGAGGCTGTCGGCACCGCTGCCACCGCTCAATGCACCCTGCAGAGAGCCGGTGTCGGCGTCACCGCCGCTCATATCACCGGTATTAGCCATGGGCGGGGCTTCGAGCGAACCTAATCCACCATCACCCGCGGTGGAATTTCCGTCCTGACCGCCCTGAGAGACAGTGCTCTGGAGCGAGCCCTGACTTGTGGTAGCGTCACCAGAAGGAGAGGCCGTCGGTGAGACTTCCGTACCGGACCCGGCCGCATTACTGGGCACATGCGACGCATTGCTGGCAGCACCAGAGTTCTGAGCGCCGGATTGCTGACCGGCACCCTGTTGACCGCCGGCCTGCTGGCCTCCGCCACCACCGCCGCCGCCGCCTTTTCCGCCGCCGCCTTTGTTGGCTTGCTGAGCAGCAGAGATAGCAGCCTGAGCTGCGGTCTGAATGGAGTCACTCACCATACCGGAGAAGTCAAAGGCACTCTTGACGGCGGATACCGCCATCATAAGTAGTGCCGTGACTATTATGGTTCCGGTAAATCCGACACCCTTGAAACAAGCGAGCAAAAGAATGATCGTGTTCCAGAACAAGCTCCAGAAACACACGACAATCACACCCTCGCACCAGGAGCCAAGCGCTCCTTTCATTTTAGCGACAGGCCACACCCAGAGAGCTGCGGCAATGGGCCCCATGCACCACAGGTAATAGAGATAAGCCATCTGGAAGGCGCAAGAAACGTTCCAGCTCAAAGCGGCAGTCATGGCCAGGTTGTTGATCATGGCTCGCATGATATTGACGGCCTGGGGAACGGTTTCATCAGGCATGATGCTCTGATAGATACCCAGGCAAGGGTCGATCAGAGCAACCGCGATAGTGTTCCTCTCCAACACGGCAAACACAGAGAATCCACCTGAGGCCGCCGGTCTGGCATCCTGGTCGATGGCGTTGCGGTTATCCTCCGGTTTGTTGGTGGGATAAGCTCTTTGAACGGCGCATTTAGCGTCCTCATACATATCAGAGCCGAACAACCTTCGATACTCGTCGGCAACCGTATAAGTCAAAGAGTTAGCTACGTCAATGCCATAGTTGATGACGAGAAAGGTACCGGGGATGAGGAAGACGCAAACTATGGATCTGAGCAAACCTTCCAGAGGATGTACTTCACCCACGAGAATGGGAGAGCCCTGGGCCACGATGGCCCGCACCTGAGCCAAAACTGCTCCAGGCAGAAGGAGCAACACGGCCATCGGTATGAACAAATGGTCGCGGATATCCTGCCACACGTTTCCAGGCTCGGCAGTGAAGTTGGTAAGGAACTGTTTGCAATAATCAATGGCGGAATAGGCCTGGTTGGTAACCACACCGGCTTCCGAGTTGGCGGCATTGTTCGCCGCCACGCCGCCGGTGCCGGTCATTGCGTGCATGATACGTTCGGGAGCCATCTGCTTCTCAAGCAAGCGGCTCAAGCCATGGTTCATGTGGATAGCAAAAGACTGGTCGGTAAGCACACCACCTGTGCAGGTGTAAGTATCCACGTCGTATCGACCACCTTCGCCGGGAGTCTGAGACTGCCAGGCGCCCGGCGGTATCGGCGGTACTATTGAATACGGGTAGCGGTTCGTAATCTGCTGCGGAGTATTAGCGGTTTTCTCACGCCCTTTCAAGTTCATGAACTCGGCATACTCCGGGTTTCTCAAACAGTATGCCTGTTCAACGTAAGCACTACTCTGCAAGTTCTGCTCGGAAGCGCTGCCACCGGCACCGCCACCAGTGCCACCGCCGGTACCACCGCCAGCCCCTTGAGCGAGGGCAGGTGAAATAGAACCGATAGCCAAGGTCAGAAGAAGAGCCACCAGCCCTGCCAGCGTCATGCCCCTTGACTGACTTAGACTTCTTTGACTTTTCTCTTTCACTAATTGCATCTTTGAGAGCCTCGACGAGTTTTCGAACATTTCTTTGGTTCTACCGGTCAGACCGGTCTGAAGGAGGTTGATCATGTTGATTTACTACCTCCGTCTTCGTCCTTACCTTCCAGCGAAGCTATCTGTGTGCCGAGATTTCGCTCTGCCGATCCCTGGGCACCGGTCTGCACGCTCGAGGAATTTCCGGAGCCGCTATCGCTGCTGCCACCACTCGACGGAGCCGAAGCCACCTGGGTGACCTGCACATTAGCTTGCGGCGCGGAACTACCGTTGCCGGCGTTGTTGCTACCGCTACTGCTACCGCTGTTGCTGCCTGCCTGGCCTGTGCCTGCCGATGGCGGGTTGGGTACTCCGGTCAACTGTGTGTTGCCGGCCTGTGCATTGACAGCTCCATTGCCGGCGGTGACCGCCACGGGAGCACCACCTTTGCCCTTGCTGCTAGAGGAGTTGGCGCCACCGGGAGGTGCTGCCGTGTTGGCTCCGACCTGACTACCGACACCCTTGCCGGCAGTGCTGCCGGAGCCGGGAGGCAGAGAACTGCCCTTGCCCTGGTCTGCGCCCTGGGCCGCACCCTGGGAACCCTGCTGCCCAGTGCCTTGAGCCATGGAGCTGTTGGGCGGCGGCTGCACCTTGACGGATTCGCCGTCCTTGCCGCCTTTGCTGCCGGAATCGGACCCGGCAGATGCCAGTTGCAAGCCTTGATTGCCTCTACTGGAATCAACAGGCGCTGTGGGCTGGCTCTCCGTTTTGGTGTCGGTTCTGGTCTCGCTGCGGTTTTCGCCGCTTTCTTCACCCTTTCCGCTTCCGGCGCCGGAATCAGCACCCTTACCGCCGCCGGCTCCACCGCCGCCGCCACCGCCGCCACCGCCGCCTTTAGCGTCACCCATGGCAGTCTTCATGGAAGTGCTGTAAACCTGAGCAGCCTGACTGAAGCTGCCCTTAGGATCGAAGATAAACGGTTCCATCGGCACATAGAGCATGATGCCAAGGAAACTGGCGAAGATACAAACCTCCCACTGCAAGTCGCCTGTGCCTCCACCCGTATAGATGAGTCGCTGTGTAATTACAGCCAGGATTACCATCCAGTAGAAGCGCCAGAGAGAGACCTTGATCACGGCTTCCAACCAGCTGCTGAATACACCGCGGAAAGTTCGCTGGCTGATCTGAGGCCAGGCGTAGAAGGCTGCTGCCAGAGGTCCCATCAAGAACAAGTAGCATATATAACAGACCTGCAGAGCGGTCATGATCACGATAAAGAGCGCTGCTATGTAGACCATGATGTTGAAGGCCAACTGCAGAATGATCGAGATGAAGCCCTGGCGCTCCATGTGCACCGACCCCTCTCTCATGTTCATGAAGACACCCTCACCGGGCGCGGCCCATCCGCCAAACAAGGAGTCGATCAAGCCGCCGAGGAAGGCACCAATGCTGCCGAACAAGGCTCCAATGCCGGCGAAGAGACCACCGCCGCCGCCACCGCCGCCAGTGCCGCCGCCGCCGCCGGCTCCACCGGCTGAATAGTTGGGGTTGGGGTTTGGAGGACGAATGGCGTTGTCGTCATTCTCCCGCTTAGGGTCGTAAGACAACTCATGACACCAGTTGACGATCATGGGAATGTCTACCCAGTCGCGCATGGAGTAGGCCAAAGAATTACCCACATCTATTGACCAACTGACAATCACCTGGGTACCGGGAATGAGGAAAATTGCCACTATGGAGCGAAGAATGCCTTCAAAGGGATTCTGAGCTTCCGGCACACTGACGGTGTTTGAGAGGCCTCTGCCGACAGTACCTTTCACCTGACTGATGACGGCGCCCGGCAAGAGGAAGAGAATCGCCATGGGTACATAGCAATGCTTGTACATCTGCATGACCATACCCACGGCATCAGGGATGGTGCGGAAAAGAGCGCCGACATTGCCGCCGGTACCGGAAGCTTCGTTGGCGACGTTAATGAGAGCACCGGCTCCGTCGGCATCGAGGATGCGATCGAACATAGTGGTAAGAGACTGCTCACCCACATTGGCGGCACTGTTGGAGGCACCGGCCGAACCCATACCGGCGGCAGTAGCGACGTTCCAGTTCAAGCGCTCAGGGTCCATCTGGTTTTCAGCAAACTTACTGAGAGCCTGGTTGGCGTGAATGGCGAAAGACTGGTCGGTAATGAAGACGCCTGGAGTCGTATAGTTTCTGGTAATGTTACCGATGTCTCTCTGCTGAATCTTGGTGGGCAGTACACCGGACTGCATTTGCATCATCCAGCGTTGGCCGGATTGATCAATCGGTGTCGCTACGTTGAAGGTGACAGGCATCGGGAAAGCCGGAATAGCATCGACAGCCTTCTGGTTCTTGGTGCCGGGAACGTCTTCAGTTCTATCGTCATCGTGGCTGCCCTTGGTCCAGGGGTTACGATCGAAGTATCTCTGACGGTTAGCCCAGGCTGTGCTCTCCGTGCCATTTTGAGGAATACCGGGATTAGTGCCGGTACCATTGGCTCGCACAGGACCCTGGGCAAAAGCAGCCTGGCAGGAAGCAACCATCGCCAGCATCAAGCCGACGAATTGCAAGCCGAGAAGCGTCAGAGCCGCGGGTCTCATAGCCAGCTTCAAAGAAGAGCCAGCGAATCTGTATTCACTCTTGCTTTGCGTATTCTTTGACTTGGTTGAAAAGGCTATTCTCATCATTCTTACCTGATCTAAATCTTGCTCTGACTTTTCTGCTATCTAAAATTTACTAAGTGTTTTGAAAATCCGAATCCGTTACCTGTCACCTTTCTCTCATCACTCATCGCCTCAGTTGTACGTTACGACTTCCATCCGACAATGACACCGACAATCTATCATTCCAGGGGCGACCAAAAATGGTTATTGTTCCTTTCACTTCCTGATTGGGCTGCACCAGTGTGGTTTCGAAATCGGCTCTCAAGGCAGCCTCCGCTAATTTGTGATTGTTCTCGGAAACGGCAAAGGCCTCCGGATCAAAACTGAAATCATTCTCGCTATTGTTGCGAATGGCCACTGTCAAAACAGACTTGCGGGCAGTGACATTGACACCCTTGAGTTCCATGGAAATACCACCAGTGGTGCTCTGCGGGGCGGGTTCGGCACTGGCGGCAACCGGTGCCGGTGCCGGCTTCAAATCACCTTCCGACTGGGCCGCTGGCGCTTTGGCGCCTTTCTTGCCGACGCCCTTCTTATCTTTTCCGGCTTGAGCCACCGGTGTAGCGGCAACCTTGACCGGCTTTTCACGAGGCTGTTCCTTCGGCTGCTCAGCGGCAGGCTTGCCGCCGAAACCAAACAAGGAGCCGAAGCCGAATACACCTTTATTTTCAGCCGGCGCCGGCGGCTCCGGTTCAGCCACGGCCAGGGACTCAGAAGAAGGCGTGATGCCGGACACTTTACCTATAATGGAACGAGCGGCATTGGTTCCGGCCGTGGAGGCAAGCTCCATCTGAGCGGCTTTGAGATCTTCCTTGGCGCTGTCGGCATCATTTTGAGACTGCGCCACATCAGCGGCCGCTCTCTGTTTTTCAGAGTCGGAACCAGCCACTTCTACTTCCTGCTTACGAGCGGAAAGGGTCTGCTGAGCCAGGGCAAATTTATGGTAGGCATAAAGGTATCTATAGTACGACTGCACCAGGTCACTCTGCATGCGGCGCACCGTTGCATAAGCTTTCTTGTCCATAGCTACGGGCTTGAAGATGGCGTCGACCTGACGCGGATTGACGTTAAAGCTGCCCCGTGTTGCGTCGGCAGGCAAGCCAACATCAACTCGTGAAAGAGTCTCGGTCAATTTACCGTCTTTGGCCACCACATTCTTTATGGCACCTCCGGCGAGGGCACCCTTCCAGAGAACTTTCAAATCATCGCGTTGTTGGTAAGGTGATCTGGCATCCATGCCCTTGGGAATTATCGGTACGAAGCTTGATTTCTTTCGCTCCACCGGCTCATCATCCTGGGAGGAACTGCGACGAGACTGGCCCTGCCCAGCGCCGAAAAGCCCCGCCGGTCTCTCCGGCTGAGGCGCCATTTGAGGCGGATAGCCGCCCTGATAAGGAACGGCATACGGATTCAGATAAGGATTGGCGTATGGGTTAGCGTAAGGATTCGCATAAGGGTTGGCATAAGGATTGGCGTATGGATTTGGCGCGGCATTGGGATCGGCACCGTTGTAGGCCACATCGGCGCGAGTACTGAGCGTCACGGCCGGCGGTGGCGGAGAAAGGGCGCCGCCTCCTACAAGCGAACCGGGTGGAGGTGGA
The DNA here is from genome assembly GCA_016212515.1 of Candidatus Melainabacteria bacterium. Taxonomy (GTDB): domain Bacteria; phylum Cyanobacteriota; class Vampirovibrionia; order Obscuribacterales; family Obscuribacteraceae; genus Obscuribacter. The sequence goes on from JACRFZ010000020.1 coordinate 7,590, forward strand.
GGCACCACACCGGTACCGCTGGAACCGTAAGGATTGGCACCGGGATAGCTGTTTCCGTAGGTGGCAAGTTCCGTGGGCTTCACTTCCTGGGCGGCACCGAAGGTATTGTTGTTACCGCCTGATTGCGCTTCCGACCCGGCGCTGGTGACACCAGTCGGCAAGCCGTTGCTGTTGCCCATCTGACCAAGCGGATTCATAGACCCGGCCACGGCGCTCTCCGGCTGGGCACCGGAGATAGGCTCCCTGGATACTTTCGGCAAGAGACGACCGAGACCGTCGAAGCTGAAACCGCCGAAACTGCCGCCTCCGCTCTGGGCTTGCGCACTCTGGGCCTGCTGGGCGCGCAAGGCCTGCTGCTCCTGATCTGCCAGCACTTCTTGCTGGGCCATTTCTACGTAGCGGGGATCCACCTTCGGTCGCAACTTACCGAGGGCGCCTCCACCACTGGGGACCATGGCAGCGTTGTCGCTACGCCCCAATCCACCACCGACTCCACTACAACCGCTGAGGATTGTAGTGGAGGCAAAAAGTACGATTAGAGCTATTAGGACGTTTGCCATGTCTTAGTTGAAAGACCTCCAGAGTCTTTGAAATTACCTGCCTCGTTACTTCCCTAGCAACTTGGCTCGAACCGATGTAGAAGAACTAGAACCGCCGCCGGAGTAGCTACCGCCTCCGCCACTGCCGCCGTAACTACTGCCGTAGCTGGCTGGAGCCGCCGCCGCCCGCATTCCGGAGGCAGGTTTGCCCAGCCCAACCGGACGGGCAGCCACATTGGTGGCAGCCTTCTGTTGATTGGCATACTGATTACCAAGCCCACCCATTTTGGCCTGAGGGAGAGCCATCGCCGGTCCCATGCCGCGAGCCGGAATATTGGTACCGAAGCCGGCCTGGGGCAGACTGCTCTGCTGCATGCGCGGCATCACCGGGCCGGAACCAGTCTGGAATGGCAGTCCGCCTTCGGGAATTCGACCGCCGCCATTGCCTACGGGAGCAATGGGAATATTGAAACCCTGATCGTTAGTGGGAGCAGTCCGATAGTCCTTGACCACCGGACCATCATCGAGAATCTGCACCTGCAAGGGCGACTTGTGCCAGCCGGCTTGCTGCAACTGTCCCTTCTTCAAATTGACGGAACCCTGCGCTTTCGCTTCGGAACCGCAAGAAAAAACAAGCGCCAGTGCCGCTCCCAACACTGGTAAGTACTTCACTTTTAGAAAATTCGGATACATAACTCTAACCTCTTAAATCCCCTAGCCAATTCCATTTTTGATTGGAAAGAAATCTTTCGCCAACTAATTTCATCTATCTCGCTAAACTTCAACTATTGAATCGCCTACCTACCCCCGGGCATTTTGATTGGCAGCGGCATGGCGTTGATGCTGTTGATCATCCGATTGCCGATGCGACCGACGGTACGATTGAATATTTTGCTGCCCTGACTGTTGGTACGCTTGTTGCTGGAAGCGCTCTGCATCTCGTCATCAGGCAGTGAAAGATCTTGTGTAGCAGCCTGGTTGACCTGCATCGCGGTAGGAGCTTCCGGCTGAGCCGCATAACCCTTGTCGTTCAAACTTGGTTCCTTGCCCAACTTTCTGAGAGCGTTCTGAGCAGCAGAAGATCTAGGTGCTCCGCCGCCGTCTCCGCTGGCGTAAACATCACCGCCTCCACCCGCACCGGTGGAATTGCCGCGTCCATAGGGTGTCTTCTTCTGCACGAAGGCACCAGGCGGTACCGATGTGTAGCCCTGGGAGCGCGTCACTTCACCCATTCCCGCAGCAGGTGCGCCGACAGAAACCGAACCGCCGCCGCTACCGCCGTATGAGGAGGAGAAACTACCACCGCCACCGCCACCACCGCCGCCAGAGCTTCTCAGCATGCCGCCACCCCTCAGACCAGGTAAATCAAGCTGATCGGGCATGGGCGGGAAGCCGGGAGGAGGAACGGGCTCGTCACAAACAATAGGAAGCAAGGAGATGTCGCTGCGGCGCGGCTTGGGAGTGGGTCTCCAACCGGGCATGGCCAGAGGCACGTTGACCGGAGCCGCCTGCACGGGAGCCGGTCCACCGCCATGGCGAGACTGCTGGGTCTCGTTGGAATACTGATTGTCGCCCGGCTGATGTACCCAGCGACCCATGTTCACCGGCGGCAATTGCGCCATAGCCGGCGTATCAATAATTACAAGGGAAAGGGCGGCGGCGAAGGAAAACGCCACCAGGCCAAGGTTAACAACCCTGACCCGAACAGTTCTTGACATTTTAGTTTGAGCTTGTCTCACGCTATATCCCTCCAGGGGACGGTTGAAACCAATAGCCGGCTTCTAGCAGGATCATGCCCATTTTTAGTAAGTAGAGAACGCCAAAATGCTGAATTTATGGGCTTGACAACTAGATTGTAAGAATTTTTTTGCGCCTTTTCCTCTCCTTGAAAAAACTGCGAGCAAACCCCAGACGGCAAGCGGAGTGACTCATTTTTAAGCCTTTCCGACCCCCTTGTCAATAAGAATTTGCCGACCCGGGTACTCCAGTGTTGTCCAGACAACATTTTTGCGGAATGGGAGAATTCCCACTAAACTCGAAAAAAGCGAAGCCGGACAAGGCTTCCCCATGGTGAAATCCTCACCAATATAGGGACTGCGCGATTATGTCGAGAAAGATAAATTCTTTGCGAACTGCATTAACTCTTGTTCTCTCCTTCGCTTCACAATGCCAAATGGCGACCGCTTTTGCCCAGGGCACGGAGACACCTGACAGTGTGCCCGTGCCGCTGACATTATCGACACCAACTCCCACAAATCCCCTCGAGCATAACAACCGCGCCGTAGAACTGGGTACCAGAGGTCTCTGGGACAGTGCTATCCGCGAGCACGAGATCGCTATTGCCGGTGACCCCGACAATGAGATATTCAGGCGCAATTTATCGGGCGCTCACCTGAGATATGCAGACATTCTGGCAAGTAAGAAACTCTACGGAGATGCAATTGAACACTACACCCTTGCTCTTTATGCCGATCAAAACAATGGTCCGGCCGACTCCAACCGCGATGCTACTTTGCGCCGCATCGGCAAAAATCCATCCAGTGTCAAGTACTGGCACGGTGTTGCCGAAAAGGCCATGAAGGCGGAAGATCTCCGCATAGCCGTTCCAGCACTGCGCAAGTGCACTAAATTATCGGACAACCCTTCTTACAATCTGGAGCTCGGCCGAATTCTGCTCGAAAACCGGCCATCACAAGCAGCCCGCGATGAGCTGCTCAAGGCAGCCGCCAAGTATGCCTCTAAAGGCGACAAAAATAAATTTCTGTGGGATGACAGGCGGTAGCCAAGCAGATTTTTGCAGGATGGTTAGAATGGGTAGTTAAATCTCAAGGGCTGGGTAGGTTTTCCGGGTACTTAATAACCATGAGCATCTAAATTATGGTTGCCGAAGAAGTATCATTCTTCAAGCTCGCGACACAGACTTTCTTACCAGAGATTCGAACCAGTATTTCAATCAAGCAATCCAGCCGGGAATCGCATCAAAACAAAATCTAGCAAATGACTGATAACCAAACTCAAATTACTATTCGAACAAAGAAATCAATTCTTATGGCAATGGCGGTAAGCCTGTCACTTTTGCCGACAGTTCTATTTAGCCCGCCATCACTGGCAAAAGGCGGCAGGGGAGGCGGTGTTTATCTGACGACACCGGAGCCCACCAACCCCCTGGAGCACAATAACCGCGCCGTGGAACTTGGCACAAAGGGCCTATGGGACAACGCCATTCGTGAGCACGAGATCGCTCTGGATGGTGACCCCTACAATGAAATGTTCAAGCGCAATCTGTCCGGCGCTCACCTCAGATACGCTGATATTCTAGCCAGCAAGAAGAACTTTCCCGCCGCCATCGATCATTACCGCAAAGCCCTCTTTGCCGATCCCAACAACGGCCCTGCCGACGGCAACTTAGATCGCTGCCTGGCTAATCTTGGCAAGAATCCACACGACGTCTCTTACCGAGCCGGTCTGGCCGATGGTGCCGATAAAAACGGACACTTCATTGATGCCGTGGTGGAGTTTCAAAAGTGCATAAAACTCTCAGACTCCGGTCAATATCACTATCGCCTCGGACGCTGCTTTATCAAGGGCGGCAAAGTCTTGGAGGGCTACGACGAACTTTTACAGGCCCTGCGCAAAAGCTGGCCCAAGGACGATCCAGTCTTAGTCGACTGCCACTTGCTTCTGGCTGAAACCCTGAAGGATTTCGCCTACAAGGCAAAAAATTATCCGGACAAAACTGTCTATATAAAAAGATTGAACAACGCCTTCATGGAATACCGGCGCGCCGTCATGCTAAACCCCATCAACGGTGAAGCTCTGTCGGGCATGACGGAAACCGCCAGGGAAGCAGTTGCTCTCCAGCCCAGTTTCAGAAACCTGCTCAATCTAGCTGCGGCTTATCTATTGAGCGGCGACTACGATAGGGCCAAGATCAATTATGAAAAGGCCTGGCGTCTGGAGCCGACCAATCCCGATCTGGCCAAAGCACGTATGGCTTATCACCGGGCCGTAGCGGAAGCACCGCAGGGCATTACCAGCAACCTGCGCGTGGCCGAGTCTGAGCAGAAAATTCAAGACATGCTCACAAAAGAACCCAACAACGTTCAGCTCCTCTACATCCTGGCTCGACTGAAAGAACGGCTGGGCGACACGGCTTCCGCCATCGAACTCCTGGAGAAAGGCAAATCTATCAATGCCTTCCTTGAACCGCAATTGATTCCCACTCTCGATCGCCTCAAAGGTGTATCTTCAGGTGCCACCACCGCCGATGGCAAACCCGCCCTCGGTCCGGACGGCAAGCCACTACCAGCGGGAACCGCTCCTGACGCGAAAGCCGCTGAGAAAGCCAAAGCAGAAGCAGAAGCAGCCAAGAAATACGGCGAGATTGAAAGCATGATCGGCTCAGGTAAATTCGAAGAAGCCGACAAGGAAGTTGATACCATCCTTAATGCCAACGCCGCCGATGGCAAAGCCTGGATGTTCAAGGGAACAATCCTGGAGAAGAAAGGCAATGTGGATGATGCATCAGTCAGCTACAGACAGGCAGCAGGCTTCAAGGTTCCCGGCGCGGAAGATGCCCTCCTCAGGCTGGAAGGCATGAGAGTCAAACCGCTCATGGATGAGGCGGACAAATACCTGGGTGAGAAGAAACAGGTGGAAGCGGCGGAAATTCTCAGAGAAGCCGCCAGACTGGCGCCCAAACTTCCAGCCGTGCACCGGAAACTGGCCGATCTGCTCCGGCAAATGGGTGAAACCAAGGAAGCGGACAAAGAGGATCAGAAAGTTCGAGACATGGAGAAGAAATGAGAGGGAACCCAAGGGGAGGGAAAACAGTCAAACTTCAAGGTAAACAGCTATTGCCAAAAGACAAATTCGGTCATACATTAATAGTTTCCAAGCGAACCTTGGGAATGCGTTTTACCAGAGGGAAGCTTTGTTAGTGAAGCAGCGCAGATTCGCATCCATGCTGGCCACAGCCCTGAGCCTCACGCTCGGGCTGTCGTTCGTGCCTGCCTATGCCATGACTCTGGCGGAAGCCGACCAATTACTTCTGCAAGGAAAACTGAAAGCAGCAGAAGAAGCCTACCGGGAACTACTAGAAGAAGATGAAAGCGGAGACGCGGCAGCCGGTCTGGCCGTCACCCTGGCCAAGCAAGGTTGGCCCTCCAAAATTGTAGAAGCCGAGAAGATTCTCAAAAAAGCGCGGGAAAAGCATGCCGATAACCCAAACGTGCTTGCCGCAGCCGGCTACGTAGCTTTTGTCCATTCCAAAACCGTGGCATCTCCGGCCAAGCGCGACCTTTACCTGGAAGCAGCCGAGAGCCTGGCCAAGAAAGCCATCAATCAAAATCCAGACATTGTCATCGCCCACCAGACTCTGGGACAGGTCAAAATTGCCCAGGACGATATAGAAGCGGCCGTCGATCCTCTGCGCAAAGCCTGCAACCTGGCCGAAAACTGCGTCAACTTGACCCTTTTAGCTCAAGCCCTGCTCAAACTAGACCCCAAAGACAAGGAAGCCGACGAGCTTGTCACCAAGGCCCTGCAATTAAAGTCTGATTATCCCGCCGCTCGCCTGCAGAAAGCCATCGTGCTCTCAGCCCAGGGAAAAAATGAAGACGCTTACCTGGAATTGAAAAACATACCGCCCGAGCAGCGCAATTCTGAGTGGCACACGGTGGCAGGCAATATCGAAAGCCGCCAGGGTGACGGTCCTTCCGCTCTGCAATCCTGGAACAAAGCCAGCATGGAAGACCCACGCAATCCCGAGCCATACAAACGCAAAGCCGAACATTATGTCATGCGTGGTGACGGCGCCCTGGCTATTGCCGAATACCATACCGGTCTAGAGATTTTGCCCAACGACTGGGCCATGCGAGGAGAGCTGGCTGAGCTGGCCCTCAGGCAAGATAATCTCGATGTAGCCGAAACTGAATTCAAAACCATCCTGGCCACCAAGCCCGACGACGCCAAAGCGCTGCTTGGTCTGGCCCGGGTCGGCTTTCGCAAATACCGGAAGGAAGGCAACTTCCCGCCCAATTTCAATCAGCTCATGGACCGCTTACAGAACATCATCACCGAACAATCGGTGCAGGGTAAAGTGGTCAAGGAAGGCACCCGCAGCCTGCAAGAAAGTATCGAACTCTCCGAAGCGACCAAAGCCATCTCCCAAAATCGTTTCCGAGAAGGTCGCCAAAAATTCATCGATGTTATAGAAAAACACAAGGAAGAGCCCTACGACCTGGTCACCCTGGGTGAACAATGCATTTTTGAGGGCGACTACAAAGCCGCCGAGAAGGCCTTTGCTTACGCCAAAGAGATTCCCGAAGTGAGCACCCGTGCCGAGCAAGGCATGAGCAAAATCACCACACAAAGGAACGAAGCTTCGCGCCACGTCAAACTGGGTGACGCCGCCTGGAAGATACCGGAAATAGCCATCGACCACTACAAACAGGCGTTGAGCGCCGACCCGCAGTATCCAGGTGCCTATTTCGGATTGTTCAGCCTCTATACAAAGTCTGATAAACAAGACCCCAATCAAGCCGTCACCTATGCCGAAGGTTTCCTGGAAGTCGCTGATGACGTCAGCCCCCAGCGCCGCGAAGTGGAAGCAGGTCTGGCCAAACTCAAGAAACGCACCGGCGGCGGCAAAGGGAAGTAGAATAGTAAAGGCTCTAAACTCGCGTTAAGGAGAAGGTGGAATGACCACCGAAGAAAAAAAATCAGGAATGCTTGAGGGCGGTAAGAATATCTTGCGGTGCTACTTGCAGATCCTCAAATCTTCATATGATGCTATGAGTTTGAGCGAACAGGTTGCCCTTACGCAGAATTCTTATCTAGTTATTGCCGGCGGCATGGCCTCGATTGCCCTCAGCACATGCGGTAACGACCTACCCCGTCATATGATGTCGGTGATTGGTCTTCCCGCATTGATGGCGCTATATTTTATGGTGTCCAGGTCTAAATGGTAAAAGCTAAGGAGAAGGTGGAATGACCGCCGGAAGAAGAAAACCAGGCAAAGGAAGATTTCCCTCCAAGGGTGGAACTGAGGACGAAGTTTTCGACGCCTCGCCCGATAGAAATAGTGCCCCCATCATCGCAGACGGAGCCAAGGACCTGCGCGATACGGAAGCCTGGAAGAAAGGAAAGTCCAGTGTGACGGGAGCCTGGGACCGGTATCTGAAGATTCTAAAAGACTCCTTTCAGAACATGGATCGCTATGACCAGGAAGTCTTGATCACTCGTTTTTGCTATGTCATTAGTATTGGTATCTCCGGCATCATTTTGAGCTGCTTTTATGGACTCTTGCCCGCCATGGTGAGAGTGCTGGCTTTGCCGATTGTACTTGCCGGCGGTTGGTATGTAGGCTCAAAGATAGTGGCACCGGCAATGATCGCGCGTATCATCAAGTAGTTTTCCAACAAGCAACCATGCATTCATAAGCAGGAAAGACGAAAATGGCTATGACTCCCAAGACTAAGAACATACTGGGTGGGCTGGTGATAATGGCAGCAGCCTCGCTTATGCTGGGACACATTTTCGAGTATATAGCCGGGCTAACCAGAATAGTTTCGGTTATTCTGACAGTACTGGCCGTGACATGGCTGGCTGTTTTCCTCTTATCTAAACTAAGCGGCAAGCGCTACAAAGATTCCAAAACGGCAAAAGCGCCTCCAAGAATAGCACCACGGATGATATCACCGACGCCGAAAGCAGAACGGTCGAAGACTGAGTTACCAAGAACTTTTCATCATTGATTCCGCACTTACCAGAGAACCGTCCATGAAATTCATAAGCCCAATAGCAATAGGTTCCCAGTCCGGGAAGAACAAATTGAAGCTCGTAGCCCTGTCGGTCACCGTGCTGTTAGCCGGTAGCACTTGTTGGCAGGCAAATGCCCAGGGCGATTTCTACAAAAGCTCGGGCGGCGTTAGCGGCAAAACAGCCATCTTGCCAATCGGCACCTCTTTTGAAGGACGCATTCAGAGTACGATCGGCTCGACGCAATCGAGAGCCGGTGAGCGTTTTGCTATCGAAATCTCGGCTCCTGTCTTGGGTAACGGCACCGAAGTACTGATTCCCACCGGCGCTCAAATTGTCGGAGAAGTAGTGGAGGCCATCCCCTCCAGTAGACAACCACGACCGAAGGAGAAACGAATACACCCGCTGGGTAAACTGCGAACTCAACTAATGTCCTTGCAAATGCCCAATGGCATGAGTTATCCCATCGTGGCCTCCATTTCGGGAGATATCGTCCACAGTAAATACGGAACCTACCAGGGGCTCTCCGGACACAAGAGTTCGGTCGGCTATGTGGGCACCCAGGCCGGCTTCGACGCCGTCAATCCGGCTCTGCGCAGCCAGAAACGCAACGGGCAGTTGACCGTCATGAAGAGAGACGACTTGTTGCGCGACCCGATTCTGGGTGAGGACACCAAGGGCGGCGATTCCGGACAGAAGAAGGTAGTACGCTCCCTGGTCAAAAAGGGTCGCGATCTCTATATTTACTCGGGCTCGCCCATAACAATTCGCCTTGATGCTCCTCTCAAGCTCTCCTACGGGGCCAGTGCAGGCAGATCCTCTATCGACCTGACCGCCGATGAAGATGATCCGCTCGGTAAACAAGCGCCTAAAGCCGGTCGACGCTTCAATCCCGTCAGAGAAAGACCTAAGGTCGAATCTCAAGATTTGGGCGGCGGTAGTGAAGAACTATCAGGACCCAATGCCGTCATGGGTCAGCCCGGCGCCACCGAAGCGCCAAAGCGGCAGCGTCCGCCGGCAAATACCGGCAGCGAGGCTCCTGGTTCGAACTTCTAAATCCTTTTCCAAGACATCTTTTAGGTGCAAGCCCCTGACAAAATGCTAGCCTTATAGGTAGCAATAGCGATGTCTCGGGCAAGAAAAGACAATGGAAAACGACAACGGCAAATCAAAACTTCCTTTCGTGGTGGCTATCACGGGAGCCAGCGGCGCTATCTACGGACTGAGGCTGCTGCAGTTTCTGCTATCGTCCGGGCAGCCTGTCGACTTACTTCTTTCCAAGGCCGCACAACGCGTCATGAAAGAGGAGCACGACCTGATTTTAGAGGGTGATGTCGAAAACCTCCTGCTCTCCTATTTGAAGCTACCAAAGGCAGTACCACTAAAATTACACCCGCTCAACGACTATGGTGCCAGCGTCGCCAGCGGTTCCTACCGTACACGCGGTATGGTCGTGCTGCCTTGCAGCCTGGGGACCCTCGGTGCCCTTGCCGCAGGACTGACTGAAAACTTGATCCACAGAGCCGCCGCCGTCACGCTCAAAGAACGGCGCAAGCTCATGATCGTAGTAAGAGAAATGCCCTTTGGTCACATTCAGTTGAAGAACATGCTGGCGCTGTCGGAAGCCGGCGCCATCGTCTCCTGCGCTTCTCCAGGGTTTTATCATCGCCCCGAGACTGTGCAAGATCAAGTAGATTTTGTAGTCGGCCGAGTGCTCGATCAATTCGATTTCGACAACCAACTCTTCAAACGCTGGAAGGAAGACAGCCGCCCCATAGTACAAGAGAAGAAGGTTGGTCAATAGACAATGGAAACAGACGACTTCACCTCAAAAATCGCGGAGATTTCCGGACTAAAGGGCTTGAGAGGCGACTTCAAACTAACTCTATTTACAGGTTTCCACTTGATCGACAGAATCAAGAAAGTAAAATTAGTAACCGACAGTGCCACCACATACGCCACCGTCAGCAAGATCTATCCGGAAGGACGGGCAATTCTTTTGCGATTAAAGGAATATCCGGATCGCACGACGGCTGAGCCGATAGTAGGCGCTACAGTCTTCACCCAGCGCTGCCAAATGGGTGGACTGGCCGAAGACGAGTTCTGGATAAACGACTTAATCGGCATGGAAGCCTACACAACCGGCGGCACGAAACTCGGCACTATCAGCGCTGTCTACGGGGAAGGCAATCAGCTACTGGAAGTCACCGCTGCTGATACCACCACAGACACAGAAAAAACACATCTGGTGCCTTTTGTAAAAGCCCTGGTGCCGAAGGTCGATGTCCGTGCTCGGCGTGTGGAAATCGTGGACATTCCTGGACTGCTGGAATAAGCGGAAGCCCCCATATGGGGGATATCCGCGGCTGAACATTAACAATAACTCCCATTAAATCACCTCATGGCAACTTGATATCCACAAGCATATCCACTACCTTATTATCAAGTTATGAAATTGAAATAAATTGGGAGCAAATCATCCCCGGTGCTCCCTCTTAAGAAGCCCATTAAAGTGGGCGGCAAATTAATTAGGCCGGTATAGCTTTAAGCCGGTCTGGCATCTCGCGTTGAGTACTTTTCGTCCGAGACTTTCACCATGCCCACAATTGCCACAGCTCCCGTCCTTTTGACGCCGGTATCCGATGAAGACCTTGGCCAACTGGAAATTGCCCTCCCCAATGTCAGCGTCATTTCTTACGCCGGACCAGGCGGCACTGGCGGCTTGCCGGCATCCCTTTCCCCAGTGGTAAAACGACTCAACACCAGGGTCAACTGGTTTGCTCTGACAGACTTACCTGAACAAGATTTCTCGCCCACCGGTTCAAGCGGTTTCACCTTTCACAATCCCAATGTGCCGCAGTGGTTGATCAAAGCCCACCGTCGCTTCTGCCAGAATTACCTGTCACCACTTCTGCACGGCTTTCCGGAGAAAGCCGTCTTCGACCAGGAAGACTGGAAATCATTCAAACAATTGAATGAATTGATTGCCTCTCACTGCCTGATAGCCAACTCCGAAAGCTACCCCAGCCTGTTCTGGTTGCACGACTACCAACTGGCTCTCGCGGCACCGATAATCGGTTCCGAAGCAGGCATCATACTCTGTCAGTTCTGGCACGTTCCCTTCCCGGAAGCCTCCATAATCACAAGCTATCCTTGCGGCAAAGAATTGGTAGACGCACTCCTGCTTAATCGCCTGGTTGGTTTCCACACCAAGAAATACGCCCAGAACTTCATAGATGCAGTTGAGCAGTTCTACCCGGAAGCAGTCATAGACCGAGAGGCAATGACAATTTCCCAGAAAGGCAAGACATGTAGACTGGCCATCATGCCTCTGGGTATAGACGTACCGTACTGGCAAGACCTGGCCGCGAAAGCCAGACCCAAAGCGGAAGCCCTCTCAATGCAGTTGGGGCTGGCTCATCAATTCATACTGGGAGTAGACAGGCTGGAGCCGAACAAAGGCATACTGGAGCGGTTGAACGGACTGACGGAATTCCTCACCAACCATGAGGAATTCCACCAACGTTTCCACTACGTACAAATCGCCCAGGAAGTGAAAGAAGCGAGCACGGAACTAATTGAATACAAAGAGGCAGTTGAACGCAAAATAGAAAACATCAACACCCAGTTCAAACAAGACAACTGGACCCCCATTGTTTACTTACGCGAAACTCTCAGCCAGCAGGAATTAGCAGCCTGGTATCAGGCAGCAGCAGTACTGAGTGTCAACTCCACCGCCGACGGACTTAATCTAATCGCCAAAGAATTCGTAGCCTCTCGCCTTGATGAGCAGGGCGCCCTGGTGCTCTCCCAGAATGCCGGTGTAGCCAGCGAACTGGCCAGAGGGGCGCTGCTAGTCGATCCCCACAGCGCCGAAGCTGTCGGTTTAGCTTTCCAGCAAGCTCTTTCCTTTGACAGCGAAGAGAAACGTCGGCGCATGATGTCCATGCGCCATGTGATCGGATGGAATCAGTTGCACAACTGGGCCGTGGGTTTCTTGCGCAAAGCCATTCTGGACTGAAAAAACAGTTTCACGACATTCTCACAGCGCCTGGTCTAGATTAAGGTTGCTGCCAGAGCCCGGGATTTCTCCAAATCCCGGGCTCAAAACTAACTCTCCGTTTTACAAATCCTTCACACCTGAAAAGGTAAGCTCAGACCGTGGAAAGCAACCCCCTGACCACCTACCCCAATATTTCTAGCATCATATTCTTCAAGGTTTACCATCATGGTCACATTTCACCCAGAGAGGCCTCACCAGACCGGTGAGCAAACCGAAGCTCATAACATACAGAGCGTCCCGGACAGCCGCACCCTCTTAGTTCAAAACGCCTTTCAGCCCGGCAATACCCTTGATTTTTCAGTGAATAGCGCTAACGCGACAAGACGTCTGACTGACGGAGCCCAGGCCGTCCTGCCGAACTTTGGTCTGGCGAAGGAAAGCGATAAAAATCTGGCAGAACCGGCTCTAGCCTTTGCGGGAGAGCAACCGGAAGTTATGCAGGCCGCTTTCAGAAGCCCCCGTTCCACCACCGCACTGGCCAGGGAATTTGAAGGGCAGAAACTCTGGGCGAAAACACCTTACAAAGATATTGTCGATAACGGCGAAGCCGGTTGTGCGGCCTCACTGGGAGTCTTCCTGAAAGCAGCCGGCTACAAATTTGAGACATCGCCGCTGGCGGTTGGTCTGAAAAACAACCTGCGTGAGGCCGGCTGGCGCCCTACCCCGATGGATAGCGCCACTGCCGGCGACGTTGTTTACGGCAATAAGATCGGCAGAGTGGCTTCCCAGGGCGGTGGTGCCGGGCACATAGCCGTCATAGTGGGCAGACGCGGCGACGGCGAAGTCATGGTGGCAGACAACAATGCCAAAGAAGGTGGCGTCTGGTCGATCCGCCCGCTGAAGGAGTCTTTTCCGCCTGAGAGATATAATTACGGCCGCCTTCAATTTCTAAAGCCCCCGGGCCGCTAATTTGCAAAAGCAGCCAAATTCCGCTTCGGGATAATGAAAACAAGCCACGACGGCAGGAAGGAGGCACCGCCGGTCCGGCCTGCAACCTGGCGGAGCCGCCCGGTAGGCGGCTATATATAGATCCGGGGCAGAGCGACGGAAGGGGGCAACCCTCTCTGCCGAGTTCAGCCGGGGCAGGAACCAGTGCCGGCGCCTCCATCAAAGGTCCGGAGATACGGTAAATTTCAATGGTCGGACCCATATGAAGTAGACTATGTGATGTTCGCCGGGGCCGGACCGGTCCAAGCGCCGTAATTAGAGCTCATCTGAAAACCGGAATAAGACACACCGAAACTTGCCGCACCAACTGTTGAAACAACTGTTAGCCCCCAAGGTCTTGCACAAGAGCCTGCTGCTTGTGCTGGTGCCACTTCTCATTCAAACTCTCTTCTTTTTTGAACTGGGCGGCGTGGTCTCCAAAGCCGAACAGATGGCCCTGGCCGAGAGAAAACAGAGCACCGTCGTAGAGCAAGTGAATTGGCTCATTGCTATTTTCATGAGCACCACATCCAATCTGGGCACCTACATAATCACCGGCCATAAGCCCTATGCCCAGGAAGGAAAGCTGGCGCTAACCAAACTTCGTAGCCAGTTTGATGAACTCGAGAATCTACTGGCCGATAGCCCAACACAGCTAGGGCATGTCAAACAGATGCGAGGAATTATCGAGGTACAACTGAAAGAATTACAGGCTCTGGAACCGACGGAAGAACGCAATAGCTTCACCTACCTGTGGAGCCATATGAAAGAGTTCCGGGAGACCATGCAGGAAATAGGCGTGCGCACGGGTCTTCTCATGCGCATGATCTCTGCAGAAAAAGACCAGCTGGCCCAGATGCGCAAGGAAGAAGTGGCGGCCAGGCAATCGGTAAAAGATCAAATTCTCACCGGCATGATTGTGAACTTTATGCTTGTGGCGGTAATGCTCATCTGGTTCATAAACAACATTACCGGCCGCCTTTCCGTACTTGTGGAAAATGCCAGAAAAATTCCTACCGGTCAAGCTCTGGAGCGGCAAGTGAAGGGTAACGACGAACTGGCCTACCTGGATGAAGTGCTGCATAATGCCGCAGCCGAATTGAAGAGGGCCAACGAACATCGACAATCCCTAATGGAAATGGTGGCACACGATCTGCGCTCTCCCCTCATGAGCTGTCAGGTCTCTATGCAGATTCTGGCCAGCGACAAGATGCCGGAGTTGCCGCCCATAGCGGTCAGGCAAATCAACTCCGTCCAGACCAATATTAAGCGAGTAGTGGAGATGGTAAATGATCTTCTCACCATGGATAAGCTGGAAGCCGGTCAACTGGAGCTTGATATTGAAACAGTGCAGGTTCCTCAGCTCGCGCAAGAAGCCCTGGACAGCGTGGCCGCCCTGGCCAGAGAGAAACGTGTGACCATCAAGAACAACTGCACGGCCCTGGCTGTGGAGGGAGACCCTAAGCGGCTTTTACAGGTACTGGTCAACTTCTTATCCAATGCTATAAAATTTTCTCCGCCCGATTCACTCGTCACTGTTTACTGCGGCAAAGAAAAATCGATGGTGGCAATCTTTGTAGAAGATCAGGGTCCGGGCCTCGAACCGGAAGATCAAGAACATATATTCGAAAAGTTCTATCAGGCATCAGACAAAGAAAACAGCAAGGGGTTCGGACTCGGTCTGGCCATTTGCAAACTTCTGACGGAGGCCCATGGCGGCTCCGTTGGAGTAGAAAGCATAAGAGGTAAAGGCAGCCGTTTCTGGCTGGCGGTACCAGCCGCCTAGGAAAAAGTGCGCCGCTAATCGGGCTGCTAAAATAAGCCTGAAGCCGGCTTCCAATTCAAATGGAGACAACTGCAGGTGGAGCATACTTCAATTTTGCGCCTTATTCTTCTGGTCAAATGGAGTTAAATCTATGACAAGCAAACGTCCTCTCGTCGTCTGCCTGACGGCACTTTCGCTGGCTATTGCCCTCAGCGTCCAGACCGCATCAGCCCAGGGACTGAGGGGCAGATTGCGCGACCGAAACAACGCCGCCAGAAGTACTGCTCCGGCCGAGACGCCTCAAACGCAAAACAGCGATTCTCAGGTCTCGGTGGTAACGCTCCAGACCAGGCCGGGTCCGGGCGGCTCGCAAATGGTAGTAACCCCCAAAGGTCTTGTGCTGCCCTTGCCGGGCGCCGGAGTGAACGGCTCGACCGTACAAATCTATATAGGTGCCCAGGGCGGTTACTGGTATGTGGATAAGAACAATGAGACGGTTGACCTTACCAGTATCATTAGCGCCATGCAAAATGCCCAAAAGACGCAGAACGTTCCGCAGTACGCACCGCAACCGGAGGTGACGAATAACTACAATGAAGCGCCCCAGACTGCAAGCGGTGCCGCTGCCGCCGGGATCGGAGCCATGGCCGGTTCCATGCTCGGGGCAGCCATGACGAATTCCTACTACAACAACGTGCCCTACGGTACTCCCATTCACTACCCGGTAGGCGGTTACCCCTACTACCACAGGGGCGGCAAGCCGGTTTACATCAATAACTCCACCAAGACGGCTAATGTCACCCAGGTCAACAATCAAATATATAACCAGCACGCCACCAACCTGCAGCAACAGCAAGCCTGGTACCAAAAGCAAAAGACAACTAATTCTGCTCAATGGAAAAACTGGCAGCAAAAGAAGGGCACCGCCAATCCGTTTCTCTCTTCAGCAAACGGCAGACCCCCTGCCGCTGCAGCCGGCGGTAGAACCACAGCCGCAAATCGAGCCGCTGCCGGTAGCAGACCGGCCGGAGGCAATCGAGCCGCTGCCGGTGGCAGACCGGCCGGAGGCAATCGAGCCGCTGCCGGTGGCAGACCGGCCGGGGCTCGAGGCGGTGGTAGAAGAGGACACTGATAGCCTACTCACCAGGGGATACGCACCACATTCAGTAGCACCCTTGCATTTCCTGCAGGAGTAAACTTGTGAAGCCAGCACCACTAGTTCTCAGTCTCATCTTCCTTGCCGGTCAGGCCCTGGCTCAGGCGCCGCAAAAAGCACTGAAGTTCCCAGTCGACAACAGTGTCGGCGAGATCTTCCGTGTTACCGAAATGAAAGCCTCAAGAGGCAAGTACTACAGCCATAAATTCCAGAGCAGAGCCATGGGACTCGTGGGGATAAGTCCTGATTGGAAGCTCTCGATTCGCTTTAATCCCACCATCATCAAATACTTGCAAGTGCTTAAGACCATGCCGGTTGAAAACGTCTACTCCATGGGTTTCGACTATGCCAATGTGAAAGACGAACATGCAGCCGACATTCTCCGCTTCCGGCAGTTGCGAGAGCTGGACATCGCCAACACCGAGCTTTCCGACAGCGGCGTTGCTAAGTTTGCCGCACTCGAGAAACTGGTTTACCTGGATGCTTCCCACACGGAAGTGAAAGGTGCTTGCCTGTTCAGCCTGGCCAGAGCAAAGTGTTTGAGCAGCATAGATCTGGGTTTTAATGACATCGAAGGAAAAAATCTGGCCGCCCTCAAAGATCTGAAGACCCTGAAGTATCTCAATCTAAACAAGTGCCATCTGCGGAGCGACGACCTGGCATACCTGGTCGGCTGCAAGAATCTGGAATATCTGGATCTGCGAGAGAATCACCTGGTTGGCGACAAAGGCATGGCTGCATTAGCCAAACTAAAGAACCTCAGGTCTATTGATCTGAGAAACACCAATGTCAGTGCCGCTGGCGTCCTGACCTTGAAAAACCTGCCCCTCGAAACCATCAGAATCGAGTCAAAGTCACTTAAGGAAGGACAACTGGCACAGCTAAAGAGCGCCCTACCTAAGACCAAGTTTCACGTCGGCAACAAGATGAAGAGCAAACTGGGCATCTTCAAAGACGTTACCGGCATTGATGTGCAATTGCCTTAGAGCCTACCACTTGAGCAGGTTGAAGCGATCCATGTCGACCGTAGAAGTGTTGCGGTAGAGCGACAACACGATAGCCAGACCTACTGCCGCCTCAGCCGCTGCCACAGTCAAAATAAAGATGGCGAATAGCTGGCCTTTCAGTTGACCGGGATCGACATACTTGGAGAAAGCAATCAAGTTGATGTTGACGGCATTTAGCATCAGTTCGATGGACATCAGAACGCGAACGGCATTGCGCTGCCGGCACATGCCGTAAACGCCCATGGCAAAGAGAAGAGCGGCGAGAATCAGGTAGCGGAGCAGAGGAGCCTGATAGAAAGTGAGCATTATGAAGCAGGAAAGCAAGGTAGCCGCTACAATCACAGGCTTGTTGCCGCCCACGGAGCGAAAAGCCCAGCCCAGTCCGCCCAGGATGACGCAGAACCAGAAATCATAATGATGGGTTAGCACTTTATCCACGCCGATGCCGGCATAGGTGCCTACCAGAGCGGCACTGAGGGCCACAAAAAACACAGCCAGCTTGGCTGCCCCTTCTTTCTCACGCTTCAGTACTAGTTGGTTCGGTGCGTTCATGTCTACCTCGAAAGTGCCAAGTTTTCCTCGGCTTTTTGGTCTTCAGAAGATGTGGGTTCGACTTCTTTTTTCTCGTTTTTAGCAAGCATGATAGCTCCCATCAAGGCAGCCAGAAGAAGCACGGAAGCGAATTCAAACGGAATGGCATAAGTGGTGGTCAGTTGTTCACCAAGCACCTTCACGACATCCTGCGCTACCGGCTCGGTGGATACAGGCCACCGTTTCTCACCGGTCAAGGCCACATAGATGGTGGAGAAAATGATGACCGAAACCCAGAGTGGAAAGCCCTGCTTCACAGACAGGAAGAACTGCGCCGGACCGGCCATGCGCTCAGCCTTCTCAACTATGGTGTCGTCTTCCATGCGGGGATTGGTCAACATGAGCGCGATAACAATAACGAGCGTGATAGCCACCGCGTATATCATCACCTGGGCAAGCGCCAGGAACTGCGCCGACAGGAGCAAGAACAGCGCAGCAATGGAACCGAACACACCAATTAGAATGAAACCGCTGCGGATCACAACACGGTCCACTAGCACGCCTACCGCCAGTACAATGGCCATAGTGGCGAACAAATAAAAGAGCCACGTCTCTACTATGGGTGCTGCTAACAAACTGCCAAGCATTTTCTTCCTCTGTCCTTTTCCTTACGGTCTAGCGCTCAGACTAAATCAGTCCTTCTTTTCTTCAGGCTTATCTTCGGGCTTCGCTTCAGGCTTCACTTCCGATTTAGCTTCCTCTTTGGCCGGAGCCGCATCAGCTTTAGGGGCCTCTTCCTTAGGAGCGTCCGCTTTTGCAGCATCGGCTTTAGGAGCTTCAGCCTTGGGGGCTTCCGCTTTAGCAGCGTCAGTTTTGGGAGCTTCTGCTTTTGCCTCTTCCGCCTTGGGAGCGGCTGCAGGAGCCGCGGTGGCTGCTGCGGCAGCAGGGGCCGCCGGCTTGGCGGCCGCGGGAGCAGCAGCTTTAGCCGGTTTAGGCTTGGGCAGAGGCATTTCCTTCTTCTCAAAATAGAAGGCCGACTCGTCTTGACTGAGAGTCAACTTTTTCAAATCGTAAATGAGGGCTTCGCGGGAATACTCGGACAACTCAAAGTCGTTGGTATTGATGATGCAATAGGTCGGACAAACTTCCGTGCAAAGTCCGCAAAACATACAAAGACCGTGGTCGATACGGAAATCGATAAGTTCAAGTTTGCCGGTCTCAGCACTCTTGGCGGAAGTGATTTCAATACACTTGTCCGGGCAAACACGCTCGCACTGACGGCAGGAGATACATAAGTGATCGCCGGTCTCAGGATTAACCGTAAGCGCCAGGCGCCCGCGGAAGTGAGTGGTGATAGCCGGCACGATCTGCGGATATTCCTTGGTAATTGGCTCCTTGAAGGAGTGGCCAAAAACCGTAGACAGACCGCGTCTGACCTGGTTCAAACCGCTAAAAGCTCTAGCCAATAAATTAGCCATGGCAGATTACCAACCCCCTTGCGAATACCACGACGATAAAGACGATTAGCGAAAGCGGAATCAAGCGCTTCCAACCGAAATCCATGAGCTGGTCGATACGGAATCGTGGCAGAGTGCCGCGGATGAGAATCGCGAAAAATACCAGCGAATAGACTTTCAGGATAACCCAGAGTGTGGAGAAGAGCGTCTCAGGGTTGACCAGATGCAGAGTTTGAACCAGGAAGGAATCATTGAGTAAGGCAACTGCCTGCTTCAGCGGTGCAATGCTGTCGAGAATCCAGACTGGTATAGGATTGTCGCCGCCACCCAGGAACATGACCGTAGCGATGCTGGAGACGACAAAGAGGTTGGTGAATTCAGCCAGGAAGAATATGGCGAATTTGATGCCGCTATATTCGGTGTTATAGCCGGAAACCAACTCCGATTCAGCTTCTGGCAAATCGAACGGGATGCGGTTGATCTCAGCGCAAGCACCAGTCAAATACAACCAGAAGGCGATAATGGTTGAAATGATGAGAGCGCCCACTGCCAGGTATGAAAGACCGGAGAAGGGATAGCAGGTGGCAAGAATGTTGCCCACAGGCTGCCCGGTCACTGTACCGGCTAGAAACTTATCGATACCGCTGAGAGCACCGCCGCCAAGGATATTCCAATTGAGAATACCGCCGGCCTGCTGCTGGGTGATTTTGACAAGATCGAGGGTGCCGGCCAGCACACAGATGGTAATAATGGACAGCACCAGCGGGATCTCGTAACTGATAGCCTGGGCAGCGCTTCTCAAGCCGCCGACCAGAGAATACTTGTTGTTGGAAGACCAACCGGCCATCACCAGTGCCACCACAGGGATGGAAGCGGCAGCCAATACATAAAAGATACCGGTGGGCAGATTGAGAACCTGGAAGAGTGCGTGATTATTGGTGACGGCAGCCAGAAGCGGCACGGCGCCAAAGATGGAGGGAGCAAAGAAAACAATGGGCGCCAGGGTGAACATGAAGGCATCGGCACCGGTGGGAGTAATGTCTTCCTTGAAGAGCAATTTGACCGCATCGGCGGCAGTTTGCAAATAACCGTCCGGTCCGACGATGTTTGGTCCTTTGCGGACGGTGAAAAGAGCCAGGGCACGTCTTTCAATCAAAACCATGAACATGGCGTTGATGGGGATGAAGACCAGAATGGAGAGGACCGGAGTGATGAAGCAAAGAATCTCATTGATTAGTAGCGCCTTTTCTCCCAGGCTGTTGGAGAGAATCATCGGCAAAAGAATTCCCACTGCCCAGGTAACCATCCACACCGCCACAAAAACGATGGTCAGCCAGACTATGCTGAGGAGGGTCAATTTTCCGATTTCGTTGCCGTTTGAAATCATTATTTCTCGATTTCCTTCACTACTACTACTTATCTTCTTGCTCTCGAACTTCCGTCTTGCGACGACTCAGCCTTATCTGTCGACGTCAGGCAAGATGACGTCGATAGAACCAAAGATTGCCATGATGTCGGCAATGGGACTGTCAACCAACAGTTCCGAAAGAACCGAGAGGTTGCAGAAGGAAGGATTGCGCCAGCGGAAACGGAAGGGCTTTTCACCGCCGGTGGAAGTGACATAGCAGCCGAGAATGCCGCGGGGCGACTCAACAGCGGCAAAGCCTTCACCGGCTTTGATACGCATACCGGCCATCTGTTTCTTGGCCATGATTTCGCCTTCCGGAATCATGTCCAGGCACTGTTTGATAATCTCGTTGGACTGACGCATTTCCAGAATGCGAGCCATATATCTGTCCCAGGTATCGCCTTCTTTGTCATAGGTGATGACATCGAACTTGAGTTCAGGGAAGACCGAATAAGGCTTGGTGCGGCGCAAATCCAGCGGTATACCGGAACAGCGAATGCAGGGTCCGGTGACGCCGTAGTCTTTGGCCACTGACTGCTTGAGAATACCGACACCTTTGGTGCGCTTTAAGAAGATCGGGTTCTCGGTGACGATGGCTTCGTATTCATCAATACGCTGCGGAAACTCATCGGTAAATTTCTTGACCCGCTGAAACCAGTCGGCTTTGGGATCTCTTTGTACACCACCGATGCGGATGTAGTTGAACATCATACGCTGACCGGCAATCTCTTCCAGGAGATCGAGAAGCTTCTCCCTTTCCCGGAAGGGATAGAAGGGGAAGCCGAACATGGCACCAAGGTCAATAAGGTATGTACCGAGCCAGAGCAGGTGTGAGGTGATGCGGTTCATCTCGGAAACCAGCACCCGCAGGTACTCGGCGCGACGGGGAACGGTGATGCCGTCTAGTTGTTCGCAAGACCGGGCCATGGCCCAGGATGTGAACATGCCCGAAAGGTAATCGACCCGATCGATGAGGGCCTGATACTGGAACCAGGTACGATTCTGCCCCTGCCATTCCTGGGCGCGATGCAGGTGACCAAGAATGGGCTCAACATGCCGCACCATCTCACCGTCCAGGGTGAGGATGAGGCGAAGTACGCCGTGAGTGGCAGGGTGTTGAGGACCCATGTTGATGATCATCTCATCAGTTTTCAGGTCCACATTTTGTAGTTCGGTAGCCATCTCGAATGTCCTATTTATCTCTTCGTCTCTATCTGATCGTTAACGGAAGCTGTGGGGATTCTTGTCGTTGAGACCGTCCACCGGTTGCTTGTAGTCGCGCCTAAGCGGATGTCCTTCCCAATCCCAGGGATTGAGTATGCGCCGCAAATAGGGATGACCGGAATAGCGGATTCCCACCAGATCGTAGGTCTCGCGCTCGTGCCAATTTGCCGCCGACCAGAAGTTGGAAATACTTGGAACCATCGGCAGTTTGCCTTCCGGCACATCGGTCTTCTTGATCATTACCTTGATCACCAGTTCATTGGTGTGGGAATAGGACCAGAGGTGGTAGACGGAATCAAAGGTCTCGTTGTTGTCTACTCCCGATACCGTGATGAGCAAATCGAGCTTCACTTCCTGGCTGTTGCGCAACAGCTTGAGGGCCGAGGGCAGATGCTCTGCTTGAATGGCAATAGTTTCTATGCCGCAGGAGTCAGCCAACCTGTTGGTGGCAATACCATGCTCTTTCAAAAACTGCCCGTATTGACCGGGTTCCAGTGGAGCCTCGGGTTGTGCCGGTGGTTTTGCATCGTGTGTCATTGAAAGTCTCTACTTCTCTTCGTTTTCTACTGTTTACCGGTCTAAGACTAGTCTTTCTTCTCGCTTGCTTCTGCCTGTTTCTCTTCGCTCTTGAGGGCGATGGTGGCGCCACCCGCCAGCACGGCATCGGCTTCTTGTCTCGCCTCTTCCACGAGATCGTCCACAAGTTTGCCGGTGTCGTAGTCTACGTAGCGCACTGCACGCTGATTGTAAGTACGCTTTTTGCGCTCATGATAATTCTCGGTGCGAATCTTCTGTTGCAGTTTGAGCAGGGCATCAAGAATCGCTTCCGGTCTGGGAGGGCAACCAGGCAGATAGACATCTACGGGAATGATTCGGTCTACGCCCTGCACCACGGAATAGCTGTCGTTGAACATACCGCCGGTAATGGTACAAGCACCCATGGCGATAACATATTTGGGTTCCGGCATCTGCTCATAAAGAGTAATCAGCGCCGGGGCCATTTTCCTGGTGATGGTGCCGGCAGTAAGAATCATATCGGCCTGCCTGGGGGTGGCGCGGAATACTTCAGAGCCGAAGCGGGAAATATCGAAAGCCGACATACCTACACACATCATCTCGATGGCACAGCATGAGGTTCCGAAAGTGAGGGGCCAGACGGAATTGGAGCGAGCCAGGTTGGCTACCGGCGATATGACCGGGCTGAGCAATTCACCCAGAGCGTCAATGGCATGATCCAGAGAAGTCAGGGTGACGGTATCTTTCAACTCGTCGGGAACGTAGGGAGAACCTACCTTAATTAAGTTGCCTTCACTCATAACCTTGTCCTACTCAAATCTAAAACTTCTAACTTGGAAAAACCTTTCTACTGCTCCCACTCGAGCGCTCCCTTCTTCCAGGCATAAGCCAAACCGGCCGTGAGAATGACCAGGAATAAACCAATCTCCATAGGTCCGATCATCTTCAGACCCAGCATGGTGCCGGCGTTGGCCGTGGCTACCACACGGTTGAAAGCTTCCGTACCTAATAGAATGCGAGGAATGTTGTCGGTGGCCAGGAGCCAGGGAATGATGAATATGACTTCGATATCGAAAAGTATGAACAACAACGCGTAGAGGTAATAGCGGATGTCGAACTGCACCAGCGCCTCTTGCAGAGGCTTCATACCGCACTCATAAGGTTGGTTTTTGGTGGGGTTGGGTCTGTGGTAACCCAGGGCCAATTGCAAGACCCAAGCCAGAAGAATCATACCCAGGGCCGGTAGAGCAAAGCCCACCACCACAAAGATTACGATTTGAATTAGCTGCAGCGCACTTTGATCCATGTTGATCAGAGCCTTCCTCTTAATGTTGACTCTCTCAAATACTTAGAACCAAGAGCGCTCATCTCTAGCGTTATTGCTTACTATCCAGACCGAATACTGCTTGGAGAATTCCTGTCTTTCTTTCGCTACTAAAATTGGGCTTCCCGATTACCACTATTCAAGAGGTTGTCTGTTCTCGACTCTAAAGCATACCAGGCCGGAGACAGGCCGGTGTGACACCTAGATTATAGCCAGGTAAGCACCAATCTCCCACCAGTTGTCAAAGCAAGCCGGCAGGCACCTGTGAACGGTAAATCGCCCACTCAGTGAGAAAGTGGTAACCGTTAAAAGGAAACTCACCCGAAATTCTTTCCCGCTTTGTGCTGCATGGCTTTAAGTTAAGGTGAGCACTCCAGTTCTTTGAAAGCCTGAAAAGATCAAGATAAAACGAGCAACAACCAAGTAAATAAGCCAATCTCTAGCGATATATCCTGGAAACAATGGTTAACAAAATGAGCGCTCTTTTCTCGCCTCTTGTAGTCTCGACAATAGGAAGGAATGAGGCACAGGAATCCCTTGAAAGCAGTAGCAATTACCAACATAGCCAGCACACCCGTCAACACTAGAATTGAAAGTCGCATGAGTGGAAACCAACTGACCCCCAAACGTTTCAAAGAGCTTGATCAACTTTGCAACAAGCTCGGAGTAACGTGCGGTCGAATGGGTCTGGTCCACGAAGCGCTTACCCACAGTTCCAGCGCCGTGGAAACACCGGGAGCAAAAGATAACGAAAGACTGGAATTCTTCGGAGATGCCGTTCTGCGCTTTGTTATAAGCGAATACTTGCTGGAACGCTTTCCCGACTACGATGAAGGTAAACTGACCGAACTGCGCTCCGTGCTTGTGTCGGACAAAGTACTGGCGGAAATAGCCCAGGAAATCGGTCTCAGTAAATACATCCTTTTGGGTCAGAAGGTGCAAATGCGCCCTTCCATAATGGCCCAGGCGATGGAAGCCCTGATTGGCGCCATCTATCAGGATCTCGGACTCTTCCACGTACAAACCCTACTGGTGAGGCTCTTCGGCAACCCCACCACGATTGCCGACCGGGATGAAGTAAAGGACAACTTCAAAGCCCAGTTGCAGGAATTCACCCAGTCCAGGGGCCAAGGTCTGCCCTGCTACCAGGTTCTGGAAACCGAAGGTCCGCCCCACGATCCGACCTTTAAGGTCTCCGTGGAGATTGCCGGTCAGATCATAGCCAGCGCCAGCGGCAAGTCGAAGAAAGCCGCCGAGCAGGAAGCAGCCAGACTGGCCTATGAAAAAGTGATCGCCTCCTGAGAAACGACCACCCTTCATTTATTCAGCAAGCAACTTACTGCCGCAGGTCATCCAGAGTGGCCGCTTGCGGCTGACCCGGCGCCGGTGCAGTACCGGCGCTAACCGTCTCACTGGGAGCCAGTTCGGAAGGATCGATACGACCGGCAGTGGCCTCGGTCTTAGCCGGGCTTGCTTCGGTCTTCTGCGCGCCTTCACCGACGGCAACCGAGGCCAGTTCGGTGGCTTTATTGCGCAAAATCAAAGCTTCCTTCTCAGCGCGAGCAGCTTTGTACTCCGCCTCGGCGGCACGCAAGTGAGCCTTGGCGGCTTCCAACTGCTGCCTGGCCTGTTCGGTACGCTTGCGAAGAGCCTCCACCCGCTGATTGGTACGCTCCATTTCAGCAGCGCCAACCGTACTTGTGGTCTCCGCAGGCTTTGCGCCCGAGAATTTCAAGAGCTCCAGTTGCGGCTTGGCATGAACCTCAGCCGTCGCCAGTCCGGCGCTCAAGCCGATGGCCGAAACGACCAGTGTCAGATGACGTATTTTCCTCATTTGTAAACTCCCCAACCCGACTTTCGGTGCGAAGCCGGATCTATAAAAACAACCAATGCCGGTACCTTTGTCGGTGCTAATTATAGTCAAGGGTTGCCCTGCTGGAAACGTCCTACAATCCCTTCAGAATATAGAATTGATGAGCCCTGGAGCCCTCTGGAGCGAACCCGAAAAGAAGCCGAAAACACCTCCGTCGGCCATACATTAATACGTCGTTCACACAGACACTCGACCGGCAGTCGCAAATACCCGCGGCATGCCCAAGCAGAAGCAGTACGAGGTCTAACCGGGCAATTGTTAGCGGAAAATAACCAGCCTTTGCAAGCACAAGTCTAAATGTTCACTTAAACCTCAAACACTTCTCTTGAAAGCTGGATATACATTGGTCTATATTGTGGAACTCGCCAGTGCGCGACCCCTCTGAAGCGACCTCAAAATCGTTGGTAAGAGTAAGGTTGCGGCCCTGAAAGGCTTGTGCCCCAGGGGTCGTAAACTGATAAGTCGCGCAAGCAAGGAAACCATCCACGCGTACCCCGCCGGATGGAGATTCTTTCGAAGGCGCCTGTGGCTTGACGGCCCAAACCAAATCTACATGCAATTCATGCAAGAGTGGAGAACTACTGACAATGATGCTAGTCGAGCCACCAATTCAAAAGGACAAGGGAGTGACAATTTCAGTGACAGAACAGCAGTTAGAAAACGCAAAATCCGAATTCGAGCGTCTTCTTGAAGAATCTTTGAGTTTCAAGTTCGAGCAAGGCGACATCGTGCCGGGTAGCGTGGTGCGTATCGAGAGAGACGGTGTACTCGTTGATGTGGGCGGCAAATCGGAAGGTTTCGTGCCCCTCAAAGAAGTCTCAAACATGCCGGTTGACCATATCGAAGACGTTTGTAAGGTCGGAGAAAGCCTGGAGTTTTACATTCTCAGAGAAGAGAATGAAAACGGACAACTGACACTTTCACTGAAGCGTGTTGCTCAAGCCAGAGGCTGGGTACAGCTCGAAAACATGAAGCGCAACGATGACACCATCCGCGCCAAAATTTCACAGGTCGTCAAAGGCGGCGTAGTGGTCGATGTCTACGGACTGAGAGGTTTCGTACCGGCAAGCCAACTGCGCGTCAAAGGCACCACACCGGAAGAACTGATCGGCATGGAAATCCCCATGAAGATTTTGGAAACCGACACCAAACGCAACAAGCTCATCCTCAGCCAGAGACTGGCTGTACAGGAAGAGAAAGCTGCCCAGAGAGAAAAAATCCTCTCCACTCTCGAATCCGGTCAAGTTGTTACCGGCGAAGTGGTCAGAATCGCAGACTTCGGTGCTTTCATCGATCTCGGCGGTCTCGATGGTCTGCTTCCCATCTCGGAAATTTCCTGGGAGCGCGTTTCTCACCCATCCGACGTTCTCAAAGTTGGTCAGATGGTCACCACCAAGGTCCTCAAAGTGGACCAGGAAAAGGGTCATATCAGCTTGAGCCTCAAGCAGATGCAGCCTGATCCGTGGAAAGAAATCGAAGACAAGTTCAATGAAGGTCAAGTGGTCAACGGCACCGTCCGTAAGATCCAGAGCTTCGGCGCTTTCGTCCAGATTTATCCTGGTGTAGATGCCCTTCTCCCGACCGTAGAAATGTCCGAAACTCCCACCACCAAACCGGAAGAAGTGGTACAGGTTGGACAGCAAGTGAAAGCCATCATCAAGAAGTTCTCTCCCAAAGAGCACAAAATCTCTTTGAGCCTCAAAGGCATGGATGTAAGCGACTTGCTCGGCTAAACACAAGCCGGAAATCAGACAACAAAAGACCCGTCCTGGCGCAGGACGGGTCTTTTTCC
This sequence comes from Candidatus Melainabacteria bacterium, assembly GCA_016212515.1. Classification (GTDB taxonomy): domain Bacteria; phylum Cyanobacteriota; class Vampirovibrionia; order Obscuribacterales; family Obscuribacteraceae; genus Obscuribacter. Next base: position 34,933 of record JACRFZ010000020.1, read on the forward strand.
ACTTTCACGTCATTCTCACGGTCACGGAAATAGGATTACAGCCAACTCCCCTTTTCTTGAGATCAACTTACTATCATGAGACATGAAAACAATGAGGGCGTTAGCAATAACGCAGAATCCCAATTACAAAGAGCGGAAAGCGGCGACTCCGGGCTTAAGCAATCGGCCATCAACAACTACGACAACGGCAGCTTCAGCTCCTTCATAAAGGAAAACAACCAGGCTTCCGCTCTTCAAAGCGAGAAACTGGCAAACGATAATACCATCGGCAAACTTGCCCTCACAGACGGCAGCGCTTCCGAACAGAATCTGCAGTCGGCACAGTCAGTGCAAGACCGTTACTTCGACAGAAGCCCCTGGGCCAAGCAGCAACATGAGCTAAATCGTCAGGGCAAGTCCTCGGACTTCAAGCCCGGCCCCGATGCAAACTTCAAAGATCAGGTCAATAACCACAGAAGTGAACAAAAGACTGAGGAAAGAAAAGCTCCCGCAGGCGATCACCCCAGACAGCAGCCCTCCCCCAGGCAACAACCCGGACCCGTTCACCGTCCGGCACCGGTAGCTCGCCCGAGCTGGTAAAGCGGCTAGCGCCTCTGAATGCGGTCTAAGAGGCTGCGAGCAATAGCTTTGGCCCGCAGGCGTAAATCTCCTTCCTCTAGTTCATTTTGTTCGTAGATCAATGAAGCCCTCGACAAACAACTCTCGGCATGGGTGCGATCACCTCGCGCAAAATACATCTGACCATAGCCGGTTAAGCAATCGGCCACAAACAAGTCATCCTTTCCCAAACGCCTCTCAGCTATTGAAAGAGCCTTTCGAAATAATTGCTCCGCTTCTGCAAACTGATCTTGCTTTGTCTTACATACAGCCAGGAACATCAAGCTAGTCGCTAATCGTTCACTGTCGGAACCATACTGCCTCTCAAAGATACTAATTGCCTCGCCAAGCTTTTCCTCAGCCTGACCATACTGATTGAGACTGGAATAACAGACCCCGATGTTTGAGAGGAGCTCAGCCTGCTCAGGGGAATCGAGGGCGTAATGCCGACGCTCCATATTTTTCCGCAAAAGACCAATGCCCTTTTCATACTGACCGGAAACCACAGCCGCTCTAAAAGCCGTTAGTTCATCCCTGGACAAGCAAGCATCAAGACCCGTGGCCTGATTCTTCAGGGCAGGAAGATTGGGGTTGATGGTGTCGTAATCGTTTTTCTCAACAAACTTTTCGGACGGCACGGCCCGAGGCGACGAATTGCCGCCCCAAACACCGGTCCCAAGAGCGGCGGCGAAACAGAGCCCTATAAGACAGACTGCCGAAAGAATACATATTCGCCCCGGCTTCAAACCCAAAGCCCTGGTTGAGTTTGCCGGCTGATCACATTCCCTTGAATCGGCAGACACTCTCAGCGTGTCTCCAAGGCTTAGTTTTCTGAGGGCCAGTTCCACCTCCTTCATATCGGCTGGTCTAGCCTGGGGAGCTTTCTCCAGCATCCTTACCACCAATTGCTCTAATTCCGCTGGAAAGTACTTACCGCCGGCAGCCTCTTGCAGACCGGGCAGGGGCGCGGAACTGTGCATGACCACGGTTTCCACAGCGCTGCACCCCTGATAAGGCGGCACACCGGTGAGCGCCTCAAAAATAGTACAACCAAGAGAATAGATATCGGAACGAGCCGTCACCGGCAGCCCCGCTGCTTGCTCCGGACTCATATAAAGCGGGCTGCCGAATACAGCACCACATCTGGTGAGGCGCTGCCCCTGCCCCGAAGTATCAGTCAAACTAGCTATCCCAAAATCAACGATTTTTGCACAGACATCATCGGCTTCGGCACTGCCACCGCCGGCAGTGAGAAAGATATTGCCCGGCTTCAGATCGCGGTGAATGATGCCCTTACTATGAGCCAGACTTAAGCCCCGGCAAACTTGCTGAAACACCTGCACAGCCTCAACGGCGGCGATAGGGCCATCCGACTTGATCCGGTCGGCAAGAGAGCAGCCGCTCAAAAATTCCATGGTGTAGTAAGGAATACCCTCCTGCGACAGACCAAAATCGTATACGGCAATAATATTTCCGTGGTTCAACTTGCCCAGAGCCTGAGCTTCCCGTTGAAAGCGCAGACAAGTTTCTTCAGTCAAGGATGAGCGACTGAATGTCTTGAGGGCCACATCTTTCTGGAGCATCAAATGACGCACCCTGTAGACGGCCCCCATTCCCCCTTCACCAAGAAGGTTGAGCACGCGAAACTTGCCGTCAATGATACTTCCCGTCTCCAAATAGCGACCGGGAACTTGGTCTTCCTCACAAGCAGCGACTAACGTTTCCTGCTGCAGCGTAAACAACCTCGACCTGGACTGATCATTCACGATATTGCTTCCTTTCCGGGCTTGACGGTGCGAGACAATTAAGGATAATCCCGCCTTCATCACAACTATAGGAATGTTCGCATAAAATACACCTAAAACGAGGCCGTCTTCTCTGAAAATAAAGACAGCAAAATGGATGCCGATAGCGGTATCGTTACTGATACCAGTATCGGCGGCTTGCACCGAATCGATACTTAGCTCCAGTCGGCAGCCACGGAAGTATATTGCATTCAGCAAAAGATTGGCAGGGCAAAGGTCTGTGAAAGGCGAAAGACTGGAAACTACGGCAAACTTTCCGCAACCATCCGCCACCAATTTGCTTGCACACAGATCATTCTCGAAAGTCTATTGCACTGTCGCAGCAGACTCAGGGCGAACAGGATAAATCAGCCAGGGGCATCAAGATTTTCACACCCTGCGTCTTGAGACGGCGACTGTGTGCAGCATCAAGGTTCAACTTCATTTCATCAGCCAGGGGCTGCTTACTGATGGTGCCGGGCAACTCATAGACTACCGCCGAACTTGCCAACGTGATGCAATCGATCTGTAGCAAATGTCTTCGCCCCCTGCTATCAAGGGCAGTTTTGAACATAATCAAGGGAATCGACTTATTCTCCAGGCGCTCAGTCGATAGTCTCTCAATTGCCGCCAGAGCAAGCGGCAGCCGCTCCTCAAAAGGCAGAGAATTCAACTCGGCAGCCACCGGCATTGAGCGCTTCATGGCCGCACACAAATAATTCAACTGCAGTTCTTGCTCGCTAAATGAATCCAGCATACTGCTTCCCTCCCGCTTCCAACACAACAATGCCGCGCCCGCTACACACACCGCTTCTAGTTTTGCGGACGAATACTCTCTCTACCGCCGGTCTTAAGATAGCGACTGTGACCGGCGTCCAGGTTCAATTTCAGATCAATCGGCAATTGCTGTGCCTCAATTTTGCCGGGCAAATCGTAAAGGTCCTGAGACTTACCTGACGCAACCGACTTAATGTCCACTAAATGTGGACGCTTCTGTGTATCTTGCCCCACCATCAACTCCAGGGTAGGCAGGGAGGCATCCTGTTTCTGTTCTTGCTCCATCCTGGCTTTCACCTCCTTAGCCAGGTTGAGACGGTCCTCAAACTTGACGCTATTGAGTTCTTCGGTCAAAGGCTCATTGTGCTTGACTTTATCTACTAAAGTCTCTACTTTTCCGTTCACCGACGCTGACAGTTCCGACATTTTCCGCATCCTCTTTTAGCTTGCACTACCGGTTACGCTGACTTCAAGTTTTTCTTCACCCACTGACTCAACCAGGCTCTGGTATTGCTGAAGGCATCTCCCATGGCACCGGCGATACCGGTCTGGTCGCTATCTCCACCGTATTCCCGGTCTAAGTCGACACCCACTTCGGCAAAGGCATCACCCACAGGCACGCCGTTCACTTCCGGATCATCCACGAGCACACCGGCAGCTTTACCCAGTTTAGAAACAGCACCGTTCTGAATGTCTCTAGCAGCGGCATTTCTGAATCCCGGATCGTCGGTTATACCGTATCTGGTATCAGCCACATGCCAGAATTCATGTGATGCAGCTTCCTTCACCATACCGGTGCGTGCAGCAACAACGATTTCATTATTGCCGGGGTCCCAATAGGCAGCGGCCCCGGAGGCAAAAGAAGGCATATTGTTGACGATCTTTACGGTCGGATGCAGGTCGCGCATGGCTTGCCTTACAGGTTCCGGTACATTGCGCAGTGCGTCTTTAACTTGCGCCACATCTTGCTGGGAGACTCCCGCTTCGACTCGGAAACTGTTATAGAGGTCACTACCGTCAGTGGGCTTACTGGGAGTGTCTACTCCCGGTCTGGGAAGATTTCCATCTCCGGGTTGCGGAATTGGCTCCGGCTTTGGTTCAGGCTTAGGCAGAGGTTCCGGCTTGGGTAAAGGTTCCGGCTGCGGCAACGGTTCCGGTTTTGGCTCCGGCTTAGGCTCCGGCTGCGGCAACGGTTCCGGCTTGGTTTCACCACCCGGTTCGCCATGGTGGCCATGACCGCCCTTGTCGCAGTTTCCCGCCCGATTGCCTACCAGAACAGAGAATTCACCTCTACTAATAGTTCCGCTATTGTCTCTATCAGCGGCCATCATGGAACTTACAATTTGCTTGTCGGCCAGAGCATTCATCTCCGCTAGAGACAGGCCATCTTTGCCGTCTGTATCGGCGAGGCGATAAGCACGGTCAGCTCCCTCGCGATTGAAGCCGAAGGAGCCGGCGGCTTTCATCCACTCCTTCTTGTCCAAATTGCCGTTGTCATTGCGGTCAAAAGACAACATCTTTCCGACCACGCCCTGGTCAATTTCAGCCCTTGTAAGGGTATCATCGGCAGGATTACTATTTTTATTGAGATTCAAACGATCGAAATCAGCTTCCGATGAAATAAAGGGCTTAGGCTTTCCGCCGTGGTCACCGGGTTTATGTCCCGGCTGCGGTTCCGGCTTTGGCTGCGGCTCCGGCTTTGGTTGCGGTTCCGGTCTCGGTTGAGGCTCCGGCTTTGGTTGCGGCTCCGGCTTTGGTTGCGGTTCCGGTCTCGGTTGAGGCTCCGGCCTCGGCTGCGGCTCCGGTCTCGGCTGCGGTTCCGGCAGCGGCTCCGGTCTCGGTTGCGGTTCCGGCTGCGGCTTCGGTTCCGGTCCCGGTAGGGGCTGATCGTTTGGATTGGGATCTACCGTTCTCGGCTTATAACCAGGGACAATACCTCTGTACTCAGCTTCGCGGCGAGAGATTATCTTACCGTCCACCAGCACCTTCTGCAGTATCTTGGGAACATCAAGGGCGGTACCATCACCGTCAGTAAACTCCTGTCTGACAAAGGCCATATCGGCGGGAGCTTTGTAAGTAAGATCCTGCCAGGCGCCTGGAGGGTGGCCGGGTTCCTGCCCCACATCTGCTTTCACTTCGGCCTTGAGAGGACGAAGATTACCATCAGTAGATCTGTAATAGAGATTAGTTGTGCCGGGTCTGGTACCGGTAGCGTATTCGGCATAGGGATCAAAGGACACGGCCTGCCTTATGGTCAAGCTACCATCGCTGTTCTTGGTGTAGATATTGCCATTCAAACGAGGGTCCACAGCCTGCTGCAAGGACTGATAGTTACCATCAGCCATTCTTTCCCAAATTTCAGGCATAGGCTGCGTCACCGACTCCGGTCTCTTGGGATCATCTGGCGGAGCATAGCCCTTCTGCTCGATTGAGGAAATGATTGAAGAAACGCCTTTGACCGGAATATCACCGGCACCGGCGACTGGATTGCCGGCCTTATCGGATACATTCTGCTTATCGTAAGGAGCAGGGGGATTGCCTACGCCGCTATCAATTTTGGGAATGCCGCCAGGACCAAACGGCAGGTCTGGAAAACCGTCGGAAGGAGAGACAAACAAGGGCTGATCTCTAAGAGCAGAGGAATCTAGAGCGGTGGCATAGCGCTCAGGATGTTTGTCCATGTATGCCGCACCGGCACTGCGTGCATCGTTACTGTAATTCAGCACATCAACATCATGGTTGGACTCTACTTTGCCTTGCAAGATACTATGGGCGCTGGGAACCTCGGACTGCTTGAAGAGTGATGCCACGTCCTGATTACGAAAGCTTCCCATGGCATTAGGACCCTTTCCGAAAGAATCACCATACAGATTATGATCTGTAGAAAAGCTGAGAGTATTGCCGCTAACATTCAGACTTTTGTCGAAGGAGCGGGTAGAAGCTAGATCACCCTGGGAAAAATCCACATTCAATTTACTTTGACTGAATGAATCAGGTTTAGCTAGCTGCACTTCATGATTTTCAAAAGGCGTTGATGACATCGTTCAAACTCCACATCAATAATCTTCAGACGAAGCAAACAGAACCTCTCCCTGTGCAACGAGAAGTTCGATCTGGTAGTAAGGCTTGGGGGCTAAGAGGCAAATCGCCTCTCCACAACAGCATGATGGCGGCGCCATGTGTCGATAAGGTGTTGGGCACCTTAATTAAAATTCGAGCGCTAAAGGCAGTTCACTCGGACCGTTCAATAAGGCAGAGGGCCGCGGCAGGGCATGAAAGCCAAGCAACCCTCATCAAAATGAGCTTAACGACAAGGAACTTACCGCAAGGCCAGCAGCAAGCTACCTGATCAAATAACTATCTAACCAGTAATCTCGGACTGGCTGAGGAGACCATTCTGACGCATCAATTTCAGAACTCGATTGCGGCCCACGACTATACCGGCTTCAAAGCGCAGTTTGTGCCAGATCTTTCGATGACCTTCGCCACGAATCGACGATGTTTCAAGTTCCCTGCGAATGGCTGCTAGCAAAAACTCGTCGCTGACAACGGGCTTGGGGCCGCGCCTGGCACTGGAGCCAGGTCGGCGCTCCCGTCCCAGTTGTTCATAGACGGTAGAACGAGGGAAAGACAGGACTCGGCAAACCGGCTCGATTCCAATTTGTCGGCTTGAATTTGCCGGAGACCGCAGCCGACTGATTTCGACGATCTCCGCAACAGAAAAGACCGATTATCTAGTGCCATCGCCGCCTTTAAGATGGCCACCTCAGTATGAAGCTGTTCCATTGTCTTTTCCACTTCTACCAATCGGCGAGCATCTTCTGTTCTCGGTTTGGCCCGCAGGGCCTCCGCACCATGAGTGACAAATTCCGCGCACCACCTTTCAAGCTCTCTTTCAGGAATGCCCAAAAGCGCTGACAGCGTTGACACTGACTCACCCTTTAACAGCCTCAGCACAGTATCCGCCTTCGCCTTAGCTGTCCATCTTCCCCTCAAGGCACCTTCGTTCAATGAATTCTCTCCTCAAGTACTCGGTCGGTGTCTAAGTCAATTGAGTGGCAATGAATATTAGCTTCTCCAGCTTTGCCACCAACCTCCGACTGCCGCGCTTCTCCCATCTCATCCCAACCTCAAAACCTCGTGCGACCGAAGCAACTAGTTAACGGGACCATACAGGAATCTTACGACGGCAAGTTGTCGAAACTGTGGCGAAACACCTCCTTCAAAATCCAGCTAAGAATTACTTCAATCTAAGCGATGAGCAGGCAATCCTGTAAAATAGACTTCGCTCTTCTTCCGCTACTTGGCAAAATTTGTCAAAAGAAATTACTAGTCATTACCGCAAATTAGTTTTAGCTTGCGGACATTCACCTTTTGGTGAGATTGGTTCAAACAAATAATGAACATTCAGACGACGGAAGCCCTCTGGGACGAAATAAAGCAAGAAGCGGCCGGAATCGTCCTTTTCGAACCCGGACTGAAAGGACTGGAAGAAGCTATGGCTGCTTTAGCGGCAGGCACCGAACTTTCCAATGCCTGGCTGACAACCGTAGAATCATGGCTGAAACAGTCCACCTCAATAGCAGCTCTAGCCCTTAGATTGAACGACCTGTCCGAAAAGTTCCATGGTCAGGATGAACATGGGGAAGCCAGGCACATTTGCAAAGCAGCCCACATACTTTCCCGGATGGTACTGGGAGCGGAACACGAACAGACAATTCTCATTTCCGGCAATCTGGCTAAATTTGAAGCCCTGACGGCTGCGGCAAGTAAGAGCAAACCGGAATTGCCGAAATTGCGCAACTTTTCTGGACGAAAGAATAAGTGAAATCAAGTTAGAGAGGACTTCACCGGGCGCTCGCCGGCCCGCATCTCTAATTGCAGCTAAGCTCAGGAACATTACCACCAAGCGTTAGTTCGAAGAAAGCACCATCTTTGTATGCGGACAGTATCGCCATTCTATAAAGGCTCTCAGAGAGAAGCACATCGCCACGACGCTCGCTCAAGACAGCGAAGCTATACAGGCAAAACCATGCTGGCATCTTCATAACCCGCATTATAATCGCAGTTCGTGACAATCATGTGAGTGCAATACTGTATCCAATTCACCAATTAACCAACTCTTGTGTAGACGTCACCGCTCCCGATACCACTGCCCGCAGCCTGCCACCATTTCTCCCGGACAGACAAGAGCACCGAGACTGGGCTCGCAGGCAGACAGAGTGTGCTGCACTTGTTGAGCCTAACCAGTACCAGTACCGCTAGTTCCCTTCAATCCGGTCCTGCCAGATGCACTTTAAATCTTCCAGAAAGCGCGCAGGGAAGTTCTTATCATTCCAGAACTTTGCAAATTCATCAAAAGTGGGAAACGTCTGAGCAAACACATGACCGAGTTGTAGCATTGAATTTAAGAAGAGAATTTCGTCTCCACCACCCTCCAACCGGGCTAAAGCTGTTTCAATTCTGTTGGAGGTAATACGCAGGCGGGCTTCCTTAGATATGTCCGACATTTGAGATTTCTGGATTCCTGATAAACGCAAAGAGGAATCCAATGATAAGACAGAAGCCCAAATTCAAACAGGACACTTTTGTCCTAAATTGAAGAGACAGCCGAATATAGAGGCGAAGCAGTAGTCGTTCGGACAAAGTATCGCCGCAGCAAATGAGTACTCTTACCCAGCGCCTGAAATCAAAATACGAAAACCGGAATACCAAATTCCAGAAGAACGTCAGCGCAATCTCAGTTTAAATTCTACAGCCACGCCAGGCTTAAGATAGGTCTCGCGATTACCACCGGGAGAGGTGGGGAAACTAGCAGCCAGTGTAGGGTCCTGGTCCAGAGCCTTGTCATAAGTTCCTTTTGGCTCATCTGGCTTGGCCGGCGGCCCCATAAAATCGGTCACCAGAAGGGTCTCACCGGCATGGAGCCCACCCTGACTGGAAGCACGCCCACCTTTATATACATAGTCTCGAATAAATAGATCATAGAACTTGCCGGTATCATCTTTGACGGCAAATTCCGTACGGGCAAAAATTTGATTGTTACTCACCGGCAGGAAATATCGACTGCCCGTTTCAACTGCCGTGGCGTTGATATTGCCGGATTGATCTACGTCGTAGCGAGCAATCTGAGCTGTGCCTGGGGCGACACCGCCAGGAAAAGGATTTTGCAGCATGTCCAGAAATCCCTGCACGTTCATCCTGGAACCGCCGCGCTTCATCCAGTCGTACAAACCCCTCTTTAATATGCGCTCCATGAGCGGATGAGTGCTGGAACCGTCCACACGGGTGTCCTGCAGAGTAGACGGCGGATAGTCGCCGCCGACTGCAGTCTGCAAGAGATCTGCCGGGCTGTGTCCAACCTCTGTACTCCAGAGCAAAGCCCTGGGGCTGGCATATTTGTTGATGCGTCCGGCTGAAAAGTTAAAGCAAAGGTAGCCGGAATGAGGGGTTTCCTGGTTGGAAGCACCGGCAATGGCGCAGGCCGAAGACTTGACAATATTCTTCTCACCGCTGTTTCTAACCATTTCATGGTTAGCCTCACAAAATACGGCACTGGGAATCATGTACGGCAATCCATCAACGCTGGTTTGAAACCTGGAACCGTCGATGAGAGTGCTATGATCGGCGGAAGCCGCGAAAACAAAGTCTTTAGCCAAATAGGGCACATTCAAAGAAGCCTTATAGAATCCATCCTGAAAGGAATCAGCGGGAGCATTGGCGAATTGTTCCGGAAATGGAGCACGACAATTGGAAGCAACGCCAACCACCGTGCCCAGCTTGAGCTTGAGAGAACCAGCCTCCATTGCACTCTTTGGCCCGACAATACGCACGGCATTAGACTTATAGGCGTCAACTGCCGTATCGTAAATGTTGATAGTTTTGCCGGCCGCATCGAGACCGGTACCACCCGGATTACAACATTTATTCAGCTCAGCCACAAGCGTATTCTTGGCCCGCATAACCTTGTCGTAATCAGCAAGGACCAGACTTTTGACGAATTCATCCTGCAGTTGCTCGGCAATAATTAAATCGAGACGAGTGCGCCCTATGAGGGAATTGATGCTGCTCACCGGTAAGTAGTAATTATCTTCGGCCCGTGTGGCTGTGCCGGTGGGCGGACCGTCGGCAAGAGAGACAAAGCCCAGTTCAGGGTCTTCCACCACCACGGTAGATAGAGCATCGGCGGCAGCGAGAGCGGCTGCTTCTATGGCCGTTTTCTGCTCATGATTACCGGCAAGCAAACTGACAAAATTCAGACCAAAAGTTCCGATAATCAGACCAATGAAACCAATAACTACAAGGCTCAAGATGAGCATATTGCCGCGACAATCTCGAACGGCGAAACTCATGTCAAAGGTCGAGGACAAAGGAACTCCGAACAGCTTGCCCCGGTTTCGCCCCATCCTTCCATGCCCTCCAACACCACCATCAAGACCAGGGATTCCGCTCAGGAAACTAATATACCCGAATTCACCTACAATGAACGCGCGGTACAGACTGGTGCCTCAGGCACAAGATGCGGAACATTGACTGTGGTAGCCGATCTTTCCAGGTTTGCAGACATGGCGGCGAAACTTATGCGCCGGTCAGGCTGCCTTTTGCCAAAGGTAACTGGTGCAAATGCCGGGTCGGACTCGGTCACGGCATCCACGATACTGCCGCCGTATTCGTGGATGTAGCGCAAAGTACTGACGGCGTGGGCCGCGCTCAGGACCCCGGTCTTGAAGAGGAACTGAAGACTGAGAGCATAGTTTAGCTCTGTTTCGGAGACCAACCCTTTCTCAACAAAGATCGCACCGATAAACTTTCTCTCGCCGCTCATCCTGCTGCCCAAAACAGCCCGCAGTTGTGCCGCCGACACAAGCCCTGACAGATGCAGCAAACCGCCGATTGGTAGATAGCAACAGTTTTCCATTTTCGAATCTCCTACATTAGTTCTCCGGCAAATTTATACTGCCACCCATTTTTTACACAGTCTTTTATTCAAGAGCAAACCCGACAACAGTCACGGAGCAATAATTGAAGGCTCACTAAGCGACCTGACTGGTGCTCGCCGGCACCACACCTCCCGAGTCAAACAGGTTGAAAATTCTGCCTAATGGAAAATCCACGGCATCAACTGTGGTCCGGCAATCCAGTGCAGCAGTTGCACATCGGTCGGTCAATGGCTCGACCGATTTCGCAGGCAGGGAGATTGCGCATCCACCGGCAGGGCTTGCCTCTTCCAGAGAAGCATAGGTTAACTGCGCCAGGCTGAGAGCCTGTTCCAGACCGATCTGGCCGCCCCGAACGGCTACTTTCAGAGATACAATCACCTTTTGGACAGTAAGTGGTATCGGAAGACTGAGCTGACTGTGGGAACCAGCACTGACCCTATTTGCACATACGGCATCCTCAATGAAACTGAGCACCGAAGGCAAAGCGAGAGACTCGGACGAAAGAAGCCAGGTGTCCAGATCAAACAATCGTTCCGCATCAACAGCCGCCAGTGAACTTACCCCGGCCCGCTCCAACTCTTCCAGCGAGATCCGCCCGGTCTGCAACAGCCGCAACTCCGAGAGGGCGCCGCACCAGGCACTGGTGGAAAGCAAACCGCAGCGCCACAAAAGCCGCCCGTCGACTTGCTCTTGGGCATGTAACTGAGCATCGCAGACCAGGGCTTGTTGAAAATCACTGAGACCAACACAGCCCTGATGCAAGAGGTACAGGCTGAGCGGATTCAAACGACGAAAGAGGTTGGATTCAGCCAGATCGCAAAAGCTCACCTGCATTGAAATAGCCTGTCTGAGCAATAAGAGGGACTGAAGCTCCGAGAGTGAGGGGCGCCGCTCCTGCACCGATTGTACGGCCAGTACCAGGTTCTCAATTTCGTTTTCCGTCAGCGTCCCACAGGTGGCAAGAAGCCTCACCAGCGGCAGCGCGGTCATCTCCACACAGCGCCTGAGACGCTCGGCTCCATCCGGTTTGATTCGTCCCAGGAGCAGGAGGAAAGCCAGAAACAAACTTGTTGTCTTACTGTTCATAGGCCCTAGGGGTCAGGTCAGGGTACGACCCTAACATAGAAAGAGCAAGTGTTTGCCATGTGTCGAACACATTAAAAAAGGTTGTCTGGTAGCCGGATCTGCGCTAAGAATTCAATCTGTAGCCAATCTTTTTTATGTTCTCAATTATCAAACCATCTTCATCATCGATGGCCTGGCGCAAGCGCTTAATTGCCGACCTGACTGCATTATCGCCCGGCGTCTTATCGGTGTGCCAGACCCGATCTATTAACTGATCGGAGCTGAATACCTTGTTGGCATTTCGCATCAGAAATTCCAAAAGACAATAGTCGGTGGGAGGCAAATTCAACTGCCGCCCTTCCAGATGTACCATATGTTTGGACGTATCGAGGGTGAGCTTTCCTACAGTTATGACACCATCCGAATAATCTCGCGGTCGGCGCAACAGCGCGCCGACTCTTAAAGAAAGCTCCTTAACGCTGAAGGGCTTGGTCAAGTAGTCGTCCGCACCAGCCTCAAAACCCACTGTTTTTTCAACAATCAAGTTCCTGCCGGTGAGCATTATTATCGGGCTGGTGCCTCTGGCGGAGCGGTAGCGGCGGCAAACTTCAATGCCATCCAGTTTAGGTATGGAAAGATCGAGAATTATCAGGTCGTAGAAGGTTCCAAGCATTCTGTAGATGGCGTCTTCCCCATCATGAACAACTTCAATAGTATGCCTTTCGGTGAGGAACCACTTCTCGACTATTGAACAAAGCTCCTTATCGTCCTCAACAAGAAGTATTTTGGCCATTTCACCCCTTCAGAACCTTCTACAGCCTGCCGCCACCTTGCCAACTAATTATAGCCCGGCTTGCGAAGCCGGAAGCAAGTTCGGAAACTGTCCCATCAAACTTGGCGCAGGCTGCACCCAATTGAGGCAGACACCGGCTTGCCTTCTGCAATTACAAACAAGAAAGAGGGATACGGACTGGTCGTCAGTGGTATATAGACCACAGGCTTCTTTCTCAATATCCCGCCAGGCACACGAGGAACGAAATGAAGAAACAGCGTAAAGCCCACGGCAGCGCGGCGGAATTCCAGCTCAGCCTTCTGGTTTTATTCGCCCTCCTTGCTTTTCCTGCTATTGACCTGATCTTCCTGGGGGCAGCATATTCCGCAACCTGGTTCATCTCCTTTCAATCAGCCATGGCGGCAGCGCAGCAAACTGACTTTAATTCAGCCATAAAGTCGGTGAGCGAACAAACAAGCCGCTTTAATTCCGGCGGACTGACAAAATGCCTAAAAATGGCGCCCGACGGCGGCTATCAATCGAACGGCACCGACATATTTATAGACGCAGTCAATTTTATTGATAGCACCAAAACACAAACTATTGGTCCGAACAAGGCGGTACCGCCGCCCATCGACCTGACCAACAACATATACGAAATTGTGGCCCGTACTAATTACAGAGTCGAGCCCTTCATCAACCTGGCCTCAGTACCGGCACTGGGCTCGGTGCCTGGTCTCGGAAAACCGGTCAGCTTTTCAGCCTCGGTGAAAAGGTGTGCAGAGTTTCCCCAGGGTCTGACTAGAGGTCCGGGGAATGCGGTGAACAACGGCCGCACCAGTACAACCGAGGCGACCGCCACATCCTTCGCCAGCCCGGTCAGCCTGCCGCCACAAGCTGCGGGGGAACCCTGGAACCGTCCCAAAATCTACGAAGAGATAAGCAATTCCGGGCAACAAATCGTCGACCACGCCGTGGTGCTAGTCAATGCCGATAATCCCGATTGGACCGATACCGGTATTGTGGTACACCCCGGACAGACCATATGGATCGACTTCCGGGCTGATGGCATCTGGGGCGGCTCCAAGGGCAGTTATCCACCTGAATACGACGCAGACGGATTCAACTACTACAATTTTGGTTCTATGCGTAAAGAAGGGCAGTTAAACATGTTCAATTATATGTCTCCGCCCATTTCCTGGAACCTGGTCGGAGCGGTGGACCCTCCCAAGTCGTTAATAGTAGCCGACCTGTACCAGTTCAATGTTGGCAAGACTAAATACAAATACTTGCCTGATCGAACAGGCGCTCTCAAGATCGGCAACTTCGATTTGTTCTCGACGTTTGCCGAGTGTCATCCGGAAAAGGTTACAGACACCAACAAGGAAGATCTCGTGCGCAAATACTATGCCGCCCATGGCGTCGGCACAATGACTGTAAGAATTGTGGTAAGCGAATAGCTTCTCTGCTTCTACCTGGCAGAAAACTCTTGCGTGTAAAAATCTCGCCTCAAGCTGCAGGCAAAAACTTACTTACGAGCTAGATTTAAGCCTCAAAACACAGTGGCGACACTTTGAAAAGGCATACTCCTCCAGTGGAGATAACATTTGGTTCTGGTTCCGCATTCCTACTTTTCATTTGTCCACTTTTACCAGTCCGAACTTTACCAACTAGAAAATCCGAACCTGCTCTCCCGGAAACAAGTAACAGCCTCAAACTGACTCGGGAGAACGAAACCATGAGCAAAGGTCACTTCGAGGATCCGCCGGATAGCGGTGGTTCCTCACCGGAGTTCATCTCCGGCGAGAAAGACCCTCACGGACATGACCTTTGCCTGCTGGAAAAGAGGCCTTACACCCTGGTAACCGTACCGTCAAATAGAGCGTTGGCACAGAAGGAGAAGCCCATGCACAGTTTAGAAACATTCAGCTCCCCCCTTGAAGTTTGTCCCTTCTTCTCAAGGATGTCCCTGCTGACGGCTGTATTTGCCGTCACCCTGGCCATTAGCCTGGCCAGTTCCAAAAACTTTTACCTGCAGGAAGTCGGCTTAAAGCAACCGATTGACAAGAGCGCCCCGGGCAAGTGCCGGCTGAAAGCAGAAAGACCGACAAACTCCGATTGGGACCAGTGAACCGCAAATCTTCCAGTGGGAAGCGCCGGAGCTTGCACTTTAGCCGCCCGACTCCTAGACTAGAGCCGCGTGGCTGCCGAAAGAAAGCCATGGCTGTCAAGCCCTGCTTCTTCGACAACATCTCGCCTCTGGTGCTGGTTTTCAATGTTAGGTAATCTGAAGCTAACTCAAAAGGGACTGCTGATCATCTCAGTCCCGCTTCTTTTGCAAATCAGCTTCTTTACTCTCTATGGCGATCTGCTCTCCCAAACCGAATTCCTCACCAGAAAGGAACACCGCGAAAAGAACGTCATCGGAAGAACGAACTGGATCGCAAGTTTGATTTTGGCTGCCAATCTTATGGCCCTGGCCAAAGCAGGCAACTATGTCTCTGATGTAGATAAGAGCCTGGAGTATTGCCTCTCCGCCAGTATGCAAAATCTCAAGGAACTGACCGAGGTATTTGCCGCTACCGACACAGCACAATTGGAGACGGTAGGGGAAGCAACAAAGGTCACCGAGAACCTTCTTAAGAGCACAGCCGCCCTTGCCGCCCGCACCGGCGGTGATACCGCAGCCGGCAGTAAAGCAATCGTTACCGGTTCCATTCAACCAGGCTTGCTAAAGCTTTTCGAACTGCGGCACAAACTACTGGAAACCGAAAGCCGTCGCTATAAAATCGGTATTGATTCAGTGGCTGCTATCAGGAAGAAGAAGCGGGAGTTCCTGACTGTCGGCATCGTCCTCGATATTCTCATAGCGGTGTTCATATTCTGGATTTTCACGAAAGAAATCACAGGCAGACTGGGCGTACTTGCCAAAAACAATCAAGCTTTTGCCGAAAGGAAGGAATTGAGCGCCCCTCTTTCCGGCCGCGATGAAGTAGCGCAACTGGACAAAAGTTTCCATGAAATGGCGGCCAGAATCAGGGAGGCCGAGTCGCGCAAGCAAGAATACATGCAGATGATAAGCCATGACATGCGCACACCATTGACCTCAGTAATGTGCAGCCTCGAACTACTTTCCATACCGGATTACAACCTGTCTGAAAGCGGCAAACGCCAGCTTGTAAAAGCAGAGAAAGAACTGGCAAGAGTGCTGACTATGATCAACGAGATTCTCGAAATCGAAAGACTGGAATCTGGCTCTTTCTCTCTACACAAAGAAATTGTCTCAATTCACAGCCTGGTATCCACGGCTCTGCAATCAGTTGAGCCGGTGGCGGCAGAAGCCGGCATCAAGTTGACCAGTCATGCAGATGAGACCATAGAAGTATTTGTAGACGTAGATAAGCTGGTACGGGTGCTGATCAACTTAACGGCTAACGCCGTAAAATTCTCGCCGCCCAATACAACCGTGGCAATCGAATGGTTTGCCAAAGACAAGAAAACCGTCAGGGTACAGGTAAAAGACCAGGGTCGGGGCATTCCACCGGAGTTTCTCGGCACTATTTTCGAGCGATTCAAACAGGTGCAAGTAAGTGACGGGGTCGCCCACAAAGGCTCGGGGCTGGGATTATCAATCTGCAAAGCTATAGTGGAAGCACATGGCGGCACCATCGGAGTCGAGAGCCAGGCCGACCGGGGGAGTACCTTCTGGTTTGATCTGGCCATTGAAGATGAAGACTAAGAGTTGCTTGCAACCTAATTTTAAAGCCCAGCCGCCGAATCTCCACTGCTACAGGAAGCCGCTTGCTGCTGATAGAAGCCCACATGCTGAAGGCATCCCGGCGCAAGGGTAACCCAGGCACCAAGATCAATCTGAGCGGCGCAGGGCACAAAACCCGTATCACCCTCCCGGCGGAAGGAACACTGACTGCGCATTCTAGCTATGCTCTCCAGCGACTCGAAGCGCACCAGGCGCAATTGTTCCACTTGCTCCTGCCCGGGAGCGCGAGGAGGTAAGCAAGAAAACTTGAAACTAAGATCACTGTCGGGCAGCGGCAAGCGCGCATCGATGCTACCTCGATAGAAGCTGCTCCCTCCTGCTTTGTAGCCGCTTCTTTCATCATGTTCTCGCAGTTCATCCAGGGCCGCAGGGAGGCTGGCATTACTGGGCATTCCGACCAGAGCCCCGAGGGTGATAGCCTCTACACGGGGGCTTTCCAACTCCAAACCGGGCAGGCTGAAAGCCGCACCCTGGAAGGACTTATCACAAGACTCTTGCAGTGTTCTCACATCGCGAAAAGACAAATCCCGTACAACTTCGAACTCCTCTTTCACCTTGCCGGCACCCCTGCGGGCATCATCCATCAAGTAGCCTGAGAGAGCCTTGAGCTGCGGGTACTTACTCAAGACCTGACTGTTGACCTGCCGCGAAGAAAATACTAGTTGGCGACTATAACCAATCATATGATTAAGCTCCCCAAGCCGGTTGCCTTTGTTCAGGCAAGCGGCCATGGTCAGAGACTTTTCCTCGGCCAGCGAGCGTGACTTAGCAGCAGACACACAGAGCAAGCAAACGGTCACTATGGCAAGCAAAATAACGACCACCAGCCAGCCCATCAAAAAGCTCAAGAGCAGTACCGAGCCCCGCTTCGACCTGTAGTTGACGGACAAATCAGACATTACTGTGTGACTCCATAATTGAGGGAGTAAAGGCGACTGGAGCTGCGGCTTTTGACCGAAAGAGAGAGAGAACTCTCAACCATTTCATCAGGCAAGACAGCGGCACTCTCTACAAAACCGGTCTGCCCCAGACTGCTTATCAGGGCCCGCGCCGTATCGTCATCGGCCACTTCCAGGCGGGAAACTGAGTGCCCCGCTACATATAGATCAAGTAGTATTCGCAAAGAAGCATTGGCAGCAGCCTGCACCTGCGCTGCCGAGCCTGCATCTTCAAAACCGATGGCAATAGCCACCGAAGATCCCGAAGGAACCGACAGCTCCGAGAATCGGTTCAAGCCGATAGCAGTAGCGCCGGTAAACCAGAGATCTTCGTAGTGACCTTTGCCACCTTCCTTATCCGTAAAGAATATCGAAGCTTTGACGGGCTCACCGAGGGTGGTGCCCTTATAGTCGAACAAATTCTTAGCGGCTTTGACTTTCAATTCGACAACCGCCTCCGACTGATCGAATAACTTAAATCCCAGAGCCGGATACCTGGATGAAACCAATAGAAACACGGGCATGATCAGAATTAGCACCGCCAATTTACTGTTAACAAATAGTCGTCTCGTTTTATTCATTGACATAATATTTCGCCGTAAAGGGGTCTACGCCGCCGTTTTCCCACTGCACATTGTTGACCAGCTTCAAAGAAACCGGTGCAGTCAAACCAGGAACCGCAAAGGGCTGACCGGCGGAAGCCACCAGAGGCGATAGGCTGACCGTGGTAGCTCTGGTTAAGACGTATTGCACATCAGGGTTGAGCCAACCGACCGGAATCTTTCCCGGCTCTTCCACGTGCATTGATTGTCCACGATAATGAAGAGTCAAATAGAGTTCGGATTTTTCAATCCGTACTCCGCCCAGGCTCTTCAATGGGGAGAGATTCTCACCCTCCCTGAAATAAACCTGCCGTGCTTGAGAATATTTATCGCAGCGAGCCAACATGCGCAGATTGCTCTCCAGTACCGAATAGCTCAAGGTCCATCGAAGCGGAATCACAGCCAGATTCAAAAGCGGCAGTGTAAAACAGAAAATCAGAACCAGGAAGGCGCCGGTCGTCTCAAGAATCTGACTACCCCGGCAAGAACGTCCGACAGATCCAGTGTAACGGTATCCACAGGCAGACATAATGCACCTCCTCCAGCCCTAGAGACCCAGGGCCGCTTTCAGTGCCGCTTCCGCGTTAGGCATGCCGTAACCATAGGATTCGGTCCAGACCTGCCGACTGCTGTCTTTGTAGCAAGTAGATTTGAGTATATTTTCCACTTGTACATTGGTGAGGCTCGGCTTAGCGCCCCAGACCAGTGCCGCCACCGAAGCCACAAGCGGGCAGGAGAAGGAGGTACCGGAAGCACTTCCTACCCGGCCGGCGGAAGAGGTGCAATAGATGCCTGTGCCGGGAGCAGTAAACCAGACAGGCCGCCCGTAAGTGGAGAAGTTGGCCAGACCGCCGCCATTATCTATGGCAGAGACGACTATCAAATAGGATGAAAGAGGGTTTGCATCTCGCAGGTGATCATTACCGGCGGAATTGAAAATCAACCCGCCTTTCGTGTCATGGAACCAGCGGAAGTAAGTATGCAAGACCGAATTTACTGACTGGTTGGCAAAGCTATAGGGCGGTGAGCCATTGGCACTGATGTTGACAATCTTGATACCTAGATCGCCGCAGCGCTTCACACCTTTCAAAATAGCAGAAGCAGAAATAGAACCATCAGAAAAGCCGGTGCGAACCGGATAAATATAAGCGCGCCGAGCCGGAGCAGCTGTATTCACACCATTATTAGTGTTGGCGGCGGCCGTTGTGGAAACCATAGTGCCATGACCGAAGACATCTCGCTGTCCTTCCGCACCGGTGACCGCATCGTAGCCGCTATAGGTTTTGCCCTGTAATTCGGAAATACTACCGTTCACGCCGGAATCCAGAACACCAATTACGATGGGACCGCCCTGGCTGACATTCCAGGCATTAACCACGTTCAAGGCACGCAAATGCCACTCGCTGGCATAGTAAGGGTCATTTACAGGAGCGGCGACGGCGGCATCGGTTTTATAAACCAGGTCTCTCTGCACGGAAGCAAAATTCTTATCTTGAGAAAGCTTTCTTTCCGCCTCGGCAAAATACTGCTGCTCCACTTTCACCATGAGGACGGTCATGTCCCCTTCCCCAATTTTCTCTACGACTTCTCCGTGCACTTCATGGAGGCTATTGTCGATAGCATCCTGGTCCTTACCTTTATTGGGCATGACCATCAAAATATTGGGACGCCACTGGGGCACCCTGATGCTTCGCGCACTGGCGGGAGTCTGGGTACCAGGTTTCAAGACAAACTCAGGCTGAGCCAGACAGGCAGGAGCAACTGCTGTAGAAAGAGTCAATGATAAGAGAGCCGGCAAAGACCGGCTAAAAGCCATCTGCAACTTACTCAAAATAGACATCTTTACCACCTGTATATGGATGACGGGGGAATCTTCAACGGCGAATCTATCCGTAAGCAGATGCTAAGGAACGATTGTGTTGAAATGATGTCGATACCATAAAATGTCGGGCAAGCCTGAATGCCCGGTGGAAAATTCAAGACTAAGGTCAAGACATTCGAGAAGGCTAGCTCTTGATGCGGGGATAGCGTGTACCTTGATGTAATGGATCTGACGTTCGTGAAGACCATGGCACCAAATCAAAAAGCGCTTCACCTGCCGAGGCTCTACTATTTACCTTCGGCCGCATTGATTTGAGCATCCCAGCGGCGGTTCAGTTCACTCTCGGTAGTATTGGCGCGGTTAAGAGCCTCACCGACCTCGGTGTGCCCTTTCACATACGACCTGGCACCGTCAGCCAGCTCAGAAGGCAAATTGCTGAGAAATTCCCTGGCGGAATTCCACCCGTCCATTATCTTCTTACTGGTGGAAGGTGCATCATCAGTGACCTTAAGGGAGGAGGAACCACTTGCTTGATCGCGAGAAACCGTCATGGGATGGTCGCCCTTAAATTTAACGGCCTTCGTATCACCTGGCTCTCCGACTATCTCGCAACTGGGCAAACCGGCCGCACCGCCGGAGCACCGGCTGGCCAGACTGTCCATAAAGATCTTCTGGGAGAGCGGATCGGCAATGGTGCTGGTGATCTTCTCTACCTCCGCCTGATTGCCGTCTATGACCGAATCTTGTACCTTTTCGAGCTTCTGCCAGCCGTTCATATTGTCTGCCATAGAAAAATCCCCCGCGGAGTTTCAAAATCTTTAGTAAAGGCGCCCTTGGACCAACTACGCCACACTAAAGTTTTTACGTGACAGCAACGTGTCAGCTCCGCCCCTTCGGCTGCGCAGCAGGGCAAGGCAAGGACCGAACAACAAGAAAGATCATCTTTACTCTAGCTAAAGGACTCTACTATTTGCCCTCAGCCTTCTTGAGCTGATTTTCCCAACGCCGATTTAGCTCACTATCGGCAGTGTTGGAACGATTGAGAGCGTCACCGACCTTGGTAGTCTCCTTGACTGCAGACCTGGCACCGTCGGCTATCTCGGAGGGCAGATTGACCAGGAAATCCTTGGCCGAGCGAAGAGTATCCATCACCTTCTTGCCGGTAGACGGCGCATCGTCGGTCACCTTCAGAGAAGAGGAGCCGCCCGATTCATCACGAGAAACCGTCATGGGATGCTCGCCTTTGAACTTAACAGCTTTAGTATTACCTTCAGCGCCGACGATTTCACAACTGGGCAGACCGGCAGAACCGCTTGAACAACGACTGGCCAGGGTCTCCATGAAAATCTTCTGGGAAGTCGGATCGGTAATTGTGCTGGTAATCTTCTCAGCCTCTTGAGGCTTGCCGTCTTTGACAGACTCTTGCACCTTCTCGAGTTTCTGCCAGCCGTTCATATTGTCTGCCATGGACGTGTCCCCCGGGGATACCGCGATAAAAAAGGATAGAGATGCTTCCCTTATACCCGTTATCCCGAGCCACTAAACCGGAACTAAATCTCAATTTTTACCGGCTCGATAATATCAAGCTCTACGGGCACCGGCGCTACTTTCCAGATGCGCTCGCAGTATTCGCCGATAGAACGGTCGGAAGAGAAGGTGCCCATGCGAGCCACATTAAGGATGGACTTGCGGGCCCACTGCCTGGGCTCCTGCCAGAGCTTCCCGACCTGATCTTGACACTGAATATAGTGCGCATAATCAGCCAGAATCATGTACTGATCGTAGTTCATCATGGCATCCAGAAGGGGATTAAACAAGCCCGGATTGGAGGGGCTGAGGGCACCACGCGCAATCAGATCGATGGCTTCTTTGAGCTCCCGATTCTCATGATAGTAGGCGGTAGGCTGATAGCCATTCTGCCGCAGGCCGATAATCTCATCGACGGTCAAGCCGAAGGTGAAGAAATTCTCAGCGCCAACGGCCTCCCTGATTTCAATATTGGCACCATCAAGGGTGCCAATTGTTAGCGCACCATTCAAAGAAAACTTCATGTTGCCAGTGCCGGAAGCTTCAAAGCCGGCAGTGGAAATCTGCTCGGAAAGATCGGCAGCAGGATAGATGAGCTGGGCGTTCTTGACGTTGAAGTCAGGGAAGAAGACCACCTTGATATGGCTGTGCGCATCCGCATCGTTATTGATGAGCTCGGCCGTGCTGTTGATCAGCTTGATGATCAATTTAGCCATAAAATATCCGGGCGCCGCTTTGCCGCCGAACACAAAGGTGCGAGCGGAAAGCCCCTTGGTTTCACCACGCTTGATGCGATTGTAGAGAGTAAGAACGTGCAAAACGTTCAACAACTGCCGCTTATATTCATGGATACGCTTGGTTTGAACATCAAAGAGAGACCAGCAATTTGCCTCCAGTCCGGTCACTTCTTTAATGCGCGCAGCAAGAATTTGCTTGCGCTTCAACTTCACCGTCGCCCACTTGGTACAGAAGCTGCTGTCTTCAGCCAGTGGCTCAAGCTGCCTCAACTGATCAAGGTGACGGGGCCAGGTATCACCAATGGCCTCACTGATAAGGTCGCTCAATTCGGGATTGGAAAGCAGCATAAAGCGCCGCGGTGTCACGCCGTTGGTGACATTGGTGAACTTGTCAGGAAAGAGCAAATAAAAGTCTTTCAGCACCGTGCTCTTGAGCAAATCACTGTGCAGTTTGGCCACACCATTGATGGCGTGGCTGCCCACACAGGCCAGGTTGGCCATGCGCACCTGCTTCTCTCCCGTTTCGCCGATAAGAGAGAGCCTCGATAGCAGTGCCGGATCACCGGGGTGACGCAAGCCTACTTCGCCAAGAAATCTGGCATTGATCTCATAGATAATTTCCAGATGCCTGGGCAAAAGTCTTTGAAAAATAGGTAGACTGTATGTTTCCAACGCTTCAGGCAAAAGCGTATGGTTGGTGTAAGACATGGTATTGGTGGTGATGAACCAGGCCTTCTCCCAGGGCACACCATGCACATCGACTAAAAGACGCATCAGCTCAGCCACAGCAAGAGCCGGATGGGTATCATTCATTTGTACCGCATACTTTTCATGGAAACGGTCGAAATTCTTCTCGCGCTGCAAGTAAATGCGAATCATGTCCTGTAGAGAACAGGTGACAAAGAAATACTGCTGCTCCAGACGCAGTTGTTTTCCGGCCAGCGGCTCATCATTGGGATAAAGTACTTTAGTGATATTCTCAGAGTACACTTTGGCGTCCACGGCACGGTAGTAGTCGCCCACGTTGAAAGCCTGGAAGTCGAAGGACTCGGAAGCTTCCGCCTTCCATAAGCGCAGCAAATTAGCGGTGTTGACGCCATAGCCCAGGACCGGCGTGTCATATGCTACGCCGGTTACCACTCGCTCCGGCACCCATTTAACACCGCTACCTCCTTCACAAGCAACAGTGTGGCCGCCCAGATAGACATCGAAAGCCACATCGGCGTTGGCGATTTCCCAGGGATTGCCATACTTGAGCCACTTATCCGTCATCTCGGTTTGCCAGCCGTCTCGAATAACCTGACTGAAAATACCGAATTCGTATCTGATACCGTATCCGATGGCAGGTATCTGCAGGGTGGCGAGGGAATCCATATAACAAGCGGCCAGCCGTCCCAAACCGCCATTACCAAGACCCGGCTCGGGCTCTCGTTCCATAAGCTGGTCGAGACTCAAACCAAGACCGAGCAAGGTGGTCTCGGTATCGTCGTAAATACCCAGGTTAATGAGATTGTTGCCAAGTTGTGGACCGATCAAATACTCGGCTGAAAGATAAACAACGGTGCGGCTGCTCTTTTCAAAATAGGTACGAGCAGTGCTGGTCCAGCGCCGCATCAGGCGATCGCGCACTACCCTGGCCAGGGCCATGTAATAGTCATTAGTGGATGCCACCTGAGCAAATTTGCCCTGGTCTGAACGGAGATTTTCAAGCAAGTGCTTGCGAACCGCCTCGTTGGTGTTGAGCGCATTCATTTCAACGGTATCGGCACCGCGCTTGCGCTTAGGGCGTTCTTCCACAACTCCTCCTCCGGGCCAAGGCCCAAGAACCAGGTCTCATTGCTAGTTCTTTACAAAAAGCTACTCTAAAAGCCTTCCTGCAACCAGCTATTTTAGACCGGGCGGACAATTCTACCCTCATTCCCAAGCACTATATACAAACTCATCCTCCGGAACGAGATTAATATCGGTCCGGGGCGGTAAGCTTACAGTTTAAAACCAGTGCGCCAGGCAATTCATTTCGCCCGGCCGTGGATAGATGCCCTCACCGGAGTAATAAGAGATGACAGTTGCGTCTGAAGATCGAAAAACTACGGAACTCGCTGTAGATCAAATTTGTGCCTATGGTATTGCTCGCTCTACAGTGAAAGTAGATGCAGCCAACCCGCCTTTAGGGCAGGAAGAACTTCGCAACACCGATGCTTACTGGCGCGCCTGCAATTATCTGGCAGCCGGCATGATTTATCTGAGGGAAAACCCGCTGCTCAAACAGCCTTTGAAAGTCGAACATATTAAGAATCGATTGCTAGGCCACTGGGGTTCCAGCCCGGGTCTCAGCTTTGTCTATGTGCACCTTAACCGTCTCATTAAAAAGTACGATCTGGACATGATTTATATGGCCGGACCAGGTCACGGTGCTCCGGGAGTTCTGGCACCTGTCTACCTCGAGGGCACCTACTCTGAAATTTATCCCGATAAAAGTGAAGACGAAGAAGGAATGGCCGCGTTCTTCAAACAATTCTCTTTTCCAGGCGGTATCGGCAGCCATTGTACGCCGGAAACACCCGGCTCCATACACGAAGGCGGCGAACTGGGCTACAGCGTGTCCCATGCTTATGGCTCGGTCTTCGACAATCCCGACTTGATCACGGCTGTCGTAGTGGGTGACGGTGAGGCGGAAACCGGTCCCCTGGCAACCTCCTGGCATTCCAACAAGTTCATCAATCCGGCTACAGACGGAGCCGTGCTGCCGATTCTGCACTTGAACGGCTACAAGATAAACAACCCCACCATCCTGGCCAGGGTAGATCACGAGGAATTGGAAGCCCTGTTTCATGGCTACGGCTACACACCCTACTTCGTAGAAGGAAGCGACACCGACAGCATGCACCAGGCCATGGCCGCCACCCTGGAAAAATGCATCACAGAAATTCGAGCCATTCAAAAGGAAGCTCGGGAAAGTGCTTCCAACAATATTCCCGTCAAAAGACCGCGCTGGCCGATGATCGTCTTGCGCAGCCCGAAAGGCTGGACCGGACCGAAAGAACTCTCGGGTCATAAAATTGAAGGCAGTTGGCGCGCCCACCAGGTTCCTCTCACCGGCGTCAAAAAAGATCCGGAACAGTTGGAAATGCTCAAAACCTGGATGAAGAGCTACAAGCCGGAAGAACTGTTCGATGAAAAGGGACGCCTGTTACCCAAGCTGAAAGCACTGGCACCTGAGGGTAAACGTCGCATGAGTGCCAACCCCCACGCCAACGGCGGACTCTTGCAGAAATCTCTGCGTATGCCCGACTTCAAGCATTACGCCGTTCCCGTAGAGAGACCCGGCGCTTGCGAAGCCGAGAATACAAGACCAACGGGCGCTCTGCTGCGCGACATAATGAAAACCAATCCTGACAATTTCAGGCTCTTTGGACCCGACGAAACAACTTCCAACAAACTGGACGACGTCTATGCCGTCAGCAAGAAATTCTGGTTGGCAAATTATTTCCAGGAAGACAGCGACGGCGGCGAATTGGCCAGAGACGGAAGAGTCATGGAAATGCTCAGCGAGCACACCCTGGAAGGTTGGCTGGAAGGCTATCTGCTCACCGGTCGCCACGGCTTCTTCGCTACCTACGAAGCCTTCGTACATGTCATCGATTCCATGTTCAATCAGCATGCTAAATGGCTGGACATCTGTAATCATCTGGGCTGGCGCGCCAGTGTCGCCTCCCTCAACCTGCTCATCACCTCCACGGTCTGGAGACAGGATCACAACGGCTTCACCCACCAGGATCCGGGCTTCCTCGACCTGGTCGTAAACAAAGGGCAAAAAGTAGTGCGCATCTACATGCCACCTGATGCCAACTCGCTCCTCTCTTGCGTTGATCACTGCCTGCGCAGCGTTGACTACATCAACGTTATCGTCTGCGACAAGCAAAAACACTTGCAATACATGGACATGGACTATGCCGTTAAGCATTGCACAATGGGCATAGGCATCTGGGATTGGGCTAGCAACGACAAAGGTGTGGAGCCGGATGTCGTCATAGCCTCGGCCGGAGACATCGCCACCCAGGAAGCATTGGCTGCCACAGCCCTGCTTCGGGAAGAGTTTCCAGACCTGAAAGTGCGCTTCGTGAACGTGGTAGACCTGCTCATGCTGCAGCCGGAGAGTGAGCACCCCCACGGACTCTCGGACAAAGACTTCGACAGTCTCTTCACCATCGACAAGCCGGTCATCTTCAACTTCCATGGTTATCCCTGGCTTATTCACAGACTGGCTTACAGGCGCACCAATCACAACAACATGCATGTACGGGGCTATAAAGAAAAAGGTAATATCAACACGCCTCTGGAACTGGCCATAAATAACCAGACCGATAGATTCAGCCTGGCTATGGACGTCATCGACAGAGTCGAGAAATTGAAAGTAGCCGGCGCTCACGCCAAGTCGAAGTTCCGCAAAATGCAGATCGAATGTCGCAACTATGCCCACGAGCATGGAGTAGACAGACCCGACCTGGCTGATTGGAAATGGCCCTACTAAAGAGGTGATAAGAGAGAATTGGCCGACAAAGCCTTGATATACCAGGCCCATCCAGGTCGCAGTTATCCCCTGGGGGCCAGTCTATCGGCAACGGGCGTTAACTTTGCCATCTACTCAAAGAGAGCATCCTACCTGGAACTGCTTCTCTTCGATAGCGAAGATAGCCCGTTGCCTTCTCATACCTACATGCTTACCGCTGCCAACCGCACGGCTAACTACTGGCATATTTTTCTAGAGGGTCTAAAAGCCAATCAAGTCTACGCCTGGCGTGCCTACGGCGACATAGAGGCCGAAAACAAACAACTCTTTGACCACGACAAAGTCCTTTTGGATCCCTATAGCCGGGCCATTGTCGGCTGGAAAAAATATTGCCGCAAGGCCGCCGCTGCAGCCGGTGACAACTGTGAAGTGAGCCTGCGCTCAGTGGTGCTCGACCACGGCAATTACGACTGGCACGGTGACAAGTTTCCCGACGTCGACGCCGACAAAAGGGTCATCTATGAGTTGCATGTGGCAGGCTTTACAAAAAATGCCAACTCCGGTATCGAAGAGAAGAAGCGCGGCACCTTTGCCGGTTTAATCGAGAAGCTTCCCTACCTGAAAGAGTTAGGAGTGACCACTATAGAACTGATGCCGGTGCAAGCCTTCGACCCGGCCGATGCCCCGGTAAATGGTAAGAAGCTGGAAAATTACTGGGGCTACAGCCCAATTGGTTTCTTTGCTCCTCATCCGCATTTCAGCCTGGCCAAAACTCCTCAGGCCATGCTGGACGAATTTCGAGACGTGGTCAGAGCCTGCCACAAAAGCGGACTGGAAGTGATACTGGATGTGGTGTTCAATCACACCGCTGAAAATGACGAACGCGGCCCCACCCTTTCTTTTAAAGGTCTGGACAGCCTCACTTACTATATTTTCGACGAAGACTCAAAGGACTACAGAGACTTCACCGGTTGCGGCAACACCCTGCGCACCGAACATCCGGTGGTAGGACGTTTACTGCTTGATGCCTTGCGATACTGGGTGGAAGAAATGCACGTGGACGGCTTCCGCTTTGATCTAGCCTCAATATTGTCCCGCGATGTATTCGGAGTACCGCTAGCAAGACCGCCTCTAATCTGGAATATCGAGTCGGACCCGATTCTGGCCTCCTCACTTTTAATAGCTGAAGCCTGGGATCCGGCTGGTCTCTATCAAGTTGGCTGGTTCGTCGGTCAGGGTTCGCGCTTCGCCGAATGGAACGGACCCTTTCGAGACGACATTAGACGCTTTGTCAAAGGCGACGATAACACAATAATTCCGCTAGTGAAGCGCCTTTCCGGCAGTACAGATATCTATGGTACCCGGGTCGGGACACCAAGGCACTGTATAAATTTCATCACCTGCCATGACGGCTTCACCTTAAACGATCTGGTCAGTTACAACCAGAAGCACAACCTGGAAAACGGCGAGGACAACAGAGACGGTCGAGACGACAACTATAGCTGGAATTGTGGTTTCGAAGGCAGCACAGCAGATCCGCTGGTGGAGGAATTGAGAGAAAGGCAAATTCGTAATTTCCTTTCACTTCTCTTCCTGGCCTCCGGTACGCCTATGCTTTCCATGGGAGATGAGATCAGACGCAGCACCAATGGTAATAACAATGCCTACTGCCAGAACAATGAAAGCAATTGGTTCGATTGGAGTCTGTTGTCCAAACACCGAGACCTATACAATTTCACGCGAGACCTGATCAAACTGACCAGATACTTCCATCTCTTCAGACAAGATGCGGCCCATCGTCTGCACATGCAGAATCCTCATAAATCCTGGGAATCCACTGCCACGATTCTCACCTGTCATGGTATCAAACTGAACGAACCGGACTTCGGCCCCAGTTCCCACAGCATTGCCATCGAGCTCAGTAATACGGCTCTGCAAGAGCATGCCTATGCCGTCTTCAATTCATACTGGCGTCCCCTCGAATTTGAGTTGCCGCTCACCAGAGAGCCCGACAGATTTCACAAGCTCCTGGACACCAATCTCAGTTTCGTGGCTTCCGTAGACAGATTGAAGGATTTGAAACCGATCCAGGAAAAGACGCTCACCGTACCGGAGCGCAGCATCATCGTGCTCATGAGCACAGCCGGTCTCCTGGCGCAGAGAGGTAAAGGCGAAGGCAAAGCTACTCTGCCGAGCGCCAGCCAGAACATCACCTGGACAGGACTGAAGCGCTTACGCCTGCCTGAATTTGAATGATTACATAGTGGGCGGCACTTTGCCGGTAATAAGAGCCTGGATAAGCCCCTGCACCATGGTCGGATCGAACATTTTTCCGGAGGCTTCCACCACGTCTTTCTGAGCCTTGATCGGATCTTCCACCTTGGCACCGTTGCGCTTGCGAGCCACCATTTCATGGTAGCGATTGGCCAGACCGATGATGCGAGCAGCCATGGGAATTTCGTCGCCCTTCAGACCGAGCGGGAAGCCGTTGCCGTCATACTCTTCATGGTGGGCTCGCACGATTGGTGCCAGTGGTTTCAACTCAGGGAAGGATTCGAGCAACTCGGCACCGTCGATGGGATGATGCATTACCAGTAGAAGCTCCGCATCGGAAAGTTCCGATTCCGGTTTCTGTAATATCTGACCGGCCGCCCCCAACTTACCAAGATCGTGTACTAGAGCCGCTTGCCTGATCACATCAAGCTCAGCACCGCTGATGCCGATCTCTCTGGCAATTGCTAAAGAATATTCGGCAACAGCACGAGCATGGCCGGGCTCAAACTTATCCTTACTCTCTATTTGCGAGACCCAGCCGTCGATTCGTCCAAGCATGCGCATATCGAGTCCGGGTGTCGCAAAAATATAGTCTGCCGTTTCGTCCTTGGAACTGCTCATGAGGGCATCCAACTTCTTCTTGGCGCTGGCCTCGTCCATATCGGCAGCGGAATCACCGCTGGGAGGCGGAGGAGGCGGCGGCGCCGCCGATGGTGGCGGCGCCGTCTGTCCAAGCTTGGGTTTAAGAGATTGACCGCCGCCACGGCGACCACCGAGCATGGAACCACCTAAGCCGCCGCGCAAGCCGGCAGCCGGAGCGGCAGCCGCCGTTCCGGCCGGTGTCGGAATGTCGTCGAGATTGCCCCAGCTCTGACCTGAAGCCGGTGCTGCTTTAGGCGTAGGAATGGCGTCAAGATTACCCCACTCACCACCGGTAGTGGCAGCAGGCTCAGGCGCCGGTGCCGGAGCCGGAGTGGGTGCTGGCTCCGGAGCCGGTGCCGGAGCTGGAGCTGGAGCTGGAGCCGGAGCTGGAGCAGGAGCCGGAGCCGGAGCAGGCGCAGGAGCCGGTGCCGGAGCTGGAGCTGGAGCTGGTGCGGGAGCCGGCGCTGGTGCAGCCTGATTGACGGACAAAAAGGAAGGCACCGCCTGTGATGGCGGCATGGTCGCCTCTTGATCGCCGCCGGCTTCCGCCACATCGATATCGCCAAAATCGAGATCGGCGTATGGGTCTTTCTCCGTCGGCGACGACTGGCGTGCCGCCGGTGTGCGGGCGGCAGTGGGCGACGTGATTGTCGGTGCCGGAAACTCACCGGTTACTTGCTGAATTTTGGCCTGGGCCGAAGCATCAAAGACTTGCGGTTGGGAGGCAGCGGGAGTTTGCTGGGCGGGATACTCGCCCGTGATCTGCTGCAATTTGGCGGGTGCCGGTGCAGGAGCCGGTACCGGCGCAGGAGCAGGAGCCGGTGCTGGTGCGGGAGCCGGCGCGGGTGCGGGAGCCGGCGCTGGTGCGGGAGCCGGTGCGGGAGCAGGAGCCGGTGCAGGCGGAGGCGTCGGCTTCGGTGGAGGCGGCGGTGCCGGTTTGGGTGGCGGCGGCGGTGCTCCGGTTTTGCTGGCCTGAGGAATGGCCTGCTGTCCAAGAGCCCCTTTCAGCGCCCGTCTCACATCGATGGCCGAAGCGCTGGACTGCTGCTCCGGCGTACTAACTATACGCTGGTGCAGCTGCATAATAGGTTCGCGAGCACGCTTCTCTGCCGGCAGTTTGAGCAGAGCTTCAGCCACCTTGTCGGCCACATTCTGAACCATGTCGATTTCGTTCTTGGTCCAGGCCCGGCGATAATCGCACTGCTGCAAAATAACACAGCCATGAGTGCCATGAGAACTGCGCAGAGAAACGCCCAGGAGCGATTTGGCACCGATTAGCTGCAGTTCTTCCTGGGCGGGCGAGACATAAGAGTTCTGTTGCCCTTCAAAAAGTCTGAGCGGTTCCCTAGCCAGAAGAGTTTGGGCAACCAGCGCCGAATCAGCCGAAGGCCAATAGCAATGCTGCAAGCTCTGCACCTTATCTTGCTGCCAGAACTCAAAACACTTCCAACCGGCTTGCTGGTCATCGGTACAGATAAACAAACAACGGCTCACATTCAAGGCCTTGCCAAGTATATTGACGACCATGAATAGCGCATCCCCGATGCCCAGGGAATAGGTCATCAAGTTGCCGATTTCAACTAAGAAGGTATCGCGAAAAGTGTCGCGCTGCACCACATCGTTGATTTGCGCCAGACGAATAATATCGCCCAGCTCACCCAGAATTACCCGCATGGCATTGAGTTCGTCCGGGCTGACATCGACCGACCGACTTAAGGTAAGCGAACCGAAAGTTCGACCCTGTAAGACCAGCGGCAAAGTGGTGGCTTTACCGGGCTGCGGCACATTTCCGGTAGAACGGTACTCACAAATGGAAGTGACGTTCTGGTCCAGGGGATTACTGAGCACAATCTGGCAGGCATCAGCCGAGAACTGATCGCCCAGTTCCTTCACGGTAGTTTCCAGAATCCGACGAAGATCCCGAACCCCGGTAAGTTTTTTCACTAACGGACTATTCATTGGTACCCTGTCTCAGTTGCCAACTGGCCAAACACCCTTATTCACGATAACACGAAGGAAGCTCAAGCCTGAATGGAAAAGGTCAAATACTTCATACCGAAACCCTAGCCTGAGCAAACCTGAAACCCTGCGCATTTATCCGCAAATGCAGACTTTCCCTTTTTATAAGACATTGACAGGCTGAAAATCCTGGCACTTCCGAGAAAGAAGCCTTGAAAAGGGGCAATTTTAATAGCAACTTATGGCTCCAGGGATTTTAATATTAGGTTGAGCTATGTGCTGTCTGTTTCGCCGCCGGGAATATTGTCCTGGTTGAGAACCATCCGCAAAAACGGGCAAATAAATACAACGCCCGTGTCCTGCGGCCCCGGGTCGGACCAAGCGGCTTTCTGAGGATAAAGAGTGACCGTAGATACACAACTGATGGGCTATGTGACGAAACCACTCACCGTCGGAGACATTATCGGACAGTCATTTCGCATCTGCAGACGACAGATCCCGCTCATATTCAATGTTTTGCTCTTGCCTACGGTGATCCTGGGAATAGGCAGGGTGGCGGTGGTTCTAGCCGGAAGCTACGCCTTTCAGTCGGGCAAAGAAGCATCTCCGCAAATCGCCTGGGCAATAGTCGGCATCGTCGGTCTCATTTGCCTGATCTGGGGCGGTTTGCTCCTGGCCATCAGACAGCTAGCCCTGATCAGATTGTTCACGGGCTTTGCCGCCACTATCGAAGAGGCAAAGGAATTTGTCCTCAAGCGCGGCTGGTCAATTATCAATCTGATTCTGGCCTGGTTCGCCATCTGCCTGGTAGCCGTCATTTCCTGGGCGGTGGTAGCAGTCCTGGCAGCGCCCCTGCTCAAAAATTCGGGTGGTTCGGCAGTCCTGGCCTCCGTCGGCATCGCCGTTTCCGTTCTGGGAATTTGCGTCACGGTAATTTATCTGGGACTGGCAGGCTCCCTGGCCTTCTACGGACTGGCCATCGAGGACGGCGATCTGGGTGCAGTTCTGGCCAAAGCCTTCAACTTGACTTTCAGGAGCTTTCTGCGCACTACGGGCTTCGGCTTCCTTTCGATGCTTTCCGTAGCCATTTTGGCCTATCCCCTGACTTTACCTATCTGGATTCTCACCGTCGGCTACTTTCTCGTTACGGGAGTGGCCACCGGCGCCTCAGAAACAGCCCAGTTACCGGCCTTTATTCAAGTGCTCAATGCCCTCTGGGAAACCGTCACCAATATGGTGATCGGCCCAATCTGCTATGTGGCTTACGGACTCTTTTTCTGTGACTTGAAGATGCGCCTGGAGGGCTCCGACTTGCTCATGCGCCTGGAGAACCTGCAGGCTAAACCAGCGGAAGACGAGCCGCCCCCGCACACCCATGCCTTTGTCAGTTGAGGCCGCGCCAGTGGAATTCAAGAACATTGCCGGTCCCTTGAGCGAAATCGCCAAGAACTACAACTATAAAGAACCGCCGGGCATTCTCGTCAGCCTGCAAGAGTTGATCTCCAATCTCTTACGAGCCCTTGTTGAATTACTATCCATGCTCAAGCTGCCCTCTGCCGGCACTACCGATTCGCGCGCAGCCGCCACCCTGGTGCAATATGCCGTCATTGCCGTCGGAATAATATGCGCCGTCTGCCTCATTTTGATTGTAGCCGGCCGCCTGCGGCACAATGCCGCAGCCAGAAAGCTTGCCCAGTCAGGCCTAATCAATGCCGAAAGACCACTAGACAGACAGGGTTGGAAAGAGCAAGCAGAGAAAGAGGCCATGGAGGGCAATTACAAAGAGTCGGTACGCGCACTTTACATGAGCGCGCTCTATCTGCTGGATGAAAGGGGCGTCACCCGCTTTCAAGCCAGTAAAACCAATTACGAGTATTTTTACTCCCTGGTGAACGCCGGCGCCGGCAAGAACTATCAAATTCTCAGGGAACCCTTCCGCAATTTGGTAGACCGGGTGGAAGAAATCTGGTTCGGGTTCAACGAGGCTTTGCCAGAAGACTATGAGTTTTGCAGCGCTGCGCTGACGAAAATGGAAGAAGTCCTGGCTGCCGTCCCCATCGAAATTCGAGGGGATAAGAGTAAACCATGACCGATGCTGCAACGAACATGGAAAAGGCACCAGCCAAAAGAGGCGCTCTGCCCCGCGACCTGATCATCCAACTGGGCACACTACTGGTGGTATCAGGGCTGCTCACCTATGCCGCACTGTCTTCCGACAAACAGTTGGAAAAGCTCATGCCCGAATCAAAGATATTTGCCTCCAGCTACAACCTGAAACCAAGCGGCGTGAGCGGGCTCTTCGAGCTTTGTGAAAAAATCACTGAGCGGGGCCGCAAGATTGTGCGCTGGGAAAAGCCCTATCGAAAGCTAAAGGGGGGATCGGAGACTACACGTTTTGTAGACGCCTCAAGACGCAAAGAGACATTGAAAGAAGCCCGCGGTACCTTGCTGATAGTCAGACCGGATGAAGCTCTGGCCGAATTCGAAGTAACTGAAATACTCGACTGGGTAAAACAAGGCAATTCCTTGATTTACCTCGACGATTTTCGCTTTCACTTTAGCCGCCGTCTGCTCGATAAAATCGGACTGAAGGTGGTGCGACTGGACAAACCGCTGGAAGACAGAATCTCAGACCGACTGCCGGTAAAAGCCCTCTTGTCCGGCAGCAACGCCCAAACAAACAACGACAATTCCGATGAAAAGTTTGAAGCTATCGCGCCCCTCTACACGCATTTAAGCGTGCTGAGACTGACAGCCGGCGAAGCGCTCAGCGGTGGACAGGCCCTGGTGAAGGTGGATGGACACACCTTGATTACGCAGAAAACTTGGGGTAAGGGCAAAATTCTTATATCCAGCGCTCCTTCAATGCTCTCCAACAAACTAGTCGGAAAGACTGAAGCCTGGGGGAATTTCCAATTTTTCGCCAACTGGCTTGCCACTACTAACGGTGACATAATCTTCGACGAAGTCAGTCATGGCTTTAAGAACGGCTCCAACGTGTTCATCTATTTCTTGAGAGGCCCGGCCGGCTTCGTCACCTTACAAATTTTGGCCCTGCTCATTATAGCCATACTGAGCGCGCATCAGCGTTTCGGGCGAATTGAGAAGCTAAAGGACGCAAGAAAAATTGCCGACAGCGAATATATCAGCGGTCTGGCCAATACCTATCAGCGAGCCTCAGCCCGTCGAGCCGCCCTGGAAATAATCCATCAGAACTTGCACAACCGCCTGGCTAAACTCATGTCGGTCTCACCCCATGAACCGGGTGAACGCTTATTGGAGGTTTTAAGAGCACGAAACGAAAAAGCCTGGTCGGAGGATTTCAGGAGCCTGGTTATCAAGACAATGGAAGACCTGGAGCACCTTTTGAAGGCAAACCAGGCCAAGACCAGCGCACCGGAAGAACAGCCTAAAGAAGTACTACCACCAATCAGCGAAGAAACCTTCAAAGAGCTTGCCATCGCTTGCGATAAAATTTGTAAGCAGCTGGACAGCAAGTTGACAACAGAATCATCGCCCCCTGCTTCGGCACTGAGCAAAGGAAATTAAATGCAGCAAGAAGTGACAGCCACAGAGAGCAAAACAGAATCGGAAGAATTAGCCCTCACACGCGCTACCTTTGCCCGCCTCAAGGATGCCCTCAATGAAACTATTGTCGGCCAGCCCATGGTCATAGACCAGCTCCTGACGGCTATCCTCGCCGACGGTCACGTGCTTTTGGAAGGAGTGCCGGGCACGGCCAAAACCCTTCTGGTGAAAAGCATTGCCAGCCTGGTGGGAGCCGACTTCGGCCGCATTCAATTGACCCCCGACATGTTGCCATCAGATATCGTCGGCACCAGCGTTTATGACTTGAATGCCCGCACATTCAGCCTCCGCAAAGGTCCCATTTTTACCTCCTTACTGCTGGCTGATGAGATCAACCGGACCCCGCCCAAGACCCAGTCAGCTCTTCTGGAGGCCATGGAAGAAAGACAGGTGACCCTGGACGGCCATACGGAGAAACTGCCCGATTTGTTTCTTGTGGTAGCCACACAAAACCCGGTCGAGTTCGAAGGCACCTATCCGCTGCCGGAAGCTCAACTTGACCGCTTCATGCTCAAAGTATTGATCGGCTATCCCGGCGCCGCCGCAGAAAAGCAAATGCTTTCAAACTGGCAGGAGGGCAAGTACCGGCGCTTCACAAAACCTCTGACAGCCGTGACCTCGGCGGAAGAAATTCTTCAGTGCCGCCAGGAACTGCTCAAGGTCAAAGTAGAAGCCAGCATCATGGATTACCTGGTTGAGCTGGTGCAGAAGTCTCGTTCCATCTCCGACCTGCAATTGGGTGCAAGCCCCCGCGCTGCCCTGGCCTGGCTGGCGGCGGCCAAAGCCCACGCCGCCATCGAGGGACGCGACTTTGTCACTCCCGACAATATAAAGTTTGTAGCAGAGCCTGTTTTACGGCACCGCTTGATCATGACGGCAGAAGCGGAATTGGACGGTGTAACGGTATCACAAGTGGTGGCTAACCTCCTGCGCCAGGTGACCGTGCCGCGATGAGCGCCAGCCAGAGACTCTATCTTCTGGCAATCCTGGCGATTGTGCCCATGGCTGCGGCGGCCTGGTCGGCCGAACTGGTCAAAATCGGACTGGCCCTTGACCTGATGTTGCTTCTGGCTTTTCTCATCGACAGACAGATAACGCCGCCCCCAGGTACGATCGACGCCCGCCGCGACATGGACGAAAGGCTGTCCATCGGACGGGACAACGATGTGGTGCTTACCATCAGCTATAAAGGCGGAATACCTATTTCCTGCCTGGTCAAAGATGACAGCCCAGAAGGTATTGAAAAGTCAGTCTCGCTATTGTCGGTGCAACTGGAACCGGGTCAAGAAACACGGGTAGCTTATAGACTGAGCCCCAGGCGCAGGGGCAGCTATCAATTCGGTCAGATCAACCTTCGCTACCTGAGCCGACTGGGACTTTTCTACTATGAGCGAAAAATCCAGGCGCAAGCCAAGATCAAAGTTTATTCCGATCTGAAGGCACTGCACGATTTATCCATCAAACTCTCGCATTCCTCCGAACTGGGAGAACTGCACCAGCGCAAGCGCGGGCAAGGCACCGACTTCGCCTCCCTGAAAGAGTACAGTTCCGGAGACGACTGCAAGGCCATCGACTGGCGCGCCACGGCCAGGCGTGATCGACCGGTGATTCGCACCTATGAAGCCGAGCAGGAACAGCGGCTACTTATCCTGGTGGATGCCGGCAGAATGATGGTTTCCGATCTGGAAGGTCTAAGCCGCTTCGACAGGGCGCTCAATGCCGCTCTCTGCCTCGCGCTTACAGGTCTTAGCCACAATGACCAGGTAGGCATCGGCATCTTCGCCGATAAACCCCTGCTCTACCTGCCGCCCAAGCGCGGCAAGCCATACATGCACCGCATCCTGGAAGGTACTTTTGCAGTGGAACCGCGCATGGTAGAACCAGACTATGCAGGTATCCTCTCCTATTTCGCCTCCGCTCAGAAGGGTCGCTCCCTGATGGTGGTGCTCACGGACCTGACAGACCCCACCGGCTCCCAAGCCCTTCTGAGCGGTCTGGCCAATCTCGCCCCCAGGCACCTGCCCTTTTGTGTGACACTCAAGGACAGACAGGTTCAAAAATTCGCCTCACAAGATCTGGTGGCAGCAGAAAAATCATCGGCGCACAAAGGCGACATCATTAACAAGATTTATCAAAAAGCCGTAGCTCTAGACCTAACCAGTCAAAGGGAGCTAGCTTTAAGCGTACTGACACGGCGTGGCTGCCTGGTGCTGGACGCCGCTCCACAGGAATTATCGGATCGACTTGTGGAAAAATATATAGAGGTCAAATCAAGGGGGAGATTGTAAGCTGAGTAACCTGTTCTTCGCAAGTTTCGTGATGCTCTTTGCTGAGACCATGGCGATTCGCTGGTTGGGCATAGAGATTCCGGTTTTACGAGCCTTCCCTAACTTAATCTTGATGCTGGTCTTCATCGGCGCTTCCGCCGGCATTGCACAGCCTGATAGAAAAGTTTCCAAAGTGAAACTTACCTGCGCCCTGCTTTGCTTAATCGGCTCGGTGATAATCGTACCCATAACGGGTCTCAAAGACCTCTCTCTGCGCATCGAAGAAAATAATTCTACGGCAGCCGTCATAGCCGGACTGACGCTCATTTCACTGAACGCCTTAAGCTTACTGACAATCTTCAAGGAGATTGGCACCAGGGTCGGAGAAGGTTTCAAAAATCGCCCGCCCCTCTCAGCCTATTCCATCAATTTGCTCGGCTCCATGTTCGGAGTGCTGGCCTTTGCCGCCTGCTCCTTCCTGAACACACCGCCCTGGGTCTGGCTTTCCATAGCCGGACTGGGCACCTTTGCCTACAATCGCAGCCGCGCCCTGCTACTTTTCCTGGCACCACTAGTAGTAGCAAGTTATTTCAGCTCACAGGGAGCCTTCTGGTCACCTTACGGCAAGCTGGAAGTTAAGAACTTCAATGTACCGGCAGGAAGCATCTTCGGTCAGGGCAATTACATGCTTTTCTGCAACAACCTTTATTTCCATTCGGCCACTCATGTTCCCGATCCTGAAACTTTCGCCGCCAGAGAAGCGGCAAGACAGACAGCCAATCAGCAAACACCGGAGAGCGCCGAGACGAAGAAGGACGAGGAGCATCTACTCATCCACGCCTACAAATGGATGAAGCTACCCTACCGCTTCGCCCCCCATCACGAAGACGTACTTATTCTTGGTTCCGGCTCCGGCAATGACACGGCCTTTGCCCTCAAACAGGCCCGCGACTTGAAGAAACTGGATGCCGTGGAAATCGATCCGATCATCGGCAACTTCGGCCGCACCATCCATCCGGACAAGCCTTACTTAGACGAGAAAGTAAATCTGAAAGTGGATGATGCCAGGTCACACCTGCACCGCACCGACTTAGACAAACGCTATGACATTATCAACTTCGCCTACTTAGATCCGGGTGGAACTCTTAATACGGCTTCATTCATGCGAGTAGACAACTATGTCTTCACGGTGGAAAGCATCAAAGACGCCCTTTCGTTACTGAAAGATGACGGCATTGTCTCTATGAGCTTTGCCACCGGTGCCGACCACCCCGTCACGGCTCGCCTCTACAACACCATCAAGGCAGCCTGGGGCAAGCCGCCCCTCACCCTGTGCGAAGACAGCTTTTCCAGTTGCATCTTCCTCTTCGGTCCGGGCATGGAAAAAAATCCCGAGCGCGTACAGGCCCTCATCAAAGAGTCCCTTCAGGACGATAAAGAGCTGAAACTCTGGCAGCCCAACGCCGCTCAAGCCACCATGCGGGTAGCCAGCGATGACTGGCCGTTTCTCTATCTGCAATTTGACACCACTGGTCTCATCCTCTACAGCACCTTCCTGCTCTTCACCATCATCATTCCCGTGCCCTTCCTCTTCAAAGTGGAAAAGTCCTCGGTGCTTGCCCCGCAGTGCTTCGCCATGTTCGTTCTGGGAGAGGCTTTCATGCTTATGGAAACGAAGTGCTGCACTGAACTCTCACTGATCTACGGCAACACCTGGCTGGTCAGCTCGGTGGTCATCTTTTCATTCCTGACACTGGGCTTCCTGGCAAACCTGCTGGTCTTGAAGCTGGAAAACGAAAAATTGACCCGCATCCTGCCCCTGGTTTATCTATCGCTGTCGGTCTTATTGCTGGCCGACTTCTTCCTTTCCATGCGCAACATAGCCCTGCCGGCAGCCGGTGCCAAGCCGCTCACGACGCTTCTGACCTGCCTACCCGTATTTTTCGGAGGGCTGCTTTATTCTTCTCACTTTAAGACAGTCAAGGATGCCAACATGGCGCTGGCTGCCAACTTGCTGGGTGTCACTTTCGGCGGTCTGCTGGAGAATCTGTGCGTTGTAGGCGGCATCAAGAGCTTGAGTCTACTGACGCTCATTCTCTACCTGCTGTCGGCACTGCCCCTGCTCAAAGGGAAAGCCGATAATAAAAACTAGACTATGCCTTTGTCGCAGGCATATTTAACAAGAGCGGTTCGGCTCTTCAGCTTCAGTTTCTTGCGAATGCGAGAAGCATGTAGTTCCACGGTGGATTCAGTCAGGAAGAGACGCTGCGCGATTTCCTTGTTGGCATAACCGGAGCTAATCAGGCGCAACACCTCAAGTTCTCGGGCGGACAAACTAGCCGTTTCAACCGTCTCAGGAACGCCTCGCTCTTCCGGTCTACCGACGCGGGGCAAATGCGACACCATATCCAGTGCCGAGGTAAGCTGCTCGGTGACATTGCTGATCAGACTGAGATGGAAGAGCTGGTGCTGACTTTCCTCATAGGTGGCGGAATGAGTCAGGGCAATGGACGCCTGCGAAACCAGCGTATCCAGACCGTCCAATTCAGTCTTATCCCAGAGTCGTTTCTGGGCGTCTACCAGTACCACTACTCCAAAAAGCTGGTCCTGGCAGTAAAGAGGCACCCCGGCCAGGCTGACGATGCCACCGAAACAAAGCACATCGTATTGCTCGTCGGTAATGGCACCGGCGGCCAGAAGCTCGGAAACGTCGCCGTAGGCAGTGCACCGGTGCCGCAGCAATTGCACGGCAAAAAGGTGAAACTGGTTGGTGCGACCGAGTCCCAGGGGAGACAGGTCAGGATCTTCGTATTCGTGGCAAACTAATTCAGGCGTCCCAGGGCTGGTGCGAACCACCAGACAACGGCTCGGTCTGAGACCGCGACCCAGGCTGTCCACCAGGCTCTGCAAAATACAATCACGATCAAGTGAGAGATGTAATTTACAAATAGCCTGACGGAGCCACAATTCCGCAGTCAAACGCCGGGACATTTCGGAGATGGCCGGCGGCTCGTCGATCCTCGGTGCTCCCTGGGAAGACGAAAGGACGGGAGCCACCAGGGCTGCAAAAATGTTAGCGGCCGCCTTCAGCTGAGAAAGACTCTGGGAGCCCCTCTCACAGGGTTGACAGACAAGCAGAAGCAAACCCAGTATGCGGCTCTGGGGCTTAGGTGCAGAGGGGCCGCCTGCCACCGGCACCAACAAACCATGCACCGACGTGGGCCGTCCACCAAGACGCATGCGCGGCAGCGGTTGAGAGCGACCCTTGAGGACTTGCACCTGCTCTTCGCCCAGTTCTATCGGTTCACCCAGGGACAGTTGCAGGAGGTGGTCCGGTTCGGCGGCAAGCAGCAGGGACCGCTCCCGGGACTGTTCGTAATCGACTTTATGACCGTGGTGATCGCCGCCGCTCACCGAACGACTTAAGACAAGGCCTTCCTCGGTGCGTCCGCAAACAAAACTCAAAGGCATTTCGGCGGAGCCGTCTATACGAAGCGGAACATACAAGCTCAAATTCGGCAAACTCAAATGTTCCGCCAATTGCATAAGGCAATCGGTCAGTTCGGCCCAATCAATCTCTTTTTCACCGCCGCTCTCCTGAGCGTACGGGCCCCGACAAATGCGTTGCCCAATCCGACTGAGGAGAGCAAGTATGTCTTTTGACGCCGTCATCGTTCCATTCCAGGGCGGAGTAAACCCCAACCGTCCCAGGGGTTAGCCCCTAAGGAAACCATACCTTTCTAACATAGCCGATCCCGAGCCCCACGGGGGCGCCTTCTCCGCCAAAGAGCCGAGGGGGCGTAGGCCTTGAGCCCCATGGGTTTTCCCTATATAACCGGATTTTCGATAAAGTAGCCAGGAACTGAGAGCCCTCGCCGGCCGGTCTATAGCGGACAGGTCCCCAGAAAAGGGTCAAATCACAGAATTAATATTAATCAGGCGTTTCCAAGTGCCAGCAGCCAAGCCTGAGTCGCCATAAATTCAGCGTTTTCCCATCTTCCCCTTGGGAACTAATTGGTATAGAATTAATCTATCACTATATCTATCTAGGTATATGTTTCGCATACCGGGTTTATTTCTCATGCCTCGAAAAACGGATTCTGAACAAAGCAAAGCAAAGGCTAAGGCCGCCAAGTCCTCTCTGAGAAATCTCAAGAGGCAGTTTGGCAAACGCATGGTTGAAACCCTGCTGAAATCACCAACTCTCATTGACGACATCGACAAAATCAGAGCCGCCGGCGTTCGCATTCGCCTGGTGGACGGTCCCTGTCGAGCCTACTACGACAGAAAGAAGCGTACCATCTACATCGGACGCTGGTGTCCGCGTAACTACAAGCTAATCAGCATCGCTCACGAATTCGTACACGCCCTGGTCAAGCCGACCTTAGACCCGATTCCGGGTAAGACAGGCCGGCAGGAATTCATCAATCGCTGCCTGGAAGAAGAAACAGAAGCAATCGTGCACGAGATCGAGATAGTCAAAGAGCTGATCAAAGCCGGTACTCCTGTTGATCCCAAAGAGCTGGAATGGCTGAAGCGCTATCGCCGCGGCGGTCGTAAAGCAATCCGCAAGGCTCTGGAGAAAACAATTACTTCCACCACCGGCGAAGATTATCCTGAGTATTACGGTTCCTGGTACGACGAAATCGTACCGCCGGCTCAGCGCATTCCCTGAACCTCAGAGCAGAAAGGAAGCTTTAGCTCAGACCGAATATGCCAGGCTGGGGAAAATCTCGCCGTCTTCCGACGTATCCAGGGAGAAGGGCTCGGCTGTGAGGGCGGAAGCGTCCGGCACCAGCCGGCGAATTTCTTCAGCTACGGCATGGGCCTGAGGTATGCGGCTGTGCAGGTGAATGGTCTCAAACTCCAGGGGCACCCGTGTACCATCGGAGGCAGTTACCTCGCCATAACGAAGAAGGCTGTTGACCTGCTTCATTACTTCTTGAGGGGTCTTGAGCATGGCCCGGGAATGGGTATGGGGCAAAAGATTGCCATTGGCATCATAGGCTCGGTCGACCCAGGCTTCTCCAGCCACTCGCAAACCGGCCCGCTCGCCGCTTGCCAACAAGATATTGCCGGCCGGACCAAGCAGTACCAACCAGCGGTCGTATTCAGCGATAGCCCGGGCAACGATGGTGGCGATGCGGATGTCGTGGCTCATCTGGCGGTAGAGAAAGCCGTGAGGGCGCACCTGAGTGATCTCAAGACCGAAGGTACGAGCCAGACCCGAAAGGGCGCCTAACTGATAAAGCACCGAGGCGCGCAGTTCGGAAGAGCTGAGGTGAATCTCACGTCTGCCGAAACCGGCCAGATCGGGATAACCGATGTGAGCCCCGAGAGCCAGACCGTAATAACGAATGCTCTCCAGAGCCGCCTCCATCAGGGAAGGATCGCCTGAGTGAGCGCCGCAAGCGACGTTCGCCGATGTGACGAAGGGCAAGATCTCTTGCTCCCCGTCTACACGGTAGGGTCCGAAACCTTCACCGATATTGGTGTTTATGTCATAGCCACGGGGAAGTAAAATGCGCGAACCGGCACCTTGAAGCACTGGAGCAGGGGCTGGACCAGCCTCTCTCACATTTCTGTCGCCACGACCCTTCTGATGCTTTGTTCTTCGCATCTCCTGCTCCTTGCGCCGCCAGCTGCACAATACCTGTTTGAGTTATAAGGCGGAGTTTGATTTTATCAAGAATCGGGTCATTTAGTGATGTCAGGCTTTTCCCTATGGCGTAGTATGAAGTTGGGATTAGAATGGTGTTATCAGAAAATACCGTTCAGGCGAGG
This sequence comes from Candidatus Melainabacteria bacterium, assembly GCA_016212515.1. Lineage (GTDB taxonomy): Bacteria > Cyanobacteriota > Vampirovibrionia > Obscuribacterales > Obscuribacteraceae > Obscuribacter. The sequence goes on from JACRFZ010000020.1 coordinate 78,296, forward strand.
CAGTCACTCTATGACCAGGGTCTCCAAACATAAGAGCAAGGGCCAAAAAGCCGGTTTGAAAGCACGCGCTTTCCTGTGCGGCGGTTTCACCTTGCTGATGGCGCTGAGTCTAAACCTCGGTCAGTCGGCCCAGCCCGGTCAGGCCATCATGGGAAGCCTGGACAGCCCCATGGATTTAAGATTGCAGGCCATGGACTACCTGCTCAAAGGCGACAAAGAACAAGCCCTGGGGCTCTATGGCACGGCCATAGATGCGGCCAGCGAGACTTACGGTGCAAATTCAATTTTCCTGGCAGACATTTGCTACGAAGCAGGCGCTCTCGCCAATCGCATCGACAAATTCGATAAGGCTGAGAACTACCTGCGGCAGGCCGTCACCATCAATCCTCGTCTGGCTATGGCGCGCATGGAATTGGCAGAGGTAACCAGAAGACGCAACAAACCCATGGATGCCCTGGAGCAAATCCAACAAGACCTCTCCAACCATCCCGACTCTCTCATTGCCCGACAGCAATTTATCAGATGGCTGGGAGCAAACGGGAAAACGCCCACCGACAAGTCTATCGCTCATCAAGAGAGCCTGAGGCTTCTGGCTGCCATCCACAGGAGCCCAGCAGCGGCCGTAAATATCAAGGAAACCAAACCCCTTCAACGAATTACCGAAACCAAACCACCGGCGAAAGCAGTACCGACACCGGCGCCTGAAAAGCCTGAATCTCCTGGCTCGAGTTTCAGGCTACCGGGACGGCCAAGCCTGAACACGGCGCCTGCGCCTGCGCCTGCACCTGCTCCTGCGCCAGCGCAGACCAAACCGGCAGAGGATAAACTGCAGAAAACAAAGAAAGTCGAGAAACCCAAGAAAGTTGAAAGGGTAGAAAAGCCCGCGCCCAAGCCGCATAAAGAAGTGAAACCGGCACCGGTAAAAGAAGCGCCGCCGCAACCGGTGAAAGAAAAGCCGGTGCAGACGCCTTCACCGACCGCACCGAAAGCCACAAAGGAAGCGGTCGCAGCCGAAAAACCGAAGAAGGAAAAGGCCGAACAGCCCAAACAAGCCGAGCAGGTAGTACCGCAGACGGTGCCTTCCATGCCTATGCAGCCGGGCTATCCCATGTATTCACCAGTGCCTGTGATGGTGAGCCCACCCGCCAAAGTAGGCAAGGGCAAAGGTGGGCTCGTGCCCCCGCCACCACCGACGATGCCGCCGCTCTACCCGGGCATGGCTCCCGGAATGGCGCCCATGCCTATGCCTATGATCATGCCGCAGCAACAGCAACCTCCCAAACCCAAGAAAGAAAAACCGAAGCCTCCGCCCAAGAAGGTGGAAGAAGAAACCAAGGAAGTTGAAGACAAACCGCCGCCCATGCAAAACCCGCCCTCCGATCAAGACGGCGACTTCATGCTCGACTGGGGCGGTGTGAAAAAAGGCAAAGGCAAATAGCGCCGATCTAAATTAATTTGCCGGTCTCACTCCCAGGGTGTGATTTCTGCCGCTCAATTCCGGTGCCCCTTCAGGCCCAGGTTGCGGTCTTGCCCCCGGCTTTATCAAAGGTAGCTTTTTCTTCTGCTCGCTGGTCAGTACTGAGCGAATGCCGATGAAATCATTGATCATCAAATTTTCAACCTGCTCCTGAGTTTGCTTGAGCTCGCTATGCTTGGCCTTGATTTGCTCAGCCGTAGAATTAGGCTCAAAGAGCAAATCGCGCATTTCAGCCCGCTTGGCCTTCAGGTCTTTCTGCAGTTCCTTCGCCTTAAGTTGGGTCTGAGAACGCATAGTCTTAATCTTGGTCTTCTGCTCTTCAGTTAAATTCAATTCGGTCAAATTGAGAGCACCACCTCTTCCCATACTGCCGGAGAAGGAAGACATGCGTCCCATGCCTCCGCCTCTGCGACCGCCCCCGGGTGTATCTTCCCCCGGCACCGGGCCCTCTCCTTCACCGGCATTCATACGTCTTTCTCTCAAACGGCGAAAGCGCTCCTGGGGAGAAGGCATGTTCTCAGCCTCGGGCATTTCGCCACCACCCTCGAAAGCCCGCCGAAACCGTCTCTGCCTGCGACCACCACCGGAAAATTCCGACTCTTCCGGAGCCGCAGTTTCAGAGGCGCCAGTGCCAGTGGCAGGCGGTACCGCTTCTGCAGCAGTGCTGAAATAGCTGGTAAACATGAGAGAAAACAGGGCGGCAAGCAACAACCGGCGTCGACCACCAGCCTCAAATTTACCCTGGCTCGACTTATAGTTTGATTGCATACAAACCATCCTCGTTAGTGCTGATTCCATAATCATCAATGCCATCACCGACAATATCATCGTACTCGGCTATCAACTCTGGTGCCGGCTGAGAGACGGCTAGGGGGGCAGGCGAAGTTAGCGTCGGAGAAGACTTGCCTTGAGACTGTGCCACAAGAGCAGGTGTATCACTCGGCTTGAAGGCAGGAGCCGGGGCCGGGGCAACGGCTTTCTCGGCAACTGCCGGTGACGGCTCTTGCCGGTGCTCAACAGCCTGGGGCACATTGACCGGCAAAGCCGGCTTCTCGGCCACTTGCGGAACCGACTTGTGGGGCACGGCCGCAATAGGAGCTTTGGTGGAAGGAGAGCCAAAGAAGGTGGCACCGATTACAACCAGAGCCAGGGCGGCGGCCGCAACCAGAAGCGGGCGAGGAAACTGAAAAACCTTCGCTGTTCCGGCTTGCACAGGCGCGGCAAGCTCGGCAGGCGCAATTTCTTGCGCCTGCTCAGTTGCTTTGATGCGAGCTTCCACCAGATCACCGAAGTCTCTGGGCAGTGGCGGTTCCGGCAAAGCCTGGAGTTTGGAGACCAGAGCGCTCAACTCTTCCAGACGGCCAGTGCAGTCACCACAGACGGCCAGGTGCTGCTCTATAGCCTCAGCCCGCTGGTCATCAAGCTCCATGTCGAGATAGGCGTCAAGTTCCTCCTCTATCTGGGGGCAATCTTCTTTTCTGGCTTGGCTTGGCTTTTCCATTGTCCGTTACCTGGATTTTAGGGGCTGGGTGCGGTTTTCAGGAGAGAAATAGGGATCTAGGATCTCTTTCAGCTTGAGGCGTCCATAGTGGAGGCGAGAACGCACGGTACCAATACTGGTGCCAACCTGGTCAGCTATCTGCTGGTAGGAGAGGCCCTGGATATCATGCAGAACCAGGACAATCTTCTGGTTTTCAGGCAGGAGCTGAATGGACTCTTCTATGATACGGGTCTGTTCCTCTTGATCCAGAACCTGGGAAGGCCCCGGGCCGGCATCGGCAACCTGGGTGACAGGTTTACCGGAGCCGAAGTTTTCATCCTCCTGCCCCTGGGCCTGTGGATCAAAAGATATGGCAGCAATGTCCTTTCGCCTGTGTCTCATTCTCAATGCATCCATGCAAAGGTTCTGACAAATCCGCAGGAGCCATGACGAGAAGGTGGAATGAGCCCGGTACTTATGTAGGTTTTGATGAACTTTAACAAAACAGTCCTGAACGATTTCCTCAGCTTCCTCAGAACTTCCCAGGAGACGGTAAGCCACGGCAAAGACGCGACCTTGATGTCGCCGAACCAGGATCTTGAACAGAGCCATGTCTTGCTCTTCCCGGTATTTGTCTATGAGGGCCTCGTCAGTAAGGTCCACGGTACTCTCCATCCTCATCGGTATGGTCCAAGGATATAAACGCTGAAGGACAGCAAAAAGTTCAATTTAAAATGGAAAAGTTTTGGAAATTAACAATTGTTAATCACCCTTCGCTTCTGTTCTATCTACCCAGCATAGGGCTGAAAGAGACAAAACGAACTGTGCATTAACACACTATATTAGAGCAAGAGATTGAACGAAGAGGAGGCACGCCATGAAGAAACGACTGCAAACCCAGCTTTGCCTGACTCTTCTGGCCATCTGGCAACCCTTAGCCGGTCACTGCGCCGACGTGGAAACCAGGCCGGAGCTGAAAAGCAACAGCGACCTGCCGAACTTTCATAAAGTCCATTCCTTTCTATACCGCAGCGGTGAGCCCACGGCAAAAGGCGTACAGCAGTGCCACGACCTGGGCATCAAGACTCTGATCGATTTAAGAGCCACCGGAGAGCGCACCAGGCGGGAGGCCGCCTGGGGACAGGAGTTTGGCATGAAGTATATCAACCTGCCCATGAGCGACAAAGCTCCTACTAAGAGCCAGGTCGATACATTTATGGAAACAGTCAGACAAGCCAAGAAGGATAACGCTCCCGTGCTGGTTCATTGCGCCCATGGTTCAGACCGCACCGGCTGCCTGGTCGGCATCTGGCGCGTGAGCGAAGACGGCTTTACTTACGACCAGGCTTACAAAGAAATGCGGCGCTACTACTTCGGGCCTCAGTTCAGACAACTGTCCGGAGCCGTCAAGGCCAGGGCCAAGTAGGGCTCGGGCAAGAATCTACTTACTTACCGCTGCGCTGCATCTCTTTCTGTTTAGCAAGAGCCTGGTTGAGAGCATTCATCTGGCCCTCCAGACTGGTTAATTTCTCCTGGGCCAGCTTAGACCAGGGATAGAATCTCAAAATTTCCTTGAGCGTGCTTACGGCCTTAGGCATGTCGGCAAAAGTTTCCGACAGTTTCACCTGATACCAGAGAGCCTGCCAGTTATCAGGCTCCAGAAAGAGAGCCTTCTCAATATAGCGCTGCATCTCGGGGAAGCGCTGCGACTTATATAGATGCACCGAGCAATCCACATTGACGGCTGCGTCTTGGGGGGCCAGTTGCAAGGCCCTGTCCATAGTCTGCTTGGCTGAATCCATTTGCCCGTTATCGAGATAGAGCAAACTCCAGTCAGCCAGAATGCGCCCTTCCACCTCGGTGGCACCAATGCGTTTGGATAATTCTTGAGCCTTGACGAAGTAATCGTAAGCCGCCTTGGAATGCTCGGGGCGATTTAAGTCTTTGGCCATCATGCGCTTGAGGTTACCGAGCCTTCCAAGGGCTCTTGCCTCATTGCGCTTGTCGGCACCGCCTGATGCAGCCAGAAGGGCGCGCTGATAAGCATTTTCGGAAAGGCGGAAGTCACGTTTCTGAATCAGTTGATCGTCGCCTTGCTTGAGGGCCTGCTCGATTTCACTGCGCAATTTGACGACGCCGGAAGATTTGAGGAGCATGCGCTGAAATTTGTAATCGATATAGACGATAAAATTCTCCAGCAGGGGATTGCCGACAATGCCCAGATTGGTAGTCTGAAAGAAACCTTGATTATTGGCTGTACTGGCAGCCGGAGCCTTACTGATTGTATAAGTAAAATCCACCCTGGAGACCGGACGCCCGCCCAGGCTGACACCGTCTATGGTGACACGCCCCAGCTTAATAGGCTTGCCGTCAAGACCGGTTCCTTCCGTAACCCGATGCCCGGAAGCAGCACCGGCATATTTGAGGGCCACAGCAGCAGGCAAATTATTGTAAGCCGCACCGGTGTCAACCAGCATGGGCACATCTTCCTTGCCCACGCGCACCTTCACCACAGGGGCGCTGCGACGAGCGAAGGGCACGACAATCAGATCGGCAGGTCTTACGAAAGTATCGGCGTCATAGAAGGTAATCTGCGACTTGCCGTAATCGATGGCCACCACATAGCGCGAGATAAGATTGGTGCCGATGATTCCAGCCAGGCGCCGGCCCAGGTGACGCGACTGACCGGAGAGATCAAGACTGCGCGCATCCAGATCGTTGACCACAAGATTACCAAGTTCCAGGCGTCCGATGGTGGTAACGTTGGTAGCTACGGCGCCACCAAGGGCGGTGAGATTGGCCAGCCCCTCTTTCAGTAGATAATTCTCGGCGGCTACCCGCCTGTCGATAATGGTCTCGGAAGCACCGGTGTCGAAGAGAAATTCCAGCTCCTCGCCGTTATTGATGCGCCCTTTCACCAATAACTCTCGCTGGGAATAATCGAAAGGCAGTTGCACCGGACGAGCCAACTTATAGCTGCCTCCCGGCCGACCGAAATCCGAATCGGGTACCTTGCTCAAGCTGACGTCTTCCACCTGCCTGAGCATGGCCGCCTTGCCGTCTACCAGACGAGCCTGCCTGTAGGGGTAAACAGTGCCCAGGGCCGGACGGTACTCGCCAAACTCCAGGCGTACCAACTTGCCGCCACTCTTAAATTCCACCGCCGTAAGCAGGAAGGAGAGCGGCTCAATATAAAGAGTAAAGGAGCTATTCTCCTGCTTAAGACTCTTCACTTCCAGGCTGTGGGTGGATGTTTTACCGCCATAGGTTACTTCCACACCGCTATCGCTGTCGGCAAGGGCCCTCACGGTCTCAAGCAGATAGAGAGATGGCGGCAGGGTTTCCCAGTTCAAGGCATTGGCACTCTCGGATGAGAGATCGGCCACGGAACTGCCATTTTTTATCCAGGCAAAGCTACCATCAAACCCCTGAGAGAAACTGCCACCGGCAGGCTTTTCATGATCAAGGCGCCAGAGATTGGCCCGGCGCAAAATACGGAAAGTAGCATCAGGCTCTGCACCACCACTAGTGGCGAGATCAGCCCCTTCAAACTCCTTACCGACAACGGAAAAGCCCCGGCTGAGTGACTGCACGCTTTCGGCACCACCATAGGCGGAGAGACTCTTATTGAGCAAGACCGATGGGCTTAACTGGCTGCTTTCAGCAGCGGTTTCCGCAGCTTGAAGCGGACTTTGCAAATCAAAGGCAAAGCCGGCACCGAAAATGAGCCATGGAAGAAAGAGACCGACAAGTGTTAGATTGCGGCCAGCTGCTTGCATTGACCTGGAGCCGGAAGCGCGAGCGGACTGAGAGTCTGATAGACCTGACGCAATTTTAAACACTGCTCGATGAGCTCCTCCACTTGTGCCAAGGGTACCTGATTGGCGGCATCGCTTTTTGCTTCATCGGGATTGGGATGCACTTCCATAAACATGCCGTCGGCGCCTGCTACCACAGCGGCCCGAGCCAGGGTAGGCACATATTGCCGCTGCCCTGAGGAGGCATCGCCGGCGCCACCAGGCAACTGCACCGAGTGCGTGGCATCAAAAATGACGGGGTAGCCGTTCTCTTGCATTATGGGAATGGAGCGGAAATCTACTACCAGGTTGTTATAGCCGAAACTGGCACCGCGCTCCGTCAGGAGAATGTTCTCATTACCAGAGTCGACAAGCTTCTTGACGGCATTGGTCATATCGCGCGGAGCCAGGAACTGTCCTTTTTTGACGTTAACGGCCTTGCCGGTGCGGGCTGCGGCCACGAGCAAATCGGTCTGCCTACAGAGGAAGGCGGGAATCTGCAAAATATCCAGCACGGATGCCGCTTCATCGCACTGGGCACTTTCGTGCACATCGGAAAGCACCGGCACTCCCAGCTCTCTTTTCACTTCGGCTAGCATCTTCAGACCCTCGGTCAGACCGGGTCCGCGAAAGCCGTTCACGGAAGTACGATTGGCTTTATCAAAGGAAGATTTGAAAACCAGATCAAAGTTGTGCTTGCGGGAAAGGGCTAAGAGATGCCTGGCAGTGACAAGCAAAATATCGTAGCTCTCAATCACGCAGGGACCGGCAATGATCAAAAACCTGCTGGCACTGGTCTCCATTGACCCGATTTTGACTGTCTTTACCATTTTGCACACTCTCAAAACTCGTGTATACCAAAAGCTGACGCTAAGGGTTTTAATTGTATCAGTATGACGGCAGTCCCTTTTACATCCAGCCCGGACGGGCTCAAACTAAGGCTTCACCTGCAACCCGGGGCGAAAACATCCGGCTTTGCCGGTCTGCGCCAGGCCGATGGGCCGGGCGGCAAGACCGATACCAGGCTGGTTCTGCGCCTGACGGCGCCGGCCAGAGAAGGAGAAGCCAACCAGGCTTTGCTCTCCTTCCTGGCTTCAGCACTGAAGTTGCCTAAATCATCTATAACCTTGGAAAGCGGCGCCACCAGCCGCCTCAAAACGGTCTTCCTGAAGGGCTGCCCGGAAACACTGGCGGAGCGACTGAAGCAGGCGGCCGGCATCTAAACAGCGGCTGAATTTGATACAAAGATCAGCGATTCATGTTCTTGACTAACTTGTAGACCGTGTGTCCGGCCCGCTGCGAGACAGGCATGATCAATCCAAGGCGGATGGCATCGGCCAGTATTGGACGCAAGGTTTTCATACGCTTGATTTGCCTGGGTCCACCGGCCATCTCCGGCAGGGTCATACCGAGCGGATTCTTCTCCAGCAACCTGACAACCTTGTTTTCAGCAGCCGGCGGCTTCGCCCCCTGGCCGGCCGGTCTGACAATGGGAGGACGTCCGCGTTTTTTTACTTCCGGTGTACCGGTCTCAGCCGCGGTATTCTCTTCGTCCTCCGGGACAGCGCCCGGTTCTTCCATATTCACAATCCCACCTATACCAGAGAATCTTTACCCTCAAGATTTACCGTGTAGATCTACCCACAGCAAAAATGCTCAAGAGCAAGCGCCATGCGAGTGCTATCATACGCGCCAGAGACCAAGCTGAAAAGATCACCGGATTAGTCAGGGGCGGCAGTAAGGATATCAAGTACAGTGACCGATTTCGCAACGGCCATCCAGAATCGATATCGCATTACCGGTGAACTGGGCTCAGGGACCATGGGTAATGTCTTTAAAGCCGTACAGCTAGCCACCAACCGACCGGTGGCCATCAAAGTGCTGGCCTCCGATCTACTGCGCGATTCCAAATCTCTAAAGCGGCTCAAGCGAGAAGCCAAGGCACTTTCCGTCCTCAATCATACGGGCATCGTCTGCGTCTATGAATTTGATACCCACTCTGCTCCCGTGCCTTTCATGGTCATGGAATTCGTGCCGGGGCGGTCGTTGAAGGCAATTCTCAAATCCAGACAGTTAAAGCTGGAAGAGACCGTCAATCTCATGCTGCAAGCGGCTAAGGCCTTGAGCCATGCTCACTATAAGGGCATCATTCACCGAGATGTAAAACCAGCCAATATGCTCATTGATGAAGAGCGCATGGAGCTGAAGATTGTGGACTTCGGCATTGCCAGGCCGACCAGCAATCTTACCCAGGAACAGCTGACCATGCAGGGGGAAGTATTCGGCAGCCCGCTCTATATGAGCCCGGAACAGTGTCAGGGCATCGAGATAGATGCCCGCTCGGACATCTATTCCCTGGGCTGTGTCTTGTTTGAATGCCTGACCGGCCACCCGCCCTACCGAGGTGTCTCCGCCTTCGATACCATGACCATGCACCTGAACAGTGCGGTGCCCAAACTTGAAGATGAGCTTGATCTTGGACCCTACCGGGCCCTGGCCACAATTGTGGAAAAGACTCTCTGCAAGAAGCCTGCCGATCGCTTTGCCAGCATGAGCGATCTGGCCACCAGCCTGGCAATTTTGAAAGAGACAGTAGTTATCAATGCTGAACCGCAAAAGGTAGAGCCCGGCAAGAGAATGCCAAGCAGTAAGGTGACGGTTCCAAGTACGTCCCGGCAGCGCGGCAGCAAAACCCACGGTATCAAGCTTTTACTTCTGGTAATGGTGGGACTGGCGGCGGTGCTGGCCTCTATCTACGTCGGCTTAAGTTGGAAGAAGGAATCTATTTCCAAGAGCGCCTTTACGCCCAAGCTACCGCTCAAACAACAGACGGAAGGCGGCCCCGAAACACAAGAGCGGTCAGAGGTGAAGGAAATAGAAGAGCGACTGCTGCCCCTGGAAGACCCCAATCCCGAGACGAGAAAACCGCCCGGGCAGGAAGTTCAGACGCCGGAAAACGGCGTCTACCAGGTGGACATTCCCGTGAACGGTTCAGGCACCAGCGGGGAGCCGGCAAGAGGCGAAACACCCGCCGTCGACAGCGGCAAACAGCAATAAAGAATAGTTACAGGTTATCGCCGGCTCACCCGATCCTGCACCTACTAGTTGATATATTCCTCTGTATTCTTTGCAAGCATTCTCCACTTGCAAACAAGAGGCAACAACACACAAGTCAAGCGGCCGTCGATTCTTGAGACGGTCGCAGCAATTGAAGAGGAATGAAGTCGGTGAGCATTGGCTCCTTTGTATTTATGTTGCACAGCCATTTGCCCTACTACCGAAAGGCCGGCATGTGGCCCTTCGGAGAAGAGAGCGTTTACGAATGCATGGCGGAGACTTACATCCCTCTTCTCAACGCCATTGCTGAACTCTACAACGAAGGTCTGAACGCAAATCTCACTATCGGCTTAACTCCCGTGCTCTGCGAGCAACTGGCCGACGAACATATCAAAGACGGCTTCGAGACTTATCTGCAAGCGCGCATCAAGGCAGCCCGCCAGGACGAAGGGCGCTATACCAACAGGGGCAGCGATCCCAATCCCGAGTTACATCACTTGTCTCGTTTCTATTTGAACTGGTTCATGTCCATTGAAAAAGATTTCAAAGAGAAGTGGAACCGCGATATTCTGGCCGGCTTCAAGAAGTATCAGGATCTGGGTGCCATAGAAATCACAACTTCGGCAGCTACCCACTGTTTCTCCCCCCTTCTGGAAGAAGATGTTTCACTGCAAGCGCAATTTCAGACCGGCGTAGACAACTATCGAAAACACTTCGGCAGGGCTCCCAAAGGTTTCTGGTTGCCCGAATGCGCCTACCGTCCGTCCAAAGAAGAGAGAGCAGGCATCGAAAAGTTTCTGCATGAAGCCGGCATCGAATACTTTTTCACAGAAAGCTTTGTCATCAAAGGCGGTGAAACGGCAGAAGTGAGAAGAGTGGTCGGACCTTACGGCTCGGTGCAATACCTCTCCAGTGCCACCACTACTAATACCGGTCTTGATACCTATGAAGCCTTCTGGTTGAAAGACTATCAAGTGGCTGTGATGGGTCGCCATGAAGAAGCCGGTTATAAGGTCTGGTCGGCAGATCACGGCTATCCCGGCGACGGCAACTACCGGGAATTTCACAAGAAAGATGACCAGTCCGGTTTGCACTACTGGCGCCTCACCTCCAAGTCGACTGACCTGGGAGCAAAGGAAATCTACAACCCGGAAGCGGCGGAAAGTCGCATGAAGGAAAATTCCGATCACTATGTAGGGTTTGTGCAAGATTGCCTGACCGAACATTTGAAAGCCACGGGAAAACCAGGACTGATCATGGTTTCTTTCGACACGGAACTCTTCGGACACTGGTGGTTTGAAGGTGTGAGCTGGTTGAAGGAAGTAATCAAAAAGCTGAAGACCTATACGGCTGTGAAAATGACCAGAGCTAGCGACTATCTGGCTGAAAATCCTCCGGAAAAAACCATCGAGCTGAAAGAATCATCCTGGGGCTCCGGCGGACATTTTCAAGTCTGGCAGAACAGCGAAACCGACTGGATGTGGCCGCACATTCATAGAGCCGAAAAGCAAATGGCGGAAGTGGCGGATCTGCCCACCGTCAATCACGACAAATTGATCACGAGAGCGGCCAGACAGTTGGCCCGCGAAATGTTACTGCTCTCCTCTTCCGACTGGCCCTTCCTCATAACCACCGGTCAGGCCAAAGACTATGCCACGGAAAGATTCAATGACCACCGTGAGCGCTTTGAAAGCCTCTATAAAATGATCAAAGGCGGTAATGTGGACGAAGCAGCCCTGCAGGACATCGAAGACAAAGACAATTGCTTCGAAGAAATCGACCTGCACCATTTTTCTAGGAAAAGTCTACCTAAAACTATCACTGTCTAGGTATAAACTAGTCTAGTTCAGTTTAGAGCGGCCAATCTCAGAGTTCGGAATAATCCATGACCAATCCATCCTCAGTAAGACTGCCTGTCCTGGTCAATCTCCAGACCAGCGAGCGTTTCACCATCGAAAATCAGTCCATCACCCTGGGCCGTGACCCGGACTGTCAACTGGTCTTGCCCGAAGACGGCTTTGCTTCTGCCAATCACTGCCGCATCTTCTGGGATCAGGGCCGGCTCTGGTTGGAAGACCTGATGAGCAGCAACGGCACATCCTTGAATGAACAACTGATCACACGCCCCAGCCAGCTTTCACCCGGTGATGTGATCAAAGTCGGTCACACCAGATTTCGCATCGAATAGAGCCCCTCAGGGACGAGAGGCATTGGGATACTGCCCCTGTGACTCAGCCCCTTCATTCTTATCAAACTGCCAGAATTCGCCGCTTTCATCCCGAGGAGAAAGAGGCGCGGGCGGAACGGCGGTATCAGCAGGCGGTGTCACAGGCACAGCCACGGTAGTCTGGCTAGAACTAGCCGGTGCATCGGCGTCATAGTGAAAACCATCGGAGGTGCGCACCAGTGCACCAGTTTTGTCGGTGCCGGTGCCGGTGCCCGCGCCCGCGCCTTTGGTCGAGGAGCCGCCTTTGTGTTTCACCGGCAACTCTTCTTGCGTCACGGTCGGCTTCGGCGCCGGCGGCAAGTTGAACAAGACAGTTAAAAAGATGATGACAAACAAGCCTGCACCGGCAATCATGAGACCGCGATCCTTGCGCCGCTTCACCTCCACAGGACAATCCCTGGTCATAAACTTGCCGTCGGCTCGCTTATATAGAGTGGGTTTCTTTATATTCTCGCGCTGGAAAATGACCGACTCGGCCTGCTCCAGACTGAGCCCATCAAAGTTATAGACCGGCGTCTGGCATTTGTCGCAATAGCGAAAACGCTCCACCTTACCGGAATCGCTCTCTGGCCAGCGCCACTTACAGGGCAGTGCCTTCTTCTTACATTCAATGGGCTCGATAATCACAAGCGGTTGAGACGCTTTCTGCCTGATCACTTCCTGCATTCTCGATTCTTTTAGAACAAAAGATTGGGAGACGGCCTGGAACAAGACATCATGGTCGAGCATTGTCTTGGCAACCGGCTGCTTTTCTTTCTTGACCGGCGCGGGCGCCGGGGTGGCTCCAGCCGCCTCAAGTTGCGCGCTCTGATTGAGGGCTTCTGCTTCAATGAGACTGCGAATGTCCTGAACAGCCAGAGTCTTGGCTATTTTTCTAGTTTTCTTACGCTCCCGGGGGGCTGCTTCGCTCTCCATTATCGGCAGAGACATCTCGAGCATGGTCTTCGCCACCCGTTCTTTGCGGCTGGGAGAGGGCAGGACATTACCGCCGGCAGGCTCGGCACAAGCTTCGGCGGCATCCACGGCATTAAGATCCGGCTTGGAAATTTCCAGCATAGTTTCTGCCACCCGTCGTTTAGCCTGGGCGGGCAGGGACGTTTCCAGCATGGTCTTGGCCACACGGCGCTGAGGCTTGAGATTGACTTCGGCATCGAGCAAAGTCTTGGGGACACGCCTGGGCTTGGTCTGCCCCTCCGCGCCGGCTTCCTGTTCTTTATTCTCTTCCTGCATCTCTACCCGTCACTGAAGCTATCAGCACTATTGTATCCCCGCAGGCGGTGGCCGATGATCAAAGTTCTAATCTTGCCCCCCTTCTTGCCCCCTTAAGATGTATTCCTAAATTTCCAGGTGGGCGAGTATAACTACAGTGTCGCCGAGTGTGATTTAAAATCGAGGCTGAAAAATATACCAATATGGCTAGAGCTGGAAAAAGCAAGAGAAATTGTCACGGTGGCTCATCCATAGCAGAGTTCGGACCGGCCCTTGGCATTATCCTTATCTGCTTCTTCTTTCCCATGATCGACCTTCTGGCCATGGGTGTTTCTTACGGGCTCTGTATGGTCTTGAATCACAATCAAGCCCACGAAGCAGCGCTCTTGCCCAACGCCGATGCCACAAATGCCGGCGGCATAGTCAAGAAAGGAATACCTGATCAGTGGCTGGACGGCATGGGACGCTTCGTAAAATTGAGCGGCTATCCGGCCACAAATGTCAGTTACAGAAACGGCGTGGCAGATGCTTCCAACAACCAGGATAAATTCGTGACGGTTTCCACAACCATCACTTGCAATCCATTTTTGCCAATCCCGGTGCCGGTTTTGAACGTACCCGGTCTAAATGGACCCATGACTTTCACCGTCACTTCCGAGTGTCAACTGGAAAACCCGGACTACGCACCTTAAGGGGAATGAACTGTGAGAACGCATAGACGCAGGGGACACAGCATGATTGAAGCCGTCAGCGCGGCCATGATCATCATTCCTGTCACCCTGGTTTTGCTAGACCTATTGGTGCTGGTGATTGCCAATTCCATGAATGATAGTGCCGCCAAAAATGCGGCCAGAGCGGCAGCTAATCAGTCGGACGCAGCCAGCGCCTTTAATGCCGCCAATAAATCTCTGGAGTCCTTCAAGCCCTCTTCCATAATTCCTGAATTGAAAATTCAAACCTTCAGTTATCCCAATGCCCAGGACATAGTCACCTGCAAAACCCGCATGAGAGTTGTGCTGCCTGTGCCCTTTCCCGGCTATCACCAGCTCACCTTCGAAGCCCAGGCTGCAGAACCCGTAGTCGGCACTAAATAAAGTAAGCAAGTCAGATGAGAGAACTCGCCATGAAATTTCCCCGCCAAAGCAAGCGCACCAATCGAGGCTCAATCATAGTCCTGGCCACAGTACTGGCCCTGACGATTGTGGTTCTGGGGGGCGGCTTTCTCTTCTTCGAACTCTTCATGGGAGCCCAGAAAGAAACCAAAAACGCCGTCGATGCCGGTGTACTGAACGTGGCCAAACAGGTTCTGGACAAAAGCAATGCCCAGGTGTCTGTGATACTACCGGGCGGACCGACCTCTTGCTTCTGGGATGTTACCTGCGATGAGCCGGCCAGCTACAACATGGGCGACGGCATTATCAATTTGAAGCGCGTCAACCGCATGTGGGGCAAAGCCATGCTTATTGCCATCAATGCCGCCGCCGCGCAATCAGACGGCAATGCCGGCTCGGGCCCGGGCAATGCCCAGCAAGCCTTCAATCAGGCCCAATCAGTCAGCGATCAACTCACCGACAAACTAAACAATCAAACCAACTTGCACGGCTTTTTCGCCAATCTGGCCTCGCAAAACTCAGTGCGTATGCTCGGTCTGGGAGCCGAAGTGAAACCCCTGCCCGGTAACGGCTGGCAAACTTCCCTTATGGAGCGCGGTGCCGAGAGCAATATCACCTTGAACGGCAGCCCGCCCAGTTTCAACCTGCCGCCAGGTTATAGCTTGAACAACAGCTTTGTCACCAAGTCCACCAGAAATCCTGTACCGGCATCCGGTGCCAATCTATGGTTTTTGAAAGGTTATATTCCGCTTGCCATAGGCAACCAGACCTTCTGGCAGGTGCCTTTCAAATACGATGAGAAGCCGCACCATGTCTCAAGATCTCTTTTCGATGCTTCAACCATGAAGAACAATCCTCTCAGTTGGAACAAGGCCGTACCTAACGCCTTCTCCGGCGAAGGGGAAGCCATCAAGAAATCTCCCGATGGACAAAAAGCCACATCCTGGGTGCTCACCAATCCGAGAGAAAACTTCCAGCTCTCCATGCCTCACTCTTTCGTGAAAATTCACCTGGACGACATGGAATCACACTGGTACTTTCCCTTAAGCCCCACCCCTATGTTGAAATGGTCCACCCAGAGTTACGGCTACACTCCCAGTTCCCAGAGTAGCCTCATGCCGGCCGGCGGTCCTCTGAGCGTATCGGTTTCAGGTACCTTCCTGATTGGACTGGATGTTGTGGGAAGAACCCTGGACGGTGTTATTTTCGACCCGCCTTTCAGCGGTAACTCAAGCAAAGTGGAAGCTTACCTGACCAACCGCTGTAACGAGATGATGACGGTACCGGGTACAACCAAAACCACCGCTCAAATGCACGCCGCGCTCTCCGATCCCTCCACCATTCTAGCCATGGTGGGCGGCGTCAGAGACTTCTACCTCTTCAGCCCGGACGGCATGAGCTTATCTTGCAAACCGCAACCCCTAGCCATCGCCCAGTCGCCCTGGTTGGCCACCATGATCGCTCAAAATGCGGACGGCACTGAGACTAAACTAATTGACGGCGCCACCTTCCCGGCCGGTCTGGGTATTCCCCCCATGTCCACAGTGGTGCCAGATCCCTTTTGCACCCCAGTGCCACTACCGGTGGTGGGCTTCTGGTATAAGGACGTAGCCTGGACACCGGGCAGCGGCTACAACGGCAACCTGGGTCTGATCCGCGTCAAGCGCTGGACCGAAGTACAGGTACCGGGTATGTCGGTCTTCCCGTAAAACCTGATTCGCTACTTAAGAAACCAGTTGATACTAATTATGGTGCCGTTGTCTTTAGCATTGCGCACACAGGTGATGTTCATTTTCTGCTTGGGGTTTTCGGCCGTGATTAGGAAAAGATCCCCTTGCTTGCCCATCTTGGCCATGGCCTGAGCCGTGGGCGTGCTGGTGGAAAGCTGAGCCCTTTTGCAAGCATCCAGGTACCACTTGTACACCACATCCGGTGCATCCTTGGTGCAGATAGTGACGGCCGCCGCCGGCGTTCCTTTAGTTGAATGGACAAAGCCCTTGTCGGTGACATTA
Source organism: Candidatus Melainabacteria bacterium (assembly GCA_016212515.1). Lineage (GTDB taxonomy): Bacteria > Cyanobacteriota > Vampirovibrionia > Obscuribacterales > Obscuribacteraceae > Obscuribacter. The sequence continues at coordinate 94,667 of JACRFZ010000020.1, forward strand.
CTGGTATAGGGCGGCAGGGGAAAGTTGGAGGGCTGGGTGGAGGCCACCTTCACACCGGGGGTCTGATACTCCCTTCTAATTTTGGCAATCTGCGCGGCCCGCTCCGCGGGGCTGGGCGGGTTGGCGGCCGGTCCGGTGGGTTTCTGCCCCAGGGCGGCAGGTACGGCGGCAAAACCCAGAAGAAGAACAACAACCACGGCGATAGATTTCATAAAGCACCCATGAAAGCAAATGCTTGCCAATGATAGCAAGCCACCGCAACAGGAAGGGACCCCGGCAAGGAAAGCAGTGACAATCACCTATTGACAAGCCGGGGCAAAATCATGAGATTGCCTGGTTACCACCTTAAAACCTTGATATTTCTTCAACCAAGGCTCCTTCCCCTTTCAACCGGCCTGCGCCCTGTTGTACCTTTGACCTCTGAGCCAGACTTAGAACATAAGAGCATTTGCATGAACCCTACCGGACTTCAGTCGGAATTGAACCGACCAGCACAACCTTCACAGAGGACGAGCCATTCCACCATGCGGAACACCCGTACCAAGATCATCGCCACCATCGGCCCCTCCTGCCGGGATCCCCAGGTAATAGGCGAAATGGTCAATGCCGGCATGGACGTGGCTCGCATCAACTGCTCCCATGCCAGCGCCGAGTTCATTCAAGACGTAGTAGCCGACATTCGCGAATTGAGCAGCCGCATGGAACACCCCATCGGCATTTTGCTCGATCTCTCCGGTCCCAAGCTGCGCACCAGCAAGCTCAAAAACAACGAACCGGTGATGCTGGAGAAAGGCAAGACCTTCACCCTCACCAACCGCAAGGTAGAAGGCACAAACGAAATCGTCGGCACCAACTACGCCCCCCTTTCCCAGGAAGTGAAGCCCGGCGACAGCATCCTCCTCGATGACGGTCTCATTGAACTGAAAGTCAAGTCGACCAACGACACCGACGTGGAATGCGAAATCATCATCGGCGGTAGCCTCAAAAACCATCAGGGTATCAATATTCCGGGCGTTCGCCTCTCGATTCCGGCCCTGACTGAAAAAGACAGACAAGATTTAAAAATAGGACTGGCCTGCGAAGTAGACTTCGTAGCGCTCTCTTTCGTGAGAGACGCTCAGGACATCCTCGAACTGAAAGAAGAGATTGGCGACCACTGGCCGCCGGTCATGGTCATAGCCAAACTGGAAAAGCCCGAGGCCGTCGAAAATCTGGAAGAAATTCTCAATGTCACCGACGCCGTCATGATCGCCCGCGGCGATCTGGGTGTGGAGCTGCCGCCGGAAAAGGTTCCCCCGGCTCAGAAACTCATTACAAGAAGAGCGAACGCCAAAGGTAAACCGGTGATCACGGCCACCCAGATGCTCGATTCTATGGCCAACAACCCGCGCCCCACCCGCGCCGAAGCTTCCGACGTAGCCAACGCCATCTTCGACGGCACAGACGCCGTCATGCTTTCGGAAGAAACGGCCATGGGCGCTTATCCGGTCGAAGCCGTGCACATGATGGACAAAATCGCCTTTGAAGCGGAAAACAGCCAGGATCGCTCCAAGTTACACGAGCATGAACTGTATTCTTCCGCCCATGCCGTCGCCCACGCCGCCTGCGCCATGGCTGTAGACATGGATGCTAAAGCCATCGCTACTTTCACCAAGTCCGGCTCCACCGCCCGTCTCATTTCGCAGTTCCGTCCACCGGCGCCGATAGTGGCTCTCACCCAGCTCACCCATGTCTACAGGCAATTGACCCTGACCTGGGGTACAACGCCGGTCATGCTCACGGAAGTTTCCGACTCGGAATCGACCCTGGCCCTGGTGGAAGACACCTTGCTCAAAAAGGGCTTTGTGCAAGCCAAAGATAAGCTGATTATCACAGGCGGACTGCCCATTGCCGCCCGCGGACCGGCCAACTTCGTCAAGCTTTCGATTATCTCGCCCCGCACCCCCGCCAGCTTCTGGCAGTTGAAGGGCATCTAAAATCTAAAGTGTTTGCGACTCTGTATGCACAAGATAGGCGCAGAGCGGATCTTGGCGCAGGATATATTTTTCCCTGGTCACTTTCACGCCCAAAAGAGATTCGATCAAACTGGGCTCCATGGCGCAGACCTGCCTGAATTTGTTGGCCAGATCGTGCACGGCACAATGCCTCTGGTATATAAGGAAGTTGCCGTCCGGTAATTCCTCCCACTCGGTCATATAGCCGTCTTCGGAGAAAATGCGGGATACCTCCGCCACTCGCTCTTTCAAATTTTTGCCGGCGATGCGAGCGCCTAATTTCTCAAGACGCTTCTGGTTACGCAGGTTGAGCAAGTCCATCACACCTTTGTGTCCGGCTGTTTCCAGCACCGCATCCAGAATGTCTTCCGCCAAATTAGCACTGGCTGAGGGGAAAAGCCCTTCAGCCTTGTCGGACAATTTGTAGCGATAGGTAGGACGTCCCCGAGACTGCCTTACCATGCGAGCTTCCACCAGTCCGTCTTTCTGCAAATGAGCCAGGTGGCGGCGCACGGCCATAGAGGTAATGCCCAGGAATCCGCAAAGATCTGCCACGGTCAACTCACCCTGCCGCTTCAGATAAAGCAGCAGTGCTTCTTGAGTTTTTTCCGGTGCGTCGCCCAGGGGCTGTGTGATCATTTTTAGATTAGGCTTTTGATTGAGTTATGTTGCTGAAATTTGGCTTTTAGGAAAGCTGAGGCAGTTTTTATAGACTGCCCAGGGCATCGGAAAAGCGCCGGAGAGCTAGAGATTTGGAGTCCGAATGGGAGGGCGACCAGCCCGCCCGGGAGTCTCAAGCCCCAGAAATTGCTATATCCAAATACATTATAAAGAACCGGGGCAAACATATTCTATTTTTGATACTATTTTATCTATAAAATGCTCTGCGCCGAAGGTTGGAAAGCTTTAAGGCTCGTTCCCAAGAGTAGAGCGTATAAATAGAATGCGTAATTATAGATACCTGTATCTCTTATCTTGAGAAGTTATTCACCGCCAGTTTAAGGGGAAACCATAGATGACCGCGCAAAAGCCCATTTTGGAAATTGTCGATCTGCACGTGAATGTGGAGGACAAGGAAATTCTGAAGGGAGTGAATCTCACCATCAAAGCTGGTGAAATCCACGCCATCATGGGTCGCAACGGCTCCGGCAAATCGACGCTCTCTTATACCGTCATGGGGCACCCCCGCTACAAAGTGACCAGCGGCAAAATGCTCTATAAAGGTGAAGAGATTTCCCAGATGTCTCCCGATGAGAGAGCCAAGCTGGGTATTGCACTGGCTTTCCAGTATCCCGTCGCCATCCCCGGCGTCTCCGTTTCCAACTTCCTGCGCAAAACCACCAATGCCTGCCGCGGCAGAGAAATCCCGGTGAAAGAATTCCGCCAGGAGCTGAAAGCCTTGATGGCCAAATTGGGCGTCAAAGACGAGTTTCTCTCCCGCTATGTCAACGACGGCTTCTCCGGCGGCGAGAAGAAGCGCCTCGAGATCTTGCAACTTTCCCTGCTCAAGCCCTCCCTGGCTGTGCTTGACGAGACCGACTCCGGTCTCGATATCGACGCCCTCAAAACCGTTTCGGAAGGCGTCAATGCCATGGTCTCCCCCGAGACCGCCATCCTTCTCATCACTCACTATCAGCGCATGCTCGACTACGTGCAGCCCGACTTTGTGCATGTCTTCCAGGACGGCAAAATCATCACTTCCGGCGGCAAAGAACTGGCCCTGGAGTTGGAAAGCCGCGGCTACGAATGGGTAAAAGACACGACCGTCAACCAGACCGTCTCGGTTTAGGAAAGGCAGGAGGCATTTATGTCACGCGCAGAAACCAAAGAAGATCAGGCAACGCCTGATCTCAGCCTGAACGAAATCGGCAACGATTACAAATACGGCTTCCATGACGAAGAAGACTACATCTTCAAATCAGGTCGTGGTCTGACCAGAGAAATCGTCGAGAAAATCTCGGCCATGAAAAAAGAGCCCCAGTGGATGCTCGATTTCCGCCTCAAGGCTCTCGATATCTTCATGAAGAAGCCGATGCCCACCTGGGGCAACTGCCAGATGCTGAACGATATCGACTTCCAGAACATCTTCTATTACATCAAGCCTTCCATGAAAGGCGAGAAGAACTGGGAAGATGTGCCGGACAACATCAAGAATACCTTTGACCGCCTCGGCATTCCCGAAGCCGAAAGAAAATTCCTGGCCGGTGTCACCGCCCAGTATGAGTCGGAAGTGGTCTACCACTCCATTCGAGAAGACCTGGAAGCCCAGGGCGTCATCTTCCTCGACATGGACTCCGGTCTGAGAGAGCACGAAGACATTGTGCGCGAGCACTTCGCCACAGTCATTCCGGCGGCCGACAATAAGTTCTCAGCCCTCAACTCCGCAGTCTGGTCAGGCGGCAGCTTCATCTGGGTACCGCCGGGCGTCAAGGTAGAAATTCCCTTGCAGGCCTATTTCCGCATCAATGCCGAGAACATGGGTCAGTTCGAACGCACCTTGATCATCGCCGAACCAGGCAGCTTCGTGCACTATATCGAAGGATGCACGGCACCGGTCTATTCTTCCGATTCCCTGCACTCGGCCGTGGTCGAGCTAATTGCCAAACCAGGCGCCCATATCCGTTACACCACCATTCAAAACTGGTCCAGGAACGTATACAACCTGGTGACCAAGCGCGCCGTAGCCCACGAAGACGCCAAGGTGGAATGGGTAGACGGCAACCTCGGCTCCAAGCTGACCATGAAATATCCGGCCATTTATCTGATGGGACCGAGAGCCCATGGTGAAGTGTTATCCATCGCCTTCGCCGGCGAAGATCAGCACCAGGATGCCGGCGCCAAGATCATTCACGGCGCACCGGATACGACATCAATCATCGTCTCCAAATCCATCTCCAAAAACGGCGGCAGAACCTCTTACCGTGGTCTGATCAAGGTCTATCCGAACGCTAAAAACGTCAAATCCTCGGTTAAGTGCGACGCCCTCCTCCTCGATGAGAAGTCGCGCTCCGACACTTATCCCACCATGGAAATAGACGAGAAAGAAGTAAGCATCGAACACGAAGCCACGGTTTCCAAAGTAGGCGAAGAGCAGCTTTTCTACTTGATGAGCCGCGGTCTCACCCAGGACGAAGCCACGGCCATGATCGTCAACGGCTTCTTCGAACCATTCACTAAAGAGTTGCCGCTAGAGTACGCCGTCGAACTGAATCGCCTGATTCAGCTCGAAATGGAAGGCTCAGTCGGTTAAGGAAACAACACAAGAGGAACTGGACAAGGTTATGTCAGAGTCATTACAGGTGGATAACTTGCAAGTCAGCACCATCGCCAGAGAGAAGGTGGAAGACCTCTGCCGCCTCAACGGTGAGCCGAACTGGCTGAAAGAAAAACGCCTGTCGGCCTGGGAGAGCTATTTGCAGTGCCCCATGCCCACAGTCAAAGACGAAGACTGGCGCGCCACCCTGGTGGGCAAACTGGATCTTGGCAAACTTTGCCCGGCCGCTCCGCTCAAGGAAGGCAAAACAGCAAGTACACCGGACCTTCTCAAAGCCGCCCTCAAAGATCTGGCTAAGCCCGGCGCCGTCTACGTAGAAGACTACGCCAGAGGGCAGATGAGCGTATCCGTAGAAGCCGAGTTGAGCACCGCCAAGGTGGTGGTCAGCCCCTTCGCCCAGGCCGTGGAAAGTCATAAAGATGTGCTGGAGAAGCTCTTCGCCGAAAAACGCGGCATCCAGGACAAGTTCACCCTCATGAATGAAGCCCTGGCCGGCGGCGGTCTCTTTGTACACGTGCCGAAAAACACCAGGGTGGAAGCCCCGGTGGTGATGATGCTCAACCTGCCTGAGAACTCGACGGCAGCCACTAAAGATCCCTCCGGACTGGCAGTCTTCCCTCGCATCATCATCAATGTAGAAGAAAACGCCTCCATCAATTTTGTATCCATCGTCGCTTCAGAAAAAACCGCCGAGGCAACTGAAACAGTTCTGGCGGCCTCCGTAGTGGAGTTCCATATAGCCGCCGGCGCCAAAGTATCGGTGGCGGAAGTGACCAACCTGGGACCGGAAGTATTCTTTGTCAACCGGGTGAGAGCCTATGTGGCCAGAGACGCCGTCATAGACTTCACCACCGCTGGTCTGGGTGGCAAGCAAACCAAATCCGATATTGAGACGATCCTTATGGATAGAGGCGCTCACGCCGCTGTCAAAGGTGTTGTATTCGGCGGAGGCGCCGAGCGCTACGCTTACAACACGATTGCCGAACATGCCGCACCTGATACCACATCCAATATCAACTTCCGGGTTGCCCTCAAGGACAAATCCGCCTCCATCTATCAGGGCATCGTCAAAGTCGACAAAGTAGCCCAGCGCACCGACGCCTACCAGTCGAACAAGAACCTACTGCTTGGCAAGGAAGCGAAAGCCGATTCCATACCGAAACTGGAGATTCTTGCCGACGACGTCAAATGCTCACACGGAGCCACAGTTTCTCCCGTAGACAAAGAACAGCTCTTCTACCTGACCTGCCGCGGTTTGACCGCGCCGGAAGCGGAAGAACTGATTGTTACAGGCTTCTTCCAACAAGTACTGGATACAATTCCCATACAGGGTGTAGTGAATTTCCTGGCTGCGCTCACCTCAGACAAACTGCACAAAAGCTAAGAGGTGCTTGAACTATGACCAACAGCCTCGGTAGCGTCAAAATAGCCCGGCTAGACGAAGTCGAACCCGGCAAGGTCAAGGTTTTCAACCTGGGACAAGAAGCAATCGCCCTCTGTAATGTAGACGGTAAAATATACGCCGTCAAAGATGTCTGTACCCACGACGACGGTCCCCTGGGCGAAGGCGAACTAGTCGGCTGCCAGATAGAATGCCCCAGGCACGGCGCTCGTTTCGACGTCACCACAGGCAAAGCCATGTCACTGCCGGCGGTATTACCAGTACCCACCTACAAAGTAAACGTCCAGGGCTCCGACATCTTTGTTTCGCTAGAGTAAAAGCGCTATGCAAACCCTCAATCAACCACTAAAGACAGCAGAAACGGAGCCAGACTTGCCTCACTCCTACAGCGAAGAAAGAGAGACAGCTACCATGTCCAGTCTCGACATAGACAAAATCCGTAGAGACTTTCCCATTTTGCGACGGGAAATAGACGGCAAGCGCCTCGTTTATCTGGATAACGCCGCTACATCCCAGAAGCCGCTATCCATGATCAATTGCTTGAATGAGTACTACCAGCGCTACAATGCCAACGTGCATCGGGGTATCCACACACTCTCGGAAGAAGCCACAGCCCTTTACGAAGGCACCCGCGAGACGGTGCGCCGCTTCATCGACGCCCGCGAGTCTTGCGAAATCATCTTCACCCGCGGCACCACGGAAGCCATCAACCTGGTGGCCTACAGTTGGGGCAGGCAAAATGTCTTGCCCGGAGACGAAATTGTGCTCTCCCCCATGGAACACCACTCCAATCTGGTTCCCTGGCAGGTTCTCGCTCAAGAAAGAGAAGCCAAGCTGGTCTTCCTCGACCTCACTGAAGACGGCGAAATCAACATGGAGACCGCCGCTAAGCTAATTGGTCCCCGCACCAAACTTCTCACCATTACTCAGATGTCCAATGTCCTGGGCACCATCACTCCTGTGCAAGAGCTGGCTCGTCTGGCCCACAAGCAGGGAGCGGTAGTGCTGGTGGACGGCGCCCAGGGCGTACCGCACCTGGAGACTTCCGTGCAGAGCATGGAAGTAGATTTTCTCGCTTTCTCTATGCACAAGATGCTTGGTCCCACCGGCGTGGGCGTGCTCTGGGGCAAGAAGGAAATTCTAAACGCCATGCCGCCTTTCATGTACGGCGGCGACATGATCAGCTCGGTGGCCCGTGAGCGCTCGCGCTACAACGAACTGCCCTGGAAGTTTGAAGCCGGCACTCCCAACATCGCCGACGTAATCGCCAGCGGGAAGGCCATCGACTACCTGACCACTCTCGGCATGGAAACCGTGCGCGAGCACGAAATGGAAATAACCAGGTATGCCCTGAGTCGCCTCAAGGAATTGAAAGGCATCACCATTTACGGACCCAAGGATGCCACCAAAAGAGGTGGCGTGGTTTCCTTCAACATGCCTGACATTCATCCCCATGATCTGGGACAAATCTTGTCCGATGCCGGTATCGCCATAAGGGCCGGGCACCACTGCTGCCAACCCCTCATGAAAGACTTGAAAGTCATGGGTACCGCCAGGGCCAGCTTCTACATCTACAATACTTTCGAGGAAGTAGATATGCTGATGGCCGCCCTCAGAGAAGCAGATAAGGTTATGGGAAATGTCGCTTGTAGATGATCTTTATCGGGAAACCATTCTCGACCACTATCACAACCCTCGCAATCACGGCTGTATTGAAAACGCCACCACCTCTGTGGAAGGTGTCAATCCGCTCTGTGGCGACGAACTCACTCTTTACCTGAAGGTGAACGAAGCCGGGCTTATTGAAGATATCAAAATGAATGCCCATGGCTGTTCTATAAATACAGCTTCCGGTTCTATGATGTCGGAAGCTATTCTCGGTCAAACCGTGGAGCGGGCTAAAGAAATCATCGAGAGCTTCAAGAATATGATGCTCACCAAGGGAGAAGAGCTTCCCCTGGATGAAGAAATGGAAGATCTTGAAGCCCTGCGCGGCGTCAAGAAGTATCCGGTGCGCATAAAATGCGCCCTTTTGCCCTGGAATACCCTTCTAGAGGGTCTCGAAACAGCCGAGGCAAAGCCAGGTCTCAGCTCTACCCTTAGCGATTCAAAGTAACAGAGGAAAAGGTTATGGTATCAACTCTCCAGGAAGATCTCGTCTACGAATGTCTCAGAGAAGTTGTAGACCCGGAGCTGGGCATTAGTGTCGTAGACCTTGGACTTATCTACGACGTGAAAATAGACAACAACAATGTAGTGGTCAAGATGACCCTGACATCGCCGGGCTGCCCTGTCGGTGCCGTAATTCAAGCCCAGTGCCACCAGGCCGTTAAGAAACTACCCTGGGCTAAAGAGGTGAGTGTGCAGTTGGTCTGGATCCCAAGATGGGACCCGAAGACCATGGCTTCCGAAGAAGCAAAAATGGATCTGGGCATTCTTTAGGTCGGATTTTCCTAAATAGTTCTTAACAAGCAGGCAGGTTCTGCCCGGTTCTTTTACGGGCAGGGACGCTATTTGCCGCCTCCGCCGCTTTTGAGCCGCCAAAGAAATCATGTCCGCCCCCTTAATCTAATGAAATCGGGGTGACGGATGAGTAAACTTAAAACATGCCCAGAACCGTAATTCACGACCATGACGGCCACGTCGACGATTTGCTCAGTTGCATTCTGCTCTGGCTCAGTCCTGAAATAGACCTGCAAGCAGTTGGTATTACCAATGGTGATTGCTACGCGCCGCAAATTTTTGAAGCCACGCAGAAAATAGCCACCTTCCTCGATATAGACGGCCCTGAAATCGCCGTAACGGAAGATGAGGTACCCAATCAATTTCCCGACAACTGGCGTCGAGAATCTTACATCATCAACGAGTTACCGCTCTTCGAAGACAATTATTTGAAGAAGCCCTACCAGCAGGGGCGCCCCAGACGCATAGATTCGGTCTTTCTAGATTGTCTTTCCAACTCCAAAATGCCGCTCACCGTGGTCACGACCGGCCCGCTCACCAATATGGCCAGATTGCTCGACGCGCATCCGGAACTGAAAGAAAAGATTCAAGAGTTCATCATCATGGGTGGTGCCGTTTCCGTCAAGGGCAATGTGGAAGAGCCGGGACACGACGGTTCAGCCGAATGGAACGTCTATGCCGACCCAATCGCCTTTAAACAAATCGTCGATACAAAGCTGCCGATCAAGCTAATCACCCTGGATCTCACCAATGAAATGCCGGTCACCAAAGACTTCATCGGTAAACTGGAAGCTCAGGCGGAACGCTCAAGGGCGTCGGCACTGGCGGCCAAACTCTGGTCGCTGGTAAAAGGCTTCGACTACTATTTCTGGGACACGATTACAGCGGCTGTAGCCATTGAGCCCGGGCTTTTCACCTTCAAAGACATCAAAATAGACGTTTCCACCTCGGGCAAAACAATGGGGCGCACATCACAGGCACTTTTCGGCAAGAAAGTGCAACTGGCCACCCAGGTAAACAAACAGGGCTTCGAAGATTTGCTCCTTTCCACCCTCAGCATTCGCTGAGCACGGAAAGACCGGAGCGTCCGCTTGACTTCCGCCGGAATTCCGCTAAGCTAACCTTACTTACTACCAATTTCAACCCTTGCTCCTGCCCCGCCTCAAGCCGGGCTGCGGTTTACCATGGACATCAAGAAATGGCAGCAGACCTTCAAAGAGAAGGTCCTCGACAATCCAAAATACAAATGGTACAGGCGCGGCGTCTACGGACTCAGTTTCGCTTATGCCTTATTTCTGGGCATCACCTCGGTGCCCTACTACACCGCCATCGGCAATGCCGAAGCCTGCTTCAAGCAGGGCGACTATCCCCGGGCCGAAACCTATATGAAGGAAGCTCTGGAACACTGCCGCAGCTTTGGTCCCGACTACCAGTACGATAAGCGCACGGTCAGGGTCACGAACAACCTGGCCGAACTCTACCGGCAGGAAGGTCGCTACCAAGAAGCGGAGCCCTATTACCGCCAGACCATCACCGCCGCCGCCAGAAACTTTCCGGAGAATCGCCCGGAAAGAGCGGTGGTACACAATAATCTAGCGGCCCTCTTGAGAGAGATGGGGCGCTATCAGGAAGCCGAAGCCGAGTACAAGCAGGCTCTTTCCATCTGGCAGACAAAAGTGAAACAACCGGATTCGCCGCAGTTGGCCAAGTTTCTCTGCGGTATGGCCAAACTCAAGTGCGACCAGGGACACTACAAAGAAGCAGAAAATCTCTATTTTCAAGCCCTCAAACTGAATGAGAGAGTGGTGGGCAAGGGCGATGTGGACAATGCCTATATTCTCGCCAATATAGGGGGACTCTACCGCGAAACCAGGCAATACGAGAAAGCCGACAGCTACTACCGGGAAGCCCTCAAGCTCGATCTGGCCGTTCTAGGCCAGGACCATCCTGACACGGCCTGCGACTATAACAATCTGGGAGCCAACTTGAGAGAACAGAACAGACTGGCCGAGGCCCTGCCTTACTTTGACAAAGCCCTCAAGATTCGCCTTTCCAAGCTGGGCAGGCAACACCGCCTGACAGCCAAGACCCTCATGGGACAAGCCGAACTACAAAGACGGCTCAATCATCTGGACAAGGCCGAAACACTGGTCAGGCACGCCCTGGACATACAGAGCCAGTGCCTGCCCCCGGGTCATCCGGAGATTGCCGAAGCCTACGACATACTCGGACTGATTCTGGAAGATGCCGGCGGCTCTAAATCAGAAGCCGCCGTACAGGCCTTCCAGAAGGCTCTTTTCATCCGCGAGAAACTCCTCAGTCCCGATCATCCGGACATCAAGAGCAGCCAGGAACATTTGCAAAACGCCATGAAACTGGCTCAAAAGCCTCAATAATTTATTAGGTTGCCGCTCACCTGCTCATTTTGAGGCTATGATCTCTGACGATGTCAGTGTCTCGAGAGTTTAAGGTGCATTATGTTTGTGAAGAAGAGCGGACTTACTGAAAGCGATGTTAAAAAGGCGCTTTCCACAGTGATGGACCCCGACCTCAATATCGACGTGGTCTCCCTCGGTTTCATTTCCGAAATTCAGATTAATGGCGGCAAAGTTGCTTTCAAACTAACTTTGACCACCCCGGCCTGTCCCGTCAAAGAAAAGATGGAGCAGGAGTGTAAAGATGCGGTGCTGGCGCTCCCCGGCGTCGAAACCGTGGAAATGGAAACCCTGGCCCAGGTTCCCAATCAGCGCAAGAGCGGTGACAAAGAACCAATCCCGGGCATCAAACATCTGATTGCCGTCACCTCCGGCAAGGGCGGTGTGGGCAAGTCGACGGTCTCAGTAAACCTGGCTGTAGCCCTGGCTAAGCTCGGCGCCAAGGTGGGCATCCTCGATGCCGATATCACCGGTCCCAACGTACCGATCATGATGGGTGTGGATAACTACGAACCCACAGCCAAAGATTCCCGCATTATTCCCGCCGAAAATCACGGCGTAAAATGCATCTCGATGGCCTTCTTCGTGCCCAAGGACACCCCGCTCATCTGGCGCGGTCCCATGCTCGACAAAGGCATTCGCCAGTTCCTGCGCGACGTGGAATGGGGCGAACTGGATTACTTGATCGTGGACATGCCCCCGGGTACCGGTGATGCGCAACTGACCATGGCTTCCGCCACCCAGCTCTCCGGCGGCGTCATCGTCACCACCCCTCAGGAAGTAGCACTCCTGGACGGCATGCGCGGTCTCACCATGTTCCAGAAAATGGAAGTGCCGATTCTGGGCTTCATCGAAAATATGAGTTATTTCCAGCCCAAAGGCTCAAGCGAGCAATTTGAAATCTTCGGAAGAGGCGGCGGCAAGCGCCTGGCCGAGGAAACGGAAGTGCCTTTCCTGGGCGAAATTCCCCTCGATCCGGCCGTGCGCATGGGCGGCGACAACGGCGTTCCCATCGTGGAAGCCGATGCCGATAGCCCGGTCACCAGAGCCTTCATGGAAATAGCCAAGCAAGTAGCAGCCCAGGTCTCCATTCACAACCACGCCGCTCTGGCCACGGCCTGAACGGCTGCAATTTACAAATAGGGTTTTGAAGAGATCACTTTGAACTGCAAGAATTGCCACCTGGAAGTGGAGTCCAAATGGAGCTTCTGCCCCGTTTGCGGCATCAATTTAGCCTCCCTCTCCAAGTTCTCCCCGGCCCGACCGGCTACGTCGGAAGAAAAACGGCGAGTGGAAACTCCTTCCATGCAGGAGTTGGTACTGGATATGGTGGTAAGGCAGGCCCTCTCGGGAGCGGACTGGCAAAAAGTCTGCCGCGGCGCCATGGAGATGTACAGCATCTCCCCAAACGACGTGCGGGGAGAACTCTTCAAGCGCGGTTACAAGTTTGACGAGGACGGGCAGCCCGTCAAGATTACCGGCAAAGCCAGACTGCACGGGCTCGGTGAAAATCTCGTGCCGCTCAAAGCCAGGAAGAAAGGCGAAAGCGAAATCAGCGTCAAGGGCCGGCTGAAAGAACTTCTGGAAGAAGCCCTGCTAGATTCGGATGGTCCCTACCGGGAAAAGCTGCAAGAAGCCTGCCGACTTCTGCAAAGCTTATAAGCCGGGTAAACAGGGTCTTTACGTCCGGCCAATACAAGTTATTATAGGAACCAGTCGCTGTATTTTTGCCGACTACAGCCGGTTCCCTATTGACCCTATATGCGGTGCATGCTCAAAAGTATACACATCAGAGACTTCGCTCTCATTGAAAATACCCTGGTGGAATGGACCAGCGGATTAAATGTGCTCACCGGCGAAACCGGTGCCGGCAAATCAATCCTTATGGATGCGCTCAGTGCCGTTCTCGGCGGCAAGGTAGCGCCATCCATTATTCGTCCCGGAAAAGAAAAGGCCGCCATCGAAGCCTGCTTTCTGGCCGGTCCTCATGTTCTTGCCTATCTCAAACAAGAAGAACTACTAGCCGATGATGAAAGCGAAGAACTGGTAGTGGCGCGTGAAATAAGCAAGAGCGGCAGTAAGGTTCGGGTAAACGGCACCCTCGTGAACAGCGCCATTGTCTCTGAACTGAGAGGCATGCTCATGACCGTGCACGCCCAACACGAAGCGCGCACCCTCATGACGCCTCAATCTCAACTTGAGCTTCTGGATGGGCTGGGCGGTGATGCCCATCAGAAAGTGGTAGATAAAGTGCGCACGCTCTACTTGAGGCACAAAGATCTTTCGGCCGAACTGAATGGACTGGCCATGTCGGAAGAAGACCGCCTCAAATCTCTCGACTTCGCCAATTTTCAGTTGAAAGAACTGACCGAAGCCGAGCTCCTTTCAGATACGGAAGACGAAGAACTGGAGCGGGAGATAAGCGTTCTGGTTAATGCCATAGATCTTAAGAGCCAGGCCCTCACCGCCCAGGAGCTTCTCACCGGCGGCGATATCACAGACGGTCTCAGTGCCCTGGATATGGTGCAAAAAGCCCTCTTAGAAGTTGAGAAATCCCTGCGTTTCGATCCCAGCCTGGAGTCACTGGTGGAGAGCCTGCGCAGCGGTCTGGCTAATATCGAAGAAGCCAGCCTTGGTCTGAGGCGCTACGGCGACAGCCTCGACACCGATCCCGGTACCTTGAGCGAGTTGGAAGCCAGAGCGGCGCTATTATCAAGCGTCAAACGCAAATACGGGCCGCGCCTGGCCGATGCCAGACATAAAGAACTGGAACTGGCCGAGCTGGTGGAAAAGCTTGAAAACAGCAGCCTGGAAACAGAAAAAATCAAAGACGAACTTACTCGTCTCGAAAAAGAATTACTGAGCCAGTGTGCCGGTCTGAGCGATAAACGTAAAAAGCTGGCCCAGAGCCTCTCGAAACAGGTAGAGAGTCATCTTAAAGACCTGGGTATGGATAAGTGCCGCTTCGAAATCTCCTTCCAGGAGCTAGCGGCAAGCGGACCAAACGGCACGGACCGCCTGGAGTTTCTCATTTCTCCCAACCCCGGGCAGCCGCCCATGCCTCTATCTAAAATTGCCTCGGGCGGTGAATTGTCTCGTATCATGCTGGCCATCAAAACCATCTTTGCCTCAGCCGATCACGTCTCCACCGTCATCTTCGACGAAATCGATACCGGTCTGTCCGGCCGCGTCTTGAATGCCGTGAGAGACAAGCTGTCCGTTCTCTCCAAATCCCATCAAATTCTCTGCATCACCCACCAGCCCATCGTAGCGGCAGTGGCCGACAACTACCTGGAAGTCAAGAAAGAGCACAAGAAAGACGAAACGGTGGTGACGGTGTCCCGGCTGGATGATGAAATGCGCCTAAGATCTCTTGCATCCATGGCCAGCGGCAACGCTAGTGAAGAGTCTTTAACCTTTGCCAGGTCCCTGCTGGAGCAAGCCAATCAGGCCCGGGGACAAATCTAAGCGCTAGTTTCGTTTAACATTGCGGAATAGAAGCGCTTATTACATTGACACGAATGTATATCATTCAATAGAATGCATCGTTACCTTCTGGCTTCAGGGCCTTGAGGGTTTCTATTGGGGCGTCGCCAAGTGGTAAGGCACCTGGTTTTGGTCCAGGCACTCCGAGGTTCGAATCCTTGCGCCCCAGTTCTGCTTTTCCGGCCAAGCTTGAAGAGCCAGAGTTCAATCACGTTATCGCCAAGTAAAAACACCTTTGATAGGTTAGGAAAATAGTCATGGAGAAAATCAAACTGGCAGTCTCGAAACGCGAGGCTAAGACACCGAACCAGTTGAGACGCGAAGGTTTCATCCCCGGTACCCTCTACGGAGCCGGTGTGGCATCTGAGAACGTGCAGCTCTGCGCCAAAGAGTTCAGCCGCTTGCCGCAAGCTGCCTATTCACACATGATCGAGCTCGATTATGAAGGCACCACAGTCAATGGACTGATCCGCCAGGTGCAGCGCAAGTCAACCAAAGACTTCGTCTACACCGTTGAGCTTTACAGAGTCAACCTCGACAAGAAACTTACCGTTTCCGTTCCTCTCAAATATGTGGGCGCCAGTGCCGCTATTCATGCCGGCGGTCAGGCCGTAGAAAACTACCAGGAAGCAGAACTGGAATGTCTCCCCAGCGAAATCCCTGATTTCGTAGAAGTAGACATGTCTATGATCGAAAACATGGAAGGCGCCATCCACTTCGGCGACATCAAATTGCCTCCTACCATCAAGATCTTGAATCCCCTCGATGAAATCGTGGTCAAGGTCGTAGCCCCCAAAGCTGCTCCCACACCGAAAGAAGCAGCAGTGGCAGCCAAGAAATAAGCTGCAGCCAAGTCTAAGCAAGAAAGCCGCTCCCCCGGGGGGCGGCTTTCTTTTCGTCTCAAAGCCCGTCGATGTTATTCATCAAGGCGGCGGCAAAAGCCAGGAAGTTACCGTAACCCGGCTGACAATCGAGAGTGCCGTCCGGCTGAAACTTCACACCCAGCCCCTTCAAAATGATGCTTTCCAGAGAGGTTGTAATGGCCGGATTGACCCTGGAGGGAGGCAAGAGAGTAGCCAGGGAAGAATAGAAAAAGTTTCCGGTCATCTCGTTCATCTGAATACGCTGCCTGAGTTCATCACTGAGCCTGGCGTTCTCGATTTCATCAAGGGAACGGCGCTCGGTAAAGGGATTGTAACCGGTCAAAGTCTCATGCAAAATAATACCCATCGCCAGAAGATCGTCAGGCAAGAGGCCTGGATAGTAAGCCGGCGTTGTCACCACCATTGGTGCGGTATTGCCATGCACGCTACGCAGATCATCGAAATGGCCCGGATCAATGAGCAAGATGGAATTATCTGAAGCGACCAGGATATTATCCGGTTTCAAATCTCCATGATATTTAAAGCCTTCCTGCTTGCTCAAGCGATTCAAAGCCTTCAGGCACTCGACCAGCGGCAAAAGCGAATCCAACCCCTCTGCCAGCATTGACCGGAGGGTCTTGCCCTGAAAGAAATCAGCACTGAAGAAAGTTACTGCCGCCGAATCCTGACACTGCCTTATCTTTAGCCAACTCTTATCGTTGGCTGACTGTAAGCGCCGAGCCTGAGCCAGCAAGAGCGCGGCCGTATCCGGAGCAACCGCACCCCAACTGCCTGTGAACTGCATCAATGAAACAGTGGAGTTTGCCGCCTTACCGGGTAACTCTACTTCCTCCGCTCGGGCAGCCACTTTATAAATGATACTATTGCCGGTATCATCCTCGACACCCTTATACGTGGTTGAGAAGGGACCACCGCCCAGTTCCTCGGTTATAAGATAGGAACCCCGCCTCAAACCAATCCAGGTTGTAGTTTTCACACCAGATCCTTTCTTGTCTTGCAACTACCAGATCATCGGATCATTATAGAGATCGGACATCTTCACTTCTTTCTTGACGCCGTCAACCTTGACCACCTTAAAGGTACCATCTTTGTTCTTACCGGCAACAATCCAGCCGTATTCAATGCTACCATCCCGGCGCCGCACCGCTATTTGCCCCTCAGAGTCGAAGAAATTGGGATTGATACTTTCGATCTCTTTCCTGGTTAGATCTTTCACGGCCGGGTGCTCGATCACTACCCTGTCGCCATCCACAGAACTGACTTTCCATTCGTGGGAACCTTGATAGAAGATCTTGTCGTTCTTAGCCGGCGGCGGCAGCACTTCGTCGCCGGTGACGCCCTCAAGATCTCGTCCTGGCGTATGCCGATACTGGTCATACCTTTTACCGAAGACTTGCTGCCTTGGATCGTAAATGAGCTTCTGCCCATCTCCAAAGTCCACTTCCGTCCAGGCATGATTCAAACTGTGCGGGTTCGGACTGCCGAAGGAATTGCCGCGCACCACCGTCACTTTCATATCGGGAAACTCATCAGCCAGTACCTTGAAGAGAATAGCCTGCTGACTGCAAACACCTTTGCCCTCTTTCAGCATCTCCCCGAAGTAGACCCGCTTACCTGCATTGTGAGAGGAAAATGCATCATACCAGTTGTCTAATTCCTGCTCCGAGACATTCTTGGGTTTGAGCAGGTCTCTGGCATACTTAGCCAGGGCCTCGGCCCTCTGCCGGGGCGGCAAACTACCATATTTCTCCACTGCATCGTCAATGGCCTTACGCAAGAACGGATCATGGGCCCGGTCAATAACAATGGCCGGTCTCGGCACATTTCCCGAAACGAAGTCGCCATTCTTCTCGAACCTGGTGCCGGCACCGGCATTATGCCAGCCGTCTTCAATGCGCCCTTCGATCTGGTGCCTGGTTCCGTAATCGTTAGACTGCTTGAGGGCCCGGGGCGGAATATCACCTTCCACCACTGGTAGTGCCTGGCCTATTTTGGGACGCTCGAGGATAGGCCGCTCCAGTAACTGGGTTTCTCCGGCATTGAAACGACGCGGGGTTTCACCATCAGGTAGCTTTTCAACATTAGCAGCCTTTTCGGGCTCGGCCATCTTGCCGCCGGGGCGCTTGTAGTGGACTGCCTCATCAGGGACTGCCTGTGGGGTCTCCACCTTACCGCCGGCCTCTTCTATGGCACCACCCTTCTTGATTGGTGCTACACCGCTTTCTCTGGCATGTGCCAGGTTTTTAGCACCACGCAAAGCCGAACTTATAGCGAAAGCACCGGCAGCGCCGGAGACTGCCGCCTCAATATTTTGCTTGCCGATAGTAGCCAGGTTCTCAGCCGTTGTCTTGGTGCTATCCCATTTCGTGACGCCATCCACGCTGCTGCCGGCCACATTACCACCGGCTCCGGAACCCATATTGAGAGCTTCCTGCCTGGCAACATTCTGGAGATAATTTTTGGTTTGCTCTTCAAACTGCTGCTTGAGAGCCTGGTGCATTGACTTGGTCAACTCTTCCACGGCCTTGTCTCTGGCTTCGCCGGTCAGACCTTGCGAAACCGCTTGCTCAGCCACTTTCTTCAGGGCCTCCTGCGGAATATCAGTAGCTCCAGAGGTGAGGGCATCGCGCATAACGACATCCATTCCCTTAGAAACGACTTTCTCTCCACCCTCTTTCAATACAGCCTTGGCCCCTTCCTGGGTAAGCACGGTAGTGGCAGCAGTTTCCGCCGCCTCCTTGCCGACCCGGAAGATTGCCCCAATCTGTGCCGGTCCCAGTACCGCCGTAGCCCCGGAGAGAGCACCGGTGGTAGCATCAATTCCAACCTGTTTAAGTGAAAAGTCGTATCCGTCACCCATGAGAGCGGAACGAGTAGCAACTTTAGTAGCGGCGGCAGCCGAAGCCACACCGGCAATCAGCGGTACGCTGGCACCGCCGGTGACAATGACACTTCCCACGGCACCGGCGGCTATCACCACATCGGATACCGTGTCGGCGGCCGCTTCCTTAGATTTACGGTGGTTGTCTACAGCCTCGCTGACTTGCTTATTCAATTCATCGAGACGCTTTTGATCAACGTGTTGAAACACAGCACTAGCAGCAGCCAGGTCGCGGTTGGTGACATTGATGGCGGCATCGGTCTGGGAGCCGGTAGCACTGCCGAAGATGTTGTCGGAAGCCCAGGCCCCAAAACCTGAGCGCGCCGAATAGGCATCGTCTTTAGTGCGCTCTGCTTTCTCTTCGGCCGTAAGCTTGTTGGCCAGAATTCGCCGTGCTTCTACTTCATCGTTGCCGGATAGTTTATCGAGTACATCAGAATCGAAACTGGTGCCATACTTACGGGCATAATCCTGACGAGCCCGGTCCAAATCGGCAGGGCTCATTCCTTTTAGATTATCCAGAACTTGTTGGGAGCCGCCATAGCCTTCAATGGCGGAGCGAATCTTATCTTCAGCTCTATACTCGCCCTGAGAAGCAGCATTGAGCGCAATTTTCCGCTCGCTTTCACTTAAGTGACCAAGCACTTGCTGTTGATAGTTGGAATCACTGAGAATTTTCTGCCGCTCTTGCGGCGACAACTTGGCGACGTCATCATAGGTCTTTTCTTCGTCGTCACCGAAGATGCTCTTATTCAATTCCATCATCTTGGCGCCGGAGATACTGCCCTTTTCCAGAAGCTCTCCCACATACTCGTTATACTTGCTACTACCCAGAGCCTCTCTGGAAGCCTGCTTGAAGGATTCGGACAGAAGCCTGTCTTCTTCCGTTTTGGGATTTCTTATCCGCTCAAGCAACTGAGGATCTTTGTTCATGGCATCACGAATGTCTCGTATTGCCTGATCTTCATCGGTGTTAAATTTAGCGGACTGGGACTTGAGCTTAGTAATGATTTCCGGTTGAGACTGCTTGCCGGTCTGGGTATCCTGCAGAAGCCTTTGCGCTTCCTCTAAAGCCGGACCATCCTTTATAGTCTCCTTGATTTTTCGATCCAACTCCTCTTTGAATTGCGCATCCTCTCGGTATTTTTGCTTCTCTTCCGGCGTCATTCTGGCAACTGCATCCACCATGGCCGAACGATCATTGCGATACCAGTGGGTATTATCATCAAGGGCGTCAAGAACACCGCGCCGCCCGTTCATGGAAGCATCAAAGCTGGGCGCACCCATCTTCTTGTCGAAAACGGCCATAATCTGCCGAGTTTCCTCGCCGTCCTTATTCAGACTCTTCAACATAGTCAGCATCTCCTGCCGACTGTTGGGATTTTTAGCCGCATCCTCCCACTGGGTGCGAGTCATATCTTCGATGCTCTTCACTATTTCAGGCACACCGTCATTGGAGAAAACACCCCGGTGCTTATCGAGGGTAGAGACGAAATTGTCCTTGCCGGAAATCAAGGAACTCCATTTGGCCACCTCGGTATCGTTACCGGCAGCCTTGAGAGCGCTGTCGATTTCACTGTAAGTACCGCGCGCACTCTCTTTCTCTCCCTCGCTCATACCGGCAAGCCTCGTCTTATCCGCCGGGGAGAGTTGAAAATTAGAATCGCTGAGGGCACGACCAATCCTATAATCGGAGCGTTCCTGGTCGCCCATACGCTTCAGGGCCAGTTCGATGCCTTGATTGTTATCGGAGAGAACGCCGGTGTTGTCGCGTATCTGAGTAGCAGTACCTAGATCGGCACGGGTTACATAATCGAGGGCATGGCGGTATTCCTGACCGGAACCAAAAGTTGCCCTCAGTCGTAAATCTCCACCATTATTGAGAAACTCCTGCCTGGCTTCGACACTGGCCGAACTCATGGCCTCATTAAACATCTGTCCGTTGCCCGCTTTCAAGGCAATATCCGCCAACTTCTGAGAGTCGGCACTGCTTATCTTATCCGAACCCTTCAGGTAAACCGCCGCCAACTCCTTTGTAGATTGAGACAGATTGGGGTCCTTGCTTATGGCTTCCGAAAGCGATATTCCATGCTTGGCCTTGTACTCCAGTTCCATTTCGGCAATTTGCATAGAATTGGATTTTCGCAGCGTATCCCGGATGGCCTGCTCATTTACAGAGTCACTGCGACCACTGAAAATCTGCCCACGCTCCACCAGGTTTGTGTGAATGGTGTCGGCACCCTGACTGGCCACATTGCCGTCTTTCCGGTTGAGGGCTGCTTCAAAACGGGCCCGGTCGGCACCGCTCATGAAGTTCATCTCTTCGCTCAAAGACTTTCCGTAACGCTCTTTGTAGTATGAATCCAG
Organism: Candidatus Melainabacteria bacterium; assembly: GCA_016212515.1. GTDB lineage: Bacteria > Cyanobacteriota > Vampirovibrionia > Obscuribacterales > Obscuribacteraceae > Obscuribacter. The sequence continues at coordinate 115,853 of JACRFZ010000020.1, forward strand.
TGCTTTTCGCTCATCCTCAGTCTTATTCTTGAGAAGATCGGTTATCTTTTCGTTGTCCGACCAGCGCGCCACATAGTTATCGTTACCGGTGGCTTTGCGAATCGCTTCCGCATCTTTAACTAGCTGTTCCGGAGTCTGGACGGAAACCGGTGGAACCTCGGCCGGTTTATCTGCTGGTTTATCCTGCGGCCTGTCCGTCGGCTTATCGGCGGGCGTATCAGCTGGTCGGTCCGTCGGCTTATCCGCAGGTTTGTCCGCAGGCTTATCCGCTGGTCTGTCCACAGGCTTATCCGCAGGTCTGTCCGCAGGCTTATCCGCAGGTCTGTCCACAGGCTTGTCGCCTGGCTGCTCCTGCACGGGCCGCGCATTGCGGGGTTTGTAATTATGCTCCGGGATCTGAAGGTGCTTACCTTCAATTATCAGATCGGGATCGGCCAACTTGTTCTTGCGGGCTATTTCATTCACGAAGTTGTAAATTTCACGCCGACTGGCACCCGGTCCCAGCTCTCTTTGAGCAATATGGCTGAGAGTATCGTTTTTTTTGATTTCATAGTCGTGAGCGGGCACCCGAATTGTGCCGTCAGCGCCCTGCCCGTCAATCTTCACATCCTGCAGCGGCTTGGCCGACTTATCGCCATCCCTGGTGGGAGTCTCTACAGACTGAGCCTTTTCCTGCTCAATGTGCTTGATTGTTTTGAGCGAATCAGGAGTGCCGACATTCTCACGGGCGATCTCGCTAACCCGCTCCTGCTCGGAAGCCTGGGGCTTGCTACCCTTCTCAACCAACTCGGGCTTGGTGTCGTTAGCACTCAAAACTTTCACCTGAAGAAAAGGCGCCAATCCAAAGCAATATGCCCGATTCAGGACTAACGCAAAACTATTGCTAGGCGGACAATTAGTAACCGGTTACCAAGGGGGAAGTAATCCGTGACAATACAATGACAATTTTGAGATGTCAGTGGGGGAAATACGTAGTCCCAGATTAAATCCCGAATTTCGAAGCGCGGGAGAAAAAATGCGCTCTCTCCCGGTCTCAAATTACTCGAGATCAATTAATTCGAAACGAATAGCCCACGCCCACAAAAGCACTGGGGGAGCTTCTATTCAAGCCGAAGCCAAAATGGGCGTCGACTTGATGATAGGTCTTGATGTTCTTGACCGCTCCAAAATGCGCCACCTGAAAGGACGGTCTATGAGAATTCTGCGTAAAGAAACCGGCATATTCCGCAAAAGCGGAGGAAGTGGGAGAGAGGCTGCGAGTCACCATGGCAAAAGGCTGCCACTGCACTTCACCGCCAGGACCATTGATAATTAGAGACTGCATGCCGCAAACGGCCCAGCGCTTACCCAGGTGTATGCTGTAAGGCAGCCGCAGCACAGGCTGGGCGACGCTGCCACTGATGCGCCTCATACCAGAGGGTATATTCACCGCCGTTACCAGTGAGGCAGAGAGATGCTCCCGGTCTATGAGTTGCGTCTTGAGCCCCACTTCATTCAAACCGCTGGCTCCTTCAAAAGACTGAGAAGGGCCATTTACTAGCACGTACTGAGGCACGAACATCTGTAATTCCAGGCGCCGAGTAGCTCCTATACGCACCTCGGTCTCAGGTATGTCGAAATAATTGCCGCCATGCTGAAAGTGTTGATACTGGCTACCATTCTCCAGTTGCAGGGTGCCCCTGGGTACTACGATACCGGACTGACAAAAGCTGGGGCGGTTGGTATCTATGGGGTCGGTCTTTTCGATAGCAAGGGCAGGCAACCTGGCTGATGCCAAAAGCCAGACCAAGAGACATAAGAACTTTACGCACCCGTCATTGTCCGCTCTTTTATCTAGCCTCAAAGCCTGAACCTTAGAAATCCTTCTCCAATTAAGGATAGGACATCAGCCCCGGGGCGTTTGGATTAATTATGAAATTTTTGGGGAAGGTATTACATCGCTCCGTGTAATAGTGTAATATGAAGTTCGGAGGTAGTCATGTCCCCCAGTCGAAAGCCCGAAAATAGCCCAACCTGCTGCCCGATCCAGGTATTGTTGCCGGACGTGCAACCTCTCACCGATGAGGAAGCCGGCGATCTCGAAGATCTTTTCAAAATCCTGGCCAACGACACCAGGTTGAAACTGCTGCACCATCTAGCCAGGGTTGAAGAAATGTGTGTCTGCGATCTGTCCACAGCCATGGAAATGAATGTGCAGGCAATTTCCAATCAATTGCAAAAGCTTTCCGACCGTAAAATTGTCGCCACCAGGCGCAGTGGCAATATGATCTACTACCGGCTGATCGACAATTGTTTGATTGAAATACTCAAACAAGCTCAATGCTTGCTCATAGACAGCAAGACCAAGTAAATACCCAGGAGGGATCGAATCATGGAAAAAACCTGTTGTGAATGTTGCGACACAAAAAACTGCAAACCCTGTGAGGGCTGCCAGTGCTGCTGCTGCTGTTGCAAAGTATACGAAGAGGGGAAAGATTGCCCCTGCACCCCTGAGAAACCCTGCAAATAGAAATTGAACCAGGTGTGAAAAGGCGCAGGTATAAGCCTGCGCCTTCTCGCATCCCTAAACAAGTGTTGCGCTTGCCTTAAAGCGCCCCCTAGGCTCTGGACAAATCCTTTGCCAAGCCCTGAAAATTCATGCCTGTATCTACTTTCTAAGACTCAGGCTGGTAAAAAATGCATACGCAATATCAAGACTACAAAGACGGCGATCTGACTTGCGAAGCCTATATCGCCATAGATGAGAACAAGAAAGACAAGCGCCCTGCGGTTCTGGTAAGCCATGCCTGGGGCGGTCAAAGCGACTTCGAACGGGGCAAGGCGGAAAAGCTGGCTAAGCTCGGCTATGTGGGCATTGCCATCGACCTTTACGGCAAGGGCAACCGTGGCACCTCAATGGAGGAGAATGCCAAACTCATGCAGCCCTTCATGGACGACCGCGCCATGCTGAGAAAGCGCATTCTGGCGGCCCTTTCCTTTGCTAAGAGCCTGCCGCAAGTAGATGCAGACAAAATAGGTGCCATCGGCTTTTGCTTCGGTGGTCTTTGCGTGCTCGATCTAGCGAGAAGTGCGGCTGCCGGCGTGCAAGGCGTGGTGAGCTTCCATGGTCTTTTCCACGCCCCCAATATCGGCGAACAGAAGCCGATTACGGCCAAAGCCTTGATTTTGCACGGCTATGATGACCCCATGGCCACACCGGAGCAGATGGTAGCCCTGGCCGCCGAAATGACAAAGGCTTCCGCCGACTGGCAGATTCACGCCTACGGCAATACTGTCCATGCCTTCACAAATCCGGAGGCCAATATGCCGGAAAACGGCATAGTCTATTGCGAGAAAGCCGACAAACGCTCCTGGCAGGCCATGGTCAACTTCCTGGCCGAAGCCCTGGCCTAGGGCAAGAAACCAGCAAATTCTGCCAGCCTTGCGCGCTGCTTGCGCCGGTATTGCTCTCAGCAACCAGGAATCTTGCGTAAGAGCAAAATTCCTGGGCTAATTTCGCTCAGCCAGCCTATACTGTAGAGCACTATGGAAAAGAAATTAGTGCTAGTGACCGGTGCCACGGGTTACGTGGGTGCAAGGTTGATCCCACTTCTGCTGGAAGCCGGGTATCTGGTCAGGGCCGCCGGCCGCTCCCTGGCCAAGCTCAAGGCCAGACCTTTTGCCGGACAAGAGGGAGTCGAGCTCTGCTCACTCAATGTGCTCGAGAGAGCGGAATTGAAAGCAGCCCTCAAGGACGTCTATGCCGTTTACTATCTCGTTCATTCGATGAATTCCAGCAGCCGCGATTTTGCCGAAGCCGATCGGCTGGCCGCCAGAAACATGGCAGAAGAAGCTGAAGAAGCTGGTGTAAAGCGCATGATCTACCTGGGCGGGCTGGGAGAAGATAGCCCGGAACTGAGCAAGCACTTGCGCTCCCGGGCGGAGACCGGAGAGATTCTTAAGAGCGGTAAAGTACCTGTCACCATCCTGCGGGCAGGCATGATTCTCGGTTCCGGCAGCACTTCTTTCGAAATACTGCGCTACCTGGTGGAGCGACTGCCCTTCATGATCACCCCCCGCTGGGTGAAGACACCCTCACAACCAATCGCCATTCGAAATGTACTTAACTATCTGGTGGGTTGCCTGGCCATCGAAGAAACCACCGGTAAAACCTACGATATCGGCGGTCCGGAAGTGCTTACTTACATGGAATTGATGCAAACCTATGCCCGTCGCGCTGGTTTGCCAAGACGAGTAATTTTGCCGGTACCTGTTTTTACCCCGCGAATCAGTTCCTACTGGATTCACTTTGTTACGCCGGTACCAGCCTACATCGCCCGTCCACTGGCGGAAGGTCTGCGCAACCCGGTTGTATGCAAAAACAATGAGATACTGAAACTGATACCACAGGATTTACTGGACGCGGACACAGCCATAGGTATAGCGCTGGAAAGGTTGCGCAGCCAGACCGTGGAAAGCAGTTGGACCGATGCCGGCAGCATGCCTGCCGCCGAATGGCTGGCGCCCGGCGACCCGGGCTGGGCCGGTGGTACTTATTACGAAGACAATCGCATCATCACCGTCAGCGATACCACAAAAGAGGTCTGGCAAAGACTGGTACGACTCGGCGGCAAAACCGGTTGGTATTACGGCAATTGGCTCTGGAAGCTGAGAGGCTTCATGGATAGAATGCTGGGAGGAGTCGGTTTAAACCGGGGCCGGCGCAACGAAAATGAACTGGGCGTAGGTGATGCCCTGGACTTCTGGCGGGTCGTTGAAGTAGAGGAGGAGAAGCACCTGCTTTTGCTGGCAGAGATGAAACTCCCCGGTGAAGCAATCTTGGAATTTCAAATCAGCCCCCAGGGCACACACACCCAGGTAAGGCAAATTGCCCGCTTCGTGCCCCACGGTCTGCTTGGCTTGCTCTACTGGTGGGCGGTAACCCCCCTGCACGAATTCGTTTTCAGCGGCATGCTCAAAGGGGTAGCGGCCAAGAGCCCCGCCACCATAGTGGAAGGTCCACGCAGACAGCCCGGCAAGTCATAAACAGTAAGGAACTTGGTTGGCCAGGATCAGCAATTAAAATCTTTTGACGCTGAGTTTTTCTTCCGCTCCAGGTTGGCGATTACGGCTCAGTCCTTTTCACTACTCCAGACTACTGCCGGATCAACAACGATATATCTGTGTCCATGACCATCTTGACCATAACGCGGCTGCTTCTTCAAAACATAGAGCGCGTCGGCTCTGGCCCTGGCCATATTTGCCTTGCCCCCCAGGGCTCTGAAGATGCGCGAGCGCAGTTCTCGGTAATGGACATTGCCGGCATCTAAAACAATCGCCTGCTCGATAGCTTTCAGGGCCGCGGGCAAACGGCCGCTATGAAAGCGCTTTTCAGCCAGACCGGCATAAATGCTGGGGTCTTTAGGCGCCCGGGCAAGCAATTGTTCGTATGAGAGCTCGTAGGCTTTCGTCTCACCCAGACGCCTGCGCAAATAGTCAAAGACAGCCTCAGCCCAGACTTCCTCAACCAGGCTTGAACATTTGTACTCAAGGGCCAGGGTCTTGTAAGCTTCTTCATCGCGACCAAGCTGGGCCAGGGCCACTGCTCGCAAGAGGCTGGCGGCCGGGGTTGCCTGCAAGGGTTGCGCACTTGACTTAAGAACGGCAAGAGCCCGCTCGGGCATGCCGGCCTTTATGTATGCCAGGGCCTCAGCTTGCATCAATTGCCTGGGGACACCGACTATACCGCCAGGCGACATGGACGGTGCTCTTTGCACATCCAAATTGGTCACCCGGCGCACGTCCATCACCGTCAGGCGTTCACCCTTTTTGACTTTAGCGACAAGTACGAAATCAGAAGGCTTTGATGCCGCCGTCAGGAAAGGCAAACTCGGCAACTTGGACCGGGGCAAGTACTGCAACTGCACCTGGCTCGCCAGAAGAGGACCGGGAGAGAGATTTTCGCGGGCCACAAAGACCTGCTCATCGAAGAAGTGCTCGCGCTTCAACTGATCGAGGGAAGGAAGAAACGGCTTGCGCCGCTCTTTCAGCGCCAACTCGGCGGCGGCGACTGTATAGCTGTCACCAGGAAAAATGGCAGACTCACTTGTAATGCCGGGACTCCACAACTTATTCTTCGTGGCCAGCACGAAAATCAGATAGCGCTTACCTGCACTGACCAAAGTCGGGCCGGAAGGCTGAAAATTACTTACCAGTTGTTCAAGGGGCTGCATCTGCCTGGGCGACTCATGCAAGTAATAACTGCCTAAAACAAGATTCCTGGGAACCGCAGACCCGGCCAGTTTTCGCTCTACCTCAAAAAGTCCCGACAAGTTGCTCTCCACCCTCTGGCATCGGGCCAATACGCAAGCAACCAGGGCCTCGCTTTCACAGCAAGAAGCCAATTCCCGCTCGCCGGTCAGGTGATCACCGGCCCATACCGAAGCCGGGCTGAGCAACAGTAAGGCGCCCAGCAGGAGCAAAAACAACCGACTTCTCTGGTTCATCCGTGCACCAGCCACTTTTCTACCTGATTCCCAGCATACAGCCCTTTCCCCAGCTTTACAACAAAAGCCTCAGGGCAGGAAATTGCCCCGGTAGCGACAGAGGCGCTATAATCTTGAGTCGGCTGCAAGAGCCTCTGGTGGAGTCCTGCGATTACTTTGCAATACAGTTGGTTCTGCCATGAATTCGCTATTGAGCGACGAAGCTTCTAACCAAAATAAATACGCCAACCTGAAGCTTTTGCACCGTGGGCGTAAACACTTGATTTTTCGCGCCCAGAGAACAAGCGATAACTTACCGGTAGTGATCAAGACTCTGGCTCTTGCTCCGGCCAGCACCGCCCTCGCTTCCGACCTGAAGAAAGAGTACGAACGCCTCAAAAGCCTGCATTTAGCCGGTTCTGCCAGAATCATCGATTTCGAACAGTTTCAAGGCAAGCCGGCCCTTATCATGGAAGATGCCGGGCCAATAAACCTGGAAGGTTATCTACTGGAGAGGCGAAGGCAAAATTCGGCACCGGATCTGCTAACCCTTCTGCCCCTGGCCTTGAGCATGACGGACTGCCTGAATCGCATTCACAGAGCCGGTCTTCTGCACCTTGATCTTTGCCCGGCAAATTTTGTTCTGAACGATGCCGTGCAACCAACAGGCGTAACTATTGTAGATTTCGGCGCCGCCCATCAGGCAAATCAAACGGCAGCAGAACCAATCGACCCCATCAGTCAGGATGGGACACTGGCCTACCTGTCGCCGGAGCAAACCGGGCGCATGAATCAGCCGATGCACTTCCCCAGTGATCTTTACAGCCTGGGAGCGATTTTCTATGAAATGTTCACGGGCAACCCACCCTTTCCTCTGCAAGATCCACTGGAACTCGTCCATGCTCATCTCTCGATTGCACCGGTGCCGCCTCATCAGTTGAATGCTAGTGTGCCGGAAGTGCTCTCACAACTGGTGCTCAAACTACTGAATAAGCGACCCGAGGATCGTTATCAAAGTGCCTATGGTCTGGCCTGCGACCTGGAGAGAATCATCAATATGCAAGGGCTGGGAGAGCAGATTGCTTCCTTTCACCTCGGTCTGGAGGATAGACCCTACGGCCTACAAATTCCTTCGCGTCTCTACGGGCGGGAAATGGAGACTGCCGCGCTTCTGCAAGCCTTCCACAATACAATCGAAGAAGGGCGAGCCGAGTTGTTTCTGGTGGGAGGTTATTCCGGGGTTGGCAAAACCACCCTGGTCAACGAGCTGTACAAACCCCTCATTCAAGAGGAAGGATTTTTCCTTTCCGGCAAATTCGATCAGTACCGAACAAACGTACCTTTTGCCACATTCCATCAGGCTTTCCAGGGCTTCATTCACTACCTGCTCACCAAACCCGATACCATCATCGAGCACTGGCGAAACGAGCTGGAGAAAGCCCTCGGGCAAAATGCCGCCGTCATATTGAATGTAATTCCCGAACTGGAACTATTGCTGGGGGAAAAGCCGACGGTGCCGACTCTCAGCACCGCCGAAGAACAGTTGCGCTTCGACCTCACCTTCAGCAAATTCGTCAGCGTCTTTGCCAGAAGCGAAAAGCCAATGGCTATATTTTTAGATGATTTGCAATGGGCCGATGCCGCCAGCCTTCGCCTGATCAAAAATCTGGTCTCGGAAGAGGGAATTGGCACATTGCTTATCATCGGAGCCTATCGAGACAATGAGGTAGGCCCCGAGCATCCGCTCAGTCAGATGCTGAAAGAACTGGCAGAGAGCGAAATAGCAGTAAACCAGGTTATCCTCAAGCCGCTTTCCGAAAAGCAAGCCTGTGCACTGGTGGCCGATACGCTGCGCTGCAGCGAATTAGAAGCAGCGCCCCTTTCCAGTCTTGTTTATGAAAAGACAAACGGCAATCCCTTCTTTACCATTCAGTTTCTCAATACGCTCTATCAGGAGCACCTCCTCTTTTTCGACGACGGCGGCCGCACCTGGAAATGGGATCTAGCCCAGGTAGAAGCCCAGGGCTATGCCGACAATATCGTAGACTTGTTGTTGGCTAAATTATTGCGTTTACCAGCGGCCGTCAGAGAGATACTAAAACTAGCAGCCTGCCTGGGCAACAAAGGCGACTTCAGAACCCTCTCCATTCTCTGCCAGCAAGACGAAGCGGCGCTCATCGAGAACATACAACCGGCCATAGAACAAGGGCTCATACTCAATCAATCAGGCATCTACAAATTTCTCCATGACCGGGTGCAACAGGCTGCCTATTCACTCATTCCAGAGGGGGAGCGCAGCCAGGAGCACTTGCGCATCGGACACTTGCTATTGCAACACTCTAAGAACGAAGAGGTCGAGGAGCGCGTCTTCGACATAGTCAACCACCTCAATCTGGGTAAAGCGCATATCACCGACACCGAGGAATTGCTGGCTCTTGCTGCCCTCAATCTGGTTGCCGGTCGTCGAGCCAAAGCCAATACCGCCTATAACTTCGCCATTGAAATTTTTGAGCAGGGCGTTTCTTTGCTGAACGAAGAGTTCTGGAAGAAAGAACACCAGCTCTGCTTCAACTTGCTCTTCGACCTGGCCGAGTGCAACTGGATGTGCGGCAACTTCGACCAGTCCGTGAATCTCTTCGCCAACCTTTTGAATCACTGCCAGACCAAGCTTGAAAAAGCCCGTATCTATACCATGGAAATCGAACTATATACGGGCAAGACGGAATTAAACCGGGCTGTTGAACGGGCTCTGGAAGCCCTATTACTCTTCGACATCAAACTCTCGGCCCACCCCACCAGGGAGGAAGTGCTGAAAGAGTACGAAAAGCTCTGGCAAGTTCTTGGTGATAGAAAAATAGAAGAACTAATTGCTCTGCCACTCATGAGCAATGAAGAAATAAAAGCTACCCTCGACATATTGCAGGCGCTGTATGCAGCCGCTTTATGCTCGGACCAAAATCTCTTTTTACTTTGCGCCTGTCACATAGTGACGCTCAGCCTCAAGCACGGACATTGCGACGCCTCCGTGATGGGCTATGGCTTCCTGGGTATGGGTCTGGCCAGGGTTTTCGGCAAATATGATGAAGCTTACCGCTTCGGCAAACTAGCCTTGAAACTGGTGGACGATCGCGGTTTAACAGCCTACAGAGATCGCATCAATTTCATCTTCGGCGACACGGTTAACTACTGGGTCAACCATCTGAGAACCAATCTACAATATCTCTATTCCTGCTTCGAGTCTGCCTCTCGAAAAGGAGATATAACCTATGCCGGGTACTGCTGCAACCATATTGTCATAGATCTGCTCATCTGGGGCATTCCCCTTGATGAAGTGTACGCACAATCGGAAAAGTATCTGGCCTACTGCCGCAGCGTCAAGTTTGATGCTCCGGCCGAAGCCATTATCGGCATGCAGCTGTTCATACAGAATATGCGCGGTTTGACAGATTCTTTCACAAGTTTCGACGGCACCATAATCGAAGACAATGAGCCCTTCGATGAGACCATCTACGAATCCTACATAACGCACTATCCGCAGCCCATCGTCATCTGCTGGTATTACATCACCAAACTGCAAGCGCGCTTTATGTCCGGGAAATATGATGAAGCCATAGAGGCCGCCAAGAAAGCAGAGCCCTTGCTCTGGTCCAGCCTGGCCCACATACAAGAGCCGGAATACTGGTACTACTACCCCCTGGCTCTGGCGGCCCAATACGATCAGGAGTTGCTCCGAGTCGGCGACGCAGACCAATGCAAACAATTGAAAGAGAAGGCGGTGACAATCATCGCCGCCCACCAGGAGCAGTTGGAACAGTGGGCGAAGGCCTGCCCGGATAATTTCCGCAACAAACATTGCCTGGTCAAAGCAGAGCTTTCACGGCTGGAAGGGCACCTGCTGGAAAGCGAGAGGCTTTACGAAGAGGCGATACACTCAGCCCGGGAAAACGGCTTCATTCAAAATGAAGCGCTGTCTAGTGAACTGGCGGCGCGCTTTTACAAGGGTCGCGGTTTTGAAACCATCGCCAATGCTTACTTGAAAGAGGCCTACCGCTGCTACAAACAGTGGGGTGCCCATGGGAAGTTGCGCCAATTAGAAAGGCAATATCCCGCCTTGAGACAGGATAATCCCGCCGTTGCCTCCCTTGATTTAATCACGGTTCTGAGAGCCGCCCAGGCTATCTCAAAAGAAGTAGTACTCGACAATCTTCTGGAGACTCTGATGCGCACCGTGGTAGAAGCAGCAGGCGCGCAGAGCGGCATTCTCTTTCTCGAACAGGAGGGCGAACTTTATGTGCGAGCGAAAGCTTATATCAAAGCGGAAGAGTTTCGCAGCACAAACCAGGAACACCGTTCCATTGCAGTGCAAATAGAAGAGTTGGCTCTCAAGGACGGACGTGACTTGCCGACTGCATTGATCAACTATGTAAGACGCACCCACGAGACCATGGTGCTGAACGACGCATGTCGAGAGGGCGCAGGCGACAGTCTCGGCATGCTCGGCAATGATCCCTACTTCAGACAGCGCGGCAGCCGTTCCGTGCTCTGCCTGCCCATCGTAAAACAAACAAAGCTGGTAGGAATTCTCTACCTGGAAAACAATCTTGCCTCCCATCTCTTTACCGCAGATCGTATTGATTTGATGCAACTGCTCTCCACACAAATAGTCACGGCCCTGGAAAACGGCTTACTCTTTGCCGGCATTCAGAAACTCAATCTAGAGTTGGAACAAAGAGTGGAGGAGCGCACCGCTGAGCTGGCCATTACCAATTCCGAGTTGGCCAGAGCCATGGAAGCGGCAGAAGCTGCAAACCGAGCCAAGAGTTCCTTCGTAGCAAATGTCAGCCATGAAATTCGTACTCCCATGAACGCCGTAATTGGTATGAGCGACCTGCTCAGTAATACCGCTCTCGATGCCAAGCAACTCGATATGATCGGCACTATCCGCGAGTCAAGCGAGATATTGCTGGGCTTGATTGATGACATTTTGGACTACTCTAAAATCGAAGCTGGCAAACTGGAACTGCACTTGAGCGACTTCAACCTGAAAGAAGTCTTGCAGAGTTGTACCAATTTGCTGAGGCAGAAAGCCGCTCAGAAGGGACTGACTATAGAGAGCCTGGTCGAGGAAGAGATACCATCTATGGTGTGCGGTGATCCGGCTCGCTTGCGACAGATTCTCATCAACCTGCTCACCAATGCCGTCAAGTTCACCGAAAAGGGTACTATCAGAATCGCAGCCAAACTGGAGAAACAAACGGCAGAAGAGTTGCTTCTCTACATCAGCGTCAGCGATAGCGGTATCGGTATGGATGAGCAAACTCTCGGACAGCTCTTCCAGCCCTTCACCCAGGCGGACAACTCCGTCACACGCCGATATGGCGGCACCGGTCTGGGTCTGTCCATCTGCAAACGACTGGCGAACTTGATGGGTGGGGATATCGGCGTCACAAGCAAATTGAGAGAAGGATCGACATTCTGGTTCACCATCAAATTGAAAGCCGGCAAGAGCCAGAAAGCCAGCCTGATAAGACCGACCGTTCATCCCCTCAGTCAGAGCGGTAGCAACAATCTGCCGCCTGTCTTAGTGGTAGAAGACAACCAGGTTAACCAGAAACTGGCACTCATGCAACTCAATAGCCTCGGTCTGGACGGTGTCACTGTCAACAACGGCAGGGAAGCCGTCAAAGCATATGAAGAGAACCGGTACAGCTTGATCTTGATGGACTGCCAGATGCCAGAGATGGACGGCTTCGAAGCGACTAGAGAAATTCGCCGCTTTGAGAGTAAGCACGGCGGGAAAGTGCATGTGCCCATTGTGGCCATGACCGCCCAGGCCATGGCCCAGGATATGGAGGAATGCCTGGCTGCCGGAATGGATGCTTTTGTCAGCAAACCGGTAACACTCAATTCCCTGCAAGCGGTCTTATCCGACTGGTTGCCGCAGGCCGTGGAAAAACCAAGAGAAGCGCAGTACCTGCCCCAAGCGATCTGCGACGAGGAAATTACCGACCTCAACCAGAGGGCCCGGCGAGACTTCAGAGCCGGCTATGAATGTCTGCAGGAACTTCTCGGCAAGGAGAGTACCGACCAACTCTTTGAAAAATTCATTACCAGCGCCGAGAGTCTTCTTGAGAGAGGGGAGGCGGCCATCGCCCGGGCCGACAAGAAGGCGCTGAAAGCCGTTACCCATGAATTGAAGGGTACTTGCAAATCACTTTACGCAAATGATCTGGGCAAGCAAAGTGAAACACTAGATCTGTTTTTGGCCGCTGCTGAAGCTGACCCTTCCTGGTCCACTGTGCAAGAACATTTTCAGACCCTGAAAGAAAGCTTTCAAGCCTACAGGCAACACTGGTCGGCTGGAATTTAGGCGTTTGATTTATCGTCCTTCGGCAGAGACGGCTGAGCCGTCTTGATGGCCGGGCTTTTCTCTGTAACCGGCAGTTTGACGGTAAAAGTAGAACCTTTGTTGAGTTCGCTTTCCAACTCAATGCTGCCGCCGTGAGCCTTGATTATGGTGAGGGCAATTGCCAGGCCCAGACCTGTGCCGCCTCCGTACAAGCGGCTACGGGTGCGAGATCTTTCCACCCGATAGAAGCGATCGAAGATACGCTGCTGATCGGCCGGAGCAATACCAATGCCGGTATCAATGACCCGAATGATGGCCTGGTTATCAGTGGAGCGCAATGTGACGGTCACCTTACCGCCGGCCTGAGTAGCCTTGATGGCATTGTTGGTCAAGTTGAGAAAGACCTGCTTCAATCTGTCGGCATCGGCATAAACCCAGATCGAAGACTGCGGCAGAATGAACTGAATCTCTATTTGCTCGGGAGCAATAACGGTAACAGTGTCTTCCACACTGGCCATCACTTCGCGCATGTCAACCACTTCTTGCTGGTTGATGATCGCCTGACCGGCATCGGCACGCGCCAACTGCAGAAGGTCTGAAACAAGACGAATCAGCCGTCCGCTCTCATCGGATATCGTCTGAAGTGCCTCACCAAGAAGGTTGGCGTCGATGTTCGACCCACGGCGTAAGAGCAGTTTGGTATAGCCTTGAATGGAAGTCAGGGGGGTACGCAGTTCGTGAGAGGCATCGGCCACGAACTGGCACTGGATGTTAAGTGACTCTTCCAGACGATTCAATAGTTTATTGAAAGCGCGACGCAACTCCAGTGTCTCGACAGGCTCATGGGTGTCGACCTCCAGACGCTGGCGCAAATCCATAGAGGCCAGCTTGGTAGTGGCCGCCAGGAGCTGAGTGAGCGGGCGCAATATCAAATCGGCGAGGAACCAATTGATGCCCAAAAGAATAAGTAAAAGAGGAATATAGAAAGGAACGAAGCGAAAGAATTCCTGGGGTGGAGCACCGGAGACACTGAAGACTATGACATGGCAAATAATGATCGGCAGAACCCCTGACATGGTCATAAACATGGCCAGTCTTGCCTTCATTGATTTGGACCATTCAGACTTTTCCAAGGCCTACCTATCGAGTAACCATACGCTTGCGAACACGGAAAGACACTGCTCTATTTTGAACTATTTTAAGCCTCTGCTCGTCAACCAATTTTGCCGACCCCGACTTGATCATACTTATTGACTTCGTCGTAAAAAATTCTCTTGAATTCTGGCATCAACGCCTGGTTGGTGACAAGACAGGAGCCGGTATAAATGGAAGAACCTCCGGCAAGGTCGAAATAGGCCCCACCGGCTTCCTCTACCAGGATCTTCATTGGAGCCAGGTCCCAGGGCTTCACACCCACCTCCAGCATGGCCTCGGCCCGTCCTTCAAAAACTAGAGAAAAACCCAGATAGTCGCCAAAACCCCTCTGCCTATCGGTGACGGAGACACAATGAGTGAGTGCCGGCCAGAGGCCTAATTCCAGAATACGATTGGGTCCGCCGAAATTGAATAAGGACCGCTCCAAACTGTCCACCGAGGAGACCCGAATTTGTCGGTTACCCTTGAAAGCCCCCTGACCTCGCACGGCATAAAAACTCTCCTGCATAGCCGGAGCATGCACCAGGCCAAGCACAACGTCCTCTTCCACTTCCAGAGCAAGGAGAGTGGACCAGATCGGAATGCCCCGCGCGTAGTTGAAAGTACCGTCGATGGGATCAATGATCCAGGTGCGCTCCCGTTTGCGCATCTCGCCTTCTTCTTCTCCGAAGATGCCATCCTGAGGGAAATGCTCGGCCAGTTCGGTGCGAATATAACGCTCTACTTCTTTATCGGCCCTGGTAACGGGCGAGCCGTCATCTTTGGTATCAACCTCGATACCGATGTCAAAATATTGCATTGCTATTTCACCGGCACGTGCCACTACACGTCGGGCGAAAGAAAGCTCATTGGCAAAAGAAGTCATTGATCGAAAAGAATCCAATTGAAAGCGGCTGACCAATGATAACCCGCGCCGGTCAGCCCAAAGAGCATATATCAAGAACTAGAAAAAAAGCTTGAAACAAACCCGAAAATTAGACGAAAACTCCCGGCGGCCCTAAAGCCGACGGGAGTTCCGCGTAGATCAGGTCAGGTCCAAGCTCTCGCTGGGAGATTTTTAGAACAGGTATTCGTAGATGGCTCTAGCGCCACGACCAACACCGACACCTATGTCACGCACATCAATGAATGTGCCTTTGACCAGGCGCTCCCAAATGAATCCTTTCTGTCTTTCAGCGTATGCCAAGCGCATATCTTGCTCAGCATTCTTTTCTTCAACAGCTTTCATACGAGCTTCCAGACTGTCGACACGTGCTTTCAGTTGGTTGAGTTCACCACGGAACTCTTCCAGAAGAGCAGCAAACTTTTCGAGGTCAGCTTTATCGGCTTTCTTCGCAAGGCGCTCTTGAATGCACTGTTCGTATTTGTAGAGAGCAGCTGCCAATTCAAAACGTGTTGTGGATTTCTGACCACGGTATGTTCTGTCTGGATAGCCAACCAGTACGTGGCATTCGCCATTTACCAGTTCTTTGAGGGCATTGTAAGCCCACTCGTTACCCACTACGTCTGTCAACTCGCTGATATTCGTAGCCCCTTGAGCATTCGCGCTATTTGCGTTGATCAAGGTGCTCGCACTTACAGCAACGAGTGCAGTAAGAAAGGTTGCAAACCCCTTTTTCATAATAGTAATCACTCCTTCAGCAATGACCTGACTCTAACGTTCGCCATCATAGCTTAAATATTCCAGGCGTTAGTAGTAGTAAAACCTAGAAAAACGTCCGGGCAAAATAATAGCTCATCAAAAGCCGCATCTACTGGCGCATTCAGGCTTATTAAATCAATCTAATAATTTACATTCGGATCGCCCAAAATATATCTGATCGAAATCCCGAAAGGCTGATAATACTTACCTTCTTGGCATCAAAAGTCTCGGAACTCAGTCCTGTTACAGCTCTTGGAAGTGCCACCATTTCAATCATTGCATTATCGGAAACAGTTATCAGAAGCGGCTGCAAAGAGAATCGTGTTACTTCGATTTACTTGCACGACAAGGAAAACATATTCGTAAACATGACGCTGAAGTCAGCAAGAGAAGCACCGGTATTCAAGAGATTGCGCCGAAAAAGCTCTCCTTATATGTAGTTACGCAGCCCCGTACTTCTCAAGTCAAGATAAAGAATTTGTCCGGTGAACAAATGGCAAATTGTGAGCGCGCCGAGAGCCGCCATCATCTAAAATAAGCCTTTGCCTGCCGCAACATTGCCGCGGCGCTTCACCATATATAGTGCGGGGTCCGAATTGGAGCTGAGAATCGCCCACCTTTATGCTCATTTCCTCAATATCTACGGAGATAGAGGAAACATCATTGCCTTGAGCCAGAGGGCCCGCTGGCGCCAGATGGAAGTCAAGGTCGATGCCATCGACCTTGGACAGGATATCGATCCGGACTATTACGACTTCTACTTCGTGGGAGGCGGTCAGGACAAACAGCAGATTGTCATTGCCGAAGATTTGCGCAAGAAAGAAAAGCAAATCAAGGAAGCCATCGGCAATGGTGCTGTAATACTCTCCGTATGTGGTGGCTACCAGTTACTTGGGCACTATTACAAGCCACACGAAGGACCGGAACTAAAGGGTATTTCCCTGGTTGACGCCTACACGGTGGCCGGTAACCGCCGCATGATCGGCAACGTACTCGTCAAAAGGGATGATGCCACCACTCTTGTCGGCTTTGAAAATCACAGCGGCAAAACCTTCCTGGGCAAAGGCGTGAACGCTCTGGGTAAAGCCATTGTCGGCAACGGCAACAACGGTGAAGACAAACTGGAGGGGCTGGCCCAGGGCACCGTCTATGGTACTTATTTGCACGGCTCCTTGCTGCCGAAAAATCCAGCTTTTGCCGATCAACTCTTGAGCCAGGCCCTGGCCAGACGCTATGGCGCCCAGCATTTACAGCCTCTCGATGATCACTTCGAGAACCAGGCTCACAAACGAGCCATGACCCTTCCCGCTTGAGAATCCCAGTGAAAACAATTTCCATCCTCATCCCCGTATTCAACGAAGAAAAGACCCTGGTTACAGTTCTGGACATGGTGGCCAATGCCGACACCCTGGGACTGACCAAAGAACTTATAATCGTTGATGACGGCTCTTCCGACCGCACCAGGGAAATACTGGCCGGTCTCGATGCTGAAAAGTACCACGCCAAGATCTACTATCACGAAAAGAACCAGGGCAAGGGTGCAGCACTGCGCACGGCGCAAGGTCATGCCGAAGGCGACTTGATTATGATTCAAGACGCCGACCTGGAATACGACCCGAAGGAGTATCCGGAGCTTCTCAAACCAATTCTGGAAGGACGCGCTGATGTGGTGTACGGCTCCCGTCTTTGTGGCGGTAAACCAATTCGCGCCTTCAAGATCACCCACTTATTGGGCAATAAATTCCTCAGCCTGGTCACAAACATTCTCTATAACGCCACCCTGACGGACATGGAGACCTGCTACAAGGTCTTCAAAAAGGAAGTCTTCAAAAAGGTCAAAATCAAGTGCGACCGCTTCGACTTCGAGCCTGAAATTACGGCAAAAGTCTTGAAACAGGGGGTGCGCCTCTATGAACTGCCCATTTCCTATTATGGTCGCGATTACGACGAAGGCAAGAAAATAACCTGGAAAGACGGTATATGGGCAATTTGCGCCTTGATTAGATTCCGTTTCAGCGACTGAAACTGTTGGCTAGCAACTTGTGGAAGGTCCGCCAAAAGGTTATCCTCCGCTAATGAAATATTTGGTGCATCCCACCCCTTACCAAGTTGAACCCCGATGAACATGAATAAATTTTCTTTGCTGCGCAGCCTCACCATGCGCCCCGCCAAACTAGTGTTGTGCCTGATTGTAAGCCTGGCCTGGATTTCAGACCCAGCGCAAGCCCAGAGCTATAACTATCGAATCGGAGACACCCGGGTCCAGGCTGGTCACAACGGGCTGGCCGGTCATTCCAGTACTTATATAACCAGCGGCACCTTAAGCCGTTCGGCCCAGGCTGCCGTACTGCCCATGCCGCCCCAGATCGGCGGTCAGGGAGTGTGCGGCATGACCCCCGGCGTATCAGCCAACCCCATGGGTCTGCAGAGCGCCCGCATGGGTTCCACAGTGGGCATGGCCGGCGACTACATGCGTTCCGACCTCAATCCCAACTGGTCCATCACCCAGAGACAACAAGCCCAGCAAGGCCAGTACCGCCAGCAACAGTACCAGATCAGGCAGCCGGTACTGCGCCAGGCACCGCCGCCAAACTACACCACCTACGGCACAGCCACCGGACAAAACAACTACCACAGCTCCGGCGTACCCGCTAGCGGAGGCGCCAGCTACGGTTCCGGCTCCAGCGGCTATAAAGGCTACTAAATCTCTCAGGTCTTCCTGCTAGACTTAGCCCGTTAATGAGTGCACTCTCGGGCAAGTTCTCAAATGAATAGTCAAGTAAAAAGAGTTGTTGTGATTGGCGGCGCCGGCGCCATGGGTCACGTAGTGGTTCGCGACCTCCTGGATAACCCGGAGCTCGAAGTAGTCATCGCCGATTACGACCGGGAAAAGGCGGATGCCCTGGCTGATACCCTCAACTCCAAGCTGAAAACCACGCGAGTACGGGGCGATTTTACCGACATAACCAACAAGCCGGTCATGGTCAAAGGTTTGAAAAACGCCGCCTGCGTCATCAATTCCACCCCCTACTACCATAATGTCAATGTCATGGAAGCCGCCCTTGAAGCCGGCTGCCATTACGTGGACCTGGGCGGACTTTTTCATGTCAGCAAAGAACAACTCAAATTGCACGAACGCTTTGTCGAGAAAGGTCTGACGGCTGTTATCGGCATGGGCGCTGCGCCGGGCATGACCAATATCATGGCCGCAAAAGCCCAGGAAAACATGGAAAGTGTAGAAGCAATCGACATCTATGTCGGTTCCATCGACAATACCAAAAGCAGCCACCCCTTCCTGCCGCCTTACTCCATCGAAACTCTCATCGATGAATACACCATGCCGCCCATGGTCTTCGACGGCGACTACAAAGAAATGCCGCCCCTCTCAGGGGCCGTCATCGTAGACTTTCCCGAGCCGGTCGGCAAGCAAGAAGCTATCTACACCCTGCACTCGGAAGTTCTCACTTTGCCCCAGACTTACAAAGAAAAGGGCATCAAGAACTGCACCTTCAGATTGGGACTGCCTCTGGAGTTCCATGAAAAAATCAAGTTCCTGATGTCGCTTGGCTTTGGCTCCCGGGAAAAACTCAACACCAGAGAAGGTGACTTTACCCCCCGTAAGATTCTGGCCGCCATGTTAAGCAGCTTCCCGACGCCTGAGAGTGAGCCGGACGACTGCGAGGTAGTGCGCGTTGATGTGCGAGGCATGATGGACGGCAAGCCGACTCTCTGCCGCCTGGAGACAACCGTATACAGCGTTAAGCGCTGGCACGAAGGCATCTCATGCGGCGCCCTCGATACCGGTGTACCACCATCGATAGTGGCGCAGATGCTGGTCGCCGATGAGATCATTTCCACAGGCGTCCTGGCCCCGGAAGTAGCCGTGCCTGCCGGTGCCTTTTTTGCAGAACTGGCCAGGCGCGACATTCACATGAAGCGCATCACCCAGGAAGATCTGAGCCAAGCCTAAGGTACTGCAGCCGTTGTAAGGGCAGCGATTGTTTCTTTCAAACTGGCTTCGTCAAAAACATTGAAGAACTTGATCGAGCGATCGATCTTCTTCACCAGGCCGGTGAGCACCTTACCTGGTCCGATTTCCACGATAGTATCAACGCCGTTTGCCGCCATAAATTCAACGGTGGCCGTCCAGCGCACAGCGCTTTCCATCTGCCTGGCAAGCTTTTCTTTCAAAACTTCCGGCTCCACGGAAGCACCGGCATCGAAGTTCTGCACCACTTGATACTTGGCTTTGCCGAAGGGCAGCTCTTTGAGAGCAGCGGCAAATTCCTTTGCCGCACCGCTCATCAAAGGTGAATGAAATGCACCACCCACCGGTAGCGGAATCGGCTTGCCGCCCCGTTCTTTAATGAGGGCACCGGCTCTGGCCACGGCATCGGGATTGCCGGAAATAACGAGTTGATCTTTGGTGTTGAAATTAGCCACCAGCACCACATGCTCGGTGCCGGACTTGCCTTCAGCCTGCAAAGACTGGGAGACTTCCTGGCAGAGCGCCTCCAACTTATCGCAATCCATGCCGAGCACCGCCGTCATGGCCCCCTTGGGACAGCTCTCCATGAGGGAGGCGCGCTTCTCCACAAGTTTAACGGTGTCTTTAAGACTCAAGACCGAAGCTACACACAAGGCCGTAAACTCACCCAGGGAATGACCGGCCACATAATCAGGCTTGGGGCCGCCCAGTTTCTCGTAACAGGCAAAGGCCGCAAGGGAGGCCGCCAGAATTGTCGGTTGGGTATTGATGGTGCGTTTCAGTTCCGCTTCCGGTCCTTCAAAACAAAGAGTACTGAGGGAACGTCCGGCCGCTTCATCGATGGCAGCGAATGCTTCCTTCGCTTCCGGCAGGGCTTGATAGAGCGACTGCCCCATGCCCACGCTCTGCGAACCCTGACCTGGAAAAACACATGCCAGCTTACCCATTGAGCTATTCTCCTCTTCTACTTCTTAAAGCGTTACTTTCACTTCCGCAGCGGATCGAAAGCTTCTTTCAATTTTGCCTACCACATCGGCACGCACCATATCGCAGGCAACGCGAATGGCATTTTTCACAGCCGTATGCCTCGAGCCACCATGGGCGATGACACACACACCTTTCAAACCGACCAGGGGAGCGCCGCCGAATTCATCGGGATCAACTCTGGCTTTGAGAGCTTTGAATGCGGGTTTGGCGATGATACCGCCCATCTTGCCACGCATAGAACTCATCAGTTCCTGCCGGAGCATGTGATTGACCATCTTGGCTATGCCTTCCGCCGTCTTCAATGAGACATTGCCGGTGAAGCCATCGGTAACTACCACGTCGACTTTACCCATAGGGTAGTCACGACCTTCTACAAAGCCGATAAAATTCAAATCATCACGACCTTTGAGCAGGCTGTAGGCGGCCTGCACCAGATCGTTGCCCTTGGTCTCTTCGGCGCCGATATTGAGCACCCCGACCCGGGGCCGCTTGACGTTGTTGAGACCGGAATAAAGAATGGAACCCATCAAACCGAACTGCACGAGCATATTGGCGTCGCAGTCAACGTTTGCACCGGCATCTACAACGATGCAGCGGTTGGGGTGAATAGTGGGCATCTGAGCGGCGATGGCACAGCGCAAAATATTGGGCAGCCGTCCGATAACAAAGGTAGCAGCCACAGCCGCCGCCCCGGTGGAACCACAGGCCACCACGCAGTCGGCATCGCCCTGAGCCACCTGAGCCATGGCCTTCACTATGGACGAATCTTTCTTGCGCAGCACTGCCTTGCTGGGCTTCTCGTCCATGGCCACCACTTCCGAGGCAGCCACGATGGAAACATTCAAGCCCTGTATTTCATGGCGCTTGAGTTCGGTCTCGATGTCCTGGGGACGACCCACCAGTTGCACCGAAACCCCGTATTCGCGAGCGGCCAGCACAGCACCGTGCACGACCTCGCGGGGCGCGTAATCGCCACCCATCGCGTCTATGGCCACTCGAATCATCTAAGACCCCAGCTGTCAGTCAACTGTGTGCTCTCTCTGCAAA
Organism: Candidatus Melainabacteria bacterium; assembly: GCA_016212515.1. Classification (GTDB taxonomy): domain Bacteria; phylum Cyanobacteriota; class Vampirovibrionia; order Obscuribacterales; family Obscuribacteraceae; genus Obscuribacter. The sequence continues at coordinate 137,485 of JACRFZ010000020.1, forward strand.
TATCCGCCAACGCCATCTTAGAGTCATGTAAGAAATCGCCGCTCTGGCATTTTCATAGCCGGATCGGTGATTTGACTCTTTCTCGTAAGCCTCAGGAAGCCTGAGCGTCTGCACGGCGAGCCGGTCTACCACGATAGTAGCCGCAGTTGCCGCACACAGTGTGGGGTCTCACGGGAGCGCCACAATTGGAGCAGGTACCAACGTTTATCTCACTAGCTTTCCAGTGCGCTCTGCGCTGGTGTTGCTTCTGGTGGGATGTCTTTTTCTTAGGAACAGCCATGGCTGTATAGTTCCTCCATCATTCCGGAATCAAATATTATCTACTAAAAAGCCCCTACTCCTGCTTAGGAAAGAGAGTCTTTAGGTTCTTCCAACGCGGATCGATCGGACGATCTTCCGCGCTTTTCCCCTCCACATCCTCTGAAACCACGGCAGACTGAGGATTATCCGGTTTGGGAGGACCGGGACAATCGCTGCCGCAACGACAAAAAACAGGCGAAGCTAACGTTACAGCTTGATACACAACGTCGCTGATGTCAATAATGCCATCCGCTCCAATCTCCTCATAGAAGTCATTCTTAAGCAATTCTTTTTCTCGAGGAGCCCCCATTTCAAATTCTTCCACCAGGTCTTTGTAAGGCACGAAGAGCTCATCCAGCTCTACGTTGAGAGCCTGAAAGTAGGGTCGCCAACAGGTCTGGCAACTGAGCTTTAGAAGGGTCTTAACATTACCCGAGACCTTAACACCGGCTCCAATGCGAGCCACTGTCAGCTCTCCCACCACCGGCTTGACCGCATCAGCCACCGGCAGCGCCTCGGAGAAGTCAATAGTGAAGCGCCTCTCACCTAATTGCCCTAACTCATCAATACTTATTTTCATAATTCAGTCTGCGGGCAATCTTAAACTAGGGGCTGACAAAACAATAACTGTCAGGCGGAAGTTGGGGCCAAAACAGCTACAAATCAAAGCAACGCCATGAATTATAGTACAAACCAAACACGACTTCTGGCTGCCGGTTGGGTTTTCACAGGCACCGGTGAAGCCTTGCGCCACGGCGCCGTCCTTCTCAGGGGCGACAAAATTCTGGAAGTACTGCCCGAAAGTGCCTGGCGCCGCCTTTTAGAAAGCGAAAACCTGCCGCACAGCCACAGGCCTACGACCATCCTCTCCCCGGGTCTCTTCAACCTGCACACCCATCTTGATTACACCGACGCCTCATCCATTTATATGCAGTGGCAGGCCCGGGAACCCGGCCGTCCGCAAAATCTCTTCGCCTGGCTTAAAGACCTGGTCAGCCTGGCCAGAACCTGGAAAGCAGAAGATTTTGAGGTCTCGGCCGGACATGGCGCCAGGGAACTGGCCCTGGCCGGTGTCATTCACTGCGCCGACAGCTCTTACACCGGAGCAGCAGCCCGGGCCCTGGCAGCCGTCGGGTTGAAGGGCCTGGTGGGCCTCGAGCTTTTCGGACTGGACGAGGACCGAGCTGAGGCCAATTTCGAAAGCTGGTTAAAGCGCTTTACCGCCCTGGAGGCAGATCCGAGCATTGCCAAAGCCAATCAAGACAACCGACGCATCACCCTCACAGTCGCTCCCCATGCCCCTTACACCGTGGCGCCGGCCCTCTGGCAAAGGGCCAGAGACTTTGCCCAGAGCCGCAATCTCACGGTCCTGGCCCACCTGGCCGAATCCAGGCAGGAATGCGCCTGGCTCAAAGTTTCCCCCGGGCTCGAAGCCGGTGCGGACGCCGAAACCCTTAGCCTGGCCGGGGAACTGGACGCCTATCTGCAGTGGATTGCACCACCCGGCACAAGGCCGGACCTGCTCAAAAGCTTGCCCTTCAAAGAGGCCGGTAGGAGCCCCACGGCCCATCTGGCCGCCCATGGCTTGCTCGACCGGAATCTCCTGGCCGCCCATCTGGTGGAAATGAACCCCGAAGATATAGGCCAGTTTGCAGCCGGCGGCGCCCGGGGTGCCCTTTGCCTGCGCAGCAACTTGACCCTTGGCAATAATGCGGCACCGGCGGAAGCCCTGGAAAGGGCAGCGATTCCCTACAGTCTAGGCACCGATAGCCGGGCTTCCAGCCCCGATCTCTGCCCCCGCGCCGAGGCCGCCTATTTCAATCAAAAGCGCCAGGTGCCGCTGACCGCCCCAGCTCTACACCGTCTCATCACCCTGGAAGCCGCCCGGGTACTGGCGGTGGACGGGCATACCGGCAGCCTGACAGCAGGCAAGCAAGCAGATCTAGCCATCTTTGAAACGACAACGGATCTTGCCGACGAGGAAGCGTCCTATAAACAGTTCTTTGCTGCAAGCACCAGGCTAAAGGACCTCTTCGTGGATGGGCGTCAGGTAGTTAGTGATGGCGAGCTTGTTTTTTCGTAGATAAAGAGAGGCAAACCTGGTATATAGAAAACAATTGGCTATAAGTTGTGGCAATTTGTCTAAATCGAGTTAGAAAAGGGGCTGAGAGATGGCAGGACGCACCGACCATATATGCAGCGGCAGAACTTGTATGTTCTGCCGGGTGCTGGAAAACCCGCAGAAAGTGAAAGGCGGCACCGGTACCAGAGCATATATGGACAACCAGGTGATCGAACGTGTCAAAGAGCTGGAGGAGCGCTCACTCTTGACCACCACCCAGTCGGCACTTTCCAATGCCGGCGGCGAAGATATCGAGAGACTGGCCCTCATCGACTCCCTCACCGATCTCTACAACAGCCGCACCTTTATCAAAGAAATCAAAGACGAACTGAAGCGGGCAAAGCGCTATAAACGCCCTGTTTCGCTGGTAATGATTTCGGTTGACAACTTTCCCGAAATACAACGGTCTTACGGCGCTCTCACTGCCGACTCGGTGCTGAAGCTCGTGGGAGGTGTGGTGAAAGGAGCCGTGCGCGACGTAGATATCGCCGCCCGCTACTCCGCCGAAGAATTCGCCATCATTCTGCCCGAGACAAACGCTTCCGGAGCCGCTATCGTGGCCGAACGCATCCGCACCCGGGTGACCAATCACGACATCACCCATAACTGGCACAACCTGAAAGTGGCAACCAGCGTGGGAGTAGCAGCTTTCCCCACCCATGCCCGGGAACATGACGAACTGATTCACCGCACCATCCAGGCCCTGGAAACCGCAGCTCAACGGGGCGGCAACCAGGTGGTCACGGCAGTATAGGATCTACTTCAGGGACCGCCTGAAAGAGTGCGCTAAAATGGGAAACTCTATCAGTTAGAGTCTCTCATCACAGGCTGAAAACTTTTAAACATGAGTACATTCGGGCAGTCAGGAGGACGAGCCGGGGGAAGCTCCGGCAGATCCAGCATTAACATCGGCGCATTTTTCAAAGACTGGAAACCAACCACCGTATTAGTGGTTCTGATCTGGTCTTTGACCAATTTGATTCAAGTGGTGCCCAACGCCACCGTGAAAGATTGGCAGTTTCTCTCTTCTTTGAGCGGTGAACCGCTCCGCCGCGAAGTCATGCAACGGGTAGAAAAACAACCCGGCTTCGAGAAAATGAACGACTACCAGAAAGAATTCGCCATCAAGAGCGAATACGAAAATGCGGCCATGGGCAATAACATTCAGGTGCTCGGTCACGTTAAAGGTTATACGGTCTTTACCAACCTCAAGCTCGGCCTCGACTTGCGGGGCGGCAGCCAACTTTTGCTCAAGGCCTTACCGGCACCGCCGCAAGTACCAGTCATAGACAACCATGTTATGACCGGCGTTGAAACCGTCATCAATAACCGCATCAACAGCCTCGGAGTCTCCGAGACCCTGGTGCAGAGAGCCGGTAAAGACAGATTGATTGTGGAATTGCCGGGCATCAAAGATCCCCAGCAAGCAAAAGACCGCATCGGTACAACCGCACTTCTGGAATTTAAAGAAATGGTGCTCACCTCCGATGGTGGCGTTACCTGGAAAGATGTAAATCTGACCGGAGCTGATTTCAAGCACGCCCAGGCTACTCCTATGGCTGCCGGCAACTATCAGGTGGATTTCGAATTCAAACCGGAAGGAGCCAAGAAGTTTGGCGATCTGACCAGCCGTCTGGTCGGACAATACATTGGTATCTTCCTGGACGGACAGCCGGTAGACCGCGGTCCGGACGGTCGCCCCGTGCCGATTGAACGGTATCCCGGAGTGCGGGTCAATGAGCCGATCACGGGCGGTCGCGGTCAGATAACCGGCAGTTTCAGCCAGGCTCAGGCCGTGGATCTGGCCCTCAAGTTGAATGCCGGCGCCCTGCCTGTGCCGGTAGAAATTCTGGAAGAGCGCTCCGTGGGTGCCACCCTCGGCCAAGACTCCATTCAAAAGAGCCTTGTGGCCGGTTGTGTCGGTATAGCCGCCGTCATGCTCTTCATGGTAGCCATCTATGGTCTACCCGGTCTCATCGCCGACCTGGCCCTGATTCTCTACACCATCGCTACGCTAGCCATCTTCAAGACCGTACCGGTCACACTCACCCTGGCCGGTATCGCCGGTTTCATCCTCTCCATCGGTATGGCGGTTGACGCCAACATCCTCATTTTCGAGAGAACCAAGGAAGAGTTGAGCCGTGGTCGCAACCTCTATGTAGCCATCGAGAACGGTTTCAGCCGCGCCATGTCTTCCATCTTTGACTCCAACGTCAACAGCTTGATCGCCTGCGCCGTCTTGATGGTCTTCGGTACTTCCATCGTCAAAGGCTTCGCAGTGACGCTAGCCATCGGTGTGGCTATCTCTATGTTTACAGCCATTTCCGCCACGCGCACCATGTTGCACCTCATACCGAAAGAATGGGGTCTCTTCGGTCATCGCTTCGACGGGAAAAAAGTCGGTCAACCAGCCAGCAAGGAGGCCGTTTAAGTGTTTTCGAAAGTCAACGTCGACATAGTCAAATACAGAAAGATCTGGTTCGGCATCTCGCTCCTGATTACAATTCCGGGAGTGCTGGGCATTATCGCCTGCATGTCCAAGTACCATGCACCGCTCAAGCCGGGCATCGACTTCACCGGCGGTTCCATTTTGCAATACCAGTTCGATAAACCGACAAGCCTCGAATCTGTTCATAAAGTTCTGGAAGACTGCGGTTTCCACGGTTCCCAGGTGCAGCAAGCCACCATTTCCGGACAGGAAGCAGTGGTAATGCGCACTAAGTCTATCGATACGGAAGCTCAGAAAGCAGCCCTCGATAAGAAGCTGACGGAAGAGTTGGGCACATTCAAAGCCATTTCGGTAGACAAAGTTACCGCCACCATCGGTCCGGAGCTTCTCTCCAACGGACTTATAGCGCTTCTGGTTACCTTCGGCGGCATGGTTGCCTATATCAGTTATCGCTTCAAGTTTGACTACGCCGCCTGCGCCATCGCCGCTCTGGCCCACGACATCATGGTGCTGGTAGGCATTTTCGCCCTGCTCGGCTATTTTGTAGGCACCGAAGTAGACAGCTTGTTCATATCAGCAGTACTGACGGTTATAGGCTTCTCCGTTCACGACACGATTGTGGTCTTCGACAGGATTCGTGAGAACGCCAAATATGTGGGCAATAAAGTAATTGATCCGGTGAGCAAAACCGAATACAAAAGAACTTTCGGCGATATTGCCAATGACAGCGTCAACCAGACCCTGGCCAGATCAATTTACACATCTTTGACCGTTATCATTACCCTGCTTGCCCTCTACCTCCTGGGCGGCGTCACCACCAAAGATTTCGTGCTGGCAATGCTCATAGGCATTATTTCCGGCACCTACTCCTCCATCTTCAACGCCAGTTGCCTGCTCGTCTGGTGGAGAGAGCAAAAATCAACAAGCAAACCCAGACCAGCCTGAGAGATAGCGAAATGTCAAACAACGAAAACATGTCGGAAGACCAGAAATGGGAACTTCTCACCCGCTCGGAAAAGCTTGGTGAGGTCTTATTGAAGCGCGGAAAATTGACGTTGCAGCAGCTTGAGGACTTGATTAAAGAACAGGAGCGCACCGAATCACCCCTGGGCGAACTCATTCTGGCCAAAGGCTGGATGACCAGACAGGAACTGCTCTCGGCCCTCGATCTACAACACAAGACCGACCAGGCCATTATCGATTCCCTCACCGAAATGATCCAGCGCAATAACGAAAGCTGATGGCTGGCGCCCCTGAGCCCACGGCAGTAATTACCGGCGCTGCCTCAGGAATTGGTCGAGCCACCGCCCTGGCTTACCTGGCATCAGGCTGCAACGTAGTGGCCGTGGATATTGATGAAACCGGTCTGAAAAAACTATCAAAAGAAGCGACAGCTTCCATGGACAGCCGGGTCAGCCTGGAGATTCTGGCTGCGGACATCGCCGACCCTGTCACAGCCAGACGCACCCAGGCCCTTTCTAAGCGAGCCTTCGGTCGCATCGACTATCTCTTCAACAATGCCGGCAACGAATTCATCGCCCCTTTGATGGAAACCGAAGAGGCTGACTGGGACCGAGTAATCGACACCAATCTCAAAGGCACCTATCTAATCACCCGGGCTTGCCTGGAACTCATGCTTGAGGCCGGGCGAGGAGTTATCACCAATAACGCATCCGATGCCGGCTTGCGCGGCATCAAACTAAACGCCGCCTACAGCACCTCCAAGGCCGGCATCATTCACCTCACCCGTTCCCTGGCCCTCGACTACACAGGTAAAGGCATACGCAGCAATTGCATCTGCCCGGGCTGCATTCGCACACCGCTTTGCGAGAGATTCAATGCCGAAGTAGGAGCAAGGAAAGGGAAAAGCGGCGAAGAAGTGCTGCAAGAATTCGTGCAAGAGAATATCCCCATGGCCAGAGTGGGTACACCGGAAGAAGTAGCAGCCGTAGTGCTTTTCCTCTCTTCCCCTGCCGCCAGCTACATCAGTGGTGCAATAATTCCTATAGACGGCGGTCTGACAGCCGGTATGTAAGCCGTATCAAGAGGGCCCATGTCCATCCACAAAGCTCGAGCCCTGCTTCTTTACGAACAAAGAAACTATCAAAATGCCATTTCCGAATTCCGCCAGGCCCTCAAGGAAGACCCTGAAGACGGGCAGGCACACAGACTTCTGGCCATGTCCCTATCCCTTGAGGGGCAGCACAAAGAGGCTATTCGAGAAATTAAGTACCTGCTCGGTAAGTATCCAAACGATGAAGATGTATTGCATGTGGCCGGGCTTATCCACTTCAACAACAAACGCGACGGTGACGCTGAAAAATTCATCAAAGCCTCCCTGGCTATCTTTCCAGACCATGCCGACGGCCACCTGATTCTCAGTTATATTGCCGAACGCCGTGAAAAATGGAAGCAGATGCGCGACCATGCCCAGGCCGCTCTCAATCTGGAACCGGAGCATGTTGCCGCCTTAATAGCCCTGGCCAGAGCCAAGAGTGAACTATCCGACCAGAAAGGGGCCAGGCTCGCCCTGGAAAGCGCTCTCGCCATCGAACCAAATGATGCCCAGGCCCATGCACATCTGGGAAGGCTGCTGCTCGATCTGGGGGATCGAACCGGGGCAAGAGAACACCTGCGCGAATCTTTGCGCCTGGATCCTACTTGCAGCGATGCCCTGGAAGGTTTTATAGAATCTTTGAGAGCCAAGAATATTCTCTATTTCTGGTTCATCAGCTTTGTCTGGGCTATGACTCGCGGTCCGGCCAGATACATTGCCTATCTACGCCTCGGGCATCCAATTTTGCTGGCCCTGGTAATTTTGTTCTGGCTCTTTGTCTGGACAGTGCGAGAGCTGGCCACCCTTTCGCTTCGTTTTGACAAAGATGTAAGACATTACCTGCCGCCGGATTTCAAAACTCGCAATACGAGAAATCTGCTTGTCATTTCCTGTATCTTCGGCTTATTTATCGGCATGGGCGCCTATGGCGATTATCAAAAAGCAACTCAGATCAAGAGTCTGAAGCTATTAACTACAGCCAGAGACCAGAGCAAAGCAAAAGAAGTAGAAGCGGAGCTTTTCGACAAAGCCTACAAGGAATTCGTCAGCTCCTCTTATTCCTTCATCTTCGATCTTGATGAGCTGAACGCCATTTACGACTTTGAACTGAAACAAAGGCCGCAAAACAAATATCGACTGGCTCTGATTGGCCTCTGGCTGGGCATGGGAAGCCGAGGGCGAGTAGTGAAAGGAGATGAAGTGGTTTACTTCCGACAGGCTCTCACCCTGGCTAATGAAATCGGCGACCGCAATCTGTCGGCCTATATACAAGCCCAAATTGCTTATAGCCAGGGCAAGACAGATAAGCAGCCAGGTCAACCCAAGTGGCTTTCCGCAAAGCAGGCAAATTTAGACTAACTAGCGCGGAGAGAGAAAGCTACTTCTTGCCGCCAGAAGAAAACGCCGGATCTCCTCAGCATCAATGGCAACAGTGGCAGTCCAGCGCTCCTCAGAACTATCACTCGAGAGGGAGGGCAGGCGTTGACTGACTAGACCCAGAACCTTGCCGTCGGAAGCAATGAGAGGACTACCGGAAGTGCCCGGCGAATCAGGTCTTGAAAGCAGAGTCACGCCGGCCGAATCACGCACCATAACCTCAGGATGCCTGACTCGAACCGCAGCCCCACCGACATCGCCATAAGAACTATTGCTCTGAACGGAAAAAACGGATAACCGTCTCTCCTCCTCATCCGCAGCATAAGTAAGAACAGCCTCGCCCGGTCTGGCTTTTCGCAGATCGTAATAGTTCAAGGAAGCCGGTCTCACAGAAGCATCACCGGTCTTTGCCACCACCAGAGCCAGATCTAAACCTGAATCTGCATAGACGACCCGCCCCTGGTGCAGCCGTCCCAACTGACCTTCTGAGTCATAACCACCAACCAGACGATACTCTTTACCCACCACAATGTGAGCCGCCGTCAAAACCAAGACTTCATCATCGGCTACGGTCAGATCAGGCAAAAGGGAAGGATCAATGGCTATGCCCCCGCCGGTCTCAAGACCGCCGCTGACATTCATCAACTTCGACTGAGCACTCCTCCAACCGGCAAGCAATTCTTGCTCAGTGCCGTTGCTCAGACAAACCGGTAGATCCTCTTCGGCGAAATAACCTTCCTCATCCTTTTCACAGACTTCCATAGGCTCCTCCAACGCTAAAGACAGAGTAGCGAGGAAAAAGTGACGGTTACATACCCCACGATAACCTCAAAACTAAGCCGTCCCCGACTGAGCAATATGTGCAAGCACCTGAGCGCATGGAATTGTCACAGAGGAAACCCTATCTTGACATCACCGCGATTCGCTCCTCCCCAGGATTTCTAGAGGCGATGAGCAAACTTACCACTGCCAAAAACATTTAGCTCGAGGTCAAAAGTCATGGTTGATCGCGCCGATTCAAGCACTGTAGATAACGCGGAGAGCAAGCTTGCGCTCCCAACGAACAATTTCGATCAGGTCTTTTCCGCCCAAGATCTGCTTGCGGGTGGCACACCGATCAAAACAGCCCTGGCGGAAACCCAAGCTTCAGTAGCGAATACGAGCGCGGTAGATATGCTGAACGGCTTCTCTCTAGAAGAGTCTACCCAGCCTGTAATTCAGCCGGCCCCCATGTTGATGGCCGAAGCCCGTTGCGCCACCGGCTGGGCCACCATATATGGAACCACAGGTAACCCCATGGCCGACGGCACCCCCTACACGGGTAAGGAGCAGGGAGTGGCCATCGATATGCGTACACCGGTGCTGGGTGCCCAATTAGGAGATCGGCTCGTGATCACGAACCTCAATAACAATCGCTCCACCACTCAGATAGCCAGAGACAGGGGCGGTTTTGGAAATCCGAAAGTATACCGCACCCCGAATGGACAGCCTCGCCTCGTCGATCTAACATACTCTGCCGCCAATCGCATCGGCGCCGGCGACATGACACCGGTGCAAGTTTGCACGGTTGACTAGTTCGTCAGAACCTTCAGAGCGGCCAACTCTCATCGAGACAAGGCATCCATCAAGCCTTCTATATCTTTGCGCTGCTCTCGGGTAATTAGAATTTCCTTGATGTCACTAACTCTCTTATAGCCTGTGGGATATTCAAAATCGCCGGCCTTGTAGGGAGCCCGCCACCATCTTTTGAGATCAAGGGCGGCGTGACCGGCCAGGTTATCGCGGGGCAAATCGAACTTGAGCCAGGGAATGGACTTTCGCAACTGCGCCTTGCTGATGCTTTGCTCGGTCACTTTGGCCGGCGCATAGGTTCTAAACGAGCGGACCAGCACAAACTGAGAGCGAGGCAGGTTGAAAAACCGGGAAACAAGCATGGCGCACTGGGGCGAAGTCTTCAGTTCAACCGGTGTCCAGACCTTTGTATTGTCGGCAAAACGACAAATCTTACAGCGCAGACCCTTGAGGTTTTCCTCGCCTACTACAGTGTAATCGGAGACGGATAAAGGAATATTCTTACCCGCAATGGCTAGCGATCCAGGATTAAGGGTGGGGAGGGAGCCGGTCCACTCTTCCTTGAGCGAGCGATTGAAACAACTAACCCTCCATTGGGGTGCCTTTGCCAGAGTTATCACACCGGAGCTGAGACTTTCAACCTTGATGGCCTCACGAGCCACGTAGAAACGATACAAACCGGAGCCGAAGTGCTCACACTCAAAAATCCAAACCGGCTCAGCTTCAGCCCATGCTGTGCAAACACCGGCAAGCACAAAAACTGCAAGCAAGAAAGGCATGAGCCGGCGTAATTTCAAACTCTTCAAAGGCATCACCAGGAGAATAGACCCTGGTACCAGCCTAGCAAACAAAACTCTGCCCGGCTATGACCTCTCAGCATAGACGCTCAGTTCCTCGAGGCCGCGCCGGGGAAAAGGCACCGGGTGCGGCCAATGGCATCCGGCAGTAATCCATAATTTTAAGCCTTGCTGCTATAGGCGTGCATCTCTATTTCCTGCAAGGTGGCCATGCCGTCCTGCACGTTCTCTTCAATGACGGACAGGAAGCCGCGAATTTTCTCTTCCGTATCCATGAATTCGATCACCATGGGTAAATTGGTAGACAGGTCGAGAATCTTAGCCGTATGCAAGGTGGAGTGCGAGCCAAAGCCCATCAGACCGCGAAAAACGGTAGCACCGGCAATACCATAACTTTTCGCCTCTTTGACCAGCCATTCGTACATGGGTATCTTGCCCTTGCGGTCGGTCTCACCGACAAAGACCTTCAGTAAAAGCCCTTTCCCTGTTGCTACCACCGGCATCCCCCCATTTTAAGTCAATTCAAAACAAACTAAACTAACTTCGCCAGCACCATGCCCAACCAGACGAAGACCAAACCCAATACCACTTGCGAAACGGCATTGAAGGAGGCCAGCAGAAACTCCCCGTCTTTAATGAGTTGCACGGTCTCATAACCGAAGCTGGAAAAAGTAGTAAAACCGCCAAGGAAGCCCACCGTAAGAAACAAGCGGGTGTCGCCTTGCAGGGCAATTCTTGTTTCAGCCAACTGGGCAATCAGTCCAATCAAAAGGCAACCAAACATATTTACAAAATAGGTGCCCACTGGAAAACTCAAGGTAGGCAAAAGCTTCTGCAAGGTAGTGGATGACAGGTAGCGACAGACACCACCAAGACCCGCTCCAAGAAAGACAATCAAAAACTGCATGGCCACATCCGGAATAAACTGCCGCTATTATAACTTCATTCACCCTCTAAATAACCAACCACAGCCTGCCTCAACCCAGTGCTCTTGATGCGGGGCAGAAAGCTCTCCACCAGAGCCACTGGCTTATCACGGCCCTGACAGAGAGCCCAGGCGGCATGCTCGAGCAACATTTCGTCCTCTTCGCGCTCCAGATAAGCAGCGAGCCTGTGGCGGAGATAAGCAAGCTCCACCTTGCCGCCCCTCAGTTTATTGCCGAGAACCACCAGGGCATTGCGACGTAAGCCTCTCAGCTTGGGGCGACGCAAGGGCGAATTGAGAAAGCGCGCCCGAAATTCCTCTTCGGAAACAACATCGAAAAGGGCTAAGAGATCAAGATAATGGCCGGCCCCGCGCTCCGGTTTAAACTCCGGCCAGGGTGATGCAACCGGCTTACTGTTATAGGGGCAGACATCCTGGCAGATATCGCAGCCGAAGACCCAATCGCCCAGCCCGGCACGCATGGCGGGAGCAATGCCGCCCTTATTCTCAATAGTCAGGTAGGAGATGCAGGCATTGGCGTCCACCACATAGCCACTACTTTCGGTGGCAGGCACTATGGCGCCGGTGGGGCAGGCTTTACCGCAGCGGAAGCAATCGCCACAGGTGCCGACATAGGGTTCGTCCGGCTCCAGTTCGAGATCGAGGAAGAGTTCACCTATCAGGTTATAGCTGCCCGATAGCTTGGGGCCGATGATGAGAGTGTGCTTGCCCACAAAGCCAAGCCCATGCCGGGCCGCCAGGGCTTGCTCGAAGAGGGCGGCGTCATCGGTAACGGCGCGCCGGGAAAGGGGACGCCCCACTTCCTTTTCGATGAGGGCAAATAGCTCTCGCAGTTTGGCCCGCAGCACATTGTGATAATCAAGCCCTACGGCATACCCGGCCACACGCCCCCAGACCATGTTCTCGGGCGGCGGCGGCGGAATGTTGTAATAATTGACGGATACTATGAGAATCGAACGGGCGGGGGCAAAGGTCATTAAGGGTGTGACCCGCCTTTGCGGGTCTCGCTTCAGATACTCCATATCGGCACTGAAGCCGCGCTCCAGCCAGGCACTGTAAATATCCAGAGCCTCGGGCATAGGCGCCGGTGATGCCACCACCAGGCGGTTGAAACCCAGGGACAGGGCCAGTTCTCTAATTCTTTCCTTCAATCAGCTTCAGCCCCAAAATGTTGCTTAAATAGTAGCAAAGCCGGAAGGCGTTTTATAATGTGGCAGAGGAAATGCGAAATGAAAGCACAAATCAAAAGGACAGCCACGCTTCTTCTCACCCTGCTTATGCTAAGCCTGCCCCTGCCGGCGCTCAGCAAAGCCTACTTCGCCGGTCGCAAAGAAATGGTGCAAAAGGCCGACCTGATTGCACTGGTAGATGTGGCGGCAGTAGAAAAATGCGACCGTAAAGGCGAACCTTTCAGTTATTCACAAAAGGCCCCGGCCCGGGTGCTGAAAGTTTATAAAGGGAAGTGCGGCGGCAAGCTAACCATATATGGTGGCGAAAACTTCATTTGCGCCAGGCTCAACATCGTACCGGGCAAAGCCCTGGCCTTTCTCAAAAAAGAGAAAGAATAAGGCACCTACACAGGCTCCAATTGGCATCTGTCGCTCTTGCCGGTGACGGCAAAAGGTGAGCAGGTGAAGTGGTTTGCCGCTCCTCAAGAAAGAGAGCTTTCCGAGTTCAGCCTGGCCGCCGCCCAGCAAGACATCAAGGACGACCTGGAATGCCAGACCATTCTGGAACAGTCCCCGGCCTTTATCAAAACCATTTACGGGGCGGAGCGCCTGGCGAGTAAGGCCGTCGGCGAAGGGGCAGAGATAGCGCCGGCTTACCTGGCTTATTCGCAGGCCCTAAAAAATGCCTCCAGATACAAAAGAGAACTGACCATGACGGCGCGCTACGGCTCGCCGGCCGGCAGACTTTATGCGGCATCGGCTCTGGCCGCCGTCCAGACGGAGGCAGCCCGCAAGCTACTGAGCCGCATGAACAACTGTAAGGATAATGTTTACTATCAAAGCGGCTGCAAAGGGACAAATGAGCTGCTTGGTACAATTAGCCAGGAGCTACTGAAAAAGGGACGGTATCTAGATTTTGAACTCGGCAAAGACTGAACAAGCCTTGAAGATAGAAGACTTCGAATACGACCTGCCGCCCGAGCTAATCGCCCAGAAGCCTCTGGAAAAGAAAGACCAGTCCCGGCTTTTTGTTCTGGATAGAGGACGGGAAGCCTTTGCCCACAAGCATTTTTTCGAACTGCCGACTTTGCTTAGAAGCGGCGATCTGTTGGTGGTAAACGACACCCGCGTACTGCCTTCCAGACTGGTAGCCCAGAGGCATTCAGGCGGCACCATCAAAATACTTTTGCTGAAGCCTCTGCCCACCAATACCGCCATCTGGGAAAGCATGGTAACGCCCATCAAGCGCCTCAAACCGGGCGAAAAGTTAACCGTAAAGCGCGATGACGGTATTGAAAGCGAAATTACCGTGCATGACATAGTGAACGGTGAGGACGGCTTTAAGAGACTGCTGGTAGACCTTGGTGCCAAAGAGGCAGTTTATGAATTACTGAGCCAGGTGGGCTTTGCACCGCTACCGCCCTATATTCAAAGAGACTACCACGAAAGCAAGCACCGGCAGGAAGATCTCAGGCTCTATCAGACCATCTTTGCCACCGCCCCTGGTGCAGTGGCGGCACCCACGGCCGGTCTGCATTTCACACCGGAAGTGATAAAGGGACTGGAAGAACAGGGCATTGAAACCGTGAGGCTTACCCTGCACGTGGGTCCGGGCACTTTCAAACCAATAGAAGCATCGGTGGAAAGCCATACCATCGAGGAAGAGCTTTATTCGATTTCGCCTGCCACGGCAGCCAAAATCAATCAGGCCAGACAAGAGGGGCGGCGCATAATAGCCGTCGGCACCACATCTTTGAGAGCGCTGGAAAGCGCCGGCGCTTCCGGTCAACTGGAAGCCGCGGAGAATCGAGGCACCAGGCTCTACGTAAAACCGGGCTTTCAGTTTAAGATCATCGACGGGCTGATAACTAATTTTCACCTCTCCAGAAGCAGCCTGCTTGTGCTTGTGGCGGCCTTTGCCGGGCGGGATCGGATCATGGACGCCTACCGGGAAGCCATTGAAAAACGGTACCGTTTTTACAGTTACGGCGATGCCATGCTTATTTTGTAGCGAGCGAGGCAAATAATATTTATCCCCAAAGTGGTGCGTACCATGCTCATTCCGCAAAAGCTGGCCAGGCTAAGACAAGCAAGGGAACAAATCTTGCACGAAGGGCAACTGCAAATTTCGCGGGGGCGCTACCCGGAAGCGGAAGCCATTCTCAACAAGGGTCTGGCCGAGTGGCGGCGGGAAGGCGGCCCAAAGGAAGAAGAACACCTCTTTATTTTGCCCCTGGGTAAGAGCCTGGAGTTGCAGCGCAAGAAAGTAGAGGCCTACGAACTCTACCTGAAAGCTCTAAACAACCTGACCGGCGCCGCCTACGACGAAGTCTACGACCAGTTTCTCTACTTAAATCAGTCTATGGGCGCCTTCGACAAGAAGCCGGACTACGGTTATTGACGCTTATAAGAGAGCTTAGCCTTCCGGCGCGAAGGCGAAACCATTGCCGCCGCGTTGCTGCACAAACTCGCAAGCCAGATCGGCGCGAGCAATAAGTTCGCGGGGATCTTCACCGTGACCGGGGAAATAACTGACGCCGAAACTGAGTGTCACCGGCAACTTGTGCCAGTTGTAGCGCAAGTCAAGCTCTTCGAAGCGCTTGCGCAGTCGATCGGCCAGAATTGTGGCACCGCGACCGGGTGTTTCGGGAAGGACGAGAATATACCTGTCGTCGGCAAAACGTCCGCACATATCAACATCGGTACGAATACCGGCAAGCAGAAATTCGATGACGGAAAAGACCACAGTGTCTGCCGCCAGGTTGCCAAAGGAAAGCTCGATATTGCTGAAGCCGTCTACCCCCACAACCACTACCGAAGTAGGACGGTTATAACGCTTGGAGCGCTTGACCTCGCGGGAAAGCTTGCGGAAGAGATAGCGAAAGTTGTAACAGCCGGGCAAGCCGTCGTAGAAGGCAATTAAGTCTAGATCGTCGGAAGTAAGGACGATCTCTTCTTCATCCCCGCGTACATGGGAAAAAATATCCCCGGGTTGCCTTTCGCCAGGTTCGTTGGCTCTCTCAAGAGCTTTGACCTTGCCGTCGTTCCAAACCTGGTTGCGAACATTGGAAAGCTGCCTGTGAAAAACACCATCCCGGATAAAGGTCCGGTCAGGCATATTGTTCTTTTTCGGCTGGGAAGGATCGAATAGATTCATAAAAGCAGTTCTGGTAACGGGAGATTACTGGATTAAGAACAATGGCAAACTACAGCGATCAGCTCAAGGCGAAAAACACTCTCAATTTCCACAAGTTAAGCATAGAGCAGAAAGCACCATAGTGAAAGGGGGTTCTCTACCCTAATACCCCAAGTTGATGCACTTTTATCCTCTTGGAATTCCCCCCTTGTGAAGAAGAGGGCAGATAAACTCATACCTTTAAGGCAGCCGGCTCCAGCAGATAGAGTCGCACCATATTCAGTGCTTGATTGGCGGTGCGCCAGCGCACCTCCGAACGGTTGACACGATTACCCAGACTGAGTTTACGAGTATAGTGCTCAACCCCCGCGCCTTTGGCACAGAGGGCCACATAGACCAATCCTACGGGCTTTTCCTCGGTGCCGCCCTCAGGACCGGCAATACCGGTCACGGAAAGGGCCAGATCGCTGCCGCTCAACTTGAGCATGCCCTGAGCCATGGCCAGGGCCGCCTCTTCCGAAACCGCCCCGTATTTATTCAAAACATCTTCGTCGACGCCCAAAAGTTCCACCTTGGAAGCGTTGCTGTAAGCTACCACGGCACAGTTGAGAAAACGAGAACTGCCGGGCATATCAGTGAGACGCTCAGTAATCAGTCCGCCGGTGCAGCTCTCGGCCAGGGAAAGGGTCTTACCATGGACGGTTAGAAGGCGCCCCACCACAGCCTCCAGGGTGTCGTCGTCCTCTCCATAGAGTGTTACACCGCTGCCCTGTCTGATTTCGTCCACCACGGGCTGAGCCAGAAGGCGCGCCTCTTCCTGACTTGCGGCTTTAGCGGCTACCCGCAGGCGGCATTCCCAGCGACCGGCATAAGGAGCCACGGTGGGATTGGGCAGGTCGAGCAAATGGGCGTATTTCTCTGCCAGGGCCGACTCTCCGATACCGATATGTTTGAGTTCGGTGGACCAGATAGTACCGGCTGGATAATAGCGGGCCAGATATGGAGCGGCCGTCTCCGTCCACATGGCCTTAAGCTCGCTGGGCACACCGGGGAAGGTGAGGATGACCCGGTAGGGATTGTCCCGCCCCAGAGCGGAAACGTAACTTGAGTCTATGCCGGCGCCGTCGAGATCGGCTTTCTGCAACTGCCAGACAATGCCCGGCGCCGAGCCCACCGGATTGGGCAGGATATCGGCACCGCGAGGGCGCAGGGCCTGCTTGCGATTGCTCTCGGTCATTTTAATATTGCGGCTGGCGAAGAGTTCCCGAATAAAAGCGAGCACCTCTTCATCCATGTCCATGGGAGCGTTGAAAACACCGGCCAGGCACTCGGTGGTCAGGTCATCGGCGGTGGGCCCGAGCCCTCCGGAGGTGATGACAATATCGGCTCGCCCCAGAGCCTGCCTGACGCATTCCTTGATGCGCTCGGGGTTGTCTCCTACCACCACGCGGTAGAAGCAGTCTATGCCAAGCAAAGCCAGTTCCCGCGCCAGGAACTGAGAATTTGTATCAAGGACATCGCCCAGAAGGAGTTCGGTGCCGATACATAGGACTTCGGCTCTAGCCACGGCCGACCTTAATGATGGCCCCCGGCAGCAGCCACCGGCTCCGGAGCGTCTACCTTGTAGTTAAAAGCAGCCCAGACTCCGATGGCAAGCACGGAAGAAGCAAAACAAACGAAGAAGAATACCATCCAAGATTTGGCCGGGTCTTTATGAGTCTCGCTCATTTACTGCAGTCTCCTCAAAATCGATTTAAAACTAGCGCTGCCCCAAGTATAAGCCCTTGGCTGCCTCGAAAAAATAAACTCGACCTCAAAGAAAACTAATGGCCCCCTTCAGTTCGGCAGACCGAAAAGCCCCTTGACGAGCCCCAGGGCCGCATCCTTATCATAACTGCGGTCGGCCGGCTGGCTTACCTGGGCCAGGTAGAAATTGCGTCCCCGCCTCAGGCAAGCCACCAGTCCACCGTACTGCTTATCGGCAACACCTTTCACCGTCAAAAGCTGAAAACGCAAAATCAGTTTGCCGCTCCCATCCGCAATCTCTTGCTTATCTCTTTCCTTCACGGATGAAAGCCTGGCGAACTGAGGTTGACTGCCGGTTCCGACCAGCACATTTTCACAAGCCTGCTCCAGGAAGCGGTTTTCGTCAAAGTACTCCTTGGGATCTTCCAGATCTAGGCGCAAGAAGAGAACCTGCTTTTCAGCCTTTGCTTCCTCGAGAAAGCAAACCAACCCGCCCCGGTCTTTTAGCCCCAGGTAGGGATTGAGACCCGCCGCCCCGGGACCCAGTTCGCGGGCAATGCTTTTGAGAGCGACCGGATCAACCATGCGTTTGCCCAGCCGGCCCAGATAGTCCACCGCCTGCACGCCCAGAAAGCCTCCCAGGAGAAGAAGCATGGCTCCCAGACCGGCCAGGGATTTGATGGCAAAGGGCAGCCGCACGCTCTATTTAACTCCCAGTCGCCGCTTCCATGAGACAAACGTGTTGGAGAGCAGCATGGCTACCGTCATGGGACCAACGCCGCCGGGCACGGGCGTAATTGCAGAAGCGCGGGCGGCCGCCGGTTCATAATCCACATCGCCGGTCAGTCTACCTTTGCCGCTGGCGTCCTCTACCCGGTTGATACCCACATCTATAACCACGGCGCCGGGCTTGACCCAGTCCCCCTTGATCATATTGGCCCTGCCGCAAGCAGCCACGAGCACGTCGGCGCTGCGGCAGACTGCGTCCAGATCTTTGGTGCGGGAATGACAGAGGGTAACGGTGGCATCTTTAGCCAGGAGCAAGAGCGCCACCGGCTTACCGACCAGGGCGGAACGCCCGACCACTACCGCATGCTTGCCCTTCAACTCCACCTGTTGATCAGCCAATAGTTCCATCACACCCAGCGGCGTGCAGGGGAAAAGCCCTGGCTCACCAATAGCCAGGCGTCCCTGGTTGATAGCCGTCAAACCGTCCACATCCTTGTCGGCGTCGATCAAGGCCAGCACAGCACGGCTGTTTATGTGAGAAGGCAAGGGCAGTTGCACCAGAATACCGTCTACATTTTCATCGCTGTTGAGCTTCCGGACCAGTTCCTGCACTGTTTCCTGGGCTGTATCATGGGGCAAAACATGGTGGAAACTGGCAATTCCCACCGCTTCGCAAGCGGCTATCTTGTTTTTCACATAGGTGCGTGATGCCGGATCTTCACCGACAAGAACCACGGCCAGTCCTGGTTTACGCAAACCGCCCTGCGCCGCCAGATGACCGGCCAGTTCGGTGCGGATTCGCTCCTTGACCTTTTCCGCTACGGCCTTACCATCGATACGAAGACCAGCCTTATTCATTGCTTCTGTGCCCAAAATCCCTTCCCTCTTTTGTTACTGTCCTGCATTTAGTACCGGTTCCAGGAAACATTTTTACTACCGGTTGTCCTACCAGAAATGTTGAAAACAATTACTCAAATCAGCAAAACCGGTGAGCCGCTCACTGATTTTACCGCCTTCTCGAAACATCACCTCGCCGCTTCGACCCTGCCGAACCACTCCAATTGGTGAAAAAGAGGGGTCAAGTTTCAAGAGTGCCGGCAAAAGTTCCTCCGGCACCGTACCCACCAGTTCATAGTCTTCGCCGCCGTAAAGGGCGAAAGCGAGCGGGTCTTTCTGCCACTGCCGGGAATATTCATAGACGGCTTCCGGCACGGGGATTTTATCCAGGTCAATGGTCATGGCCACACCGCTGGCCCGGGCTATTTGCACCAGCCCGTCGGCAAGACCGTCGGAAGCATCCATGAGCGAACCGCGCCCGCCGGTCAGCTCTACAAGATGCCAGGCACTACTGAGACGCGGCTCGGGCCGAAAATGCATCTGCAAGAGACTTTGCGAGTGACTGCCGGGACGAAGCAAAGCCAGGGGAATCAAGGAAGCGCCCAGAGGACCGGGTCTGGTCTCGCTCTGGGAAAGGCGATTCAAGAGACTGAGAGCGGCGCCGCTGCCGCCGAAACTGCCTGTCACCACCACAATTTCACCGACGGAAGCAGTGCTGCGCCGCATGATACCGGCTTCGTGCACGTCACCCATGGCCGTGACATTGATCACGAGCTTTTCACCGGAAGTGAGATCGCCGCCCACTATGCGGGCCCGGTAGCGAGCGGCGCAGTCACAAAGACCCAGGTAGAGCCTGCGTAACTCGGAGGTGCCGAAATCACCCGGCATGGTGAGAGCCACCGTCAAGAAACGGGGACGACCGGCCATGGCCGCAATATCGCTCAAGTTCACAGCGCAGGCTTTCCAGCCCAGAGCGAGAAGATCAGTCCACTCCAGACGGAAGTGGGTCCCCTCCACCAGGGTATCGGTGGTAACGAGACCACGCCCCGGCAAAACAGCGCAATCATCACCGATGAAAGGACTGCCGGTCCATTCCTTAATTCCGGCGATCAATTTAAGTTCTCTCTCGAAAGAGGGCATAAATTCCGCCTCGTACAGCTCGGACCGCACACAAGTCAAATCGCCGCTCCAGCATGACGGCCGGGGCGAATAAACTCAAGAGGCAAGCCCCTAATCTCAACAAATGCTTCGCAAATGCTACAATCAGCCTTGGAAGTGCTTAAGGGCCGCTCACATGAACCCAATTATTCAAATTATCGATGGTGTTATCAGTATTTTCAGCATGGCGCTGATTCTCTGGTGCCTGCTCACCTGGTTTCCCAATATCAATTGGTACGATCAGCCCTGGCGCACCCTCGACAAAATTGTGCGGCCGGTGCTGGCGCCCGTCAAAAAGGTGATTCCGCCCATCGGTAATATCGACATCTCGGCCATGGTCCTGGCCGTAGCTCTCGGTTTCATCCGAAACATACTGCATGCCTTGTTCTAATGACGCCGGTGCAATTGTTAAATTCCTTGAGTGTTTCTCTCTGCTTATGGCTCTAGAATAATGACCGCCGGTATCTGCCGCGGGCTAACCTCGTTCTGGGCTCGCGCGAGAAACAGCTAGCGGCGCACAAGAAACTACCGCTGGGAAGACAATGCCTACAAGACGCGCCTTTCTCTTTTCTTCGTTGAGCTATCTGGCCGGAAGCCTGTTGCTGCCATCGGCCCTGGAACCGGCCCAGGCCCGCAAGGCACCGCGCACCCAAAACCCTTTTGCCGGCGGTAGCGGACCCCGCACCCTTTTCAAAGAGGAGTGGCCGCCGGCGATTCTACCGGCCCATGTGGGTGTCATCGATAAAGGTTATCTTTGTTTCACCGACGACCTCGGTCGCCTGGCCGTAGTGGACATGCGCAAACCGTCAGCGGGCAAGCCTCCCTTCAAGGTGCTGGCCTCCTTGAGCGGGCTTGGAAACAAGGTTATCGACTTTGCCGTCGGACCTTTTGCCGCTTACGGCCTGGTTTATCGGGAAAACGACAACCATGAAGCAGTGGTCACCCTGGTTTCAGTTTCCCTCACCCCGGCCACGGCGCCTACTATCATCAATGAACTACCCTTAACCAGACTGACTGACGCCCAGGCCATCACCACCAGCGGCGACCTGATTTGCCTGGCCGGCACGGCTGCCTCCGGCGAATCCCTTGTCTCCATATATGGTGCGCCTAATCGCCGCGGCGAAAGCAAAGAGCCCACGTATATTGCCAGCCTCAGCGTCAATCAACCGATCCGGGCCCTCGACCTCACCGAAAAACAACTGACCATCCTCTCCTCCGACACCAATGGCCAGCGCTCTCAACTGGATTACGTACTGGTCTCCAATGCCGGAGCACCGGAAGTGCAGAGCGCGGTAAAGATGGAAGGCGATTACCGTGTTTTGTCTCGCTTCAAAGACACCGTACTTGTAGCCGGCTACGAAAAAGGCAGCCGCCCGGGCAAAGGTCGCTGCTTTGCTCGCACGGTCAGCACCGGCACCAATGCCAGAGCGATTTCCACCATCACTCTCGATCCGATTCTCACAGTAGAGTCGGCGGCAGCGCAAAAAGATCGTTTTGTGGTGGTGGGCAGAAGCGCCGGCAAACGCAACATTATTACCCTGGTGAACGACTCGAACAAGGCTCTCATACGAGAGCAAGTACTCGACCTGAAAACCAGCAAGACAGAAGCCGGCCTACCCGCCCAGGGCACGGCTGCCGTCATTTACAGAGAACCGCTCATCTACATAGCTTCCGGCTGGTCGGGTGTACAAATGCTCACCCGCTCGAAAGAAGGCTTCAGCCTCACTACCTCCTACAATATCCCCAGGCTGGCCGCCTCGGGGCTGGCCACCTTCCGGGACAATGTGGTGCTGGTGGGCGCGGAGTTGCAACTTTACAACATCAGCCGACCGGATCGCCCCATGCTTATGAAAGCAGCAGAGCCAAGCACTTCGGTCAAGTCGGTGGTAGGCGCGGGTAGTTATGTACTCTGCCTCGGCAAAGACGAGTTGACCATGCGCAAAATGGATCGCAACATGCTGGAAAACCCCATCGCCCAGCTCAAGATCAGCGCTTCGCAAATCTGCTTCGATAACGCCGAAAAAGAACAACGTTGTTATGCCATCAAAAATTCAGAAAAGAGCACCAGAGTAACCCGCTTCAAAGTCTATCAAGACGGTCTGGTGAAAGAAGTAAGCTTTGATGTACCGGGCTGTTTCAACCGTTGCCAGGCCAGAAACGGCGAACTTCTGCTGGCCGGTCTCAACGACCTGGTCTTACTGAGTGCCGGTGAAAAAGACAGCGATATGGTCACTAAGTGCACACGCCACTTCGACAACCTGGCCGTTCGTGATATCGCCCTTGGTGACAACTCGATCTTGATGACGGCGGTAGACAAAGATACCAAAGGCTTCTTCCTAGTCCTCTCCAAAGAGGCAGGCGAGGCCGGAACCAGAGGGTCTATCGACTTACCTCATGACGGCGTCGCCCTTGCCGTACAAGGCACTAAGGCCGTTTCGGTGGGGCGCACCCCGGAAGGAAAAGACGTAGCTACCGTGGTTTCCTTCAGCCAGGAAAGTGCACCACAGGTAACATCAACACTGCCGGTTCTCGATGGTGTTTCTTCGGTATCTCTGAATGGCCAACTGGCGATTTTAGCCGGGCGCGGTCTGGAAATAGTCAATCTCTAAATCATGCCGGAGGCAATTTTGAGCACATGAGCACCACGGATTCGCCCCTGACAGAGAGCAAACCCCGGTCTAAATTCAGCCTGGGATTGACGGCGCAGATCTTCATCGGGCTCATTCTGGGGGTAGCAGTCGGACAATTCGCGCCGGAATGGGGAAAAGCTATGGCTCCCGGTGCCGATGTATTTCTGCACCTGATCAAAACCATCATCGCGCCTCTGGTCTTCGCCACCCTGGTGGTGGGCATCGCCGGTTCTTCTCACAGCCATTCCCTGGGAAGACTGGGCTTCAAATGTTTCATCTACTTCGAACTAGTGACCACTTTCGCCCTGGTGGTGGGTCTGGCCATGGTCAACTGGTTGCAACCGGGAGCGGGCATCGACCTGGCAGGCGCCTCGGTCACCCAGGCCAATGAGCTGCTGGCTAAAAAGCCCAGCGCCGGCGACTTGATTGTGCACATCTTTCCCACCAGTATCATCGATGCCATGGCCCGCGGTGATGTTCTACAAATAGTGGTTTTCACCATCATTTTCGCCCTCGGTGTAAAAGCAGCAAGAGCCACTCAAATAGTTGATTTCTGCCAATCACTGGCCGAGGTGATGTTCAAGTACACAGGCTATGTCATGAAATTCGCCCCCATCGGTGTGGCCTGTGCCATGGGCAACACAGTCGGCAAGTACGGACTGGACGTTCTGGTCTCCCTGGGCAAACTGGTGGGAACCCTCTACCTGGCATTGATTATCTTTGTAGTCTTTGTGCTGGGTCCGGTTATGTACCTGGCCAAAGTGCCGATTAAGAAGTTCCTGGCGGCCGTGAAAGAACCCTTCATCCTGGCCTTTTCCACCACCAGCTCGGAAGCAGCGCTGCCCAAGGCTTTGCAAGCCATGGAAAGCATCGGCGTACCAAGACCGATTGTCAGTTTTGTGCTGCCCCTGGGTTATACCTTTAATTTAGACGGCACCACCCTTTACCTCTCTCTGGCAGCCATCTTTGTGGCCCAGGCGGCGGGTGTGCATATGCCCATCGAAAAACAAGTCTTAATGCTCATCACCCTGATGCTCACCAGTAAAGGGGTAGCGGCCGTGCCAAGAGCTTCCCTGGTGATTCTGGCCGGCACCCTGGCTACTTTTGATCTCCCACTAGCCGGAATTGCCCTGATTCTAGGAGTGGACACTCTTATGGACATGGCCCGCACCTCGGTCAATGTCTTCGGCAACTGCCTGGCTTCGGTGGTTCTGGCCAGGTGGGAAGGTGTTTTCGACGACCGGGCCGGCGAGCCCCTGGAAGAGAGCCCCAAGCTGCAGACAGTGGCCACTGCTGAAGTAAGCCAGTAGTAAGACCTGATCTTTAACCAGTAATTACCCTGAGCTTTTGACAAGCCGAGCGAAACTCCCGACCGGCGTGGATTGCAGCCTCGGTACCCAAGGGCAGTGGAAGATTGCAATTTAAGTAAGTAATAAGCATTTACTCGCAGATCCGGTTATAAAAGTGGGTATCTACTGGTTATGCAATTACTGAAAAATCAGTACCTTGAAAATACTTTTGCCGGAGGTTGAGCAATGAGTCCTTCTGAAACATCCACCAGACGTCGTTTCCCACGGCTCTCCTCGACAGCCTTCGAGCATCCACAGGACAGACAAGCCCTGGAAGCTCTCAGAAAGATTCCCATCCTCGATAAGGTTGTACACAAGTTTATCGAACTAGGCGCCGAGCGCTTTTTTCGGGCTCAACTTCTAGGCGGTGCCGTGCATGTGACGCCCAAACAGTGTCCCAAGGTCTACAAACTCTTCAAAGAAGCGGCTGAAATTCTGGATATGCACGAGCCGGATTTATTCCTGGTTTCCAATCCCATTGTCAATGCCTTTACTTTCGGCGTGGATAGACCCTTCGTGGTGCTGCAAAGCGGTCTTGTAGACCTTCTCTCAGAAGAAGAGCTGATGGGTGTAATGGGACACGAACTGGGACACATCAAGGCCGGTCACGTACTTTATCGCAGCCTGGTGATCCTGCTCCTGCAAATATCGCACCGCATTATCCCGATTCCTGGACTGGCTCAAATCGCGCTGCAAATCGCCCTTTACGACTGGTACAGAAAGTCGGAGCTGACGGCCGACCGCGCCGAACTTTTGGTCACGCAAGACCTCTCGGTCTGCATCAACACCCATATGAAACTCTCCGCCGGTTCCAAAACCATTTTTGAACAAATGGATCACCAGGAGTTTCTGCGCCAGGCAGAGAGCTATGAAGATATGGACTACAGCACCCTCAATAAGGTCTATAAGCTGCTGATTGAAATCGGCATGACCCACCCCATTCCTGTTTACCGGGCCCGGGAAATAAAACAGTGGGCCGATTCCAAAGCCTTCAGTGAAATAATGGCCGGTCGCTTCCCCACCAAAGACCAGGAAGTGACCACGCGCAACTGCCCCCACTGCGGGGTGGAAGTGGCACCATCTTTCTTCTTCTGTCCGGATTGCGGCAAAAACACAAGGGTCTAAAACAAGCACAAGACAAACGGGAAGTGGCTGGTCGCAGGCCGCTTCCTGTTTGTTTTTGGAGACGCTTGGGTGCGAAAAATACGGAAGAAAAGGGTAAGCTAAGACTAAGACTGTAACGCTGAGAACCCGGTATCCATGGCAATGCCCCCTAAACCAATTACATATTTGCTCACTTTGGCTGCTTACGCAGCTTCCCTCACCCACGCCGCAGCGTTGCCACCATCGGCGACACCACCACATACAGCGGCGCCCCCTTCC
>JACRFZ010000021.1 GCA_016212515.1 Candidatus Melainabacteria bacterium
AGGCGGGGCAAATTCTCAGCCGCCGATGCTACCGGCTCCGGAAGGGCCGGAGGGACCACCGGGGCCGGCCGGACCGGCTGGTCCAGCGGGACCACCCACGCCTGCGGGTCCGCCTGGTCCAGCGGGACCAAACTGCGCCGGTGCTCCTAAGTTTTGCGGGGAATTCTCGACAGGCAAAAAGTAATTCGACCGAAACGGCGGCTCAGGACCAACTTCCCCTGATTGAGCGTCATCCATAGATTCCACAGACCCGTTGCCTCGCTCATGCAAAGCTTTCCCGGCGCCCAAAGAGGTAGCAGGCGTGTGCGTGGGTCGATCTCTTAGAAAATCGACCTTGCTGAGCTCCCATAAACAGCTCCGTATCACTACAAAAACAATACTAACAAAGCAAGCAACACAAAGAACAGCAAGCGCCGAATGCCTTAGGGCTCGAGAACCAAGAGAACAGTCGCGTGCCCACGCTTCCCGTTCTCTTTCACTTTCATGCTCATAGTCTAAATTCTCTGCCGCGGGTCGACCAGAATCTTCCGACATTGCACCGGCTGTAGAATCTACCAACACCAGCCCCACATCAAAAGGGTCATCAAGCAAATTGGCGCCGGACCAAACAAAGACCGCACCGGCACCGCTTGCATAAGACTGCAAAAGAAGACCGAGCGCCTCAGCCATCTCCCCAGCAGACTGAAAACGGAGGTTCGGCTCTTTGGCCATCCCCTTTGCCACACACTCTTCCAAAGCAGCAGGGAAGCGCACTCCAGTCACTTGCTCAAGGCTTGGAGCAACCTTCTTTTGATGCATGAGCATGGTGGCAATGAGGGTATTCCCCTCAAAGGGCACCTGCCCAGTGAGAGCCTCAAAGAACGTGCAGCTCAGCGAATACAAGTCTGAACGCATATCTGTAGCTTCGCCGGCGCATTGCTCCGGACTCATATAATACGGACTGCCGAATATGTCGCCAACCAGAGTGAGCGCCTGATTTGTCCCGGTCAAATGAGAAAGCTTGGCCAGACCGAAATCCAACAATTTCACTCGAAAGGAGCCGGGTCGTTCAAGATCCGGGCAAAGAAAAATGTTGCCGGGCTTGATATCGCGGTGCACGACGCCCTTAGAATGCGCATAGTCAAGACATTCAAGCAAGGCCTTGAAAATGCGAATGGTCTCTCCCGGCTCCAGCGCTCCTTCCCCGGCCAGCAACTGCTCCAGGCTTTTGCCTTCAAGATAATCCATGACAAAGAAAGGCATGCGTCCCTGGTGCAAATCCAGGTCGTAGACGCGCACAAGGCCCGGATGCGACAAAGTGGAAAGCGACTTAGCCTCAGCTTTGAAGCGCTGCCAGTTCTTCTCATTGAAAAGTTCGGGCGCCAGCACTTTGGCGGCCAGCACCCGGTCGACACCTTTCTGCCGCACCTTGTAGACGGCGCTCATGCCACCGCGTCCAATCAACTCAACAATCTCGTAGCTCTGACCAAGATCGCTGCCGGGTACAAGAGGAGTAAAAGATCTTTGCTGCGGGGCAGAGCGGAAGAGCACCGAACGCCTCTGGGCGGAAGTCTCCACGGAGCCGAAGCTGGTTGAAGCGGGCGCGATGCTGACGCTGCAACGACAAACTTTATCAAAAAGAATGCGTGCGGTTATCGAACTGGAATCAATCTCACCAGAGAGCCCCTGGGGCTTGCCACAATATGCACAAAGTTTGATGTGAACCGTATCGCCAATGCTCTCATCTATCGAGTAGCTGTTACTTACTTCCCTAAGCCTGACCTTCTCGGCTTTTGCAATTTCGTCGTATTCGCTCCCTGGCAAAACCTTACTCCCCAAGCCCATGCACTGAAGTTAAGACCTATGTGGACAGAGATTCAAATCTAAGGCTATCGAAACCATTTATCTACAAGATGCAGTTCTCCCTCCCTCCATCATAGCCTACGGTCGTAATGCTGCACCCTCCATAATGCTGCATTACGACCACTCATTCCCTACTAAGTGCAACATAAAAAGCCCTGTGGAAATCATGGAATGACTAGGCTGCCCCGGGAGCACTCCAGCGAACTACTTGTGCCCTAATGCCAGGGCAATGACATAAACAAAGACTGCCACAGCAAGCAACATAACACCAGACCTGAATGCAAATCCAATCCAGCCGCTTCTCGACTGCCGACGCTCCATATCCTCTGCCATGGCATCAACGAACTGAAGCAGTTCCGCCCGCGAAGCACCCTGAAAATTGCTACGTCCTTGCATACACGATGCAAACAATTCACTAGATGCCTCCGCATCGAGGATCAAATCATAGGCATGGGGCTTATCACTGCCTGAATGGAACACCGGCTCACACTCGCAATGAGCAGCCAGATATTCATCAACTTCACCGGTAGAAACAGCATGAAACACCTTTTGCGAATTCACCTTACTTCTATTTGCATCCATAACACACCTCCATCGAACTCGACACTTCGCCCAGCAAACGCTCTCACGCAACAAATAACAGCTGATTATAGGTCGACAGCGAATTCACTTTGCCAGGCGCAGTGAGGCAACTACGTTGCGCAACCAATAGTTTTAATGCATCGCAAAAGCGGAAAGGTTTGCCAATCACTACAGGGGCAAATAAAACCAATAATATTTTCAGCGGCGCTTCACACTCCTCAAACAGGCGCTTGTGATTTACGCTCACCGGGCATCAACAGAATATGCCAGAACTTCAATACAAAGAAGAGACTGCCGATGTTTCGGAGGAAGCGGTCTACAATGCCGCCCTGGCCATAAGCCGGGCGCGCACTCTCATTATCACGTCCGGAGCCGGCATGAGTGTCGACTCGGGACTGCCCGACTTTCGAGGTAAGAACGGTCTCTGGCAGGGCTTTGCCGAAGTAGAAGGCAAAACCCTGCGTACAGGCGATCTCGCCATTACCAAAGCCTTCTATGATGATGCTGCTCAGGCCTGGGGTTTTTATGGCCGACTCACCACCCTCTTTCGTGAAACCAAACCCCATATCGGTTTTGAAATTCTGCGCCGCTGGGCTGCTACTACTGAACAGTGGTACGTAGTCACATCCAATGTAGACGGACATTTTCAGAAGGCAGGCTTCGACCCAAGCAAAATAGTAGAAATACATGGCACCATGGAGAAGCTACAATGCCTAACACCCTGCCGACCTGAAATCTGGGACAATGATCAGTGTTTCACAATTGACAGTGCTACACTGCGCTCCAGCCATGTGCCAAGTTGCAAATTTTGCGGTGGCGTAGCTCGTCCAAATATACTTCTATTCAACGACTTTGCCTGGTTTTATCGGCAGAGCCAAGAGCAAGAGGAGCGGTTCAATAAGTTCTTGCGGGAGTGCAACCCGCCAATCACAATTTTGGAAATTGGAGCCGGCAAACTTCTTCCTTCCATCCGCGATATGAATTCAAAAATAGCGAAGAAGTATGCTGCCACCATCATTCGGATTAATCCGCATGAATGGGAAATAGATGCACCGCACATTTCAATTCCGGACGGCGCCGCCAGCGGGCTGAGTAAGATCGAGCGGGTACTTTCAAAGCATGATTTGGATAACTCAGGACACCATACGGACTACCTCTGAGGCAGCCCACTAGAGGTCTGATAGAGTAATAAGAACAACAACACAAAGAAAAGGCGATGAATGAATCCCGAAGCCCCAGCGAACCTTATGAGCAACCTAATTGGCCAAAGAATCGAAGCCATTAGAATTGACCCAAACAATGACGACCTGCTTGTCAAATTCAACAAAGCCTGCTTCGCTTTTTTCAGTCCTTATCGAGTCTATCCCGAGCTAGCTTCCATAGAATCGCTTCAGAACAGCTCAGTTGTTTCGGTGACGAATCCCACTACGGAATCACTTACCATGCATTTTGACTGCAACATTGAGCTTACTTTCAACTGGGAGAACTCAGACCTGGTTGAGGCATTTGCAGGAACAATGGAAGTAGATGGAGTAGAGCTTGATATCGTAGAGCAGGTTGTCCATCTCTAAGCGAAGAAACTCCTGATATGCACTTCAAACAGACTTACCCGCCAATCAAACCCTTTCGGCAACAAGCGGGAATTACGCATTGCCCTCTCGATTATCCTTTGCTACATTGAGCCTGGAACCCGAGGAAGATCAATCGTTCGAAAGAGCACCGACTGCGCACAACTACCCTTTCACAGCGAGTCATCTATGTCTGATTTCTGCAAGAAGATCGAATCGGCTTCAGAAGGTATCTGGCCCGGGGCCAATCCAGAGACAGCCGCACCGTTGCTGGAGGCTCTTGCGGAATTCAACAAAAGTCATATCCTGGGCTCAGACCTGCTCAAAAACGCCGATCAAACAGCAAAACAAATGCACGAGAAAGGCGTTTATGGCGAAAGTGCAGCTACCGGTATTGAAGGCGGCAGCGGCTGGATTCAACAGAGTGACGGCAAGCCTAATGCTCTCGAAATCGTGGAAGGCGACAGAACCGAAACCATGAGACTGGGCAAAGACGGGGAGCCGGTTTTGAACATCGTATCTCAGTCCTGTGACAGCGGCAAGAAGTCTATTCAATCTGCGTTCTACATCAAAGACGGCAAACAAGTTTTGTCTTCCGTTTCGATTGTTCCCGAGTTGGAAATTATTGTCGATCAAACCGGCAAGCCGCAAAAGATCAAATCTTATTGACTATCCACAAGCAAAGCTCGCTGCACCCGATCCGGCGATCGAACCGCGGCTCACGCCTTGCCTTCATCTCCAGCAGATTGTGCCATCCGGGTAAATCGTAGGCACGAAGATACCTAACCTCTCCCCTCCCTCATTCTCAATTTGCCAGCCCTCTAAGAGCGCATCTTCGAAAGGCGGATCTTCACCGTAGTTTTTCTCATCGCTCAAGAATCGAAAGAGCTCGTCAAACCGTGCAGCTTCCGCTGTAAGCAGGATGTCACCAACCATCGCCATTTCATCGGGCATGGCATTCGAGATGGTTCCTATCAGAGTGTCATTATGAAACAGCTTGAACATTACCAACCCTGCAAAAGAATCCAGTAGCTTTTATATGCCACTTTAAATTCAGATATTCGCTGCAGAGCATGGAAATCAACGCCACCAGATCTCGTTCTTCTAATTGACAGCCAGGGCGCACATTTCTGTTCTGCTACCTGATTCATCTTCAATGAACCGGTTTTCGACCAGTTCCTCCTAGAAGGGCGGTTCCTTATAAAGCCGATTGTGGGGATCATTGAAAAACGCGAAGACCTGCTTGAATTCCGCAGCAGCGGGAGTAAAGTCGATCTCACCTACCATAGCAAGCGCGTCCGGCATCTCGTTCTTAATGGTACCAATGAGCGTGTCGCGATAATGAAGTCTGAGCATTGCCACTCCATCTGGAAAGGCTTATTTAAATAGCCTCCGGTCTCATTATCCCTGCTCGCACCATGCCGGAGTAGTCATCTGCCCCCAAGGCGAACTGGACATCAGCGCCAGAGCAGGATGACCAATCCATGGACCGCAATGGTTCAGGGCTCCGCCAGGTCCTCCTGGCCGGCAAAGCCTAGCTAACCTTAACCAACCAACCCAATCCAATCCAACCCAATCCAACCTGCGCGTGTTAACAAGTCGGAAACAACTTCCTGGTTGCCGCCACCTAATATGAATGCAGTCGGAGGCAGGGCGACGATCGCCATCTCCCCCAAGACCGCCCACTCCGACAAAACTGAGTTTTTTCACCCCACGCTCAGGAGACCAGGAAATGAGTATGAAAAACTTCCAGGAACTTACTAACGGTCAAGACATACGCGATGCCGGTAACTTTGACACCTGGGCCCACCGGGCCAGTAACGATGCATCCGACTTCTTCCGCAGCCAGAGCCGCAACCACAGCATCGACAGAGAATCACAGCATCTTCTTACCAGCCTTGAAATCACACCTATCTTTACTAATCACAATTCTTTCCAAGTCGGACGCGGCGCCTTCCAGCCCGACCGCTTCATGGACGGACTGAGACGCCTTGATCCCGATCTTTCCGACGTTGTTACCCCGTGCCCGCCCGGCTTTGACAGAGCGCGCTGGTACGGCGGCGACAAATCTCCTGAGTATACTCTGGCTCGCGGTATGGCAAACAGCATGAACGAACTGAGCAGCATCCCCGATGCTGCCTCGCGCAAAACCTTTGTGGAAAGGGTTCTGCAAAATCAGGTGCCCGAATTGGAGAAACAGGGCGCTAAGGTACACGGCATCCAGGGTGAGCGGATCAAGATCGATTTCGGCAATGGACGCGGTCCCCAGTGGATAGACACGGTGCGCGACCTGTACGGCTCACCGGAAGTGCAGTTGTTGAACGTTACCTCCCTTATGCGCAATCAAGAAGATAGTGGAAGAGTTAGCCTACGCCCGCAGGTAGAGCCGGGACGCTTCCCCCTCGATAATGCCGGTGACCGCGGTGTCTACATGCCCAAATATCCTGTCGATCAGGTGCTACCGCCCTGCCCGCCCGGTTTCGACGCAACGAAATGGAACAGCGGCCATG
>JACRFZ010000022.1 GCA_016212515.1 Candidatus Melainabacteria bacterium
TGATCGGGCGCTGGTTTTTCATGATCATCGTCACCATGGCCGTTATCGGTCCGGCTCTAATCTGGTTCCTGGGGGGCAAACTAGTCATCGACGGCGCCCTGGGGCTGGGCACGGTGACTGCTTTCGTGGCCCTTCTTTCAAGGCTTTATACGCCAGTCACTTCTCTATCGGGGGTGCAGGTGCAGATTGCCTCCGCCCTTGCTGTATTCGAGCGCATCTTCGAATACCTGGACCTGCCCGAAGAAGAGCAGTGCGGCGAAGACCTACCTCAGTCGGTAAAAGGTGAGTTGGAATTCGACCAGGTGAGCTTCTCATATAACAGCGAGCGGCGCACCCTGGAGGATATATCCTTTCGCATCGAGCCCTCTAAAGTGCTGGCCGTAGTCGGTCATTCCGGTGCCGGCAAGACCTCGCTGGCCAACCTCATTCCCCGCTTTCACGAGATTGCGGCAGGCGAAATCAAGCTGGACGGCAAAAACATCAAGACCTACAAACTCTCCTCCCTTCGTGCTCATATCGGTATGGTCACCCAGGAAACCTATCTCTTTCACGACACCATCGAAGCCAATTTGCGCTACGCCAAACCGCAGGCCAGCCGGGAAGAAATAGAAGAAGCCGCGCGTCTGGCTCATATCCATGATCTGGTCATGTCTTTGCCTGAGGGTTATCAAACCACGGTGGGAGAGCGCGGCTACAAACTGAGCGGCGGCGAAAGGCAAAGGCTTTCCATCGCCCGAGTGATTTTGAAGAACCCGGCCATACTGATTCTCGATGAGGCCACCAGCGCCCTCGACAGCGTCAGCGAAGAAGCCATTCAAAAGGCCTTAAAAGAGTTGACGCGGGGCAGAACCAGTCTGGTCATCGCGCACCGACTCTCGACCGTGGAAGATGCCGACAAAATAATCGTGCTCGACCACGGCAAAATTGTAGAAAGCGGCACTCATCGAGAGCTTATGCTGGCCCGGGGCAAATATGCTGAGCTTGCGGCCAGGCAGTTCAAGGGGCAAAACCAGCAAGAGGAAGAACTGCTCAAGCTTGAGAAGCGGGATTGAACAGAATCTTTTCTTTCAAGCTCCGATAATGCTTGAGGCATTCCTCAGCCCTGCCGTGCTGGCTGTGCCGGTTGTAGATGAGAGCCATACGGCTGATTATGGGCAAGAGCTCCGGCGCTTGCACACCGTAGACGGCGGTGATGGAGCGCTCGCACATCTTCAAAAGGGGCAAAGCTCTCTCATCGGCATTGCGGGCTGTGTAAAGATCGGCCAGCACTGACACAACGGAAGCAAGCCCCCTTGCGGCAAGAGGCGTAAGAAGAGAGTAGAGCCGAATGGCCCGGCGTAAAAAACGTTCGGCTTCTTCGCTCTGCCTGGTCTGCAACAATACCAGGGCCAGCCCGTGACAGGTAAAGGCCTCTTCTTCAATCAAGCCGGCCTCGGTGGCGGTAGAGAGAGATTCCCGGAACATGAGGGAAGCCGTCCCCCAGTTACCTGACGAGGCAGCCACCGTCGCCACATCATAATAGTTTTGCCAGATCACCCTGGCTGTATTGCTCACGTATGCTGCACTGACCATAACATTCACTCCCGACTGCTCTTGCAGGCAAGCTTAAAATGCAAAAGCCGACAAAGCTCTGTGCAAACACACAGTCTTGCAAAATGGTCGCCACCTTACCTGGCAGGAAGAAAAAGACGGGCGGCAGCCAGCAAGAGCACCACCGCCAGAATACGCTGCAAACCCCGACTGGAGAAGCGCCTGGCACCGAGATAAGAACCGGCCAGGGCGGCACCTATGGCCAGGGGCAGGTAGGGAAACAGTTGATAGAAATGCAGGGTGCCGGCAAGCCCCCTGGACAGTAGTCCACTAATGGAATTTGCAACTATGAAAAGTGCCGATGCAGCAGCGGTCTGCTTCATACAACCCCACTTCTTCAAAATGATCAGAGGGCTCAAGAATACACCACCGCCGATACCAACGATACCGGACACCAGACCAAGCATTCCGCCCACAACGAGAGCCAGAGGCAAGGACGGCAGGTGGAAAGTCTCTTCCTCTACCGACGGCGTCTGGTCGCTGGTGGCAGCCCTTGGCTCATTTATGAAGAGAAAGCGAAGCGCTGAAAGAAGCAAAGTGAAAGCCAATATATAGGCAAAAACCTGCTTATTGAGAGAGAGCTGGGCGCCCCAGAAGGCCAGCGGCACCGAACTGAGCATGAAGGGTAGAGCCAGTCGGTAGCGCAAATATCCGGCCCGGGCATAAGCGAAAAGAGAAAGCCCGGCCACTACGGTGTTTAGCATCAGGGCAGTGCCGGCGATGGTCTCATGGGACAGGCCGAATAAGCCGAGGCAGGCCACATAACCGGTGGCACCACCGTGGCCCACGGCAGCGTAGAGAAAGGCCACCGCCACGACCAGGACGGCTTTCAGAATTTCCACCGTAATTTCTGAAACAACCACGCGCCCATCTTAGCATCAGCCGGCGCTGATACAGATGGGAAAGTGAAACAGCTGTTAGTAGTGCAAATTACCCCAGACCGCTTCCAGGGAGGCCATCTGCCTGACCAGGTACTGCTTTTCCCGGGCATGAGAACTGCAATAGGACTGCCAGTAGAGGCGCCAGTATTCCCGGTAAGCCTTCTGCCTGCCGTTTTGAGCCTCGGCCGTCAGGACATCGGCCCCGAGCACGAAAGAATTGGGTCGCATGGCACAGACCCCGCCTTCACAACCGGCAGCTGCTGAAGCAGCGCCGGCCAGAGCAAAATCTTCTCGCCTCATACTGGGGCCGCGCTCGCGCCAGACCCGGTCCAGAAGCCCCCTGGTGTGAGGATGCAAGTCGCGGTAAGAGGCTGTAAATGAATCGTCCGAACGCCGCAAGCCCTCAGGATACAGCTCAAGCAGGCAATCATCAGGCAGGGCTTCCTTCTCCGATAAGACCCGCCCATCGGCGGTGATAGCCACAATGTGCGAAGGAAATCCAGTGAGCAGATTGTCAAAAAGAGCTTGCCTGATCTTCTGCCAGAGCTGGATAGTCAACTCCAAGTCCCCCTTCTCGGCAGCTTCCAGGGCCTTGTTGACGGTTTTGAGAGAATTGGCAAGCTTGTGAACATCGCTTGTGGAGCCATCAGCCACCAGCTCCCGGTAAAATTCGCAGGCCTTGTCCAAGGCAATGGCGTCACGCCTGTCGGTCCTTCCCATGATGTGCCTCCCGGATTCCTGATGCCCTACCCGCAGCCTCTGCACAGACTGAAGTCAGCGCCGAACGAACCACGAATAACCATAAACTGCTAACAGCATTTATTCTTATACCCATCCACACCCGCTTTAACACCTTTCCTGGCGGTAAGTTTCAGACAGGCTCAGCCGGGGCATGATCTATAGGCCGGAGCAAGGCAGGCTGTTTAAATACGCTGGGGCAAGCGAGAACGGACCCGTGAAAGAGACCACCGAAGCAAGTAAAGCTGCCCCCTCAAGGCAGAACGAACCTGAAAAAGCCAACGTTGCCGGCTTTCATTCCCTGACGGACAGTCACGACACAGCACCGGTCGCACCCTCTGCCGGTGCAGAAGAACCTTTATCCACGAAGGTCTTCCGGGAAGCCCGCCTCACTGCCGCCGCCCTCAAGGACGGTTCAGTGCTGGCCGTAGAAGCCATAAAGGCCGACCCCGGGGATGCCGCCATGAAAGCCCTGGGAGGTGCGGCCATGGGCATCGCTCTTTCATTGCAACCCAAGGCGCGTCTGCCCCAACTCGTTATGGAAGTGGCTGGTCTGGCCAACACTCTGGCCCTGGTCAGTACGGTAGCAGCCGGATCAGACCAGGTCACGACAGCCTACAAAAACGCCTGGCAGAGCGAAGCCAATTACTACCAGAGTAAGAGCCAACTTACCGGCACTGTTAAAGACGTACTGGCTACCAGTATTCCCATGACGGTGGGCGGCAGCCTGGGGGCCATAGGCTGGCGCACGGTGCCGGTCTACCACAAAGAAAACCTGCTCTTGAAGAAACTGAAAGCCCACCATCCTGAATCGGCAGAACACTCGCTACGCGTGGCCAAACTCGCCGAACTGACAGCCGGTCGCATGAAGATTCCGGCCTGGCAAGGGCACGAGGCCTTTCACGGCGGCAAAATGCATGATGTGGGCAAATGCTGCATCAACCGAGCCATTCTTAACAGTCCAAACGAACTGACCGCCATCGAGCAAGCCATCATGAGGGCGCACCCCATCGAGTCCAAGAACATGTTGCAGAGCGTGCCCTATCGCGGTGCTCTCAAGGATGTGCCGGAGGTGGCCGGCAGCCACCATGAGCATTTCGACGGCAGCGGCTATCCGCTCGGGCTGAAAGGTTCGGAGATTCGCTCCAGTGCGCAAGCCCTCGTGGTCGTAGATGTAGTGGATGCCGTCACCTACGGCAGGCATTACAGTCGCGGCGGCAGAAATTTTGGAGAACGATTGAGCCTCAAAGATCTGGACACCTTATTGCAAAACGGCAAGGGCACGCACTTCAGCCCTGACGCCGTGGATGCTTTCATGCAAGTGAAAGCGAGAGACTTCCTCAAGGTAATTGAGTCGGCACCAGGGCGACCGCCGCTAATGGCTGCGGAACTGAGACCCATGAAAGGCACCACTGTCGGTGACATACTGAAGCTCACCAAAAGTGAAGGTAACCTCCAACAAACGGCCGCCTATCACAGTTTCAAAGCGATCTACGAAAGACCAAATCAGTTGCGCTGATCTACAGTTCGGCGTCTTGTTTGAAAGTGAGCAAGGCAGGCCGCAGAAAGAGCCGGTCTAAGAGTCTCTCTTACCCCACGTGCCTGAACATGCTGTAATCAAGCCCCGGCTTGCCAAGCAGAGCTTTCCCCGCCCTTCCTTGAATGGCCCAGGCAAACTCGGCAGCACTGGGCAACATCGACCCCACCGCTTTCCAAGAGGGCGAGTCAGGGACGGCCTGCTTTCATGAAAGAAATTACCGATGGTGTTGAAAACTTGAGGAAGTAACTGTTAACCCCAATAAGTATCTTCTTCTCCCCCACCACTTTCTAGATTTTCTAAAGAGCCCAATTACGCCTGACTCAGTCAACTTCTTGCAGCGAACTTGTTTGCAGAATCAGGCCGGCGGCGAAGAAGTACAGCCAAAACACAACTTCCCAACCTTCACCAAACGAGCACAGCTCAAGGTATTCCCATGCCCGAAAACCAGAACCAAAACAATGATCAAAAACCCGTAGTCCTCACCAAAATTGCACCGGCCGGCAATCAACCTGCCGATCAAACCGCCGGCAGACTGGAAATAAATCCGGAACCCGTAGAAACCCAGATCACGGTCAATGTCGGTGTACAGGGCAAAATGCGGAAAGTGCTTCTGCCCAGCGGCTCCACCGTAGCCGATGCTCTGAGAGCAGCTGAATTCGACGCCAGAGACCACGAAATCCGCATGGGTGGTGCCCCCGCCCGACTCGACACACCGGTAGAAGACGGACGCACCATCATGCTTCTGCGCCCCGTCAGAGGCAACAACTAAGACCCAAAAGCCCGCACTGAAGGGCGATCGACTCAGTGCGGGTTCCCCCAAGCAACTTTCAAAACAGTAAACACTATGGACGAATCTATGAGACTCTTAGTTTTGATTGCTTTCATTGCCTGCCTGATAACGTTATTTATATTCTCTCGATTGGTCAACAGGGGCAGCAAGATGTGGCGGCTGAAAGACCTGAACGACGAGAAGTTGTCCTTACTGAGCCCGCTGAAAAGGCACTATCAACTCAGAACCGACCACTCCGGCACCGCCATCGATCTACCACGCGGTCAGATAAGCAGAGCCATGAAGCTTCTCTCCGGCACCATCCACACCCTCATCGAGAAGCGTGGACAGCCAACTGAAGCAATTGCTACTTACAGAGCCCCTGAAGCCGACTACCAGACAGTCAAGAAAATATCCCTGCAGTGCCGGGGAGAGTTCCCCGTAGCACAATGGCAGGTCAAACGAATAGTGCACAACACCATTCTGCCTTTCTGGCGACGAGACATCGTCATTTACGGACAAAACGGCGGCGAGCCACCGGCAACCAATGACGGCAAATTGCACCTGGTGCTCTTCGGCTCCAGTCAAAAGGAGCGTTCCCAGTCAAGGCCGCTCAACATCTGGGGTCTGGAACTTGCGCGAATCGCTCAATACAACTCCAACCCTGACGCTCTGCGCTTCGTCGACCCGGAGGAGAAAACCTGCGGGGCGGAACTTATAGGCAACAACCTCTACATCACCTTCGACGTGCTGCAATTTACATCTGAAAAGACCGAGCGCAAGCGCTTCTGGCGCATTGTGAGAACTTTCCTGGGTGGCAGAGACTTCCACCTCGGTCTGCTAGCCCGCAGCTTGACCCGCATAACAGAGGAGCTGGCAATTTTCAGCAAGCTGGAGGATCTGCTGAACCAGGCTACACCGGCCCAGGCGGAACGCCTAAATGCAAGCGTCTCAGCCAGCGGCTTCGACGATGAAACCATCCAGATCGGTCGCACGGCCCGTCTATGCGACCTGACCTCGCAACTTCTGGCATCGCAGTTGGAGAGTCTGGCCATCGTAAACGGCAAGGGCCAGACCAGGCAAATTCGAGAGACGGACCAGTTCACCATTTACTTCAACGCCGCCCCCAAAGGAGCCATCCAACTGCCTGCGCCGGATTCCTGCTGGGGTATACCTCTGCCTGCAAACAAACCGATTATGCATTGCATTTCCCCGCACGGGCTACCGATCTACGACGATCAAGGCGTAGCCGTAGGAGAGTTAATAGGGCGACAGCTTTTCGTCTATCCCGAATTCATGCACTACGGAACCGCTCAGGAATGCCTGCTCTGGGCAAATTTCTTACTCGCCGCTCGGGAGGTTATGGAAGCGAGCCGCCTCTGCCCGGACAACCAGAGCCGCGAAGATTACCTAGCCAGCCTCTACGGCAAGTCACTCTATGCCCATTACCAGCAACTCGCAGGCACCGTGAGCGGGTCACAGACCGCTCTTGATAAATCCACAGAGGCGGCCTTCGGAGACTTCGCCAGACAACTCAGACAAACCGTCACCGCTCAAAAGGAAATGCTGAAAATTGAACAAGCACCTTACCTGGACTTGGGCGCCGAATTCGACTCCCTGGTGAGCATCTCCAAGGTAGTGGGCGTGAGAGTCATGGAAGACAGGCTGATAGTCAATACCACCGACCTCTTCTGCACCGATCCTCGCACCAAAATCGTGCACTGGATCGGACCTTTCGAAATTACTATTTCCACCAACAAAATCACCTGGCTGAATAAGGCGGAACACGCGCAAAAGTTGAAGATGAACGCGCCCCACGTCAATTCTTCCGGTGAAGCTTGTATGGGCAATATGAAAGACGTCTTCAGCACCCTCATCACCCAGAGGCAGTTTGCAGCCTGTGTTGAGGCAGCCATAGCCTTCGTGGAAGCAGTCAACGTAGACGACACCTGGGGCAAAAATATCAACAACTGGCCCGTCGCCAATAGTGCGATGTTGGCTCAAAGCCAGGCAAGGGGGTAGCAATGAACAGCTTCATTCTGATCAATGCCGACCAATTCACCCTGGATACTCTGTCAGAGGCCGGCATCGACTACTACAACTGGGACGAAAACTCCATAATCGTCACCGAAAGCCAGGAACGCCTGTCGCAAGCCCTGGGAT
Organism: Candidatus Melainabacteria bacterium; assembly: GCA_016212515.1. Classification (GTDB taxonomy): domain Bacteria; phylum Cyanobacteriota; class Vampirovibrionia; order Obscuribacterales; family Obscuribacteraceae; genus Obscuribacter. The sequence goes on from JACRFZ010000022.1 coordinate 7,682, forward strand.
TTAAAGGACTGAATGCGGCAGCCAGTGAATGGGACGGCATTTATCTGGTCGACTTAAACGAGCAAATCTGCTGTACACCCACGGCAATGCCGCCTACCGACTCCATGCAGGGCAAGTATGCCAATACCCAGCTTGGCCAGGCCAGAGAAAACTACATCAAACTAGCTCGCACAAGAATGGACCAGTGGCTGGCACAAACCCTGCAAGCCTTTGAAAAAACCAATGCCAAATTGCTGAGTCTGGCCTGCGCCTTTTTCAAGAAGGCACAACTGGCACAAGCCAAAACCATCAAGACGGCAGGGGCCGACGGCAGCAAATTACTGGCCGAACAATACCGGGCTCTAATGGCTATCGATAAAGTCAAAAGCGTACGATTCAGCGCCGGTAGAATTCTCATTTTCACAGACATCCTCACCGCCACCGCCCCTAATGTCAAAGGCACTAGAGAGTTGGGGCGGTTCCTGATCACAGTCGACACCGCAGGCAATCTCGATGCGCCTATCACCTGCCATAATCTGACCCGACGCATAAAGGCCTGGCGCAGCGGCATGCATGCTCCTCAAGTTTTCGCCGACGGTAAGCTCTGTCCGGCTGAAATTCTGGAATCCATATTCCAATTGACGGCGGAACAAGATCTGCCCACGGCCATCGAGCTCTTATTGCAACACCTGCAAGTCTGTCAAAACGACGCCATTGGTGAGCAGTTAAAAGCCTGGCCGCTGGTGCTTTGACCGCCGACACAAAAACAGACACACACCCGTCATCCCCCTTCAGCGCAGGCTGAAGCGGGGCATGTCGGCAATGCCAACCACTTCAAATTCGAAGCAATTACCCAAGGGACACATATGCAACAATCCCCAAACAATGAGCCAAGTCCAAACAACACCGTCAAATCGGAACAGGGCAATCAAACTCCTGTCAAAGCCGATACCACGCTGGAAAATACAGCTCCACGCCCGGCTCTGCCCAAAGATCGTCCCTTCAGCCCTCACTTCTTTCACCAGACGGCTTTATTCGTCGGCAAACAGGCGCCCCGCATCTACATTACTCCCACTGCTTATCGCAAGATGCTGCTCTATGTGGAACTGGCCAAACTGGAAGTCGGCTGGCTGGGCACGGCATCCAAACTGAAAGGTGGAAACTTCCTCATCGAAGACACCTTCCTGCTGCACCAAGAGGTCAGTGCCGCTCAAACCGAGTTGTCGGTGGAAGGGCAGAGCACGCTGGCGGAGGAGCTTATGCTCAAAGGTGACGAAGGGCTGGAAATAATCAATAGTATGCGCTTCTGGGGTCATTCCCACGTGCGCATGGGTACCTCCCCTTCAGGCACCGACGACCAGACCATGCTGCGCTTCCGCGACGATGGACTGGAATGGTACATTCGAGGCATCTTCAACAAGCTGGGTCGGGCCGAATTCACCGTCTACTACTTCGATCTTGGCTTTGCCGTAAAAGACGTTCCCTGGGACGTATACGACCCGGAAAGCAACACCATCATCACTCCCAAACCCCTGGTAGAACGAGGCGCTTCCCTCTTCGGCAGCTGGCATGAACGCACCCAGGCAAGAGACTTCTGCACACTGCCTGAAGTGAGCGAGCCGCACCCCCTGCTCCAGCCGAGCGATGAGCTTAGAGCCGCCGTAGAAGCCGAATTCAATGAGAAGGTGGAAGAACACATTCCATTCCTCAACTTCCTGGGACTGGGCTCGGAACCGGGCAGCGACGGTCAGACAAAAGGCAGGCAGGAAGGGCTCTTCTGGAACTATCGCCACCCCACTAATTACCCGGACAACGAAGAATACTACCGCAATTACTCCGACGAGCGTGGTCGCGACTATCACGGTGATCCTCGCTATCACGACGAGAAAAACCAGGTCTTTCCAAAACAGCCAAAAACCAGAGGCTGGCTCTGGAGGCTTATCTTTGGCGACCCTGCCGCCAAGAAAGCAAAAGCCGACAAACCTGTAAAAACAGAGAAGGAGAAAAAGGACAATGAACATCATTGAGATCAATAGACACGTAGATGTCTTCTCAAGAGATTCCTTCGGCGATCGTCGCATCGACGTAATCGGAGCAGGCGCCAGCGGCTCACGCATCGTGCTTTCCCTGGCCAAGCTGGGCATCGAAAACATACATGTCTGGGACTTCGATATAGTGGAAGCACACAATATCGCCAACCAGGTATACAGCCAGACCGATATCGGTCGACCCAAAGTGGAAGCCCTGAAAGACCTGGTCAAGGCCCACACCGGCATGGACCTCACCATCCACAACGAGAGAGTGGACGGCAGCCAGACCCTGGGCGAAGTGGTCTTCTTGCTCACCGACACCATGTCATCGCGCAGCGAGATATGGAAGAAAGCTTTGCGGTACAAAGTGGGCACCAGGCTCATGATTGAGACAAGAATGGGTGCCGATGAGGGACGCGTCTATACCATCAATCCCACCCGCCCCAAGCAGGTACGCGGCTGGGAAAGCACCTTATACGGTGACGATGTCGCTCCGGTCTCGGCCTGCGGCACCACTATCTCAGTCGGACCCACTGCTGAATTCATCTCAGGACTGGCTGTCTGGCAACTAATTCGCTGGCACGCCATCGAGCAAGCGGCAGAGAAAGCTTCCGCTGCTTCCGAAACCTCAGGGCAAGCCGCCGACACACCGGTTCCTCTCGATCATGAGCTGGTCTTCGGTATGCAGCCGGCATTTCTTATGTCCAGACAATTCGAATAATTAACCAGGGTCTGAGCTTCGGCTCAGACCCACCCGACCGATTCAGTATGCCCTATGGATATCACCATGCCGCTCCAAACTGCCATCCATGCGGCCGAAACAGAAAGAGATCTTCTGGGACGTCCGTGCATAGATGGCAATACCCTTACCCTTGGCATATGGCAGGAAGCAACTTCCCGAACCGCCAAGTTACTCGTCTCCAGTGGTCTGAACATTGCCCAACTGCGAGAACTCACTAGAAAATCAGCCAGGCCAAACAAGACCTACAACTTTAAAATGGGGGCTATCGATGCCCAGATGTCCGAAGCCCTGGTACAAGCCATTCAAGCGCTGGCATCCGCACCAGTGCCCCAGGACAAGGTGGAAAGCCATGCTGCCAGGCCTTCTTCCATCAGCAGCGAGGACCTCTATCGAGTCCTGCTGACCAAAGACAAAATTCTACGCCAGTCGCTACTGGGCGCCGGTCTGACAGAGAAAAGCCTCAACCAACTGGAAGCCTCGCTGGCTGCCAGCCACCATGATGCGGAGGCGGACCAATCCGGCGCAGGCAAACCAGGCAAATCATCGGCCTTGAAAAGTTTCTGCACCGACCTGGTAACGCAAGCCCAGGAGGGGAAGCTCAGCCCTGTCATCGGCAGGCTCACCGAAATCAGCAAAACCATCCGCGTGCTTGGACGCAAAACGAAAAGCAATCCCGTCCTTCTGGGAGAAGCCGGCGTCGGAAAAACCGCCATCGTGGAAGGCATCGCACAGCGAATCGCAACCGGCAATGTACCTTCCAAGCTGAAAGGCAAACGCATCCTCCAATTGGACCTGACCGCCATGCTGGCAGGCTGCCAGGCAAGGGGCGACTTTGAAGCCCGACTGGTGAAGCTGATCAAAGAAGTAAAAGCAGCCGGCAACGTTATTCTATTCATCGACGAGATGCACACCCTCGTGGGTGCAGGAGCAGCCGCCGGCGGACTGGATGCAGCCAATTCCCTCAAACCGGAGTTGGTGCGCGGAGAGATAAGCGTCATCGGTGCCACCACTCTCAGCGAGTACCGCAAAGGAGTGGAGAATCGAGACGCCGCCTTGATGCGCCGATTCAGACCAGTGCTGGTGGAGCCCCCGGACATAAATGATACTGTGCAAATCCTTCAAGGTCTGAAAGCCGGACTGGAAAAACACCACGACCTGGAGATATGCGATCAGGCTCTGGTGCTGGCCGCCCACCTGTCAGACCGTTATGTGGCGGATCGCTTCCAACCCGACAAGAGCATCGACCTCGTTGATGAAGCTTGCTCGATGGTAGCTATCGCCCACGACCAGGAGAAAATGGATGCGGTCGCCGGTGGCGGCAATGGTACAGACAAACAAAAGCGCAAAAGAAAACTCATTTCCCTTAAGCAGACTGAAGAGAAGCCCAAAGAAAATAAGGTAGAGACAGAGCCTGAGAAGGAAGAAGAGCCCGTCGTCCGCCCGCTTGTCACAACCGACCACATAACTCAAGTGGTCAGCATGATGACAGGCATTCCGGTTGCCGCCCTCGATGTGGAAGAAACCAGCCGCCTCTTGACCATGGAAGAGCACCTGCACAAAAGGGTAATAGGTCAAAACGAAGCAATCAGCGCCGTATCCCGGGCTGTTCGCAGGGGACGAGCCGGTATAAAAGATCCACGCAGACCGACCGGCATGTTCCTCTTCCTCGGTCCAACCGGAGTAGGCAAGACGGAACTGGCAAAAGCGCTTCAAGCCTTCCTTTCCAACAACCATGACTTGATTCGTCTGGACATGTCGGAATTCATGGAACGACATTCCGCCGCCAAATTAATCGGCGCACCACCAGGCTATGTGGGTTACGAAGAAGGCGGCAAGCTAACGGAAGCAGTTCGTCGCAGACCATACGGAGTCATCCTCCTGGATGAAATCGAGAAAGCTCATCCCGATGTCTTCAACTTGCTTTTGCAAATCAGTGATGCCGGCAGGCTAACGGACGGGCAAGCACGCACCGTAGACTTCAAAAACTCAATCATCATCATGACCTCCAACATTGGTGCTCGCGCTATTCAACAAGCGCTCAGAAGCAAAAGCCGCGCCCCCACGGAAGAAATCATGCAGGAAGTCAGGCAAGTCTTCTCGCCCGAGCTGATCAATCGCATGGACGAAATAATCTGCTTCCACCCTTTGAGCAGACCAGAGCAAGAAGAAATTTTGCAATTGATCATAGGCGAAATCAAAGATCGCCTGCCCCCCGGCCTCAGCCTGGAATTGACCGAAGAAGCCAGGGACATTCTCATCGCCCAGGGCTACGACTCTCTCTACGGAGCCCGACCACTGCGGCGCACCGTCACAAGAAAGCTGGAAGATCCTCTGGCTGACTTGATCATCGCAGGCAAGCCGGCAAGCGGCGACACCCTGATGGTAGAAACCGATGACGATCTGAATCTCACCGTAAGAATCAAGCAGGAGCAGTCCAAAACCGTGGTGCTGGTCAAGGAAGAACCTGCGGACTGAACTCTATTTCAAACCAAACTTTGTGCCAAGCACACTGGGAGTGCTGTAAATGCCTATGTCTGAAATTCACAAGCTAAAACAAGCGCTCTTGGAAGGCAAGCCCCTGCCAAGACTGACCGGTTGCTACGGTCGCATCATTCGCACCCGCTACGACCGTCCTCTGGCCCTGGCGGAAGAAAACGAACGCCGGGCAGTGATGGTCATGGGTCCGAGCGGTCTGAAGCACATTCTGCTCAGACCGGGTTACGAGATGCTGCTCAATATAGGCTATACCGCCGGCTACATCAAAACCAAGCTGGACAAAGGCTTTCGCTTTGAGCTTCTCATCTTCAAGCTAAGCCGGGAAGAACTAAAAGTTGCTTCCTGGAAAAATGTCCTCACCATGGCTTGCGCCTGCTATCCGGAAGCCGCTCACTTGTTTCGAGTGCACGCCAGGGAAATGAAGGCAAAATCGATCGCGGAATTCGAAGCCATGGCCGGATTCAGCTTCGCGGAAGTGGACAACCTGGGAGCCGAAGACCCTCGCTATATGACCATGGACAGGCTCCTGTCCGGCGACGGCTCGGCTCTCTCGGTGCGACGCTTCCTCTATCACCGTTTGCGTCTTTCCGAACTCTATACCGGAGACGGCTTTACCAAGCTGGAAGACGGCAGTCGCGGCATCCGCGAATACATCATCACCAATAGATCGGTGCAAGAGCTGGAAGACTACGGGCTCTTCACCCTGGATGTAAATCTGCCGACGGCGATGCCCTTACCGTCGGCTTGAAAATCGTCACCCAACAACCACAACATTAGACCCGGGAGCCTTATGGAAACCCTCACTAATACAAGCATCTGGCAAAGCGCCTGGCTTATGCCGATAATCTACTCACTCTTCATCGCCGGCAGTTTTTTCCTCGGCATTTTTCTGACGGCACTAAAGCACCGTCCGTATTTCCAGGCCAACAGCAATAACTACTGGCTGGTCATAGTCGCGGTACTCTTTGCCGCCGGTTTCATCTCTGTGGCTTACTTCGGCAGTTCACCGGTCTGGGCTTTGCTTGCCTTCGGCATCGGCGCCTTTGTCAAATTCTCAGAGATCACTACTGAGGCAGCCCGTCGCAATTTCTTAAAGGAAAGAGCGGCAGCCATTGAACGTATCAAAGTCGTCAAGGAAGAACTGCAGGCTCGTACCAGCGACGAGGAAATCGTCATTTTCGAAATCTCTAACTGGAGCGGCTTTCAGACCTCGGCGGTGATTCAGTTCGCGCTTGCCTCCGGGCTGACTGTAGTAGTCGAAAGCAACTACTCAGACCGAACCGTCCACCTCAAACTTAGCGGCGCGCTGGAAAGGGACCTGGAACTAGGTTCTTAAGCGCCCCGACAACCTTCTACTCTTACTGGAATTCCTTATGAATAGACCAAATCCAAGCAGTAATCAGTCACGCAATCTAATCTCAGTCGCCTCAGCCCTTCTCTTTATCGTTGTCTTGAAGTTCGCCCTCGGACTCTCCTGGTTCGCCGCCACCGGTCTGACAGTTCTCATCATAATTCACGAATTCGGTCACCTGTTCACCATCTGGCACTACGGCATCAAATGCACGCCGCCCATGTTCATGTTTCCCTTCGGCGCTCTCATCACCCTGGAAGAACCGGTGAAGGAAGAGTCCACCGAAGCCTGGATCGCTCTCGGCGGACCAATTCTTGGAACAATAGGAGCCCTCTTGCCCCTGCCCGTCTACCTCATGACCGGCGACAAAGAATGGCTCTCCCTTGTGGAAATGGGGCTTGTCATCAACCTGCTCAACCTCTTGCCTTTCGGCACACTGGACGGCGGCAGGGTCATAGGCGCAATTATGCCGGGCATCCGCGGACTGTTAGTGGTACTGGCTCTGGTGGCAGCAGTCGTTTTGAACTGGTCCATCCTTTTCCTGATTGCCTGCTTCTCGGCGCTGGAATTGCCAAAGGAAAACCGCTGGCGCGCCAACCTCATTCTGGGCACGGTCATTTTTGCCACGGCCCAGATTTTCTACCAACCCGGCTCTCTATCTCTCCTGGTAGCTGTAGTGGTCTGGTTCCTGACTTTACCGCATTTGAGAAATTCGCACATGCTGCCTCCCACTGCCAGTCAGGAGGCCAATGAAACTGCCGAAGAACAAGAAGTGCCTGATGGTGAAACTGCGGAAGATGAGCCTCGGGAAGAACCCGAACCACAAACCGTGCCCTTACAAATTGGCAGGGTAAAAGCCAGCCGCAACCTGGCTATCTTCATAGGCATGCTCTACTTCGGTCTGGTGCTGGCACTCTTGCAAGGACTTTACCTGACTGCCCTGGTCTTGCATAGCAGCTAAAAACAGCCGTACTTTCGGAGACGATGCCCTCGATGAGGTGCATCGTCTCTCTTTTTACCCTCGATATGCAAGGATGCCGGAGAGTCATACTCAGGGCTTGATTCTCATGAATGCTCAGCCCCGCAATTATTTTTGCCTTAACGTCTTACTACTTTCTATAATATCTCCAGAGCAACAATAAAAAACCGGGAGCTATTCATGCTTAAGACACTGCCTGCAGCAAATACTCAGGGCAGCAAAAAAATTCTTGGCCGCTGTTTGTCGCGACGATAGCCGCTGTCCTCAACAAAAGCAAAGGAAATACCCATGTAAGTTCACATCTGATACCTACATGGGCGAAGGAAATTACTACCGACAGTCTCTGCTTAGCCTGGCGCCTCCACTGCCTTGACGTCGTCCATCGACTCTAAAGTCAAGCAGGCAGGAGCTTCGCTCTGGGCAGGGGAAGACTGAGGCGGCACCGGCAAGGCAGCTCTGGGAACCTCTAATTGCTCGATCTGTGCCTGCAAGGCGTTGAGTGTGTCAGGTCCGACACCCAATTCCTCGGCAATGGCCAGTTGCCATTCCAAACTCTCCCTTTCCGCTTGCAGCTTCTGCAACCTGGCAGACAGTACTGAAGACGGCATCATCGAGTTTCTGGATTCTGAGGCGGAGCGGTCAAAGTACTTGACCAGAACCGCGAAGCGCCCCTTCATCCAGAGAAATCCCACAACAAACAATCTCACGCTCTACTCCACCCGGGCATCCCGGAGAGAGAAAACACACGCGCAGCCGACAAGCACGCCTTGCCGGACTTATGCGCTCTACCGGAGGCAGTGACAAGAGAGAGGGGGGTGCGTCCTGGGCGGACACACCCCACCAAACTCAGGTCAGCTCTCGGCAATAGCGGTACACCTCTTCTTCCAGCAGGAAGCACATGACGCCATTTTTCTTGCACATGGTGCCATGGTCGTACTCCTGCTCGATGATGAGAATGTCGCCGACTTCGCAGGTCACATGGAAACTGCGGGCAGCGGACTGAGGAAAGAAGGCCTTGAGGACCTCAAGCTTGCGCTCGGCCATGTTCTGCTCCTTACGACCACCGTGGTCGCGTTGTTCACACCAAAGAAAACTACAAACAAGCCTCTCCATCCGAGCGTCTCATTACCGTCATCTACCTGGTCAAAGAGAGCGCGCTGCGCGTCCCCGATTTGGCGACAAAAGTAAACAAGACAGGGTCCAGAGGACGAATTGAAAGCTGGCTGTAGTTTCCTGAAAAGTAAAATAAATAAGAACTCTCTGGTACTACCATTTGCCGTTTCAAATAAACATCCGTGCAAGTGTTAATTAGCTCCAATACAGAGCCGTCGCCGGCAGCAGCAGTGCAGCAGCAAGGGGAAAAGCCAAGCCGGACAAGGCTTCACACTGCTCCGGCGGAAGCTCACTGCAGCCGATAAGCGCGCTCTAATGGGTTTAGCGTCTCACGCAGCTTCCCTAAGCAAGTAAGAGACCACAAAAAACAAGCAGGCATTGGCGAAAACTTAAGAAGGAGCGGTTGAGCCGCCAACCAGGGGTTAGCTAGGCTGAAGACCCAATTTCTTACACTAATTCAGCTCCTCAGCTTTTCTAAACACCAGACCTTTAGCGCAAAACCCCGCCCCTCATCCGTATTTCAGGGTGAACGTCCTAAACCGCGCGCTGGTGAGACTCAAGCTGAGAGACTGCTTCCCTTCACTCTCGACAGGCAGGTAGCCCATGTCAATTCTCCTACCGATCGCTCTCCTTCTGGTCGTCTTCGCCCTCTACTTCGTGATGACTGCACCCCAACGTGCCCGCGCCAACAGCAACCGGCAAGCCGACCACCATCTGCAGCGTGCCGGTTCCCTCATGCTCAGCGGGCGCCTGGACGAAGCCGAGTCGGCCTATTTCTCTGCCATGCGCGCAGCCCGCGCCAGCCAAACGCCCATCTACGAGGCGGAAGCCAATAGTGGTCTGGCTGATGTGGCCCGCCGTCGCGGTCAACTGGAGCAAGCGCGCACTTATCTGAAGGCCGCACTGGCCCTGCGTCCGCAATTCGAAGAGTACTTCCCGAACTATGCGCAGATGCTGGAGCGAGAACTGGCAGAAGTAGAAGCAGAGCTGAATGTCTGATAGCTGCGCCAACCTCTAAGCACCTTTAAAGAGATAAGGTTAAGCTGGTCATGACATTTATGTGATCTGTTTCTCATATGACTCTATGAGTCAGTAGTTTTGCTTGGACCTGGGTTTTAAAAATTGAGCTCTCAACTTTTAGCTCCCTCTCAGTTACAACGGGACCAGGCAGTAAACCGGCTAAGAAGCCACCCACAAACTCAAGCGCAAACAACGGAGTCATTCCCATGCGCGCCACCACCAACAGTGCTCTGTCCGACCTGCGAATCTTCTACAGCACAGGGCGAGACGATACGAATTCCATACTTGTGACCGGTCTTCCGGGCGACGAAGGTTTCGAACCCACCGACAATTGCTACTTCCGCACCGCTGAATCTCTGCGCTGGGAAGTCAATCGTCTCATCCGCGAAAAGGCGCACGCCTGCGGTCTGGGTCATCGCCTCGTCAACACCGAGAAATACATCGGCACCACAGGCTGGACCTTCTACGGACAGGGCCAGGCGGCATCGGTACGGAGCATCGCGCTCTCTCTGGCCGCCCACTTTCAGGTGGAACTCCTCGACAAATCCGCCTGACACACCCAATGCAGGGGCGCCCATAAGCGCCCTTGCCAATTTCTGCCGAAGCAAATGCAACTCTAACCGGAGGACACCTCTATGAATACAGACATGGAAAATTCTCTCAAGTCTCTCAAATGTTTCGAACTGCGGGGCATGAAAATCACCCCCTTCATCATGGCTGGACGCCTCAGTTTTCTGCGCGTCGGCAACGCCCAGTTGCCTCTCGACAAGCGCTTCGTCGACAGCCTGCCCTGGTTCGGCCGGCTCAAGCTGGAGCAGGTGGACCTGGCACCAGGCGCCGCCGTGGCCACCGGACAACTCTGTGTCTTGAGTCCAGCCGCGAGCCCGTCCACAAGCGACGCCGCCGCCCAGAGTTCGGCAGGCGACACGGCCCTGGTGAAAGTAAGCATCGGCCTCAATCGCGATAGCCGCTTGAGCATCGATGCCGATTGCCGCATCATCATCGGCGAGCGCTTTCTCACCTCCACCGTAGCCGGCGGTCCTGGTCCCTTCCCGCCGGTCCTGGTCGTCTTCGACAACTACGAAGCACTTCTGACCATGAAAGCCGGCCAGGTTTTGAAGCTGGAAGAGTCCTACCAGGCGCTCAGCCCCGTAAGCTTCCTGGAGCTTCTGCGGGGCAAGAAAGCCCAACCCATCACCGTCACCCGCTCGGTCACGGTCAGCTTCGACGGCAAAGACGTCAAAGTCGCTCACGTCGAGCAGTAAAAACAGCACCGCTTGCTCGAACCAATGGCAAGCGGTAGCACCACAAACCTGAGCGCCAACGGGCACTCACTCTTTCAATCTGACACAGGAAAACTGAAATGTTGGAATTCCTCGCAACCCTCAATCAGGCCCTCCACTGGGTCCTCTCTGTCGGCACCGATATGCTGGTCTTCATCCTGCTCTTCTCAAGCATCATGCTGGTGCTTGCCCTGACAGGTCTGGTGGCCAGACGAAGTGCTCAAAACTCTGCTCGCCAGGCTTTCGACCTGCAATTGGTGAAGCTGAACAACGATTTCGTCTTCACTCCGCGTCCGGCCCTGGCCAATGCCCATCCCCGGAAGAAGCTGCCCAAGCTGCATCTAGCCGGCAGCAAACTCACCGCCGTACTGAAGTTCGAAGGTGACACCATGGCCAGTGGCAGGCAAGACTTCGCCCGCATGGTGGATGAGTTGCTCATCAACAAAGACCGCCTGCACCGCGCCATCGTGGTGGTCAATTCCCCAGGCGGCGGCGTCTCTCAGTACGGGCAGATGTACGCCGAAATGGAACGCATTCGCCTGGCCGGCATCGACCTGACAGCCTGCGTGGACACCTATGCGGCCTCCGGTGGTTACTTGATGAGCGTACCGGCCCATCGCATCGTGGCGGCTCCCTTCTCCATGGTGGGCAGCGTCGGCGTGGTGAGCGAGTTCATCAACTTCAACCGGCTCCTCAAGGGCCTCGGCGCCGACCCGCTCACCCTCACGGCCGGCAACATGAAGCGCACCGTGACGCCGCTCTCGGAAGTGACCGAGGACGGCAAGCAAGCCTACCTGCAGCAACTTGCCGCCATCCACCGTCAGTTCATCGCCGTGGTCAAGAAATACCGCAATGTGGACGAAACCGTGGTCTGCAACGGCAACCACTGGACGGCGGCGGAAAGCGTGGAGCAGAAACTCAATCTGGTGGACGAATTGGCTACGAGCCAGGACTACCTCTTCCGCGCCAACCAGGAAGAGAATCTGGTCTTCATCTCCAAGCCCGTCAACCCGTACGAGAAAGGCATTCTCAGCCTCGCCCGCCGCATCACCCATATGCTGGTGGAAAGCGTGGCTGATCGCTTCGGCGCCCGCGTCTAAGGAACAAGCGGTGTCGGAGACCCGGTCTTCGACACCGCCTCACAAAAAACCTTTCCAGGCCCAAGTAAAATGGAGCATCCAATATGCTTGAATTTCTAAGCAACCTGCCCTCTCCGGCTCAAATGGCCGGAACCGCCGAGGGAGCCGCCTTCGTCAAGTACATGGCGGCCGCTCTGGTGGCCTCTCAGGGCTCACTCATTGCCACCTACGGCATCCGTGCCGGTGGCAGCGCCCGCAACATCTGCATGGCGGTCGGTCTCTTGCACTATGTTTGTGCGGGCCTGATCCTCTGGTGGAGCTGGTAAGAATCGGACGGAGGCAGGCGACCGGAGACAGACCATAGGATGAAGTCTTTTCGTCTGTATCTTTCAACTATCAAATCAAAAGGCACGACCAATGTTCAGTTTAATTTTGTCGGCGCTGGCCGCCGTCTGTCTTCTGTATTTGTTTGTGCCCCGCTTCCTGCCGGGCGCACAAAAGAGGCGCTTCGGTCCCTTTGGGAAACCGACCCGGCGCGAGTCCTGCAAGAGTCGGATTGCCCGCCTCATTTTCAACTGTTTCCCCTGCTTCTGGGGCAGCGGCGGCAAAGTCACCTATATCGCACCGGACCTGCGTGAAGTGAGAGTAAGACTGCCTCTCGGACTGAGGACGCGCAATTATGTCGGCACCATTTTCGGTGGCAGCATGTTTGCCTGCACCGATCCCGTCCTCATGCTCATTCTCATCCAGAACCTGGGCAAAGACTACATCGTCTGGGACAAAGCCGGCTCCATTCGCTTCCGTAAACCCGGAAGAAGCACTCTCTACGCACAGTTCATCGTCACCGAAAGCGACCTGGCGGAAATTCGCAGCGCTCTTGCAGTGCAGGAGAAGCTGGACAGGACCTTCCGCATCAACCTGGTTGACGGCGAGGGAATTGTTCACGCCGAACTGGACCGGGTGGTGAACATGCGCCGCAAGGTTTAGATCAAACTGAGGGCGACGGCGGTAAATTAAACACCCCGTCGCCCTTACTCCCATCATTTTCAATTTACCAATATTCACTATTTGTTATAGTGTGCCATATTGGCCCGCATTATTCACCGGAGTGATACCAAAGTAATGTTCTAAAAGGCACAAAAGCCCTGTCAGTTGGCTCACAATCTGTGTTTACCAAGACCCAGACTCAACCAAAAAAACGGAGCTTTTGTATGTCACAGTCTAAACAGGTTGCCAGCCGCAAACA
>JACRFZ010000023.1 GCA_016212515.1 Candidatus Melainabacteria bacterium
CTTGTTGATCAATGCTACTGCTTTATTCTTTGCGAAGTCGTGCTGGGTCAAAGGATTGCCGAAGAATGGATCGGTGAGATAACAACAACTGGAAAAAGCTTGCCGCTTGTTGATAGAGCCAAGGCGCTGTTTCAAAAAAGACAGCTAGATTCATCAATCGATTTCTACCCTGTGACTATGCTCTCTAGCTGCGTCAAAGCAGTTTATGAGGACATTCTGGCAAGTCGGGATTTCGTTGCCGCCGAAATTAGACCCTCTGTCGAAATGCAACATCTCGCATTGCCGAAACCTCGAATCAGGCGCGACTTTGTAGAGACCCTGTGGCCGGCTATCATTGTTGCTGCTCATAATAAGCCCCTCTGCTTTACATCGGAGCGCTTTTCGTCAACGGGCGAAAGTTTCTGTTATGTCATCGTTGATCTTTCAAGCGTTCCCGATGACTCTCTGGATACCGCTGAAGTGTACAGGGCTTTTGACAAAGCATTAGTCTGCGCTTCTGTTGGATACTTACTCGGCTATGGACTAGGTCCCGAACATCTTTTTCTAGATATGCTTTTGACTGATATTGATGCGGCTGTGCCGGTTTTGCAGGAAGTCTGTCGCAAGCTGGAACTTCCAACAAAATGTTGGCTTAAATTTGTCGACTCAAAGTGGAGGAACGAATGGATTGGACTTCATCCTGAATCTCCAGAGCCAGAGCCAACTCCTGATTGGTAATTTAGAAACAAACCGTATTGCTGGTTGCAACTAGAATGACCGGTCAATCATTCATCTTCCGCAGAACATCTTCCAGGTTGCGCTTTGTCTCATCTGAATACTCAGCCTGGCCGGTTCGTTTGGCGTGCTCAATCATAAATGTCAAATACTTAGCCCGGTAGGGAGTGGCCGGATTTTTGTCCGGCTCTGCATCACAGCGTCTTATGCACTGTTCCAGGTGCGACTTCATGTTCTCCGCGCTATCTCGTAAAAGCCGCCCATGCGACGGTATCATTACTTCAAAGTCATAGTTCAGCAATCTACGAATCGACTCTGTCTGCCTATCCCACGACCACCAGCAAATCTCCGGCTTCCACGCCTCAATAGGATCATCAAAACGTTCTCTAGAGGTGAGCATGTCTCCCGTAAACAGATGCTTGTCCTTATGGAGAAGAACACAATGACCGATTGTATGACCGGGCGTTGGAATTACCAGGAACTCTTCAGTGATTGTCACCGCCTCACTTCCTTTCAACACAATTTCCGCATCCGGTTGCGCCTCCAGGTCTCCCTCGTGAATGATTCGCTTGGCATTAAAGTGATGGGCAAACTCTCTAGCTTGCGCCACATCATCTCTGTGAGACAAGAATATGTAAGCCAAGCCGCCCTGCTTTTCTATCCATGAAATGGTCCTCGACTGGAGCTTAGGAGCCTCGACCATCCAGTTTCCCTGTTCAGAAGCAATGAAGAATGATTTAGCACCGGCACTTCTATCGGAGTTGAAGCCCAGGTAGTAGACCCCCTCGGAAATCTCCACAGGAAACTGTTCGAGTACTGCTTTCATATCGTGTTTATTTCTGGTGCCTATTGATCCCTTTGGGCAGCACACCAGAGCTCTCAGCGCATTTCTAAGCTCCTTCTCCGTCTCCGGCTGTTTCTTCACCACAAGATAGAAGTCATTAGCAACCTCAGCAAAAACTCCCGGCGCTAAATCACTGCAATTGTGACAACCGATACAGGTAGAGTCGACGAAGAAGTCACCTTCCACATTCTCAGGGAGCGCTTTATTGGGGTCTGCCATGTTTCCTCCGGCTTACTAATACTTGCGGTTTCCGACAGCAGCATCTGAGACTTCATAGTCAGTGTACCCTGCCTTAGAATCCGGTCCTTGACCATAAAAGGTTTGCGGGTTTGCCTCCTTCAATTGCAAGTCATTCTTGAAGCGATAAACCAGGTCCGGATTCGCGATGAAGGGTCGTCCGAAAGAAACCAGGTCCGAGTTTCCAGAACCGATGGCTTCCCTGGCCCGGGTCTTATCGTAGCCGCCATTAGAAATCACTGGGTGCTTACATAAGGAGCGGAATGTAGCCAGCACGTTTTCGACGGGAACCCCTCTTTCCAGGTCCGCCGGACTCGGCTCCATTAAGTGCACATAAGCGAGAGCGAATCTATTCAGCTTCTCAATCAAATATCCGAAGAGTGCTTTCGGGTCGGAGTCTCCCATACCGTAAAAGGTATTGGAAGGAGACAGCTTTATGCCGGTGCGGCCGGGAAAGACACCTGTTACAGCTGATACCACGGCTTCGGCAAAACGGGCGCGATTTTCCACAGTCCCGCCATAAAGGTCCTGTCTGACATTGCTTACATCCTGCAAAAATTGATCTATCAGGTATCCAAAGGCACCATGAATCTCAACCCCATCAAAATTTGCCGACCTGGCAAGTTCAGCAGCGGCTCGAAACTCCTCAACTAATTGTGGAATCTCCTCTAGCGATAACTGCCTGGGAGTAGGTAAGTCTACTTTACCTTTGGGTGTGTGGAGATTCCCGGTACCAGCCAGAGGAGACGGCGCTATCGGGTCTTGCCCATCAAGTAGATAAGGGTGTGCCACCCGTCCCGAGTGCCAGAGCTGAAGGAATATCAAACCGCCCATCTCGTGCACTTTCTCTGTTACTTTGTGCCAGCCTTGCGCTTGCTCCCTATTGTAAATTCCTGGGCAATGCATATAACCATGGCTCAAGGGAGACACCATAGTGCATTCTGTAACTATCAGACCGGCAGAAGCACGTTGTGAATAATAGTCGGCCATGATATCCGACGGCGTACCGTCCGCCAGGGCTCTCAGCCGGGTCATAGGCGCCATAACCACGCGGTTCTTCAACTCAATGCCGCCCAGAGAATAGGGCTTAAAAAGATCAAGGTTGTTCAAAGTCGTCACGAAAGCCTCGCTAATGAGGTTCTAATTATTGCCCAAAATGCGCAGCTAACTCTCAAAAGAGCAAGAATGGACTTTGCCGATTTTGGACACTTACTCAGAAGCCAGCTTCCTTCTGTACTCGGATGGAGAGACTCTGTAAACGCGCTTGAATGCCTTGGCAAAGCTGGATGCAGAGGAAAAGCCCGTCGACTTTGCAATTTCATCCATAGCTAATTCCCTCGATGAAACCAAAGATAGGGCGTGTCGCAATCGTCTGGAAACGAGATATTGGTAAGGTGAGCAACCGGTGCTATTTTTGAACAGTCGAGAAAAGTGATGGGGGCTGAGGTTAGCTACCTCCGCCAGGTCTCTGAGGCTCAGGTCACGGGCTAGATTGGCATCGATATAATCATTTAGCTTTCCCAGCGGAACCTTTTCGGTCGAAATATCACGTGCACCGGCGCTTGCTCTATAGGAATCTGCCAGTTCGCTAGACAGAACCACCGCCGCCGACCTGGCAAAAGCTGGATTCGAAATTATCCTCTCAAGCCAGGTCTGGCTCACTGCTAACTTAAGCAACATATTGAGTTCTTCGCTGGCGTTTATAAAGACGGTAGTTTCCGGTCTCCAGAGGTTCGACTGAAGCAGGTAGCTGTCTAGAAACTCCTTGCTCAACAGGATGCCTGCGCTATACCAGGATGAATCCCACTTGGCTGAATGTCTGACCCCAGCCGGAGTCCATAGAACGGTCGTAGGAAGCAGTTCTTTAACTATCGTGCGCTCCTGCGTAGTCCAACTAAGCCGGTTGAGACCACTAGGACTATAGATAAACTCGTCGTAATCGTGCCAGTGGGAAGGAACGGAGTTAGCCTGCCGACTGAGTCTGAGAGATACAGTCAAAAATGGACTTGAAAACGTCCTGACCGCGTGATTAGCGGGTTTTTGAAACTCCGATCGCCCCATGAAAGTATTCATATTTGCCGGTATCTAGATTTCCGTTTAACCGCAGGTATACACCTATATTTCCCCCATGGTAAACCACCTTAGACGAGACTTACAACATACTTTAGAGAAAATGCAACTGATTTATATCAGACAGGAGCATTCCTTTGCCGGGGGCTACAGGAAGGAAGCGCCAACTCATAGCATTATCAAAACCAGTCGTTAAGGGGCGATAGCTGAAGATTTTAAACTTCTGAAGTAGACACTGTTGGTATTGACGGCGGCATAAAAGCGCAACACAGTGGGCGGCAAAAGAATTTCGCATGGCAGAAGGAAAGGGTTGCCGACTCATGTTGTTCTAATTGTGCAATGTTTTTGAACAAGACTAGTATTGCCAGCTCAAGTCCGCACTAGCACAACTTATCATCATGACCCGTATAAACCAAATCAATCTGCATAGGCTCATCCTGATTTATGCCCCGATAGTAGCGTGCCTGGTCAAGAAAGAGAGCACACTGAAGTAAATCTGCATGAAGACCTCTCTCACACAAAACAGAGGAACCATTACTTGAGGTCTGCACAGAGTGAACACCCAACTCGTCTTCTATTGAAATATTGCCACCGGCGCCCTGAATCACCTTAAACTTCAAATTGGCGTGTTCTGTATCTGACTCATCTGAAAAGCTGGCGCGGAAATTAAACACCTGAGCCGGTCCCTCTCCCAGATATCTGACTTCAGTTGGGTGAAGTTCTTGACCCGCGCGGCCCTTGAGTATCGACGATTGTCTTGCAGCATGGAAAGAGAACACCGTCTGGTAAATGAAGAACTTGGCTTCATCAACAATGGTCGCGTCATTGAAGCCCGTATCTATATAATCGACCATGTTATCGTCATCATCGCTAAAACGGAAAAGATATTCCACATCGCCACTAGCGGCCCTAAAACCCAGATGATAGGAACGCGGACCATGGACTCTAATATAAAGAGGGTAAAGATTTATCATTTCTGTTTTTCCTTGATCAGATAGGTTGGCGAAACCTCAGGAGATTTTTGAAACACCGATCTTCCATTCCAGACTTTCATAAAAGACTCAATAGTTAGCTCATAATGCGTACCGGCAAGAGGATCTTTTATAAACACATTGCCGTTTGGAGTAAGTTCCTGCATGAGTACAATATGACTTTTTGGACCGGTTCCCCTAATCTCCACAGCGGCCATCTTGGTATTAGAAAGGAACTGTTTAACTGCCGACAAATCCGGAGCAGTTAAACCGCAAGAAAAGTCATCTCCTAACTCCTTCTTAAGCCAACTAAGGTCAGCATACATTTCTGGTTCGCGAAGTTGCTCAGGAACATACAGCTGAAACCGCTGCAAAAACTCTTCTTGTTTAACTGCGCCATTAGTCAACATTTCTCCCACGGCAGCAACGCATGCTTTAGGATGCACCTGCTGAACCACTGTATATTTCTCGATAATTTCAGCTGGTATATCGTTCTTGTCAGGAAAGCCGGCAAGCACTTCCGCTGGAATTTGACCGCTCTTTCCTTCCCTAAGCTTAGCTTTCTCAAATTGCTCAGTCAGACCAAGAAACCGATTCCACTCTTGCCGCTCATTGTGTCCAAATTTCTCCTTAAATCCAGACATGTAACTGACAAAATCTTCAAAGGCTTTCTTGCCAGCCTCAGATATTGAACCGCTCTGCCCGCCAGACTTACCGGCAATGCCTAAATCGAAACCGGCACCAGCCTGAGCATAGGCAAGCCGTGATCCCTGATTGGGAAAATGGGGGAGGTCTGAAACTAGAGAGCATATGCAGCCCCATGTTTCAGCAGACAATTGGCCTAAGCGCAAGAGCGATTTATCAACCATGCCTGAAACAGTTTTGCTAAAACCGCTGTAGGCAAAAGATACAGCGCCGGACTCACCACCGAAAGAAGCACCTGGCAACACCTCGGACGCGCCCGGCTTGCCAACTCCGCCCAGATGACCAAAGCTTTGTTTTGCCCCGGGTATGCCGGCACCGCCTGTGACAAGGTCAAAGGTACCATCGAAAATTGCAGGTCCGAGACTTTGCTTGGTATGGTTGGCAAATCTGACCAAATCAAGAGGCGTCAGCCCCGATTCTGTATTGTCGGCGAGCACCTTGAGCTGAATATTTCTCTCTTGGGCTTGCGGCGACGTAATGAGCTCGTTGCCCAATGCGCCCACACCGAGGGCTAACGCTCCAGCACCCACAGCAGGATGCGCTCGCTCTAGGGCATAACCGATGGCAGTGCCAAGCACCACATTTGATGCGCCTCTCTGAGCCAGCTTATTTTGCTCACTGATGACCTTATGGGTACCACTCTCAACAGCACCATATAGAGGGGCGATGCCAAATATGATGACCCGATCCCCAATTGCCTTAGTGGCTTTCGGTCCGAGGATACTGGCCGCATCAACTCCCAGCATGTACACAGTAAGAGCAGAACCGACGTCATCTTTTGCTATACCTAAGGCTGCGATTTTTTTAGCATCGCTTCCTTCGTTTATGGAGGCTGAGAGCAGTTTGTCGCGCCCTTCAGCTACCGCTGCTAATCGTTTGTCCAACTCGTCGGGCTTAATCTCGTGACGGGCAAGGAACGCAAGAGAACCTTCTCTGGCAGACTCTTTGCCCGGCTGGATGCGCGAAACCTTACTGCCGTCTTCAAAAACCAGCTCAATGCTTTGCATCTGGTCGCCACCGGCGCTACCGCTATGCCTATTGGTTCGAGACTTCTCAATCTTCGCCTTATCAGCACTACCGCTGTTAGCCGCCTCATGCACATCCAAGCTACGCTCGGCGGGCACATCCACCCGTGCAGACAACTTGAATAGCCGCTTTTCCCCGTCCTGATTATCTTTAGAATCTGGCAAGAGCGTGCTCCTTGAAGACCTGTCAATTATATCAATCCCCGCAAAAGCAGTTGACCGTGTTGAGGGCGCTTTCGAAAACCAGCTGAGCATTTGTTGGATCCGGATAATGAATGGCTTTTGTTATTACAGATTGCGTCAGATGACGTGGCAAGCTTCCTCTGGGGAAATAGTGGAAAACTCTTTTTCCCCAGTCGGAGAGGCGATTTAGCTGAATGGATTTCCGCTGGAGTTTTTGCACATCCAGCTGGCACTGATTGGATATTCTTGACCCGATCGCCATCGTGCATTTTCTCCGAGATTGGCTATACAGAACGTGCGTCGCAAGAATTTAGGACTGTCACCCAAGCGACTGAGTTCGTTTGTTCGCGACCACGGGTTTACGGGTCCAGTGCGTTTCCTCGGCAGCCAGAAAATCATACCGGACGATTTTGGCTCGTGCCTGAACTCTACTTTCATTTTCCAAACGCAAATATAGCCCCTCAGCTACTTCATCCGAAAACCTTGATTTACCCATAAGTCGAGCGAAATCCCTCAAGTCTTTGGTACAGAGTGTCGCTAATTCTGGGACAATCAATACTTCAATTCGTTTGCAGATTGCATTGCGAGACGCAGAACACAGGAAATCTCTCGCAGTCTTGTCATATACGTCAAAGGCAAAGAACCAGTCAGGTAAACGATCGTAGTAAATTGAATGCTTCAAATAGCACCACTCTCCGTAGAGAACGAGCGAATTGCCCAGAACATTCTTTAGTAGCTCTTCTCGTACTGAAATCCACATCGGTAATTGACTATACTGGTGTTCCGCAGCACCGTGGAACACCGTGTTGCGATGAACACATGAAATTCTGCCGTCCTCATTCAAGAACAAGCCAAGATTCGTACCATCTAGCTTTTCTTCAACTTTGACATCGGTACCTAGAAATGACTCCAATTTTTCACTCGGAACGACCTTTTCGGTTCGGGCTATTTCCTGCCCTGGCAACAGAATGTGGGGAGTTCTCGGAAATTTAGGCGGTAGCATCAACAATTCTTTCCACACGCTTCACACAAATCGATGTAGCCAATTCCATGCTGACTCAGGAATCCCCTAAGCGAGCACCAATCAGTATCAGTAGCATTTACAATATTCGGTGCATCAGCTAAGACGGCGAACGCCGCCGCAACAAATTTACGATCAGCATTATCAAATTCGAAGAGAGTTTCGTTGGCCGGCAATTCGTTGTACCACGACTCGCCAATTACTTCAGATGGTGACGATCGACTTCTATTTATCTTGCACCAAACCAGCACCCTATTTGTTTTCAAGAATTCGGTCAAGAGCCTATGCACCGCGGAATACACAGGAAGCTTCCTAAAATACTCACGGAGGATTTCATAGTCGTAGTCTACAACCATTCTTCTGTGCTCACTCAATGACCGCAGAAAGGATAAACATTTCTCTGCGCATCTAGGATCAGCATCCGGATGCAAACCAGCTGCCGTTAGCAAAACATTTGTATCAATAATATTCAAATTACGGGTGGCTCTGAGGATTTGAGTTTCATTCGCCTTAATTTTAACTCCATCATTTTTAAGAGATCGTCCTCAACACTCCCAAAGAAATTATCTGGCCAATTTTCAATCTCACCAAAATCATTCATCTGCAGGCTACGTGATACAGACCCTTCGGAACCTCTGTCACAGAAGTAAACACGAACATCGAAAGGAGCTATGCTCTCTTCAGCGACCTTTTGTTGTAGCCGACGTAAAAAGTGTTCGCTATGGCTTTCAACAATGAACTGAATATTGCGAGTTCGCGATACATCGACCAAAAGATCCGCAAGATCGGCTTGGATCGCAGGGTGAAGGTGTATTTCTGGTTGCTCCAACAATATTACTGATCCAGACGGAGCCAAATAAGACTGTACTATTATGGGTAGAATCTGAGAAATTCCAAATCCGACATCCGTTATGAGTACCTCAGCAGTACTCTGTTTCGCCTTTAATTTGAGCTGATGATATCGCTCACCCTCACCTAAGGAACAGAGTTTCATCTCATCGATCAAGCCAAATACCTTGAACCATTTAACTACCATCTCAAATACATTTTCATCTACGGAGAATCTATCTTCATCTCCATCAGGATCGTGAAGTTCAATTCCTTCAAGTCGAGAAATCAATCCATCAACTGCTGCCTCACCTCTAGTTCCAACATTGCTGGGAGCCTGTCCAGTGGATACGTACAATCGATGTGGATATTCACGCAAAGGTCCAATGTAAAACGTATTGGATAGTAACACCCGAAGATCTCTTTCCAGAAAGAGCAAAAATTCTATAGATTTAGACAGGTCTTGTTGAAACTGTCTCATATCTTCGAATATTGCCACAGCTTTCTTCCTTAGTGCCTCCGACCCTTTAATGAGTCGCTCAAGCCGAAGGGCAAAGTCGTTATCGTCAGGTTCAATTGGAAGTTCTAAGGAACGAACTTCGTTAGCAATTTTCAGTAATTCCTTCCTAAATTTATCAAACGAAGAAGAAGAAGAGGATGAGAATGAAGAATTGGAATCCAGCGAAAACTTTTCAAGCTTGGTAATAATTTGCTGAAGCCTGCCAATTGCCTCATCAAGGTCATCACTAAATCTCCTGAGTGATCTATCAAGATCGAATTTGAGGGAGTCTGCGCTACCAAACTTTAATGCAAGTAATAGTTGACTTTGGGTACCCACGTCCCCGGCACTTCCACCTTCTTTGGACTTAAGGTAGTCCTGGAATAAAACGTTGTAGCCGATCAAACTCCGTTCGAATTTGTCGAGAACTATTAGGACGTCCGAAAAGTCGCCTCTTAAGCCTCTAGCCAGGAGATCGGAGCGCAAACGGATGTGTGATGCAAGACCAAAGAGTCCCCGTGTTTTCTTCATGGTTGTTTCAAAGGACTTTCCGCCCTTAAATTCAATTGTCGCAAGTGACCGTTTCGCTGTCCAAGTTATACGAGTTGAATCACGACCGATATAGTGTGAATCCATTACTTGCAGTTGCTTACCGTTCTGCATTATCGTGGCACCAAAGGCATAACTCTTCATCTTGAATCTTTTAGTGAAACTACGCCATCCTAATTCGAATTCAAGCGCCCGATGTAAATCGTGATTAAAAATGAAATCGCGAAATGTGCCTAAATCAACGTAATCGCTTGGACTACCGCCAGCTTTCAGAATCACGGAGGGATCATTGGATTCGGCAGTTTGTTTTAAAAGCAAAAGGAATTGAATCAAGCTAGACTTTCCCGAGCTATTGGCACCAAAGAAACAAGTAATGCTTCCGAATTCAATGGTGCCACTGTCCGACCAAGATTTGAAGCCTTTGAGGCTGAGGGAGGTTATCATCTGAGTTTCCTTTCTCCAATTACAGTGGAATAGCTGACAATTGACTCAAACTTTTACCGACAGCGAAAAGTACAAACTCAATCGTTTTTGAAAGAGAATCTCGTAAAAAAAACTCCTGAATGCACCTTGGTAGAGCCAGCTCAGAAAAGAGTTCCCGCTTGTTATGAGAGGTCTTCAATAGAAGGCCGATGTAGGGCCTACCGATCCTGAAAAAATGGCACCCTCGGAGAGACTCGAACTCCCGACACCCTCCTTAGGACGGAGGTGTTCTATCAAACTGAACTACGAGGGCATGATAGTAGTTAGTCTACCAAGGAAATACTAGCATTAGCCCCGGCTCCTTTGGTTAAGTTACTGTTCTTGAACCCCTTGAGAAGCTGCCGCTGCCTTGCCCCTGCTGGAGCCATAGGACAGAAAGAGAATGCCCTGCCAGATTAGAGGAGCAAGCCCCACCAGAAGGCAGACCAGGGTGAGGGCAAAGCCCACCGCAGTCAAGAACAGCCCGAAAGAAAATGACTTGGGTCTAAAATCAAATTCCACCAGATGCGACCCGGCATTAAGGTGCACGGCCCGCATGAAGCCATTGGCCCTCAAGAGTTTGGACGGCAGACTGTCGACTTTCACATGCCAGCCGGGATAAAGCCGGTCGTTCAAGACGAAATAGCCGTCCTTTTCCATGCTGACGCTGAAGGTCAGGTGATTGTCCTCATCGGTCAAGAGCTTCGCCGATGAAACAAGGGGGCGGCGTCCGGGTGTAAGTCCGGTGACTGATTGATTCAGCGAAGCCATCTGGAGACGTTCAAGGTCCTTCTCATCTTCCATATCACGGTAGAAGAAATTACCTTGCTCAAAAACACTGCCGATGTCCGGCGCCGTTTCAATCAAATCCACAAAACTATCGTGTACAGCCTCCGGGGTCATAGCCTCTTCAGGTTGCTTACTCAAGAGCCAGGAGGTAGTCTCAGCCACACTTTTAGCTTCCCGATAGCGCTTCGAGACATAATAGCGATCACCAGCCTGGCGCACTTTGTAGAGTCTGCGGTTATAGGCTTTGTTCTCCTCGATGAGCTCGAAGAATCGAGGATTCATAAGATTAGACGGACCCTTCTTGCCCTTGATCTGAGTGCCCAGAAAGCGGGTGGAAGTGATCAGACAAAAGCGGTAAAGGGGCAGGTCCGAAGCCCCTTTTACATCCACCGAACTCTTGTGCAGGCAATCGAGAAAAGCCTTGTGGTAGTCCTTGGTTTCAGCCGCCTCATAACCGAAGGTAACCGGGTAATTGAGCGAGACATTAGTATTTGGCAAGAGCAATTCCCGGCAGTATTGCATATAGGTTTCGCCGAACTGATTGGGCTGCCTCGGCACATAACCTTTGGCCACCACCAGGGGGTCGAAATAGCAGGTCAGGTAGCGGCCTCGCCCTTTCACGGCAAAGCTCTCGCTGCCTGGCTCCTGACTGAGCGCCTCCAACTTGTCGGCTAGAGGTACGTTTCGATAGAAACCGGCTGCCACCGTCCGTGGCGGCATCTGATAGCTGGGTGTAAGAATGGAGCCGAGCAGGGCGCCCATGATAAGAGCTGTTCTTTCTCGACTGCCCAGTTTGAGGCGCTCGCTGAAAGCCAGAACCAGACTCAGTAAGAAGGCGATGAAGGCGCTCAAGAAAAGCGACTTGAAGAGCATGGCAAAAAAGGCGGGCGGGCTTAAGGTAAATTCCTTCACCGCCAGAGCATCTATCTTGAAAGTCTGGCCGCCGTAAAAGTCTCTCAGTAAATAGGCCAGACCAAAGAGCAGGCTGAGGGAAAGAAATCCGGCGCAAAGCAGCTTTATCAGCCGCTTTAGCTCTTTAGAATAATTGTCTGAAGCGACCTGCACAAAACCGTGGGCAGCGAGCAAGCAAAGAAAGTAATTGGAAAAGACTAGTAGCTTGACCGGGTAGCGCAGCACTGCCAGTGGTGGTACGGCCGCCAACACCAATCGGCTCAAAGGGGTGTTGTCGCCGGCAGCCAGGCAGGCAGCGACCAGGAAGCCTGCCAGTAGCAAAAGGCGCCGCAGCCTGTGACCGGGATATGCGAGCGACAAGCAAGCAAGCAAAAGCACAACCGAGCCTACATGAGCAGTGGGCAGAAAGGGGAAATAGCCTTTGCGGCTGGTGACCACCGAGAGGAAGCGGCTCAAGGCATGTTGCAGGTCGCCGAGGGGCTGACCGGTGAACACGCAAATGAAGTCATACCAGTTGGCGCTCCAGAGGAAGACCTGGCTGAGGGCAAGTCCACTGGCGCGGGGAGAGAGTTTGGTCCATTCGTAGCCGGGTGCGATGGAGACCATACTCATAAGCACAGCCAGGGCAAGGGAGGCAGCCGGATAAAGAAAAGCCGTGAGCACGCCCATCTTTTCTTGCTTGAGCCGCCGCAGGGGGGCCAGGGCAATTATAGCGAGCACGGCAAAGATGGGAATGAAGATCTCCGGTCGTCCGGCCATGATGGTCAGATGGCAGGTGAGAGCCGACAGAGCCATGTAACAGAGGCGCTTGCGCCCATCGGAGCGCATCATGATGAGGAAGAGGGAGACCGTTAAAAAGCCCCAGGCGGCGGTGGCAGGCAGGCTGTAATTGGCGCTCAGGGAGAACATATAGCCGTTCAAGGCCAGCATCAAGCCCAGGGCGCAGGCGGCCGCTGCCGGCAAAGACAGTTCCACCGCCATGAGAAAACCGGCACCGTAAGCCACAACCTGGCTCAAGGCCAGGGTCAGAGCCATAGCTTGACTGTAGGGCAGGAAGGCAAAGAGAGCGGTGGGGAAATAGAAGATTCCCGGCGAAGGGTTGGCCAACTGGGACATGCCGCAGTAGAGATAGGGATTCCAGGAGGGCAGACGACCTCGCCTCAGCCCCTCTTCGATGAAGCGGGCGAAGGGCTCGAAGAAATAGGTGTGGTCGGAGACGAAATAGTCTCTGCCGCCAAGTATGACCGGCTGATAGAAGACGAAAAGGGCCGGAAGGAGCAGCGCCAGTCCAAGGAAGTAGCACTTCCAGAGGGAAACCGACTTCACCTCGGGGTCCTATTTAAGGGAGAGGAAATCCCTGGTCTTTTTGGCATGGGGTTCATTATCCAGCTTCAAGCCCACAGGACCATTCGGTCTGGTGATACCGGCAACGGCGTTTTTAGAGAGCTGCATCAAGGGTTGCACACAGGTCAAGCCTGAGGCAGCCACGAAGGCGGCACAAACGATGAGAGCCAGTCCGGGAAACTCCTGGGGGCTGCCCACGTAGGGGCGGGGCTGGTTGGCACCGGGCAGGTTAGCCACTTTCTCCGAGGGCTCGGGCACAATCATGGTGATCATTACCCGGGAATAGTAGAAAACGGCCGGTACGGAGGTGACCAGAGCACAACCGACCAACAGCCAGCCCAGGGGCAAGCCCATAAAAGACTGGGTGATACCGGCTCCGGCGGTGAAGACGAAGACCTTGGCAAAAAATCCGGCGGGGGGAATGGGCAGACCGGCCAGGTTGAGCAGGCAGAGGGACATGCCGATGGCAAGCAAGGGACGTCTGCGAATCAAACCGGCGTAGTCTTCGATGCGGTCGGAACCTGTTTCATTGCTGAAGAGAATGGCGCCGGCGAAAGCACCCAGGTTCATGAAACCATAGACCATGACATAGAACACCATGGACGAAAGACCGGCATCACCTCCGGCCATAAGACCGATGAGGATATATCCGACATGGGCTATGGAAGAGTAGGCAAGCATACGCTTCAAGGATGTTTGAGCCGTGGCAATCAGGTTTCCAGCCACCATAGAAAGGATGGCCAGGAGTGCCAGCAGTTCAATCCAGGTGGTCTGATACTGAGCGAACATGACGGACAACAAGCGGATGGCGATTACGAAACCGCCGGCTTTGGAGCCGATGGAAAGGAAAGCGGTAACAGGGGTGGGAGCACCTTCATATACGTCGGGGGTCCACATATGAAAAGGAACAGTGGAGAGTTTGAAGCCCACGGCGCTCAAGACGAGGGTGAGAAGCAAAACCTGGAAGAAAGATGCATTGCCGCCGGCGGAAAGGGCCAGGGCATCGCGGATAGTATCAAAGTTGGTGGAGCCTGATAGCCCGTAGAGGAAGGAGAGGGCATAGAGCAGGGTAGCCGTAGTGGCAGCGGTGGAAAGCAGGTACTTGAGGGAAGCTTCCTGGCTCTTCAAGTCGCGCTTGCAGAAGCCGGAAAGGAGCACACAACATATACTGAGGGTCTCGAGGGAGACAAAGAGCATGATCAGGTCGGTAGAACCGGCCAGGAAGAGATTAGCCAGGACGGCTGTAAGCAAGATGGCGTAATACTCGCCGGTGTTCTTGCCGAATTTGTGGTCGTAACCCATGCTCATCAAGACTACTACCATTCCCACCGCCACGCTGAGCAGGGAGAAGAGGCCGTAGAGAGGGTCGACGGTAAACACACCGCCGAAGAGCTTCTCGGTAGCCGTCATCTGGGTAGCCAGCACGAAGCCGGAGACGCCGAGGGCGATGAGGCTGACTATGGGTGTCATGCCTTTGGCTTTAGGGAAAAAGAGGTTCCACAAAGCGGCGAACAAAATGCCTACGGTCAGCACCAGATGAGGCGCCAGATAGGTCAACTGGTGATAGTAATTGTTAATTGCGTCCATGTTGCTAAGAAGTCCCCTTTGAGCGCTTCTAATTTTACATAGGTGAAGCACCCGAAATCACAAGTTGAACAACAAAGTAGACCTAAGCTTTGCTTTAATTTGACCGCAACCATGGTATTGACAGCCCCCGAGGTGATTGGCACTGGTACTTTACAGCCGGGTGCAAGGCTTACATTTGCCTGGAAAGCAGGAAATATTATGCAGGGATGGCAAGAGACCGAAAAGAAGGTGCAAGTTTGGGTAAGATAGTTCTTACCGGCAGACTCTCTTAACCAGTCGATCGCCAACTGATTGAGAGGCTAGACTCAAAAGCTTGAAGGCATATATCGCAAGCACTCGGGGTTAGCTGACGGAAGATTTTAGAAGGAAGCAGTTCAAATGGTTGACGGCGCGGTGACGGTAAAAAGATTCATTAGAGACGAGAAGGGCAAACTTACCTGGCAAACCGGTAAGAAAGCCTGCCTGGTTCTGGAAGACGGGACGATTTGTGAAGGTGAAGCCTTCGGGGCCGAGGGCACAAGCCTTGGCGAGTTGGTTTTCAACACCTCTCTCATGGGCTACCAGGAGATTCTCACCGACCCCAGTTATGCCGGCCAGATCATTACGCTCACTTACCCGGAGGTGGGCAATTACGGCGTCAACGAAGAAGACATGGAAAGCAAGAAAATCTATGCCCGGGGTCTGGTCATCCGCCATCTCTCGAGCGTAGAGAGTAATTTCCGCTCCCAGGGTAGTCTCGACCAGTTTCTCAAGAAACATGGAATTGTAGGCATTACCGAGATCGATACCCGGGCGATCACACGGAAGATTAGAGATAAGGGCGCCATGCGCTGTCTCATTTCTACAGAATTCGATGCCCGCAAGGATGCCGATGAACTGCTCAAGCGTGTCAAAGGCGTATCCGAGATGACCGGTCAGAATCTCACCGGGGAGGTCTCTACGAAGGCCAGCTACAAGGTAGGGAAAGGCAAGTTCAAAGTAGCCGTCATGGACTTCGGCTGCAAAGAGAACATCCTCAGGGAACTCGTCAAGCGCGACATCGAAGCCACCGTGTATCCCTCATCGGTCACCGCCAAGGAAATTCTGGAGAGCAAGCCGGACGGTATCTTCCTCAGTAACGGTCCCGGCGACCCGGCGGCCTGCACCGACATTCTCAAGCAGTTGCCGGCTCTAATCGAGAGCCGCATCCCGATTTTCGGCATCTGCCTGGGGCATCAGCTTCTCTCCATCGCCCTGGGAGCCACCACCTTCAAGCTCAAGTTCGGGCACCGGGGCGGCAATCAGCCGGTTAAAGACCTGACCACCGGCAAAATTGAAATCACCAGTCAAAATCATGGTTTTGCTGTAGACGATAAGTCGATGCCGGACCACCTGGAACTCACCCATATCAATCTCAACGACAACTCAGTAGAGGGCTTCAGACACAAAACCCTGCCCATCTTTGCCGTGCAGTACCACCCGGAATCGAGTCCGGGACCGCACGACTCAAGCTATCTCTTTGATCGCTTTGTAAATCTGATGGCGCCGCTCACCCTCAAATCACCACACTAACCGCTGAAAAGCAATTGGAAGAAGGTAACA